>CATBDC010000030.1 GCA_949502235.1 uncultured Lachnospiraceae bacterium | reverse complement strand
ATTTACCGCATCCCATTGGCCGTTCTTTTTGGCATCCTCTATTTTCTTTCTGCCAAAATCAGTCATACGCCCCTGCTCTTCAAGCCCTTTGGCTAATTCCTTGTACGCATCAACAACCAAAAACCTCTCATCTTGTCTCCACCTTCCCAGCCTTAAATCTTTTCCTGGCACTCACTACATTCCCCGTCATGAATAGAGATAACACCGCCGCATATCGGACAGATATATTTTTCCTTCTGCCCCTCCATAAACCTCTCCAGCCCATACCGGCCTACAAACTCACTGTTCCGGCAGCCACCGCAAGACTTTTTATGATAACAATGCTTATAACAGACCAGACAGTTCATCCCGCAGGGGGGGCAAACAGCATAGGGTCAATCTTCTCTTCCGGCATCTTCATAAACCAACGCCCCTCCCATTTTCATCTTTTTCCAAACCCACTTAAAAACATATCCTTCACCAATGCCGCTTTATCCCCTTCAACACCTTACTTTTTCTTGAAAAGTTTCAATTTTATATCTCTTTTATCAGCAATCCCTTGAAATACTTCTGCCACATACAGACACTGTTCCTTAAATGGCAGTGAGCACAATCCGTTATTGGATTGTATCTGTTTCACCGCTTCCTGTATCTCCGAAAGCTCTAACAAATTGACTGCCACACAAAAGAAATTCTTCCTGCGCCCGTCATTATAGTTAGAAAGCAACCAGGAAAGTATTTTTATTTTTTCCCGCTGCTCAAGATTATACTGCTCAATGCCCATGCTACGCGCTTTTTCTAAATCCGTCCTTCGCCGCCTGTGGGTAATAAAAGAATCATATTCATCAACATGTTCATATTTCTCACATGGATATTGTCCGCACTCATAACAATATTCCATCTTTCCATGTTCAAGACTGCATTTCGCAATCCTGCATGATTGATTCCCATTCCCGCAGCCACCGCAATGATTTCCTAAAAGCATAGGACACAGTCCGCAATTTAACCCGCAAAGAGATAATAATTGATTTTTCCGTTCAAACCCTTTCATAATACCATCCCCGCCAATCCTGATCCATACTTTCCATTATACAAGACATCCCACAAAAAATCATCCTCTATTTTCCTCAAAACTCCCTCAACGTAAAACCCACCTTCCAAAGCCCCTTAAAAGAAGTATCCTTTACCAGCACCGCCTCCTTCATCTCCAAAGTCTCCGTATCAAAATACTCCACCACTATCTTCTCCCTCTGCTTAAACCCCGTCAGCACTTTCAGCCACTTCGGAGAAACCGAAAAACTCACCGAAATAGACACCACCCCTCCCAGGCAGAAACAAAAAAGTCCCTCACTTGCGCCCAGACCGCATCCACAGCATCACAGCACCAATCACCGCAGCAATAGCGATAGAAACCCACCCGAGAGCTACCCCCGGTTCCCATAAAAATGCTACAAAAGCGCCTGCCATTCCTGACAAACGCCTTATGTAAAAATCTTCCCTATTCCCTTAAATTTTCCTCAACAGCTCCCTCCGATAATTCATATCCACCACAATCCGGTGAAGATTCTTTCCAGACCACTTTCCCTCTTGCCATCAACTCTTCAAAAAATCACTAAACCCTTTCCGTTCCCTTTTCCTGCCCTCCGAAAAACTATCGAACTCCATATTGCATACTGCACCTTCTAGCGCATACAAATGAACCAGACAGACATTCGTATACCGTTGGTTTTCAGTTTATTATTTTATTTTTTTAATTATATCATACGGAAGCGGACCTCCAAAAAGGTCTAAGGCGCTTCCTATTGTAAAATCAACTCGTCCTCTTGTAACATTCTTAAACTTTTCTAAGTCTTCAAGGCTTCCAATGCCGCCCGCATAAGTCAGAGGAAGCGCCAAAGAAGATGCCGTATAGTCTCCCAGAATGACTGCAAGCGTCTCATCAATGCCCGCTGCTTTTCCTTCCACGTCTACACCGTGTATAAGAAATTCATCACAATACTGGGATATTTCATCCAAAATATCTTTCGAAAGCTTTACTTCCGTAAATTTCTGCCAGCGATCTGTCACTATATAATAGGAACCTTCCCGTTTCCGGCAGCTTAAATCAATTACAACATATTCCTTTCCAACTGTCTGTTTCAGTTTTTCCATACGCTCCCAGCAGATTTTCCCTTCCCGGAATACATAAGATGTCACAATAACATGACTTGCACCGGCCTCCAGATATTCAGATGCATTTTCTGCCGTAATTCCGCCTCCTATCTGGAGCCCCCCGGGAAAGGCAGCAAGTGCACGCATCGCCTGACTTCTCGTCTCTTCATAATATTGTGATGAAGATGGATTAAGAAGAATAACATGCCCTCCCGTAAGGCCGTCCCTTCTATATAAATCCGCATAATAATCCGCCGTATAGGAAGCGGCAAAATTTTCCTTGGCGCGGTCACCTCTGTCTGTGAGGCTTCCGCCAACAATCTGCTTTACCTGTCCGTTATGTATATCAATGCATGGCCTGAAACGCATAGCTTTACCTCCATCAATCAGTTTTGATACGAATATTTTACACAACTGCCTCAATCAATATTTTATCTTCCAAATGGATTTCCCTTACTCCCACCTTTTTCTTTTTATTGAAGTTTTTCACTCGTATCCGCCATATAATGCCTTTCGGGGATACAGACGCCAGTAACATTAAAGGTCTTATTTATCATATATTCACCGGCCCTCCTCCTGAATCTTTGTTATACCATCTATTCTATAAGTCTTTTCACAGTTATGCAACCTAAAACTTAATCTGTTATTACATCACTGTTTCGCCAAATAACCCTTTTTCTTCGCTTATAAAAGCTTCTACTTCTTTTGTACCAGGCAATGCATCTGAACAGTTGTTGCTTCTTACCATCATCGATGCCTCCGCCGAGCCAAACTCAAGGCACCTTCTTATATCCCAGCCCTGAAAGAGCCCATATAAGAATCCTGCCCCATACCCGTCTCCACCGCCAAACCCTTTTCTGGCAGTTACAGGAAAGGGCTTAACAGTATACTCCTGTCCATCATTTGTATATGCTGACGAGCCTTCCATTCCATGCTTGATTACAACAATTTTTGCCTGATATCCCTGCCATAATGCTGCACTTTCCCTGTCTGACACCCCAGGGGCTATAAGTTTTTCCATCAGGTCAAATTCCTCCCTGGATCCCATAATAATATCCGCCTCTTTTGCGATAATCGAAGTATATATTGCTATCTCGTCTTCATTTTTCCAATTATAGTTTCGGTAATCAATATCAAAAATAATTCTGGTTCCGTTTTTTCTTGCAAGCATAGCCGCCTTTATCGCCGCTTCACGAGACGGGCTTTCTGAAAGTGCCGTGCCAGAAATCAAAAGTGCTTTTGCATTTTTGACATATTCTTCGTCAATTTCTTCTGTCTGAAGCTTAAGGTCTGCAGCACAATTCCGGTACATTAAAATCCTGCTTTCTTTTTCTGACAGCATTTCCGTAAAAGTAAGTCCCAGTTTTTCACCTTTCTTACATCTTCTAATCTGCGAGGTATCTATACCCTGTTCCTTAAAATACTCTAACACAAAATCTCCGAACTGATCATCTGAAACCTTTCCTAAAAACCCTGCTTTCATTCCGTGGCGGCTTATT
Source organism: uncultured Lachnospiraceae bacterium (assembly GCA_949502235.1). GTDB lineage: Bacteria > Bacillota > Clostridia > Lachnospirales > Lachnospiraceae > CAPEBR01. The sequence continues at coordinate 41,742 of CATBDC010000030.1, read as the reverse complement.
CCTACTGCAATATTTGCCGGTGAGCCTCCAACAAACTTTTCAAACACATGTACTTCCTTTAGAGGTTTAAATTCTTCTTTTATCTGTTTATTGTACGCCGGATTAAAATCAATCGTCACACGCCCTAATAAAATCAAATCAAATTTCCTTGACACATCAAAATCAATATATTTCATATCTCCTCCTGCCGTCTAAACTGTAGATACAATAATCTGCATCGCCCCGCACATTTTTACCCTTCCAAATCCCCAGGGAAGTATAAAATGCCGCCCTTTGCGAATAAAAACTCCATTCAGGAATCCCCTTCCGCTGACTACCGTCATAACCAAAAACGGAACATTTCTGGCAAAAGTAAACTCCCCGGAAACCTTTACCTCCCACACCTGGTAGTGTTCTGTTAAAATCAGCTGGTTCAGCCTGTTTTCCGGAAACTCCTGTGTATGGACAATGCTCCCTTCAATTGGACTTTCCGGTACATTCATAACTTCAAGACCTTTTTCAATATGGAGCTTTCTGGCTTTTCCTCTGCTTTTTCTGCCATAATCATATATCCTGTATGTAAGATTACTGTTTTGCTGTGTTTCCAGAAGCATCACGTGAGCCGTTATAGCATGCATCGTTCCCGCGTTAATCTGGATAAAATCTCCCTTTTTTATGGGCACCCTTCGAATCAATTTTTCCCATTCTCCAGCTTCAATCAAACGCTTTAACTGTTCTTTAGACCTTGCCTGATGTCCAATCACCAAAGCTGCCTCCTGGGGGCAGTCAAGTATATACCAGCATTCCTCTTTCCCTTTTGCCCCATTCTCATTTTTCCGGGCATAGTCATTTCCTGGGTGCACCTGTATACTCAGTTTGTCCTGTGCATCAATAATTTTTACGAGAATCGGAAATTCTTCCATATCTAGATTTCCAAATAGCTGTCTTTCTTCTCTCCAAAGTTCAGAAAGCTTTTTCCCTCTGAATGTTCCTGACTGGATCCTGCAGTCTCCGTCCGGATGTGCGCTGACCCCCCAGCATTCACCTGTGTTTTCTCCGGGAAGGTAATAAGCAAAGTCTTTTCTCATTCTATTTCCGCCCCAGACCGTCTGCTTAAAAACCGGCTTTAAAAATAAGAGTTCAGCCACTTATGTTCCTCCTCATCAATTCTTGTTTTTATCCATGGTTCCCCCTCCAGATGACGTATTCCCCATAAATAGCACATTGTATACCCAGGCGCAGATACCTGTGAATGAAATCCCCTGTCAATAGCCAGCAGCCCGTTATGGTGCGACACCTCGATGCTTCCATTCCCAAAAGCCGCCCCTAATACCTGCGGCCGGTCAAACCGGTAAAAATACACCTCTGGCTGCGGGTGGCGGTGGGGCGGATATGAAGACCATTTCCCCGGATAGTTCAGGACTTCCCCTAATACCATATTCGAATATGGCGCATTATCATAATCAAAAAATGTTTTAATATCCCGTCTCACACATCCGTCCAGCTCCTGGTTTCTGCCTGCTTCTTGTACTTGTATATCATATGGTGAAAGTATTAACGGGTCATACATTCTTTTATTTACTGTTTTTTGAATGTAACATTCACAGTGGCTGCCGGCGGATACTGAAACCTCGTATCCACTTGGAAAAAGCATACACCATGCTTCTTCATGAAACATATCTCTTCTGGATATAGAGAACCGCTTTTTTCCATATGTAACATCTGCCCTGCCCTCCAGTAAAACGATTGCCATCTCCTTATCCATATTCTTTTCTCTATGCACTTCACCCTTATCCATAATCAAAAGACCCACATCCATCATAGTTCCGAAATCATTTTCTTCTGCGTTGATATAGGAATTATATCCATTCTTTACTTTCTTTTCTAAATACATTGCAGTCTCTTCTTTCAATCTGTTGTTATGCAAATATTTTTTTCAATGCTATCGTCTTCGTATTTGACATTTCTGCAAGCGTATATGCAACTCCTTCATGCCCAAACCCGGACTTCTTGTGTCCGCCAAAAGCCTGATGGTTATGGCGGTAATTAGAGCTTCCATTAATAATACAGCTTCCCGCCTCCATTTTCCTGGCGATGTACAGCGCTTTCTTGATATCTTCCGTCATAACCGCGCTCTGCAGTCCATAGGGGATATCATTAGCAATGGAGACAGCCTCTTCTATTGTGTCAAAACCAATGATCGGAAAGACCGGGCCAAATATTTCCATCTCATGCGCCACATCCATCTCACCTGTGACATCATCAAGAATTGTCGGCTCAATAAATGCATGGTTAAAGCGATGCCCTCCATATACCAGCTTTGCTCCCTGGGCAATCGTATGGTTTATCTGTCTTTCTACTTCAATGGCCGCCTTTTCGCTGATAACTGGTCCCATCTCTGTCTCGTAGTCATGCAGGTCACCAATCTTTACTTTTCCTAGTGCATCTTTAAGTTTTGTGACAAACTGCTGTCTGATGCTGTTCTGTACAATATACCGTTTACTTGCGCAGCAGGTCTGCCCTGCATTACCAATTCTTCCTGACACAGTTTCTTTCACCGCTTTATCTAAATCACAGTCCTCAAAGATGATCATCGGGTCATTTCCACCAAGCTCCATGTGACATTGATGAAGATTTCCGGCACAGCGCTCCATAATACTTTTTCCCGTCTCGCAGCTGCCTGTTACACTTACAAAATCAATGCCCGGATGGCTCACCAGCAAATCACCCATATCCCCCCGCCCGGTCAGAATCTGCAGGGCATTTGCAGGAACACCTGCTTCCAAAAGGAGATCTGTAATGAAAACATTCGCAAGAGGTGTATCTGAAGCCGGTTTTACAATTACGGAATTCCCCATAAGGAGTGCAGGAATCGTCTTAAAGCAGTACAAATTTGTCGGATAATTAAAGGGAACAATGTTAACAACAATTCCTATCGGCTCTCTAACGGTCAGAATCAGGTCGTCTTTTGTCCCCGGCTCTGCATCTGCCGGAATCATATCTCCGGTAAAATTTCTCGCTTTTTCCGCAAATGCCCTGCATATATAAGCGCTGCAGTGAATATCCTCTTCTCCCATGGAAACAGGTTTTCCATTCTCCGTAATCTCATACTCCACAAGCTTTTTAAAATTTTCTTCTTTCTCCAATAAATCAGCAAAACGATAAACACAGTTAATTCTTTCGTAAAGAGGGGTTTGGGACCATTCCTTTAATCCTTTTCCTGCATTTGCCACTGCCCTGTCAATGTCCTCCTGCCCTGCGGCTGGTACTGTATCGATGATCTCCTGTGTTGCCGGATTGATTACCTCTATCGTCTTTCGTCCCTCTCCGCTTATATGTTCTCCTCCAATAATCATATACATCTTTCACTTTCCCTCCTTAAATACCATGCTTTACCCTGTTTATTAACGAATCCTGATGCTCCTTTGCCAGAGCAATGAAGTACGCCGACAGCCCTCCCATACGGACGCGCAGGTTCTTATGCTCCATTGGGTGAAGCTGCGCGTCAAGAAGCTCCTCTTCCCTCACTCCCGTAATTGTCAGAATCAGTCCTCCCAGCTCCAGAAATGACTTAATCAATGCAGACACCCTTTCAAGACCGGCCTCTCCTTTCGCCTCATTTGCGTTAATCTGGATATCTAATGGACAGCCTGTATTATAACGAGTCAGATCTGGCTTTGTGATGGACTTTATTACTGCCGTTGGGCCATTTAAATCAACGCCCACTGACGGTGAATAATTACTTGATACTGGCGCGCTTTTAAGCCGTCCGTCACAGGAAGCCCCTATATTGTGTCCAATCGACATATAAGTTTCAAATGTGGCAATCCCAAGAGGAATATACAGATCCTCTGAATCAATTTCAGATAATGTCTCATCCAGAAGTCTTTCCATATCCTTTAAAAGACCAGCGGAAAAATCATCTACGTAGGAATTATCGTTGCCAAATTTAGGCACGCGGTTTATAACCATCTGCCGTAATACTTCATCATCCTCAAAATTCTTTTCTGTTGCTTCAATCAATCGCTCCATTGTTACTTTCTTTTCTTCAAACACCAGCTTTTTGATAACAATCAGGGAATCAACCGCATTGGAATATCCTGTCAGCATAAAAGGATAAATATTGTATTTTGCCCCTCCGTTTGATAGATCTAGTCCTGTTTCAATACAGTCGTCCATCACGGTAGAAAGAAGAGGTGAGGGCGCGATTTTATAACGGTCAAACCGATATTTCAATTTGCTTCTTAATATGAATCCCATTCTCTCCTTAATGAGAGGCAGATAATATTTCTGATAGAATTCATCAAAGGAAGCACATTCAGCAGCATCTCCAACATCCCTTGCCTCCTTCCTGCCTCTCACAAGGCTTCTCCCGCGATGCATAGCATATTCCAGTATCTGAAGAAGATTCACATACTCAAATCCAAAGTTCGTTTTTCCAGGTATCAAAACCTCCCAGCACCCGTCATTGGAATAATCTCTTGCGTCTTCAATCGGAATTCCCATATCCGTAAGGCCTTTAATAATGTATTCATCATTATAAATTGCCGGCTCCCCGGCCCCTTTTCTCAAAATATCGGCCACCAGATCGTACAATTTGCGGGGACTTCCTTTATGAAATCTCACAGAGGCAACAGGCTGTACCAGCTCAAGATAGTTCCACATCTCTATGAACAGGTAAGTCAGCTCATTCGCAGCATCTTTTCCGTCCCTGGTCTGTCCTCCTACAATCAAATTCATAAGAGATTGATTGGCGCTGGTTCCTTTGTTATAATCCTGATCATTTTCCAGATAAAAGGAACCGGCAAAATCCTCCGGAGAACCTCCGTCCGACTGATCCATCGGGATCTCATGGCCTTCTTCAAAGAATTCAGGAAGAATCTGAACACGTTCACTGAACTTTGCAAGCCAGCTTGCTATCAGTTCTCTTACGTCCTGTTCTTCTACAATTCCTTCATCAATATCATGTCTGTAATAGGGATAAAAATATTGATCAACACGCTGTAAGGGCACCAATTCCAGCGTACCCTGCAGCGCCGCCATAAAAAAATAAATACTCTGCAGCGCTTCATGCAGGGTTTCCGCCGGGTTCTCCGGAACCTTATTACAGATTTCCGCAATTTTGATAAGCTCTGCTTTTCTGGAAGGGTTCTTTTCTTTTGCCGCATAATCCACGGCAAGCTGTGCATAGCGAAACGCCAGCTCCTGCACTGAATTCAGACTTATAATCATAGCCCGGTACAGATTAATCTTTTCACAGTCAGCTGCCTCCTTTTTTGTTTCCTCCCAGAGCTTTCCATAGATTTCCTTTCTGATTCCTCTAAGCCCCAGCTTCAATACCTTAGCATAATCCCCGGGATGATGCCCCCAGACTGATTTATAAGTATAACAAGATTTTAATGCCTCCTCCTTCTCCTCTGGCAGAGCATAATCCGGGAATTCATATCCAAGTCCTGTCGATGCCATTGTACAGATTCCGACAATTAATTCATCTGGTTTTATCTCCACCGGCATATGACGCATCACATGTTCTATCCCCAGAGCCTTGCGCACAACCAGGGGCTCCTTTTTTATTTCTTCATTGACCAAAATCGTTTCGTCCATTCCCCACCATTCTTTTTTAGTTACAAATTCCTTGTTCCACAGCCGGTCTTTTATTCTTTCAATCCTTCCCATCCGTACTCCTCCTTTGCCCTTCTCCATAACCTCCGATATTTACCCGAAGACCATATTCCTTCAATATTGCCGCTCCTTCATGCAAAGCCTCTTCTGTGGGCGGCAGATAATCGTGACATTTATACTCTAAGCTCAATTCTTTCCATTTTGACTCTCCGAACTGATGAAACGGAAGCAGATGAATCTCTCTGATCCTGCACTCTGCCGCAGTCTGTGCCATTTTTCTCAGATTCCATGCCATATCATTTACACCTGGTATAAATGGCATCCGGATAATGACATTCGCCCCTGCCTTCGTTATTTTCTTTAGGTTATATAAAATCCGTCCATTCCCATGCCCTGTATATTTTTTATGAAGCTTTGTATCTGTGTGCTTGATATCGTAAAGAAACAGATCACACCATGGCAGCAGCAGTTCAAAGTTGTCATATGTACAGTAACCGCTGGTCTCTATTGCTGTAGAAATACCGGCTGTTTTACATTTTTCAAAAAGCTCACGGCAGAATTTTGCCTGCAGCATGGGTTCCCCGCCGCTTGCTGTTACTCCGCCTTTGCTGTTTTTATAGAACACTTCATCCTCTCTTACCTTTTCAAAAACCTGATCGGCAGTAAAAATACTCCCTGCAATCCTGCGTGCTTTCGCATAACATTCATCTACACAAAGTCCGCAGCTTTTACAGTTCATCCATTCTCCATAAGCTGCTCCACTGGGGCACACCTTCTTACAGCTTCCGCACCCTATACACAGCTGTGGATTCAGCATAAGCTGAAAAGAGGTTTTTCTTGTCTCTGGATTCTGGCACCACAGACAGCCAAGAGGACATCCTTTAAAAAACACGACGGTCCGGATACCCGGTCCATCGTGTATAGAGAATTTCTGGATATCCGTAATCATTGCTTTTCTCTCCATCTTTATTTCACCGCAATGCTTTTTCCTTCCGGGAAACTGCTCTTATTGCCTTTTCTGCAATATGCTCTGCTGTCAGTCCATATGCCTGCATGACTTCCCATGCCTCCCCGGAATGACCGAATTTGTCCTGGACACCGACATATTCCAGCGGAACCAGACATTCCTCACAAATCACTTCTGCAACTGCCGAGCCAAGTCCGCCGATAATATTATGCTCTTCTGCTGTTACGATTGCTTTTGTTTCCCGTGCTGCCCGTATGATAATCTCCCTGTCAATTGGTTTAATTGTATGTATGTTTATCACCCTCGCGTAAATTTCCTTTTCCTTTAGCAAGTCAGATGCCTTCAGCGCCTCCTGAACCATCAGCCCTGTAGCAATAATTGTTACGTCATTACCCTCCGCCAGTGTGATTCCCTTTCCAATTTGAAAATGATAATCCTGAATCCGGTTTGTTACTGTTTCCACAGCCGGCCGTCCCGTGCGCATAAAAACCGGCCCCTCATATTCCAGCATCGCCTTTACGGCCTGCTTAGTCTCATATCCGTCACATGGAGACAGCACTACCATATTAGGCACTACCCGCATAAGTGCCAGATCTTCGATACATTGATGTGTAGGGCCGTCTTCGCCAACAGTGAGTCCTACATTCGTCCCCACAATTTTTACATTGAGCTTCGGGTATGCCACTGAATTCCGGATCTGGTCATACGCACGTCCTGCCGTGAACAAACCAAACGCATGACAAACCGGAATTTTTCCGTTTGCTGCAAATCCTGCGCCCATTGCAATCATGTTGGCCTCCGCAATTCCGATTTCAAAGAACCGCTCCGGGCACGCTTCTCCAAATACTCCTGACATTGTACATCCCGCCACATCTGCCTCCAGCGCATATACCCTCTCATTTGGAATACCATATTCCAGCAATGCTTCACCATAGGCTGCACGTGTAGAAATTTTCTCCAGCATATTTATCCCTCCAAATCCGTTATTGCTCTGTCTAATTCCTGAAATGCAATTTTATATTCCTCCTCTGTCGGGCGTCCCCCGTGGAAACGTATCTGGTTCTCAAATACTGAAACACCTTTCCCCTTAACTGTATCCATAATGATTGCCGTTGGATGCCCATTTCTTTCGGATGCCTGGTCGATTGCATCCGAAAGGCTCTGCATACTATGTCCGTCACAAAGAATTACATTCCAGTTGAATGCCTTAAATTTCTGATCCAGCGGATAAGGCGACATAATTTCTTCGCAGTTTCCATCCAGCTGCAGTTTATTATTATCTACAATACAGATTAGATTATCCAGAGCGTAGTTCCCTGCCGCCATCGCTGCTTCCCAGTTCTGCCCTTCCTGAGTCTCTCCATCTCCCACTACTACAAACACCCGGTAATCCTTCTGATCACACTTTGCAGCGAGAGCCATACCGGCTCCGACACTAAGTCCCTGCCCCAGAGATCCTGTGGACATATCCACGCCCGGAATATGATTCATCTCCATATGCCCTGACAAATATCCTTTAAGCTTTCTAAATCCCCTCATATCCTCAAGAGGGAAAAAACCCCGATATGCCAATGTCGCATACACTGCCGGACAACAGTGTCCTTTTGAAAGAATAAAACGATCCCTGTTTTCCATATGCGGATTCCTCTCATTGACATTCATCTTATCGAAATATAGTATTGTCAGCAATTCAACAATTGAAAAAGAACCTCCGATATGCCCCGAGTTAGCTGTCCGTATTGCTTCAAGTGTAACTTTTCTTGTTTTAGCTGCCTGTAATTTCAGCTCTCGTATTTTCTCTGCTTCCATTCTTCCTATTCTCCTATTTTTTCTTTGCTTTGCTTGCGATATCCAGCCACACTGCCAGAATCAGTACAACACCCTTGATCAGATACTGCCAGGTAGTTCCCATATTCATAAGAGCCATCCCATTGTCAAGACTTGCCATGATTACTGTACCTAAGATTGCCCCGATTACCGTCCCGCTTCCACCCAGTGTAGAGGTTCCGCCCAGAATACATCCTGTAATTGCACTAAATTCAAATCCCGTTCCTGTCGTTGCAGATGCCTGCCCTATCCTGCCAAGATAAATAACCGATGCAAGTGCTACCACAGCACCGTGAATCAAATATACGCAGAATGTTACTTTTTTCGTGTTAATGCCGGAAAGCTGCGCGGCATCCCTGTTGTTTCCAATCGCATAGATTCCCCTCCCATACGGAGTGTTAAGTCCGATAAATGTCATTACTGCTGCTAAAAATGACAGGATTACCACTGCAATTGGAATTCCTTTATATGAAGTCAGCAGGAATCCTACCAAAGCCACAATTAAAGAAATGCTTCCTGCTTTAAGAAAATCTATTCCTATCCCCGAAGTTTCAAAGCCATATGCTTTCTTTGATTTACGCTGGCTGAAAACAACGGCAAATACAATTGATACAAATATTATGATATAAGCAGTTGATAATACCGGGGAAAGACATCCTTTTCCATATTTTGCAAAAGCTTCTTTTGCAGGTCCTACTGACATCCCCTTACCCACAAAAAGCGTCAGGCCTCTGAAAATATTCTGTCCGGCAAGCGTAGCTATAAAGGCCGGCATTCCCTGATATGCAACCCAGTAGCCGTAAAACGCGCCTATCATAATTCCTACGCCTACAGTAATAACAATTGTCAGAGATACATCAACATTTTTCTGCTGCAGGGTCGCTGCCAGTGTACACAAAAAACCAAGCGTGGCGCCCGCGGACAGGTCAATCCCTCCGATAATCATGACATACACCATGCTGCAACCAATAACAGCATAAGTACATGACTGCATAAACAAATTATTTATATTGGCATTTCTTAAAAACAATCCGCGTGAAACTGCCTGAAAAACAATGAAAATAATCACCATCTCGATAACAAGCGAAAAACGGAAGATGTTCTTTTTCCAAGAAATTCCTTTTTTACTAGTCTCTCTCATTTTTGTCCCCCTTCAATGGCGGATGCCATAATATTCTCCTGTGTTGCCTCATGCCAGTCAATCTCTCCGCTCAAATGACCCTCACTCATGACATAAATGCGGTCGCTCATCCCGAGAATTTCGGGAAGCTCGGACGAAATCATAATAATGCACATTCCTTCGTCAACCAGATTATTCATTTCATTATAGATTTCCTGCTTTGCCCCCACATCGATTCCCCTTGTAGGCTCATCTAGAATCAGTACTTTGGGCGCGGTCATCAGCCATTTCCCAATTACGACCTTCTGCTGATTTCCTCCGCTTAACGCTTTCACCTCCTGTTTCAGCGAAACAGCCTTCACCTTCATCAAATCCACATAATGCATTGTTCTCCTGATCTCTTCATTTGTCACAATCGCACCATGCCGGCAAAGCTTTTTCAGGCTGGCTAAGGACATATTTGTCTTTATATCAGACTCCAGAATCAGGCCGTAATGTTTTCTGTCTTCGGACACATAACCAATTCCTGCCTCAATTGCCTTCTTAGGGCTTGTAATCTTTACTCTTTTTCCGTCAAGATACATCCTGGATTCTGCAGCTGCATGATAATATCCAAATATACTAAGCGCCAGTTCTGTCCTTCCTGCTCCCATCAGACCGGCAATACCAAGAATCTCACCCCTGCGGGCCGTCAGATTGACCTTGCTGCACATCTCATGTTCCGAATACTCCGGATCGAAAACCGTCCAGTTTCGAAGCTCTAAAACATCCTCCCCCGGAGTATGCTCCTTTCTCGGAAACCGTTCATTAAGCTGGCGGCCTACCATGTATGAAACAATCCTGGCTTCTGTGAGATTTTGAACCTCCTCTGTAATAATTGACCTTCCGTCCCGGATAATTGTTGCTGTATCTGCAATCTTAAAAATTTCATTTAGTTTATGGGATATATAGACACAGGTGGTTCCTTCAGCCTTCAATTCCCGGATAATCTGCATAAGATTTTCAACATCCATGTCTGACAGGGAGGAAGTCGGCTCATCCAGAATCAGCAGCTTCGGTTCTTTATTTAGCGCCTTTGCAATCTCGATCAGCTGCTGCTGGCCTGCTCCCAGCTCTCCTACCGTTGTTTTCGGATCCACCTTCAGATGCACACGCATAAGCAGCTCCTTTGTCCTCTTAATCTGTTCATTCCACTTGATCACGCCTCTGTATTTTATCTCGTCTCCTAAGAAAATATTTTCACAGATATTCATCGACTTAATCAGAGTCAGCTCCTGAAAAATAATTGCAATGCCTGCCTGTTCACTTTCCTTGATGTCTCTGTACTGCTGCTCTTGGCCATTAAGAAGAATCTGCCCTTCATAGGTTCCATACTGCCAAATTCCACTTAGTATCTTCATCATCGTAGATTTTCCGGCTCCATTTTCACCGATCAAGGCATGAACATCGCCCCTTTTTACCTTAAATGTAACGTCATCAAGTGCTTTTACGCCGAAAAACTCTTTTGTGATATGTTCCATTTGCAGAATAAAATCATTCACAGGTTTCCCCTTTCTTTCCATCCACTTATTAAAATGCGCCTTCAGGAAAACTAACCTTTCCCGAAGACGCACCCAACACTTCCTCTATAATGTTAGTTCCCATAAATTGCAGCTTTATCGCGCAGTCCTGTATCAATCAAAAGCTTGTTAATCTCCTCTTCATTTGTTACCAGTGTAGCAGAACATGTAATAGACGGAACCTCCATCACACCATTATCGTATTTATCCGTAATTTCAAAGTTTGTAATCTCTCCATCGTTTTTAATTAAGTCCACGATAGTATCAACCGCAAGAACCGCCTGTTTCTCCGTATCCTGTGCCGTAGAGCATGCCTGAAGCCCTGCAATAATATTTTTACATGCCGTAACGTCTCCATCATTACCGGTCACTACAACAGAGCCATCATTTTTGCCTACACTATCCAGCGCCTGCATCGCACCGGATGCCACCCCATCATTTGCGCAGATAACCGCAGCAATATCGTTATCATTTGCAGCCAGTGCTTCTTCCATATTCTTCATGCCGGATTCTGCCGACCAGCTTTCACAGTACTGCTCCATAACAATCTTAATATCTCCCTTATCAATTGCATCCTGAAGCACCCCGTACCAGCCTTTCGGATAATCCGTAACATCAGGTGTTGAGCCTACATCACCATTTAGTAAAACATAGTTTCCTTTTGGTGCCAGAGAGTAAGCATATTCAGCATTTAGTTTCCCTACTTCTGCATTGTCAAACATTGTAATCATGTCAATCTCACAGTTTTCCGGCAGACGGCAGTATGCTGCAACATAGATGCCTGCATCATGTGCATCCTGTAATGCCGTTCCGATAGAACTTGCATCTACCGGACAGCAGATAATTCCGTCTACACCCTGACTTATAAGACTCTCAATCTGTGTCTGCTGTTTTGCCGAATCATTATCTGCTACTTGAAGCATCAGCTCTATATCATCACGCTCTTCATTAATCGCTTCAAAATAGTTGTAATCATTCTGCCAGCGCTCCTCCTGCAAAGTCGGCATACAAACACCGATTTTCAGAACATCACTTCCGCTTTCCTCTTTATTCTCCGCAGTTTTATCTCCCTCTGTATCCTGCGTTCCTCCACATCCCGCAATCAGCACTACAGCCATAACCACAATTAAAAGTATTCCAGACAACCTTTTTATGCTTTCTTTCATTGTCTCTCCTCCTATTACTTTGCTAATTTTGTTGTTTTGTCTCCTTATCCTATAGCTTTGCCATCATTCAGTCTGTGCTATTCACCAATTGGACTCGTAAATTTCACCCACGCAGACATAAAATTGTCCCAGTCGGCAGATAGAATTCCAAGGTATAAAATATCTGATAAAGCTGCCCGGCTATCCCCCGGGGAATCCGGCCTTTTGGCTCTCAACTGGTTTAACGGTAATAAAACTCCTTATGTAGATGTCTGCCGTTCCGGTCTTATTACCGGTCTTACACTTAATACGCCTCCCGAGGCTATATACCGGGCATTAATAGAAAGTATGGGCTTCGAAACCCTGTCCATCATGAAACACATGGAGGCTTCAGGAACAGCATTAAAAAAAATCTACTGCTGTGGAGGAGCTGCAGAAAAAAATCCTCTGCTTATGCAGATCTTTTCAGAAATCCTGCAGCACAGGCTCTACGTAGTCACTTCCGGCCAGACAGCAGCCCTTGGGGCTGCAATTTATGCCGCTGTCGCCGCCGGAAGCAAGCATGGAGGATATGATGATGTAAAAACTGCTTCAGACTGTATGAAATTCTCATCTCACACAGTCTATCATCCCAGGATACAGGCAGAACAAATCTACAAACAGCTATATCCCCTTTTTTTGCAGCTTGGCTCTACGTTTGCACCAGCCCGGCAGGATATCATGAAAAATTTAAAAGAGATCCAACGAAGTATTTAATCCCGTTCTACGGTTCCCTCCCATGTGCCTACTGTCTTATAACGGGAATTTTCATCATACCAGTGCTTCGTAACCGTTTTCGCACGTGTATAAAACCGGATTCCATCCTTACCAAGTACATGAAGGTCTCCAAAGAAGGAGGCCTTATTTCCCGAAAACGGAAAATAGGCTGTAGGCACCGGGATCCCCACATTAATTCCTACCATGCCTCCATCTGTCATCATCTCAAATTTACGGGCATAAAAACCGCTCTGTGTAAATATTACTGATCCATTTGCAAACGGGTTCCGGTTCATAAGAGCCAGTCCTTCGTCAAAATTCTTTACTCGCTTAATTAATGTAACCGGCCCGAATATCTCACGGTTTCCAATTTCCATATACTCTTCCACAAAATCAAAAATTGTAGGGCCAACAAAGAAGCCCTTTTCATAACCTGGCACTCTTACGCCGCGGCCGTCAAGCACCAGCTTTGCTCCTTCCTCTGCTCCTTTTTCAATCCACCGGCAGATATGATCCCGATGCCTGGCAGACACTACCGGACCAAGCTTTGTTTCCGGGTCGTATGCACAGCCGACTTTTAAATTCACTGCTTTTTCTTTAAGTAAAGAAGTGAATTTATCCGCAATGCTTTCCTGTACTACAATAACCGGAAGTGCCATACAGCGCATCCCGGCACACCCATATGTAGAATTTATGATTGCATTAGCAGCGCTTTCCAAATCCGCATCTTCAAGCACTAACGCATGATTTTTCGCTTCACACTGCGCCTGCACACGCTTTCCTTCTGAAGCCGCCTCGCAATAAATATGTTTTCCCGCATCCGTTGTTCCGACAAAGGTCACTGCTTTAATTCTCGGATCATGCAGAAGAATTCCTGCTTCCTTCCGGCTGCAGGTAACCAGATTTACCACTCCTTTCGGGAACCCCGCCTCCTCATAAAACAATTCTAAAATCCTCATGGATGTAAGCGGGGTCTGAGACGATGCCTTTAATACAACCGTATTGCCCGCAGCAATTGCCAGAGGCACCATCCATCCCCAGGGAATCATAGCAGGAAAGTTAAAGGGGACTATTCCTGCTATTACTCCAAGAGGCACTCTATAGGAGGCTGTATCAAATCCATTTGTAACCTGTAAAGATGCTTCTCCCTGCATGGAGGCAGGAATACTGCATGCAAATTCTGTGGGTTCAATTGCTTTCAGAACATCACCCCGAGCTTCATCCAGATTTTTACCAAGTTCCCTGGAACATAGTAAAGCCAGCTCTTCTATATGCTCTGTCAGGACGTTTCTCCATTTAAACATCATCTGTGTCCGGGTGCTCAATGATCTTTCAGACCACTCCTTAAATGCTGACTGGGCCGAGGCAATCGCAGATTCTACTTCTTTCTCTGTACAGCATGGAACTTCAGCAATTACTTCACCTGTACTGGAATCAGTTACAGGCATCCATCTTTCTGTGGTTGATTCAATCCATTCTCCATTTACACAATATCTTTTTCTTTCAATCTTCATATATTTCCTCCTATTAATAAAATTATATTTTATATTTTAAAATATAATTTTATATTTGTAAATATATTCGTTAATATTTCGAAATTAAATTTCATTTTTTGTTTTATTGACAGCGCTAAATAAATGTGACATTATATTTACATGAGGGTAAAAGCGTAAAAGAGGAGGGCTATTATGTCAATTTCTTCAAACGAGAAAAGTATGAATCAATCAGTTTCGAAATTAATGCATTTGCTAAACTGCCTTTCTGACAGCCGTGTTCCTCTCCGGCTCCAGGAGATAGCAGAAATGACACATATGCCGCAAGCAACGGTTTTCCGTTATCTCAGCTCCCTTATGACAGACGGCTATGTTTTTAAGGATAATATCTCCGAACGATATGCACTTACCTGGAAAATCTGTGAAATCGGAGATCATGTACAAACCAGAATGAATCTGCGGACTATTTCCAACGATATTGTCAGTGAGTTATGCAGAGATTTGGATTATGGCATTTGTCTTGTCATTGAACAGGATATGGAATGTATGTACTTAGACTGCATCTACAATCCAGCATCCATAGGTTTTTCATTGATACGTATAGGGCGCCAGTCACCGCTTCATGCCACTGGATCAGGCAAAGTCCTTCTTGCCGCTTATACAAATGCTGAGCTAGAGAAATTCATTAATAAAAAAGGGCTGCCTAAGCTGACAGAACACACGATCACAGCAAAGGAAGATTTAATAAGAGAACTAGAACACATAAGAGAGGTTGGTTATGCCCTGGACGATGAAGAGTGTGAACCTGGGCTGCGCTGTATATCTGTACCAATTTACAGCTATAATAAAAAAATTGCTGCCGCAATCAGCGCCTTTGGAGCTGCGGAAATAATTTCAGAACAATGTATAGAAAACACTCTGCTTCCTTTACTTAGGCCTGCCGCCCGGAAAATATCATACCGTCTTGGCGGATATCAGCCAGAAGACTAACTTCTATATAAAAAAGAGGCGGCATACGCATATCTTTCATGCCTGCCGCCTCTTTTTCATCTCAATGTTACTTATCTGTTATTCACATCATCATTACGAGTTCCGTTATCATTTCCATCCAGCGCGTCACCCACATCATCCACGCCGTCTCTTATATCGTCGCCGATCTCATCCATGACTCCTTCGCCATCTCTGTTATCGGTTCCGTCTGTCGCTCCATTTGTATTACCATTATTGGTCCCATTATTAGTTCCGTTATTGGTTCCGTTATTCCCGGTTCCAGTACCATTTCCGGTTCCGTTTCCGGTGTCATTTGTGCCGTTATTTACAGCGCCGTTGTCGTCTGCATCACTGTTAGACCCGCAGGCAGTAACACTCATAATTACTCCTGCACACATAAGCATCATCAATAATTTCTTTAACTGTTTCATCTCTTAATCTCCCTTTCATGTATATTTATCTGTTATCAAGTACAGCCCTGCTTAACTGCTTTTCTTCGGATGACAGGTCTGCTTACTTGCTGCTAGTAATATTTGCAAAATCAGAAAAAATATACCTGAAAGAAAGTAGTATTTTTTTCCAATTCTATACTCGTTCCGTGATGCGTCCGCTTCTGTACGCCTCAAGAAGCATCTTAAGATCCTCAATCTGCTCCTTCAGTTCCTTCCCAATGTCCGTATCCCCTACACGCTTTCTTTCGGCCACCCGCTTCACCATCACGCTGTTGGAATGAATGTCACTTTCTTTTTCGATAGCTGTCTCCGTGGATTCAAATGGCTCATGAGCTGCCAGAATTAGCCCATGGGAATTATAAATGAGCGTATAGCCTGCTATTCCCGTCTCCTTCTGATATGCCTTTGAAAAGCCTCCATCGATGACAAATACCTTGCCTCCGCATTTAATGGGATTCTCCCCATTTTTTGTCTTTACGGGCACATGTCCGTTAATAATATGGGTTTCTTCCGTTCCAAGTCCGAATTCCTGTAAAATATTATTTACAACATCCTCTTCTTCAAGCAGCGTATAATAAGGATTTTTTGTCTCCTTATGTGTTTCTTTCTCCTTAAGAAAATATCGCTCAAAGGTAGCCATTTTGTCTTTTCCGAAAAGAGGAGAGCCTTCACTTAGCCAGATGTACCACATCATATCCTTCCCCCGCTCCTTCTCCTTGTCATCCAGAGCATAAAATCCTTTTCTTACATAGCTCTCCAGCACCTCATAAAGACTTTTTCCTTTATATGTCTGCCCGTAAATGCGCACTGGCTTTAAGCTTCCGTCCTCCTGAAGGGGCACGCAGCCATGATAGAGAAGATTATTATTATATACCTTATAAAGACCCCCCTTATTCAGGAGAAATCTCATATGCTCCTGAAGCCTTGCACAGTTTTCAAATGCCTTTGTAAGGCGTTCCATAACATCCTCCTCTGCAGCGGTAAGGGCATAGGGCTTTTTCGGATCAACCGTAGGAAAATTCTTATCCAGAAGCTCATAGGTCTTTCCGTCAATCTCAATAGTTCCTTTTTCAAAGTCAATGCGGTGCAGAAGGTTTCTGTCTGCCATCTTAAACCCGGGATTCTTTTTAATAATCTGCCCCTCTATCTTAAATTGTATAATAGAAATCGCCTTGTGCATCATCACGTCCAGAAGCATCTGGTTCTTTCCGTAATCCGGCATGCCCTTGAGCTGGAAACACTCACAGGGGTCATCCGCATATGTATTCATTGCAAAAGTGGCAAGAGGGAGCAGATTAATTCCATAGCCGTCCTCCAAAATGTCCAGATTCCCATATCTTGCACAGATCCGGACTACATTTGCAATGCATCCCCTCTGTCCTGCTGCCGCTCCCATCCAGAGAACATCATGGTTCCCCCACTGAATATCAACCGAGTGATAGTCCATAAGCTTATCCATAATGATATGGGGCCCCGGCCCCCGGTCATATATGTCTCCCACAATGTGCAGATGATCAATCGTGAGCCTCTGAATCAGCTCACAGAGGGCAACAATAAACACCTCCGCCCTTCGGATGCCGATAATCGTGCTTACAATAGAATTATAATAGGACTCCTTATCTGATGAAAGGGAAGGCTTCTCGGTGATAAGCTCCTCGATTACATAGGCAAACTCCTCCGGCAGCGCCTTGCGGACCTTTGAGCGGCTGTATTTGCCTGCAGCACATTTACACACCTCTATGAGACGGTATAAAGTAATCTTATACCACTCCTCCATATCCTCCTCTGTCTTTTTTACCTGCTCGATTTTCTCTTTCGGGTAATAAATAAGAGTAGCAAGAGACTGTTTCACTCTGCTGCTCATAGTATTTCCGAAAACATCGTCAATTTTGTGGCAGACTGCGCCGGAACCGTTCTTAAGGACATGGGAAAATGCCTCATATTCCCCATGTATGTCCGTAAGAAAATGCTCTGTGCCCTTCGGAAGATTCAAAATTGCCTGCAGATTGATAATCTCTGTAGATGCCCGGGCAATTGTAGGATACAGCTGGGATAAGCGCTCCAGATAACGTGATTCTAATTCTTTCATAACTTTTCTCCTTTGTGATATTTCCTTTTCTAGATTACATCGGACATATCATAGCGTCCGGCAGGTTTTCCGGCTAAGAACTTGGCAGCCTCCACTGCGCCCTTTCCAAATACTGCTTTAGAATATGCAGTATGCTTCAATTCTATTACCTCATCCGGTCCGGCAAATATAATCTCATGTTCCCCAACAATACTTCCGCCGCGCACGGCAGAGATTCCCATCTCCTTTTTATCCCTTTTTTCCCTCCTCTGGCTTCTGTCATATACATAGGTATATGCGTTGTCCATTGCCTCATTCATGGAATCCGCAAGAGCCAGGGCAGTTCCGCTGGGCGCGTCTACCTTCTGATTATGGTGGCGCTCTACAAGCTCAATATCAAATCCCGCGCCTGCAAGAACCCTTGCGGTATCCTTTACAAGCTTTAAAAGCAGGTTAATTCCAAGAGACATATTTGCTGATTTCAAGACCGCTGTCTTCTTTGCGGCCTCCTCTGCCTTTGTAAGCTGCTCTTGTGAAAGCCCGGTTGTACAAAGCACCACCGGAAGCTTTTTTTCCGCACAGTAATCAAGAAGAGCATCCACTGCCCCCGCATTTGAAAAATCGATGACTACATCCGCCTCTACATCACACTTTTCAATACTTTCAAATACAGGATAGGAATTAGAAATACCTGTATAGGTATCCACACCTGCCACAATCTCAATCTTAACATCCTCTCTGATAAGACCAGTAATTACCTGTCCCATCCTTCCGTTACAGCCATGCATAATCGCACGTATCATTTTATCCTTCCTCCTCATTTACTTTCTTACTGTATGTACAGCAGACAAAGGGTATCCTCTATATGGATACCCTTTTCCTTATGCTAATTTAATTCCAAAATCCGTCATCGCCCGGGCAAGTTCCTGCGTATGCGCCGGGGTCAGCTCCGTAAGCGGCATGCGTAAGGGGCCGCAGTCCATACCCATCAGCTTCATAGCCTTCTTTACCGGAATCGGATTGACTTCACAGAATAATTTCTCACAAAGCGGAATCGCTTTCAGCTGAAGCGCCGCGCTTCCCGCCACATCTCCCGCGAAAAACCTCTCGCAGATATCATGGGTCTCCTTTGGAGCCACATTGGACAATACAGAGATAACTCCCTTCGCCCCCAGGGAAAGAAGCGGTACAATCTGGTCGTCATTTCCGGAATATAAATCAATATTTCCGTCAGTAAGGGACATAATCTTTGCCACCTGGGAGATATTTCCCGATGCCTCCTTTACTCCTACAATATTATCCACATTCTTCACAAGCTCCGCCACCGTTGCCGGCTCAATGTTGCATCCGGTCCTGCTTGCCACACTGTACATAATAATCGGCGCCTTCGCCTCTTTTGCCACCGCGGTATAATGGGCAATCAGCCCGGCCTGGGTCGCCTTGTTGTAATAAGGCGTTACAAGAAGCAACCCGTCCGCCCCGTACTGCGCGGCCTCCTTTGACATATCCACTGCGGTTTTTGTACAGTTGGATCCTGTGCCGGCAATAACCGGAATACTTCCCTTTGCCCTGTCTATGGCAAACTTCACACATTCCATGTGCTCCTCTTCTGTCATTGTAGCAGACTCACCAGTTGTTCCGCATATAATGATACTATCCGTACCATTTTCACAATGATAGTCAATTAATTCGTCTAATTTATCATAATTGATACTTTCATCCGCATTAAAGGGTGTAACAATCGCCACACCGGCTCCTGTAAATACAGCCATATCCATCCTCCTGATTTTTCTATTTATTACCTAAAATTTTATCATCAATAGGAGCCTCTGTCAATGAAAGCCTCATCCGAATTTGTTACTGCTCACTCCGTTCACAGTAACCTTTAATTAGCCTTCTATACATTCCAGTTTGCTTACCGACACTTCGTAGGCGGTACGCTCCTGGGTTTCCGTTTCTGTCAGCTTTTTAATATAGGTTCTGCTCTGGATCCGCCCGAATATCTGTACATGCTCTCCCACCTCAAAGGTTGATGCAAACCTCGCATTTCTTCCCCAGCAGATACATGGTATGTAATCAGACTTTCCGTAGGGTCTGTTAACTGCAAGAAGAAGATCTGCGATCTCTCTCCCTAGCGGCGTCTTACGGTAAATAGGCAGCTTGCATATATAACCATCGAGGAAAATATTATTCGTCTTAGCCCCGTCAAGTTCCTCTTCTATAAACGACACTTCTCTTACGAATACGGATAATACCAGCCGGTTCTTTTGTTCATCGTGCCTGTTATAAGAACGGAATTGCCCGCTTGCCATAATAAATTCACCGATATAGTCCTGGGACACATCGATGAGCCGTTCGGAAATCATAAGCGGAATCCGATCCTCCGAGCTGCTAAGCCTTCTGACTCTTACATCTACCATGTAGAATCCTTCCCCGAACACCTCGTGGCTAAAGGTAAATTCGGAGGCAACTTCTCCCATAATGGTTACCTGGTTGTTTTCAATGATCTTATCTGACATAATTTTACATTCTCCCTTCCTCTGAATCGTATTTCATGGTCATTATTTAGTCTATGAAACAGCATCTTGTTTTAGAACAACATTTTTCACATCTTGTAAAATTTGTAAAATGTGATACACTATTAAAGTTATAACATTAAAATAGGTAGAAGAAAAGGATGATTTACATGAAAATGAAACGTGAAGATGTTCGTAATATAGCGATTATTGCCCATGTTGACCATGGTAAGACAACCCTGGTTGACGAGCTTCTAAAACAAAGCGGCGTATTCCGTGAAAATCAGGAAGTAGAAGAACGGGTCATGGATTCCAATGATATTGAGAGAGAACGGGGAATCACAATTCTCTCTAAAAATACTGCAGTCTATTATAAAGGAACCAAAATAAATATTATTGATACTCCCGGACATGCCGATTTTGGGGGCGAGGTGGAGCGTGTCCTTAAGATGGTCAACGGAGTGATTCTTGTAGTAGATGCCTTCGAGGGCGCCATGCCCCAGACAAAATTTGTGTTAAGAAAGGCCTTAGAGCTTATGCTCCCTGTTATTGTATGCATTAACAAAATCGACCGCCCTGAAGCAAGGCCGGAGGAAGTGATTGACGAGGTGCTGGAGCTCTTCATGGATCTGGATGCCTCTGACGAGCAGCTTGACTGTCCTTTCGTCTACGCCTCCGCAAAGGCCGGGGTCGCCGTTCTTGACCTCACGGACGAGGAGCGGGACATGAAGCCTTTATTTGAAACAATCCTTGACTATATCCCGGCGCCGGAGGGCGACCCTGATGCTGATACACAGGTTCTTATCAGCACAATCGACTATAATGAATATGTGGGCCGCATCGGAGTCGGCAAGGTAGATAACGGGACAATCAAAGTGGGAATGGACGCAGTCGTTGTCAACGAGCACAACCCGGACCGCCAGGAAAAAGTCCGCATCAGCAAGTTATATGAATTTGACGGCCTGAATAAGGTAGATGTAAAAGAAGCTGCCACAGGCTCTATTGTTGCTATCTCAGGAATCGGGGATATCTCCATCGGGGATACCATCTGTTCTCCTGAGAATCCCCGGGCAATTCCTTTCCAGAAAATCTCCGAACCTACGATTGCCATGCAGTTTATTGTAAACGACAGCCCTTTTGCCGGCCTGGAGGGAAAATATGTAACCTCCCGCCACTTAAGGGACCGGCTTTTCAAAGAGCTTAATACAGATGTGAGCCTCCGTGTGGAGGAATCCGGCAGTACAGACAGCTTTAAGGTGTCCGGAAGAGGTGAGCTCCATTTATCCGTACTCATTGAAAACATGCGCCGGGAGGGCTATGAATTTGCCGTCAGCAAGGCAGAGGTTCTCTACAAAAAAGACGAAGGCGGAAAGCTTTTAGAGCCTATGGAGACTGCGTATATTGACGTGCCGGAAGAATTTACGGGAATTGTGATCGAAAAGCTAAGCGCAAGAAAGGGCGAGCTTCAAAATATGGGTACGGCAAATGGAGGATACAGCCGCCTGGAATTTAAGATTCCCGCACGGGGACTTATCGGCTACCGCGGTGAATTTCTGACCGACACAAAGGGGAATGGTATCATGAATACTTCATTTGACGGATACGCTCCCTATAAAGGAGATATCCAGTACAGAAAGCAGGGTTCCCTTATCGCATTTGAAACAGGTGAATCCGTGACCTACGGACTGTTTAGCGCCCAGGAACGGGGAACCTTATTTATCGGCCCCGGTGAAAAGGTCTACTCTGGCATGGTGATCGGAGAAAACGCAAAGACAGACGATATTGAGGTGAATGTCTGTAAAACAAAACATCTCACCAACACCCGTTCCTCCAGTGCAGATGAGGCCTTAAGGCTTACAACTCCTAAAATCTTAAGCCTTGAGGAGGCTTTGGATTTCATTGACACTGACGAACTATTAGAGGTAACCCCGAAGGCTCTTCGGATCCGCAAAAAGATTCTGGATCCAAAAATGAGAAAAAGAGGAAATCGATCATGACATTTTTATGGCTGTTAGAAGGAATCCGCACCCCGTTTCTTGACAAACTGATGCAGCTTATCACCTATTTAGGACAGGAGATCATTATCATAGCGGTTATCTGCACACTTTACTGGTGTGTGGATAAACGCTTTGCTTATCTTCTTGGCTTTACGTACTTTACGGCAGGCTTATGCGTACAGATAATGAAAATCACCTTCCGCATCCCGCGGCCCTGGATTTTAGACCCGGAATTTAAGGCTGTAGAAAGCGCCCTCCCCGGGGCAACAGGCTATTCCTTTCCAAGCGGGCACACACAGGGGGCTTCCTGCCTGTTTGTTCCGCTGGCGCTTAAGCACAAATCCCTTCCGGGAAAGCTTCTCTGCTGCCTGGCCTTTCTTCTTGTTGGATTTTCAAGAATGTATCTGGGCTGCCATACTCCTCTGGATGTATTTACAGCTATGGCCATATCCATTGCAGTCTCCTGCGTAATCTGGAAATTCCAGGATGCTCTTCTTGGAAATACGTCCCATCCGGGGTATACTGCCCTCATTCTCGCCGGTATTGCGGTTTTCGCCGCAGTCTACGCCCTTATTTTAAACAAACAGGGGACAATTGAGACGAAATATGCCATTGACTGCCTAAAGGCCTCCGGCGCCGGACTGGGCTTCGCCGCAGGATGGTATGCCGAGCAGAAATACCTGCAGTTTTCTTCCCGGTTTACCTCTATAAGAAGTCTGCTTCTTACCGTAATCCCGGGTCTTGTCCTTTCCCTGCTTCTCAAGGAAGGAATTGCCCTTTTTTTCGGAAGTTCCATCTTGGCAAAAAGCGCCGAGTACTTTATACTTGTATTATGGGTACTGGTCATCTACCCGTTCCTGTTTACTAAAGTACAAAGGAGAACTGTATGAGACATTACGTAGCAAATTTTTTAAAGCGTCTGGCAACCTATCTGGAACTTTTTATCGCATTCATGATGTCCATCGGCATTATTCTATTGTGCCTGCGGATGGCATCCAACCTGACAAACATTCCAAATCTGGATATCTGGCCTAATTTCGAGGATTTGATGGAAACCTGCTTTAACCTGATTATCGGTGTCGAGCTTATCCGAATGATGTATTCCCACTCACCAGATACTGTATTCGAAGTGCTCCTCTTTGCAATTGCAAGGCAGATTATTATTGACCATTCCTCCATCTGGAGCAGCCTGGCCGGCGTGGGTGCTATAGCGGCCTTGTTTGCCACAAGGAAATATCTGTTCTGTGAGTTTGATATTTCTGACCAGATTATACTGCGTTCAACCATGAAAGCGAAATCTGTAGAACGGATTCTTGGTATTCAGATTCCCCATGAAGGAGAGGAAACCCTTCTCAATGTATTTCTAAAGAAATGTGAAGAGTTCGATATTGATGTGGGTGTGGGCGCCTGTGTATATTTTAAGGACTTCGGACTGCGTGCCGCAAAAACCCACGATGGAAAAATTTCCCGGATTGAAGTAATACGTTCTATACATTAGCCATCAAACGTGTTATACTAGATATATCAGATAGATGTGTAGCTTGTTAATCAATTGTCAGACTATACTCTTCTGAAATTATATCAAAAAGGAGTTGGACAGTATGAAATTTATCATCGTAGGAAAGAACATTGATGTGACCTCCAGCCTAAGAGAGACTGTAGAGAACAAGTTAGGAAAGTTAGAAAGGTACTTTACTCCTGATACGGAAATTCACGTAACCTTGAGTGTGCAGAAAGAACATCAGAAGATTGAGGTAACCATTCCTGTAAAGGGCAACATTATCCGCTCCGAGCAGGAAAGCTCCGATATGTATGTATCTATTGATCTGGTAGAGGAGGTTATTGAACGCCAGCTCAGGAAATATAAAAACAAGCTGATAGCCAAACATCAGGAGGGCAGCAATTTCAACAAGGAACTGTTTGAGACAGAGGAAGCTGTCGATGACGGCGAAATTAAAATTGTACGTACTAAAAAATTCGGCATCAAGCCCATGTTCCCGGAGGATGCCTGCGTACAGATGGAGCTTCTCGGACATAACTTCTTTGTATTTTACAATGCAGAGAGCGATGAGGTGTGTGTGGTATATAGAAGGAAGGACGGAACCTTCGGCCTGATTGAGCCGGAATTTTCTTAAATAAAAGGATAGACATGCTTTTCCTAAAACACGGCCCGGACAGTACCGGGCCGTGTTCCATTGTCAGGAAATGTCCAAAAAAAGACACTGAATCATAAAATGACGGGAGCGCCGTCTATCATGGCAAAGCTTACAGGCCCGCCTTCTGTCAGGGAGACCCTGCCGTTCGCTGCTTCTGTGACAGCGGCCTTTACGGCCTCAAGCTCTCCCGCAGGAACAAGAGCCGTAAGTGTAACCTTATCTGTGTAGGCAGAGTCCAGGATTTTGATATCCTTCCCTGCCAGGGTGT
Organism: uncultured Lachnospiraceae bacterium; assembly: GCA_949502235.1. Lineage (GTDB taxonomy): Bacteria > Bacillota > Clostridia > Lachnospirales > Lachnospiraceae > CAPEBR01. The sequence goes on along the minus strand of CATBDC010000030.1, from coordinate 16,827 downwards.
ACTGGATCTTTCCCAGGCTGGTGTAATCTGTCCCGATATACAGTTTAAATCCGGAAATTCTGGTTATAATTACAGATGAGGCAAGTCCTGACTGGACTGCGGATGAATAAGCTCTCACCAAACCTCCCGTTCCGAGCAGTGTACCGCCGAAATATCTGGTAACTACAACTGTGATATTGCGGATCTCTTCACCTAGCAATACGTCCAGCATGGGCCTGCCCGCAGTACCGCCGGGCTCCCCATCGTCACTGCACCTTTTCAGCTCTCCCCTTTCGCCTATCACATAGGCAAAGCAGTTGTGTCTGGCGTCCCAGTACTTTTTACGCATGGATTCGATAAAGCCAAGTGCCTCCCCTTCTGTTTTTGCCGGGTATGTTGTGGCAATAAAGCGGGACTTCTTTTCTACGATCTCGCCTTGTCCGCCTGCGTATAATTCTTTATATGATGCTGACATAATATTATTCCTTCCTGTCTGTCTTTGTTTCTCTACCTATAACTATAACGAATTCCTTAAGATTTTCCTACTAAAATATGAAGTTTTTATTTTTTTCTTTATTTCAATCTCTATATTTGTTATAATGGTTGATAATTCAAGAGTGCAGCAACTTATAATGACTTGATATAAAGGAGGCAGTTACCCATGAATTATGGTAAAAAACAAGCCGCCAAAAAGCAAAAGCAGATTACCTCAAAATCATCCATGCAGGGAAAGAGGGTCGGAATAAGATTATTCAAAGCATTTCTCCTGTGTATTGTCGTAGTCGGCATAGCTGGTGTGATAGGCGGCGGATTATTTGTAAAAGGAATCATTGACAAAGCCCCGGAGATCTCTCCGTCTATGGTAAGGCCAAAAGGATTTACCACAATCGTATACGCTGATGATAATACAACGGAGACCGGACGTTTTGTAGATGAAGGTGCCAACCGTATCTACCGGACCATAGACGAGATACCGGTTGACATGCAGCATGCCTTTGTGGCTATTGAGGACGAGCGTTTCTACCAGCACAACGGAATTGATCCCCGTGGTATTGCCCGTGCGGCTGTCAAAGGCCTTACCTCTGGAAGCTTCTCCGAAGGTGCCAGTACCCTGACCCAGCAGCTTATTAAAAATAATGTCTTCCCCGAATTTACGGAAGAAAAGACATTCTTCGACCGGCTGGAACGAAAGCTTCAGGAGCAGTTTTTGGCTGTTGATATTGAAAAGCAGATGAGTAAGGACGAGATCCTTGAAAGCTATATGAATACAATTAACCTGGGGCAGAACTCCCTGGGCGTACAGTCTGCTTCAAAGCGGTATTTTAACAAGGATGTTTCGGAGCTTACCTTATCTGAATGTGCTACCATAGCCGGCATTGCCCAGAGTCCCTCCGCGCTCAATCCTGTGACAAGTCCGGAAGCCAACAAGGAGCGCCGGGATGAGGTCCTTAAAAAAATGCTGGAACAAGGATATATTGAACAGGCCGCTTATGATGAGGCCATTGCGGATGACGTCTATTCCCGTATTCAGACAATTAATGCCGTCACTGATGTCATGACGCCTTACAGTTATTTTGTGGATGCACTCTCCGACCAGGTTATGCAGGATCTGCAGGATCAGTGCGGATTTACAGAGACACAGGCCTTTACTGCAGTATACAGCGGAGGCTTAAGCATCTTCTCCACTCAAAATCTTGGCATGCAGGCTATCTGTGATGAGGAGATGAATAATGACGCCAACTATCCTTACCTGAAGGAATACGGCCTTGATTATGCCCTGACTATCACCCGGGCAGACGGAACTTTGGAAAACTATGGTTCAGGCCATATAAAGCAGTACACAAAGGATGTGTACGGGGACGAGCAGGGACTTGTCTTTTCCAGCGAGGAGGCTGTTTACGCAAGGATCGAGGAATTTAAAGCCACACTTGCACGGGAGGGAGATACCTACCTTGAGGTTGTAAATATTTCCCCGCAGCCCCAGGCTTCCCTTACTCTGATGGATCAGCATACCGGACAGGTAAAGGCCATGGTAGGAGGACGGGGCGCCAAGACAACCAGTCTTTCCCTGAACCGCGCCTACAAGGGCTCCACAAGGCAGCCAGGCTCCTGCTTTAAGATTCTGGCTGTTTACGCGCCGGCCCTTGATTCCTGCGGAAAGACCCTTGCAACCACAATCAAGGACGAGCCTTTCAAATACGAGAGCGGCCAGCTGGTAAAGAACTGGTGGGGAAACAGCTACAAAGGTGATATGACAGTGCGAAACGCTATAGCGCAGTCTGCCAATGTCTGTGCTGTTAAGATGTTTACCGAGATTACCCCCCGGGTGGGCTTTGACTGCTGTAAAAACCTGGGTATAACGACTCTCGTAGAGAACCGCGATGATGGATACGGACCATTGTCGGATCTATATCAGTCTACGGCTCTTGGAGGTATTGTAGATGGCGTCTACAATTATGAGATGTGCGGAGCATTTGCCGCTATTGCAAATAACGGCGTATATAACAGGCCGACCCTGTATACAAAGGTTCTGGATCATGACGGTAATGTACTATTAGACGGAACTCCTGACAGCCACCAGGCTCTTCAGGACAGTACGGCCTATCTTCTGACAAGCGCAATGAAGACAGTTGTAGAAAGTGGTACAGGTACGGACGCAAAGCTGGGCAGTATGGCCGTGGCCGGAAAAACAGGTACATCTACGAATACCGATGATTCTGATAAGGACTTATGGTTTGCCGGATACACTCCATATTATATCTGTACCGTATGGGGCGGTTATGATGACAATAAGTCTCTTGCCAACTGCGGAAACTTTCATATGAATATATGGCGGAGTGTCATGAGCCGTATTCATGAAGGGCTTGAGCCTAAGGATTTTGACATGCCTGCCTCCGTAGAACAGAAGACTGTATGTAAATATACCGGACATTTGGCAGTGGCTGGAAGATGCCCTACCATTACAGAATTCTTTGCAAAGGGCTCTGTCCCTAACACAGCATGTCCGGGACACAACGGCATCAAGGATTCAAGCGGAAATGATATCGGCCAGATGGAAGAAGCTGAAAGGAAACGGCAGGAAGAAGAAGAAAAGAGACGGCAGGAGGAGGAAGAACAGAAACGGCAGGAAGAGGAAAATAATCAGGGAGGCACAGAGAACCCAGACCCGCCGGTTGATCCAAACCCAATTGATCCAAACCCACCGGTTGATCCAAACCCACCGGTTGATCCAAACCCACCAGTTGATCCAAACCCACCGGATAATCCAGACACCCCTGCCACCTGATGTGTCAGCACTGATAAAGAAATCTCATCCAACGGACGGAAGTTCGAAGATGTCATTCCTAACACAGACTGGGCAACATTCCGGTGAACTAACCGCTAACGAAGGCTAAGGAGTTCAGGAAAGCCTTCACTCCTAAGTCTTCATAAGCGGTGGATTTCACCTCCATTAAAAACGCCCCTCTAATGTCTGCTTATAGGAATGACATCTTCGAACTTCCTGTACATTGGAACCAGATTTGCAGTACACAGGAAGTGTAGGGAAGAACTGTCCCGAACCGCCTGTTCACTGAAAAAATCCCCATACATCCTTTTCAATGCACAGGAAGTGTGGGGAAGAACTATCCCGAACTGCCTGTGCACCGGAAAACTTTCCGTCTGTGCTGTTGGAACGTCATTTTCGATGCACAGGAAGTTTTAAGATGCCCTTCCTATAAGCAGACATTAAAAGGCGCTTTTAACGGAGGTGAAATCCACTGCTTACGAAAGACTTAGGAGTGAAGGCTCTCCTGAACTCCTTAGCCTTCGTTAGCAGTTAGTTCACCGAAGTGTTGCCTTAGTCTGCGTTAGGAAGGGCATCTTAAAACTTCCGTCCTCTAAACGACATTCCACCCGTACAGTTGGAAATCTTCTACTTATTTATCGATAATCATCTTTGCAGCGCCGCAGATTCCTGCGTCATTATCAAGCTTCGCGATTACAAATTCTGTCTCCCTGTTTGCGAAAAATGCCTTCTCCAAAAAGTACCTCTTGATATATGGGATCATAATGTCCCCCGCCTTAGACACGCCGCCTCCGATTACAATAACTGCCGGGTCTACAATAATTGCCACATTTGCAAGGCCATGTCCCAAATACGCGCTGAACTGATCCACAATCTCCTCTGCAACGCTGTCGCCTTCCTTCATGGCATCAAATACAGCTTTGGCATCTATCTTATCCTGTCCGCGCAGCAGCGATGGGGTATCATCCCAGGCAAGCCTCATTCTGGCAAGCCTGGCAATTCCCGTTGCAGATGCATACTGCTCCAGACATCCAGTCTTTCCGCAGCCGCATTTTTTCTTCTCATGATAGTTTACGCATACATGTCCAATCTCTGCTGACGCACCGTTTGCCCCCACCATCGGCCTGCCGTCTACAATAGCTCCGCCTCCGACTCCGGTTCCGAGAGTTACCATAATCATATTTGTCTGACCCTGTCCGGCGCCAAGCCACATCTCACCAAGCGCTGCCAGATTTGCATCGTTTCCTGCCTGGACATCAAGTCCTGTGAGCTCCCGAAGCTCCCGGTTCACCTCTTTATAGCCCCATCCCAGGTTGGCTGTATTCTTTACGATACCGTCCCCTGTCACGGGAGCGGGAATTCCGATACCGATGCCTTTGATTTCGCCTTTATCAAGACCGCTCTTTTGGATCTTATCCTTCAGGGAGGCAGCTATATCAGGCAGAATTGCCTCTCCTCCATTTTCCCTGCGGGTCTTTAACTCCCACTTATCCAAGATATTGCCCTCTACAGTAAACAAGCCTATCTTAATACTTGTTCCGCCAACATCCACTCCAAAACAATATTTCATTCTCCATTCCTCCTTGCTGCTTTAGCCTGCGCATTACTTTCTGGTAAGATTTCGCTGGACACGTTTATATAACTCCTGTGCCGCATTATATCCCATCTTCTTCTGTCTGTGATTAATGGCTGCTGTTTCCACAATAACTGCCAGATTCCGTCCCGGACGAATAGGAATCTGATGGCTGGCCACCGTGTTGCCAAGAAACTCCGTATGCTGTTCTTCAAGCCCTAATCTGTCATATTCCTTCTCCCTGTCCCAGTCCTCCAGCGTAATCACAAGATCAATGTTCTGGGTTTCCCTTACACTCTGAACTCCGAATAATGTCTTTACATCTACAATTCCGATTCCCCTAAGCTCTATAAAGTGCCTGGTAATATCCGGCGCGCTTCCAACCAGAGTCTCATCGCTGACCTTCCTTATCTCAACCACATCATCACTGACCAGACGATGTCCTCTCTTAATCAGCTCCAGTGCCGCCTCGCTTTTTCCGATCCCGCTCTCTCCCATAATCAGCACGCCGACACCATAAGCTTCAACCAAAACCCCATGAATAGAAATACATGGCGCAAGTGCAACGTTCAGCCACCGGATAATCTCTGCTGTAAATTCCGATGTATGAATATCTGTCGAGAACAGCGGTACATTTGCTTTTACAGCCTTCTCAATTAAAATCTCATCCGGCTTCAGGGATCTGCAGAATATAATGCAGGGCATATCCTCTTTGAGAAACTCTTCGTATATAACCTTTTTCCTTTCGTCATCCAGTGTTTCAAGATAGCTGTATTCCGCATAGCCGATTATCTGAACGCGCCTGGAATCAAAATTTTCAAAAAAACCTGTAAGCGGCAGCGCCGGCCTGTTGATATCAGGAATCACCACCTCTTTCCCCGCATAGTCTATATCTGGCGTAAGATTTTTAAGATTCATTCTCTCAACCAGCGTTTTCATTTTAACATTATTCGTTGTCATGTGTATCTCCTTCCTTCGTGTCCGCACTTGTGGTTATTATATCACATTGGTGAAAAAAATTATATATCTCCCTGGCGGATTTTTCATTTATAGAGGGCAGTCTTTTAAGCTCTTCTACAGAGGCACTCTTGATTGCCTCAATATTTTCAAAATTCTTCATCAAATCCTTTCTTCTTGCAGGACCAACCCCCGGAATATCATCCAGTACGGAATGTACCTGTCCCTTGCTTCTTAAGTCTCTATGAAAGGTAATTGCAAAGCGGTGTGCTTCATCCTGGATTCTTGTAATCAGCCGGAAGCTTTCCGAGTTCTTGTCAATAGAAACCTCCCTATTATCGTAATATAACCCTCTCGTCCTGTGGTTGTCATCCTTTACCATACCGCATACAGGAATGGCAAGCTTAAGCTTATCCATCACCTCAAGAGCAACATTCACCTGCCCCTTCCCGCCATCCATAAGAATCAGATCTGGAAATGATGTAAAGCCCCCCATCTCTTTTCCTTCCTCTCTTTCTTCAATGCCATGCCTGAACCTTCTTGTCAGAACCTCCTCCATGCTGGCATAATCATTTGCCCCTTTCACGCCTTTAATCTTAAATTTCCTGTAGTCATTACGCTTTGGCTTTCCCTTCTCGTATACCACCATAGAGCCTACGGAAGCAAACCCATTTGTGTTAGAAATGTCATACGCCTCCATGCGGACAATGCCCTTTAGGCCAAGAAGCTTCTCCAGCTCCTTTACTGCCCCTATGGTGCGTCCCTCCTCTCTTTTCAATCTCTCCTTATCAGTATTTAAGACAAGAACCGCATTTTTTTGGGCAAGCTCCACCAGCTTTTCCTTTGTTCCTTTTTTCGGCACATGAAGACGCACCTTGTGTTCACGCTTCTTTGTAAGCCATTCCTCAATCAGGGCCTGATCCTCTATTTCCTCCTGAAGCATAAGGCTGGCCGGGATATAAGGGGTTCCGGCATAAAACTGTTTAATAAAGCTTGAAAGTATCTCACCATGTGCCTCCCCTTCTGAAATCTTCAGATAAAAATGATCCCGTCCGATAAGCCTGCCGCCGCGGATAAAAAACACCTGAACAACCGCATCCTCTTTATCCGAAGCCACAGCCAGAATATCCCTGTCGTCTCCTGCCGTGTCCGTAATCTTCTGCTTCTGGGCTATCTTTTTCACACTGTTTAGAAGCTCCCTGTATTCAATTGCCTTCTCGAATTCCAGTGCCTCTGAGGCTGCCTCCATATTTTCCTGAAGCCTCCCAAGAATCAAATCATAGTTTCCATTTAGGAAATGTACCACCTCATCAATAGATTTACGGTATTCCCCTTCTGAAATATATCCCTGGCAGGGCGCGTTGCATTGATGAATATGATGATTAAGGCACGGCCTCTCTTTCCCGATATCCGCCGGAAGCCTCCTGTTGCAGCTCCTTATATGGTACAGCTTGCGTATCAGCTCAATCGTGTCTTTCACCGCCCCTGCGCTGGTATAGGGTCCGAAATACTTCGACTTATCCTTGCCAATCTGCCTTGCCAGCATGATACGGGGAAAAGGCTCCTCCACAGTTACCTTAATAAAAGGGTATGCCTTATCATCCATCAGCATCGTATTATACTTAGGCCTGTGCTCCTTAATCAGGTTGCACTCCAGGACAAGCGCCTCTAACTCCGAATCCGTCACAATATACTCAAACCGCCTAATATGCGTCACCATCTGCTCAATCTTCACGCCCTTATTCCTGCTGCTCTGAAAATACTGGCGCACACGGTTCTTAAGGCTTATGGCCTTACCAACATAAATGATATTGTCTGTTTCATCATGCATAATATAAACTCCCGGTTTTCCCGGGAGTTTTTTTAGTTCTTCCTGTATGTCAAACATGTCAATCTCCTCAGGTATATAATACTCCTTTATTTTAACTTACCCTTGGATTTCTGACAAGAGACTTTGCCTTCTATAAATATTTTATTAATCTATGCGTTCTTTCAACTAGTTCTTCAATGCTCATTTCGTGATATCCATGAATACTTGTGCAGACAACTGGCTTAATATCCTCATACCATTTTTTGTCTATACAGTCTTTTCCCCTATAAAGTCCAAGAATAGAACCCACGGTGGCACCGTTGCAGTCTGTGTCAAAGCCGCACATAACGATATTTGTTATTGCTTCTGTAAAGGATTCAGAAAAGCACAGAACTGCTGCAATAACCAGCTGCATGTTCGGCATTACATAACACCAGTCAAAAAAGCTCTCTTCATTATATTCGTTATGTATTCTGTCTGCCACGTCCTGAAAAGACATCCCCTGTTCATATTCCTCCAACACTGTCCTGACGCAGGCAGCAAGCCTGCATTGCTTTGGAATCTCTAAAAGCGCCTCCTCCACAATCTCCTTCATAGACAGATTTTCACTGCAGCAAAGACTGCATATAGCTGAAATCAGCATTTCTGCGTAAATTCCATTCTTATCATGAGAAACGCATGCATCGATATATGCCCGCCTCGCCCGGACTGCCCGGAAAAACATAGCCCCAGAAATCCCCCCGTATCTGTGCTCCCAGCCATTCCCTGTATGGGTTTCTGTACTTTCCTGATTCTGGCGGAAGAATACCGCTCATCAGATTTTTGTATGCCACCCTTTCTGCCGTACACGCATGCAGCCCCGGTATGCCAAGAAGCCAGGCTTCCGCCACATCCTGCGAATCAAACTCCAGCCCGTAACGTTCAGCAATTTTTAATGCCAGTACAGGGTAATTCATATCATCATCTACCGGGTATTTCTCAATATATTCTTTCCAGTAGATTACTGTTCTGTCATATGGCGTCTCAGGATCTGCCGCTTCCACCTTATATTTCATTTTTACTTCATCCTTAACATCTGCTGTCATAAAGGTTTTTAGAGGGTACTGCCCTGATTCAGATAAAAATCCCCGAATTCTTTCTTTCGTCCATCCTTCTACTGGTATGCCTAGGAGGCATCCTGTTATTCTACCCAACCATGCTCCCAACAGCTTATCCTTTATTTTACTTTGATCTATCTGCAGCTGCTTCTTCTTTTTCTTTGGCAGAGCTTCCTGTATCTCCTCATATTTTGACGGCTCCTGGAAACTGCCTGTATCCTTTACAGCCTCCTTTTCCATCTGATCTAATAGTCTGCCGGCTTCCTCTTCACGTTTTTTGCTATTCTCAATTTTAGAAATTTCTCCTATCTTTTTTTCAAACTTTTCTACTGGCTTCCCCTGATACCTGCACGCACTATACTCATCCTCCAGCATATCTGAAAAATATGTCCAGCGCATTTTATCCTTTAATTTTAACATGACATCCTCTCCCTTTCATTTTCATTCAGTTTATTCCTTGCTTCCGGTACTGGTAATGCCTTCAACATAAAATTTCTGCAGTGGCAGAATAATTAAAATCGGAATTAAAAAGGCTATAATAGATGCTGCAAATATGTTGTTCCATTCCTTGGTATATTGCGTCCGGAAGCTGTTTAATGCTATCTGTATAGTCTGCATATTTTCGCTTCGTGTTACAAGAACCGGCCACAAAAATGATTCCCACTGATTTAAAAACAGCACCAGCCCTGAACTAATACATACTGCTTTCGAGTTAGGCATTACTACTCTCCAAAAAATTTCCCACCAGTTCAATCCATCAATTTTAGCTGTCTCCAGGAGATAATCCGGAAACCCCAGATAATACTGCCTGAAGAGAAAAATAACCATTCCGTTCGGAACACTTGGGACAATCAATGCAAAAAATGTATCGACCCATCCAAAATCAATCATCATACTATACAGATTAATCGATAAAAGCTCAAATGGAACCATAAAGGTTATCAGTACAATCCCAAACAGCAGCCGTTTACAGGGAAACTGGAACTTGGCAAACGCAAAACCTGCAAGTGCATTAACAATAACTCCTGCTATTACAGTTACCGCGGCCACAAAAACCGAATTCATTACAGAGGTTCCAAATCTATATTTCACAAAAATATCCTTATATGCATCCAATGTAAAATTTTTTGGTATAAAGGTCTCTATCGACAGCGGCCTGATATATTTATACAAATCCTCCAGTGGACGGAAGGAAGAAACAAGGGCAAATATCAGAGGCAGAAAAACTACAGCCAGAAGAACCGCATGAAGAAAATAAATAACTATTTTTGTCTTTCCTTTCAATCTATTCATCTCTTCCTCCCAGCAGCATAGTCTCTGCACCTACTACAGCCAGCATAATCACAAGAAGTATTACAATCATTGCCGAGGCAAGATTTACATTTGAATAGGCATACGCATTTTTAAAAATTTCAAACATCATAAAATCAGTACTTCCTTCAGGTCCTCCGTTTGTTAGAATATACGCCGGAACAAACAAAAGAAAGTTTGAAATTGTATCAGAAATCACCACAAACAGCACTGTTCTCTTCATTTGAGGTATTGTAATATGCAGTAAGGTGTTCCATGGGCCAGACCCGTCAATGGCAGCGGCTTCATAAAGCTGTGAAGGAATTTCCTCAAGCCCTGATATGAAAAATAGCGCCCAGTAGCCTACTCCTTTCCAGGTTGCTATACCGATAACACCTGGCAGCGCTTGCGCTTTATCAAATAAAAATTGTTGATTAGGTATTCCGAATATATTCAGCACAGAATTCAGAAGCCCTTGCTCCGGATTCATTAAAACTCCCCACAAAATACATGCAATAGTAAAGGACACTGTAATCGGTATCAGATGTATGGTCCGAAAAGCTTTCTGTCCTTTTACCTTAACCATAAGCAGAAGACCTAACCCAAAAGATATAAACACCTGAAGGGGATTGACAATGATATTGAAAATCATAGTTACTTTTATTGAATTTAAAAATACTGGATCCGTTAATGCGTCTATATAATTCTGAAAGCCCGTAAAATAGGTTTTCTGATTAATAAAGGAATATTGAAAAAAGCTGTCAAATACACCTTGTAAGATAGGAAACACCTTAAATACCATAATTCCAAGCATTGCCGGTGTTAAAAAGAGCAGAGGCGCAGCTATTCTTTTCCATTTCACCTTTTCATATCCTCCTGTAAAGTCTAAGGGCAGGGAATCCCTGCCCCATATCTGCAAGCTACTTTTTATATTTCTCTAATTGCTTATCAATCTCGGAAACAGCCAGGTCAAGTGCTTCCTTTGGATGACTTCCATTCATAATATCACTATATGTTTTCTCCATAACAGACTGCCATTCTGCATATCCTGCCATCTGCGGCCTTGCCTTTGCTGTATGAATCGATTCATATACTGCAAGCTTCATAGAATTATCAGGGAAGCTCTCATATGCAGGATCATGATCAATTGCTTCCAGTACATGAATGTTGCAGGGAAGGTTCTTCCCGATATCATAATTCATCTGACAGGCATCATCATTTGTTGTAATAAACTCTACAAATTTTGCTGCCTCTTCCTTGTTTTTCGAATAATTCGACACTCCTACATACCAGCTTCCGGTAGGTGTTACTACCTCTCCGCCCTCAAAATATGGGTGTGGCGCAAATCCAAAGTCCATTCCTGCTTCTGTCATAGCCGGAATCTGCCACGGACCTCCGATAAACATGGCAACTTGTCCGCCAGTAAAATAGGAAACGGCATCATCCGCACTGATTTTCGGGCTGATATTCCATGTATTAAAGGTATCATAGTAAAACAGGCACGCTTTAACCATCTCTTCCGAATTTGTATAGCCCTCTGTTTTTGAGCCGTCTTCACTAACAAACTCTTCTGCCCCCAGGCTCTGTGCCAGAGGAAGAAGCTGATAAGGACGCCCTATCTGCTCAAAACAAAGCCCATAAATCTGCCTGCCGTCCTTTTCATAAGTAAGTTCCTTCGCCGCCTCTACAACCCTTTCCCATGTCCATCTCTCATCTACATCCTCTGATGGAACCTCTATTCCTTTTTCTTTAAATATTTCTTTATTGTAGTATAGGTTCACAGTAGAACTGTTAAGCGGCAGTGCCATCAGCTTTCCATCAATTGTTCCTGCTCCCAGTGATGCCTCTGTAATCTTCCCCTTTGACTCATCATCCACATAAGAAGACATATCTGCAAGATATCCCTTTGCAGCATAATTTGCCACCATAGGGGCATCTACAAGCAATACATCAACAGAATCCTCTTTAGCGCCAAGACGTACCTCTATTGCCTCAAACATTTTATCAAAAGGAAGAGATTCTACATTTACCTTTACATCTGTATTCTTTTTTTCGTATTCTTTAAAAACATCACTTACCTTCTCAATATCAGGCATTACCAGGAAATTAAGCATTTCCTCCCTTAAAATTTGTAATTTCTGTCACATACCCTGTTCATCAGCATTTTCATAAATCTTTCGGCATCTACTTCAAGACAAACCTTAACCGTGGGATCCGGTATCTTCCTTCCCAGCTCTGCAGGCGGTGTCCATGGGGTTTTTGGCAGTGTACAAATCGTATGTCCTGTCGGATGCCTGTGGTCATACTCTACATGTACATTCATCATCTTTCCTCTGCAGAAACTCGGATCAATCAAAAGTCCGATACATAAAGGATCATTCATTGCAGTAAAATCACGTTTCCACCAATCCAGCCATTTCCTGATCATACGCGCCATTGCAAGATTTAACGGTTCCTTCGTTGCCTCCAAACGTTCCACATCCTTTGTGCGAACCAGCACCTGACGGGTGACATCATAGCCGCACATTATAATTGGTGCCCCGCTTCTAAACAAAAGAGAAGCTGACTCGGGATCTCTGCTGACATTATGATCTGAATACTCTAGTTCCATCCCAATACTTCCAAGCCTGGCACTTCCGCCCATAATAATAATCTGCTTTACATTTTCTGCAATCAACGGTTCCCGTGCCATTGCCACAGCCAGGTTCGTAAATGGGCCAATTGCTACCAGCGTGATTCCGCCTGGATTATTCATTACTGTATCAATAATGAAATCTACCGCATGTCTTTTATCATAAGGAAGCTCTTCTCCTTCCTCCAAAAGCCCTTCTCCCTCATGACCAAGCCACCAGATCTCACGGTTTCTAAGTAATACCTCCCGTATTCCTGCCATCACGGGTATTTCTTCTTTTCCCAGTAGTTTTAAAATCTTGACAGCCATACGCGCTCTTAAGTCAACATCCCCATACACAGTCGTAATTCCTTCGACCTTAATTTCAGGAGAAAGAGCCGCTAACGCAACAGCCATCGCATCATCAACATCTGTTCCTATATCTGTATCCAAAATAATCCTTTCCAAATCTATTCTCCTTTCTCTTCTCTGATTATCCTTGTAGATTCTCTTACAATCAATTCTCTGGGACATACAATTTTCCGTGCTTCTCCTGTATACACCTTCTTGATTCTCTCCATCAAAAGCCTGTATGCATGTTCCGCAAAAAAGCTTCCGCTGTTCTCTACCGTTGTCAGAGTCGGTCTGCAAATCTTAGAAAACTCGATATTATCCTCACCAGTAATACTAATATCCTGGGGAATTTTAATACGGCGCTCATTAAATGCAGTAATAAGCCCCATTGCAATAATATCATTTGCCGCACAAAGAGCCGTTGGCCGTTCCTCTAATGAAGCAAAATACATTCCAGCCTTATAACCGGCTGCCATAGAAAAGTCCATTTCAAAAATCCAGTCTTCCGGCACACATATATCCTGTTCCTCTACAGCCTTCAAAAACCCTTTTTTCCTTCTGATATTTACATCTGAAACAGGATTGCCTCCCACATAGCCGATTTTTCTATGGCCACATTTCAACAGATGCCTTGCGGAAATATAAATTCCATTTCCCGCCTCGCTGTATAATGTATCAAATGCCGCCATTTTATAATTATTATTCACAATAACAGGCTTCCCATTCTGAATCAGCTGCTTTAAACACTCTTCTGACTTATAAATAGAACAGTAAATAATTCCATCTGCCCCAATCTCCTCCGCAAAAGAAACCGCCTTTATCTCCTCTTCTTCCCTCTGGGCAGTATCATAAAGGACAATCGTATACCCCTCCGCTAACGCCCTTTCCTGCAGTTCACGAAAAATCACTGCATAATAAGGATTCAAAATATCCGGCACAATAAGTACTATCTGTTGGGTGGCATCCTTCTTAAGACTTTGTGCAAACTTATTTGGTTTATAATTTAACTCCTCAACTGCCTCCTGAATACACCTGGCAGTTTTATCATCTACATACCCAGAACCATTAATATATCTGGACACCGTAGAAACCGAGACACCCGATCTTGATGAAACATCCTTCAATGTCGCCTTCTTCATTCTATCCTCCTGTATGATTTTATTTGTGGAAACGTTCTCATACTTTTATTATACATAAAATCCTTCTATTGTCGATATATAATTTTTAGAAAGTCTTTGTTTATAATAACGTTACCACACATTTCGATGGAATCTATAAAAACCAGAGCACCTCCGCTAGTACCGCATTGCACACCCACAGCCGACAGATTTCGGAAGGCTCGCCTCCAGGTTCCCGCGCCCACAGCCCCTCTAAGATAACAGGCTGGCAGACGGCGTACAGCCGCACAGACGGCAGGGCTTAGACAGGGTTCCCAGGCAGACAGGCAGTGTCCCGGGCAAAAAACGTTGGAAGAGCGGTTACATATTGTTAATGAAAAACAGCCAGAATATAGGTTCGTAACATGTACCATAAGTACATGTTACGAGGACAGCTGAAGCGGGAATTTATCAAAAATTCCGGCTGAATCTGTCCGGTGACCTATATTCTGGCTGTTTTGAATTTACAATATGTCCGCATCTGGAATCGTTTTTGTCCGGGACACTGCCTGTCTGCCTGGGAACCCTGTCTAAGCCCTGCTGTCCGAGCTGCCTGTACGCCGTCTGCCAGCCAGTTTTCTTAGAGGGGCCGTGGGCGTGGAAACCGTCCTCCCCCATCACTCCACCGGTGACATAGCAATCCTCTCTTCCGGTTCTTTCTTCTCCTCCGGGTTAATCCCTTCCACCTCATGGAAAATCTCCATAAACTCTTTTCCTGTAATGGTCTCCTTCTCTATCAGGAAATCCGCAATCTTATCAAGAGACTTTCTGTGCTCTCCCAAGAGCTTCTTAGCCTCTTCGTAAGATTCCTTCAGCATTTTCATAACCTCTTTATCTATCTCCGATGCTGTAGCCTGGCCGCAGTTGCTTACCGGCCTTCCGTCCAGATATTTGTTCTGGATAGATTCAAGGCCAATAAGCCCGAACTTGTCACTCATACCGTACTGGGTAATCATGGCTCTCGCAATCTTGGTTGCCTTTTCAATATCATTAGAGGCGCCGGTTGTCACCGTATCAAATACAATCTCCTCTGCAGCACGTCCGGCAAGTGCTCCAACCAGCATTGCCTCAAGCTCCTTCTTTGTATTAAGAAACTTCTCCTCCTCCGGTGTCTGCATAACGTAACCAAGAGCTCCCATTGTTCTCGGAACAATCGTAATTTTCTGCACAGGCTCCGCATCCTTCTGAAGTGCACTTACAAGAGCATGCCCTACTTCGTGGTAGGATACAATCCTCCGCTCCTCCTGGCTCATAATTCTGTCCTTTTTCTCTTTACCTACCAGCACTACCTCGACTGCTTCAAACAAATCACTCTGGCAGACTGCATTTCTTCCATTTTTTACTGCATTAATCGCCGCTTCATTAATCATATTAGCAAGGTCAGAGCCCACTGCTCCGGAGGTTGCAAGGGCTATGGCATCAAGATCCACCGTCTCATCCATTTTTACGTCCTTTGAATGTACCTTCAATACATCAACACGCCCCTTAAGATCCGGCTTTTCTACAATAATACGCCGGTCAAAGCGTCCCGGTCTTAAAAGCGCCGGATCCAGAATCTCCGGACGGTTCGTTGCTGCCAGAAGAACAAGACCCTTATTACTCTCAAAACCATCCATCTCCGCCAGAAGCTGATTCAGCGTCTGCTCCCGCTCATCATTACTTCCAAGCTGATTATCCCTGCTCTTGCCAATGGCATCTATCTCATCAATAAAAATGATGCACGGCGCCATCTGCTGTGCCTGCTTAAATAAATCACGAACCCTCGATGCCCCGACTCCCACATACATTTCCACAAATGCTGATCCGGAAAGAGAGAAAAAGGGAACCTTTGCTTCACCTGCTACAGCCTTGGCAAGAAGCGTCTTACCTGTTCCCGGCGGTCCCACAAGAAGAGCCCCTTTCGGCAGCTTGGCGCCTACACTTGTGTATTTCCCCGGATTATGCAAAAAGTCCACTACCTCCTGCAGCGACTCCTTCGCCTCATCCTGCCCGGCAACATCCTTAAAAGTCACGCCGGTCTGCTTCTCTACGTACATTTTGGCATTGCTTTTTCCAACACCCATAATGCCCCCGCCCTTAGACATCTTTCTTGTCATCCAGACAAGCATGCCTATTAAAAGAAAGATCGGCAGGAATGAAAAAATCGTCTGAGCTACCATCATGGAAGTCGTGTCCGGAATCTCCTGCTTATATTCTACCCCAGCCTTATAAAGCTTGTTAGACAAAGTATCGTCACGAATCACGCCGGTATAGTATTCCTTGGCTTCCCTCTCGCCTTTCTCCTTTTTGGCAGTGATCACTATCCGGTCACTTTTCACTTCTACGGTATCAACCTTTCTGTCCTCAACCATTTTGAGAAATTCATCATAGCTTATCTCTTTTTCCTGGCTGCTCACTCCCTGGAACTGATACAGGGCAAATACCATCATTGCCGTAAGTAAAGTAACAATAATCACAAAAGAGAACCCTTGCTTATTATTTCTGTCAGGGCCCTTATTATTTCTATTCTGGTTATCCATTTTTCTCCTCCTGTACTACTCTTACATTATACGGAGAGCATACTTAGAAATCAATAAAAACATTATGAAAAGATTGTAAATTTCCCGTATCCTGTAGTATACTTGGAATATGGTTTTTAATTCAAAGGAAAAGTACATATATAAAATAGGCTCTCGGAATTTTGAGCCTGCCGACTAAGATTCACCAGTCAGAT
>CATBDC010000029.1 GCA_949502235.1 uncultured Lachnospiraceae bacterium | reverse complement strand
AAAAAACTTTTTTAACATTTTTCATTTTACCTATTGACATTTCTTAGCTGGACTTCCCAGATAATTTATAATATTATATCAGAACACACGTTCCTTTGTCAATTACTTTTTTGGTAATTTGAGGCCGCAGGAGGATCCCAACTGTTACTCTTCACTCCGTTCACAGTAACATTCGCTATGTCCGTTATCCCAAATCTACCATATCTCTGTTTGTTTTATAATAATTCGTTCCGGCCACTTTATCTTTTTCCAAATATTTTTGTTCCACCAGATTTTCTAATACTTTCTGAATCTGTGTCCCATCCAGAAAATAATTTATGTGCAACGGCATTCACGATTCCTTCGAACAGGGAACGTTCCGGAAAGGAGTCAATTGTCACACAGGAATTCGCCAGTTTAATGAATGTGTGATTCATTCTTTGTTTAACAAATTCCATCCAATGATGTCACTTCTGTCAAGCCTTGCCTTACACTCCATATTTATATCTTCTAATGATATGTAAACCGATCTTTTCAGCCCGGTAATAGCTATTAACATTGAACTAGCATCTAAAAGTTGTTATACTATCAGTAGGAGAATGAAAATATCAAAAGCAAGGAGAGCAGCATGCGTAAGCGTTTCAATACAACAGGATTATGTTACCCTGACGAGCACTATATGGTAAATATAGACAAACGGCTAGATGAAACAAAAGCTCTGGTAGACAGGGGCGAATATTTCATTATTAACAGAGCACGCCAATATGGGAAAACCACAACACTTAATCTGCTGGCAGAGGTGCTAAAAGAAGAATATGCTGTATTTTCCATAAGCTTTGAAGGAATGGGAGAAGAAGAGTATGCTTCTGCAGACATGTTTTGCCGAAATTTTTATCATCTTTTAAATGATGAATTTTTATATCATACAGTAGAAGGGATTCCTGACGCGATTCGGGCAGAGTGCGAAAAAAGAAGTAGTGCAGAAGCATCGGGACTGGGAATCAGCGGCTTATCAGAGTTCATTTCCCATATAAACAGGGAGGCTGGAAAGCCGGTTGTATTGATAGTAGATGAGGTGGATCAGGCAGGCAGCTATGAGATATTCCTTACATTTCTTGGGATGCTGCGCAAGAAATATCTGGCGAGGCGGAAACAGCCCACCTTTCATTCCGTTATTCTGGCAGGAGTCTATGATATTAAAAATATGAAATTAAGGATTCGAAGTAATAAGGAACACCAGTATAACAGCCCGTGGAATATCGCAGCAGATTTTATGGTAGATATGAGCTTTTCTACGGCAGATATCGCGGATATGCTGTCAGAATATGAAGAGGACATCCATACAGGTATGGATATTTCCAGAATTGCAGAATTGATCTTCAATTATACTTCAGGCTACCCTTTTCTGGTATCCAGATTATGTAAAATTATGGACGAGTATCTTCCAGGAAGGGAAGGGACTCCAGATTTGCCGGCAGCATGGACAAAGGAAGGCTTTTTAAAAGCGGTCAGGATTCTGCTTGCTGAATCAAATACATTATTTGATGACATGGTGAAAAAACTAAAGAATTTTCCTGAACTTAGGTCTACTATATACAGCATTTTGTTTGAGGGAGAACATGTACCATATAATCTCTACAATGAGGTAATTAATCTTGGCATTATGTTTGGTTTTATAAAGAAGAACACAGTCGATGAAGGCATCATGGTTTCCAACCGGATATTCGAAACCCAGCTATATAACCTTTTTCTTTCAGAGGAACTGCTTAACAGCTCTATATATAAAGCGGCATCTGCGGAAAAGGAACTCAACAAATTTGTGCACAATGGCAGACTTGATATGGAGCAGATACTTAGCAGATTTGTAGAGGCTTTTTCTGATATCTATTCAGATGCAGACGAGAAATTTGTGGAGGAAAATGGACGCAGATTTTTCCTGCTTTATTTAAAGCCCATTATCAACGGGGTAGGAAATTTTTATGTGGAAGCAAGGACAAGAAATAGACGAAGGACAGATGTAATTATTGATTACAGAGGACAGCAGATTATATGTGAACTAAAAATCTGGCATGGAGAGGAATATAACAAGAGAGGCGAAAAACAACTAATAGATTATCTGAATTCTTATCATCTTACGACAGGATATATGCTAAGCTTTAATTTTAATAAAAAAAAGAAAACAGGCGTCCATAGGATTCAAATAGGAGAAAAATTATTAATTGAAGCCGTAGTATGATCTGGGACGGGGTAAAATTCATTTTACCCCGTCCCAGATTCGTTTTACCCTGTCCCCAATCAGCCTTTATACCCGATATATTCCGCGGTTTCCATATCAATCTTCTCTACACACCGTGCTGGACGCACCACAGGAATACTCTTCCCTTTCCGTATAAATACTGGCACCTCGCGAAGGGCCACTTCCACATAATGATGTCCTTTTTCCAGGATTTCTGTTGTATAGCAGCTATCCTTCGTAAATTTTACAAACATCATTTCTTCCGGCAGATAGACATACCGTCCTTTTGCATTCTGCGTATATACCGGGGCTATCATAAGCTCCTTCCCTATCATAAGCTGATCCTCCACACCTGCGGCAAAGGTATCCTCCGGGTATTCAAATGCCAGGGGCTTAAAGTACATATCATTATTCTCCGCCGCCTTAACATAAGTATCGTAAAGATATGGAATCAGCCTGTATCTTGTTTCTATAATTCCCCGGAAGTCATCCACATTCTCAAACTGATATGCCTCCTGCTCTCTTGTTCCGATTGCCGAATGATTTCTCATAAGCGGGGTGAACACTCCGAAGGCCAGCCAGCGGAGCACCAGATCTCTTGTGGCATCTGCGCCGAAGCCGCCTAGGTCCGCGCCGGAGTATAAAAATCCGCACATATTAAGGGACGGCATCATCTTAATATTTAAAAGCAAATGGGACCACCAGGACTTATTGTCTCCTGTCCAGATTCCGCCGTAGCGGTGCATCCCTATATAGGAGGAACGGGAAAACATCAGGAACCTCTTACCCGGCGCAATTTTCTCAAATGCTTCGCCTGCTGCCCTTGTCATATTAAATCCATACAGATTATGCACCTTGTCATGACGGACCATTTTCCCGTCTATGCAGTGATAGAACCGCTTGTAATCCTCCGGGCTGTTGGCAAGTCCCTCTACCTTATCCCCAAGCTCCCACGGGGAGGAGTCTTCCTTTTCATTCGCATATTCAAGCATATAGCTTTTAAGCTCCTCCATCCCCTCCCGGGAATAGAAGATTGCAGGCTCGTTCATGTCATTCCAGAAACCCTCAATACCCTGATCAATCAGGAATTTATAGTGGCTTCCGAACCATTCCCTCGCCTCCTTATTCAGCACATCCGGAAAATGTGTATACCCCGGCCACACGGCTGCCGCGAAATCACTTCCGTCCTCCCGCTTGCAGAAATATCCCTTCTCTGCGCCTTCCTCATATACGTCATAGCCTTTTTCAATCTTGACGCCGGCATCAATAATCGGGATCAGCCGCACGTCCGACTCCTTCATTTCCTGAACAAACCGGGCAAAATCCGGAAAGTTTTCTTCATGAACCGTAAAGTCCTTATACGCCTGCATATAATCAATGTCCATGTAAATCATGTCCAGAGGGATTCCGTTCTCCCTGTATCCCTTTAAAACCTTCCTGAAATCATCCTTTGTCTTATAGCCCCACCGGCTCTGTCCGAACCCAAACCCAAACTTCGGCGGGATATAGCTCTTTCCGATCATCCTGCGGAACTGCTTTACAATGTCATAGGCATTTTTCCCGTCTATTACATAAAGATACAGATCTGCATTTTCACAGTTTACAGAAAGAAGATCTGACCTCGTGTACCCGATATCAAAGGTTATTTTAGACGGATAGTCAAAAAATATTCCGAAAGGCTTTTTACCCGATATAACAATAAAATTATGGGCCCCGTAAAGAGAATTTTTATCCTCTGTATGGTTGGGATCGTCCGTGCAGTCGCTGATATAGCGCCAGCCTCTTTTATTAAGACCCCGGTTGGATTCACCAAGACCGTATACGATATCCGTCTCTTCCATTATATAAGAAAATGAAAAGCCATTTTCTGCCGATATTTCTCCGGGCTCCTGCCATGCCTGCTCTGCCTTCATTTTTTCTATCACTGCATCTGTCTCAAAGGGATTTCCAAATACATATTTTCGTACCATTTATCTTTGCCTCCTGTCGTTATGGAGCTATCATACCATGTCCCCTTTATTTGTCAATGATAAAATGCGGTCTGCATATACCGGAAAAGGTCATCTGCTTTTATAGGCCGGAACGTACGGAATCAGCCCTTTCTCATAACAAATCTCCTGCATCTCCAATGGCAGCATCCTTGCATCAACCACTAATCCATTTACAAGCACCATCCATAACATTGCATTACCATCCATATTTGACAGCAGACACCATTCTGCGCGGGAATAGTCAATTTTTAACATTTTTTTAATCATTGCAGCTTTTGACGATGCGGTTGAAGCCGCAACCCCGAACGGCCCGGCCAGCTCTTTTGCTGTCATGTGAATAGGCATGCTTTTGTCAAAAATGAAATTATTACTTCCGACCGCATAAACAATACCCGCAGCCCAGGTAGTACTCCTGCCGCTTTTTAACGGAGAGGGACGCTTACGGCATAGCTTCTCCAATGCGTGCAGGCATAGCTCTTCATACTCTTTATCTAGATATTCTTCGCTGTAATCAACTAGAAGCTTCGAGATTTCATCATATATACTTTGCACTTCTTTTGGGAGCTTCAACTTTTTCTTTTCCTCCGATCAATTTTCATGTATACTCCTCCACTCTTTCTCATAGTATACCAATTTTGAGATATGGATTCAATGTTAATCATAAGCCGCACAAAAAAGTTACTGTTCACAGGTCCGCGCATTTACTGCGCAGACCGTAAGAAAGTGATTCAGGAGTGAGCAAATCCCATTGCCGGAGGCAATTCTAAATGGCTCCCAGAAGATTACTGTGAACGGAGTGAACAGTAAAGGAGCCCAGTAACCTCATCATTACTGCACTCCTTCATTCTCCTATCCCTCTATCGGCGTCAGATGTGCCTAGAAGTGCCTTAAAATCGGCGGCTCCCATGTAATCTTATATCCATGCTTAATATCTTTTGCATATTCCTTAATCCCTATCAATGCGTCTGCCATAACATCCACATGTGCCTGTGTGTATACTCTTCTTGGAATTGCCAGACGTGTAAATTCAAAGTCCGCATGAAGCTGTTCCTTTGTATCCGGGTCATTTCCAAGCATGTAAGAACTGATATCACAGGTACGGATTCCAGCCTCCTTATACAGCTCTATGGCAAGCACCTGCCCCGGAAATTCATAATATGGAATCTGGGGGAACATTGCCTTCGCATCTACAAAGATACCGTGCCCGCCTGCCGGAGCCTGATAGGCAATCCCGGCGTCATCCAGCCTTGAAGCAAGATACTCTACCTGCCCAATGCGGTATCTTAAATAATTTTCATCTATTCCTTCCTCTAACCCGAAAACATTTTTCTTATGATTTCCTTAATGCTCATATCCTTGCACTCTTCCTCGTCCCGCTTTACGAAATATGCATTTTCCGCGTATCTTGCCGCATCTATGTCAAGCAGGATTCCGTACTTCTTGCAAACCTCGGCTGTCTCTCTCATATTTTTCAGGGAAACGGGCTGTCCGCCTGCCGAATTATTCGTAATAGTCATAACAACAAGACCGATATTTTCCGGACCCTTTTCCAGAATAATCTTCTCCAGGCGCTCCACGTCCATGTTTCCTTTAAATTTACATCTGTGGCTTGGGTTCTTTGCCTCCTCAATCACGCAGTCAATTGCCCTTGCACCTGCCAGCTCCACATGGGCTCTTGTGGTATCAAAAAACATGTTTGAAATAGCATACTGGCCCTTATGCAGAAAAGCCGGAAAGAGCACTTTTTCTGCCGCCCGTCCCTGATGTACTGTACTGGCTGAATATAGTCATATCCAAAATATCCTTTGCCTTGTCAACAAGGCGGTAATAGCTCTTTGCCCCCGCATAAGCCTCGTCTCCGTTCATGACCCCTTCCCACTGCTCTGCACTCATGGCATTGGTCCCTGAATCTGTCAAAAGGTCTATGTACACATCCTCTCCTTTTAGATTAAAAATAATCTTCAGGCAGACCGCCTTACACATGACGGGAAATTTGAAATCATCCGGTATCTGGAAAGTAACGGCGTTTTCCAGATGCGGGGCGCTGTAAAAGAACTTTCGGAAAAGCTTGCATGTTCAGTAGCAAGCATATACCGCTATCTGGCAAAAATACGCAAGGACAGCTGATGTGCCTGAAGCTTAGACCAGTCCCATGCTTTTCAGCACATATAGCCACCCGGTCAGGGTAAATGCACTGCATAGCGTAGTAAGCATAACTACACCCGAAGACAGTACGCCGTCATGACCCATATTTTTTGCCATCACAAAGCTGGTCACTGTTGTGGCTGAACCAAGCATAACCAGAATGGCCACCAGCTCCTCTCTGCGAAAGCCCATATGGACTGCTGCTGGAAGAAAAAGCGCGCAGAAGCCTGCAAGCTTGATAAATGCCGCTGTTACAGAAGGCTTTATTTTCAAGAAAGCCTTCCGTATATCAAAGGATGCACCCATAGCTATAAGTCCCAGCGGCGTAGCTGTCCCGGCCACATTTTCCACCGCCCGTTCCATAATGTACGGAACCGGCAGCTTAAGGGCGGACCAGAGAAGCCCTGCGGCAATACCCAGAATGATTGGATTTGTTATAATTCCTTTTAACGTCTGTTTAAGCACCGCCTTATCAAGGGTCTGGCTTTCCTTTCCAAAAAGCGACAGCACGAGTACCGCCATTACATTATAAAGAGGTACACTTCCTATAATCATGAGGGGCGCCATCCCTGCATTTCCATAAATATTCTGAATAAATGCAATTCCCAAAAGAGCCGCACTGCTTCTATAGCAGGACTGTATAAATTCTCCCCTTATAGTTTTATCCTTCCAGAGACAGGATACCGCCGCTGATATCCCGATACTGATTACTGTCACAGTAAAACAGAACAGCACAAACTCTATATCCCACGCCCTGCTGAAATCTACGGAAGCAAGATCACTGAATAACACAAGGGGCAGCGGAACCCGGAATACAAAATTATTTATCCTGTCCGCAAAATCATCATCAATCCATCCAATTTTACGAAGGAACAGCCCCAGAATCATAAGCAGAAATACCGGGACTGTCGCATTTAAGCTAAACATCAGATTTTCCATTTTCAATACTCCTCATCCGTAACTGTTTTCAGGCACTTAGGGCCTCCATAATACCTAAAACAGTATACGCTTTTTAGAAGGATCATGTCAAATAATTTAATAATTTGAAAATGAATTGTAAGTTTTGAACAGGTGTGGTAGAATTAAATACGAACGTACTAATCACAAAGGGCTGCACCTGCGTGAGAAGGCGCATGGAATTCTATAATTACTTTTCCGGCAGTTTCCTGACGGAGCTGTTTCCTGACGCCAAAGTATGTCAGGATTTTTTTGATTTACAGGTGGTTACATAATGACAAACCAGACACATTTACACGAGCTGATTGACAAGCTTCATATAGAGCAGGAGCTTTCAAAAGAAGAATGGACTTCACTGATATCCGGCAGGACGCCGGAGCTGTCCGAATATCTATTTACTCTTGCCCGCAAAGTAAGATCCCGGCATTACGGGACAGATATCTACATCCGGGGGCTGATTGAATTTACCAATTACTGTCGGAATGACTGCTTTTACTGCGGTATCCGAAAGAGCAATGTCCATGCACACCGCTACCGGTTAAGTGAAAAGGATATTCTGGCATGCTGCCGCACCGGCTATTTGCTTGGCTTTCGTACCTTTGTACTGCAGGGCGGCGAGGACGGATACTACACAGATGTGCGGATGATTCATCTGATTAGGCGGATCAAAGAGCTGTATCCAGACTGTGCCCTCACCTTATCGATAGGCGAAAAGTCCTATGAGACCTATCAGCGTTTTTTTGAAGCGGGTGCTGACCGTTATCTGTTAAGACATGAAACTGCCGATTTTGCCCACTATAAACGCCTTCATCCGGCTTCCTTAAGCGCAGAAATACGGCAGGAATGTTTATGGAATTTAAAGGAAATCGGTTACCAGACCGGAACCGGGTTTATGGTGGGCTCCCCGTTTCAAACAGCAGAGCATCTGGCAGAGGATATGCTTTTTATTAAAAAATTAAACCCTCACATGGCAGGCATAGGACCCTTTATCCCCCATCGGGATACAGCCTTTGCCGCCGAAACCGCAGGTACACTGGAGCTTACTCTTTTCATGCTGGGTCTTTTACGGCTTATGCTTCCGAAGATCCTTCTTCCGGCCACAACTGCTCTTGGAACCATTGCCGAAAACGGCCGGGAGCTTGGAATCCTCGCCGGAGCAAATGTCGTAATGCCTAACCTGTCGCCTGTAAGTGTACGTAAGGATTACAGCCTGTATGATAATAAAATATGTACCGGAGAAGAAGCCGCCGAATGTAGGGAGAGTCTGGAAAAGCGGATGGAAGCTATTGGTTTTCATATTGTAACCGGGCGGGGTGATTATAAATTTTAAATTACAGCCCTTAAAGGGCATTTTAATATTTTTAAGGAGGAACTAAGAATATGTATGACGTAAATTCAAAACACGCGGAGGATTTTATTAATCACGAGGAAATCCTGGACACTCTGGCCTATGCAGAGGAAAATAAGAACAATATCCCTCTTATTGAGTCTTTAATAGAAAAGGCTTCCTTGCGGAAGGGTTTGTCACACAGGGAGGCTTCCGTTCTTCTAGCCTGTGAGGATAAAAACATGAACGAGAAAATTTTCCGTCTTGCCCAGCAGATTAAGAAGGATTTTTATGGAAACCGAATCGTGCTTTTTGCGCCTCTCTATTTATCCAATTACTGCATCAACGGCTGTACATACTGCCCATATCATTTGAAAAATAAACATATCCCCCGCAAAAAGCTTTCACAGGAGGACATAAGGCGGGAGGTAATTGCCCTGCAGGATATGGGACACAAAAGGCTTGCCTTAGAAGCAGGTGAGGATCCGGTTCATAACACAATGGAATATTACTTAGATTCTATCAAAACCATTTACAGCATTAAGCATAAAAACGGCGCCATCCGCCGTGTCAATATTAATATTGCGGCTACGACTGTAGATAATTACCGTCTTCTTAAAGAGGCAGAGGTGGGAACCTACATTTTATTTCAGGAAACCTACCATAAGGAAAGCTATTTATCGCTTCACCCAAGCGGGCCGAAGCATGATTATGACTATCATACCGAAGCGATGGACCGGGCAATGGAGGGCGGCATTGATGATGTTGGTGTCGGTGTATTATTTGGGCTTGATAAATACCGCTATGAATTTGCCGGGCTTCTTATGCACGCCGAGCATTTAGAGGCAGCTTTTGGGGTGGGTCCCCATACCATTAGTGTACCAAGGCTTAGAAATGCTGATGATATCGATGCAGCTTCATTTACAAATGGAATTGACGATGACACCTTTGCCAAGATCGTTGCATGCATCCGGATTGCCGTTCCATACACAGGTATGATAATCTCCACAAGAGAAAGCCAGAAGGTCCGTGAACGCGTCCTCCATCTCGGCATTTCCCAAATCAGCGGCGGCTCCCGCACAAGCGTGGGCGGCTACTGTGAGCCGGAACCAGAGGATGAAAAATCCGAGCAGTTTGATGTCATCGATAACCGTACCTTAGATGAGGTAGTCCGGTGGCTGATGGAAATGGACTACATCCCAAGCTTCTGCACCGCATGCTACCGCGAAGGAAGAACCGGGGATCGGTTCATGTCCCTGTGCAGGAGCGGCCAGATACAAAACTGCTGCCACCCCAACGCACTCATGACACTGCAGGAATATCTCATGGACTACGCATCCCCCGAAACACGGGCAGTTGGAGATAAGATAATCGATAAAGAAGTACTGAATGTCCCTAATGAAAAAGCACGGGCAGTCGTACTGGAAAATCTAAGATTAATCCGCGAAAACAACCGCAGAGACTTCCGGTTTTAACCAAGTTGGGGACGGGGTAAAATTCAAAATACTCCGTCCCAGATTAAAAATACCCTGTCCCCAAATGGAGGAGAATTATGAATATGAATACCACCCCTTCGTCCGAACGGACTCACATCGGAATTTTCGGCAGGAGAAATGCCGGAAAATCCAGCATTATCAACGCTCTTACCGGACAAAGCCTTGCCATTGTATCCGATATAAAGGGTACGACAACTGACCCTGTAATGAAGTCCATGGAGCTTCTTCCTCTGGGCCCTGTAGTCATGATTGACACGCCGGGGCTTGATGATCAGGGCAGTCTTGGCCTGCTCCGGGTACAAAAAGCATTTCAGATACTGAATAAAACGGATATTGCACTTCTTGTTATTGACAGCACGCTTGGAATCTCTAACGAGGATATTAACATTTTTACACGAATCCGCAGCAAGCAGATTCCTTTTCTCATTGTTTTAAATAAAACGGATCAGTCAGACTGCCTTGAAACAATGATCGGAAATCTTGCACACGAATTACAGATAGAAAAAAGTCTCATTATTCCGGCGAGCGCAAAAACAGGCATGAATATTAATGAGCTTAAGGAAAAAATCGCTTCCATTGCACCAGAGGAAGGGGAAAACCGCCAAATCGTAAGTGACCTTATTACTCCCGGAGATTTTGTTGTTCTTGTGGTTCCTATTGATAAAGCCGCGCCGAAAGGCAGGCTTATCCTTCCCCAGCAACAGACAATACGGGATATTCTCGACTCGGGCGCTGTCTCAATTGTTACAAGAGACTCTGAGCTTAAAAATACCCTGGAAAAGCTTGGCATAAGACCTTCCCTTGTTATTACAGACAGCCAGGTATTTGATCGGGCAACCGAAATCGTGCCTGCAGATATTCCTCTGACCTCCTTTTCAATTTTATTTGCAAGATATAAGGGAAATCTTGTTTCGGTTGCAAAAGGGGCAAAGGCCATTGACAGATTAAATAATGGGGATACGGTGCTAATTTCTGAAGGCTGCACCCACCACAGACAATGTGAAGATATCGGAACCGTAAAGCTTCCTGCCTGGCTTAGGAAATATACCGGTAAAGAATTAAATTTTGAATTTACAAGTGGAACTGAATTTCCTCTTAATTTAAACAATTACAGTCTAATCATACATTGCGGAGGATGTATGCTCAATGAACGGGAAATGAAATACCGGTTAAAATGTGCGGAGGATGCCGGGATTCCAATCACCAATTATGGAACAGCCATTGCTTTTATGAAGGGAATTCTAAAAAGAAGCATTTCCGTTTTTGGAATGCAAAATATACTTTAGCATAAAACAAACCCTGCAATTCCTCAAAAAGGGACAGGGTTTTTTTAATCTGGGACGGAGTATTTTTCATTTTACCCCGTCCCCAACTTGGCTTCTACTTTTATTCGTATTTCGCAGTCCGCGATTTTATCTCCGCTTACATCTAATGCGTACCTGATATACGCATCTATCTGATTCTCTGTAACATGAACATCAAACTCTTTTGTATGTGTCCCCACAATAATAGCCCCATAAGGAGTCTCATACTGCGTAACATTCAGCTTATCCTTTTCGAAAATCATATGAGTGCTGGCGGCTCCGGATTTTATAACCTCTAAAAATCCGTCTTCTTTTATTTTTATCTTATTTTTGATGGTTCCGGCCGTTCCCTCTATGGGTTCTTCATAGAGGATATAGTGCTTTCCATTTTTGAAATAATATACGGCAGGGGAGATAACCTCAATAGGCTCTGTTTCTGTGTCTTCCTCCCCTGTCACTATATTTTCCTCATAATGAAGCCCGGAGATTGTGATTAATACGTCCTTCGTCATAGGCAGCTGCACTTAACTACAGTGCAAGAAGCTTCGCAATATCATACTGATACGGCGGAATCTCTTTTTTCATGCCAAGTGCTTCATCTATATCAAAGTCTACGTACTGGCCGTGTCTGTAGCCTACCACACGGTTTGTCTTTCCTGCAATGAGAAGGTCAACAGCCATGGCTCCCATGATGGAGGCATATACTCTGTCCTTACAGGTCGGGCTTCCGCCACGCTGCATGTGGCCGATAATCGTAGCACGCGTCTCCATGCCGGTTGCCTCTTCAATTCTCTTTGCCATGTTGATAGAATCGCCGATACCTTCTGCGTTGATGATGATATAATTCTTCTTGCCGCGCCTTCTGTTTTCCTGAATATCCTTAACAATGATTTCCTCGTTATAGTCATGCTCCTCCGGCAGAAGAATACGCTCCGCACCATTTGCGATACCGCACCATAAGGCAAGGTAGCCCGCGTCACGTCCCATAACCTCGATAATGGAGCATCTCTCATGGGAGGTGGAAGTATCACGAACCTTATCAATAGCTTCCATTGCTGTATTTACCGCTGTATCAAAGCCGATTGTATACTCCGTACAGTCAATATCAAGGTCAATGGTTCCTGGAACGCCTACGGTGTTTACTCCCAGATTGGCAAGCTTCTGCGCTCCCGCAAAGGATCCGTCTCCTCCGATAACCACCAGGCCGTCAATGCCGTATTTCTTACAGATAGCCGCTGCCTTCTGCTGGCCGTCCTCTGTACGCATCTCGTCACACCGGGCTGTCTGCAGAATCGTACCGCCGCGCTGAATCGTATCAGATACATCTCTCGCAGACAGATCAATAATCTCTTCATTCAAAAGCCCCTGATAGCCTTTTCTGATTCCCCTTACCTTGAGTCCCTTTCCAAGACCGGTTCTGACTACTGCACGGATAGCCGCATTCATTCCCGGAGCATCTCCTCCGCTTGTAAGAACACCAATTGTACGAATTATTTTCTGTGCCATGATTATCTCCTCCATTGTATGTTTCTTTTATTCCCGCGAAGCAATGAGCCAGGCATCCATATCCCTGACCTGGTATCAAATCACTTCTGTCATGCCACATTTTACATGAATTATCTCTTGTTTTCAATGGGTTTTTCTATTACTTTTACACAAGATTCTCCGAGATAATTCGTCAATCTGCTTAACAGCCCCGGCTCCACACGAACATTTCTGTTTGCCGGAAGGCGTTTCACCGCCCGTTCCGCCCTGCAGTAAATCACAACCTCATCACTGCCGTCAGAGCTTCCCATCATCTCATAGAGCATTTTCTCCTCCTTAAGAAATGCTTCCTTATCCGCAAACTGAAGCCAGAGCTCCTTTTTCGTCTGCTCAAAGGGAATGATGGATTCACAGATCAGCTTGCTGGGCGCATCGTCCTCCTCTGAAACCCTGCCCCGTACAAATATCTTGCTTTCCTCCTCAAGATACTGCCGGTATTTTTCATAATCTCTGGGAAATACCACAATTTCCACTGTGCCAAGCAGATCCTCCAGGGTTAAAAAGCACATAGTTTTGTTTGTTCTTGTATATTTCACCGTCTTTCCCGCAATAATTCCGCCTACAGTCTCCCTGGCGCCGTCTCTCACCTTCGTTCGTCCCGTCTCCTCGTCAATCTGGAAATCCACTGTCGTATGGGAAATGCTTTTCCGCCATTTCTCCTCATAATCCTCCATGGGGTGTCCGCTTAAGTATACGCCCAGGACTTCCTTTTCAAACGCAAGCTTTGTCTCTTTTTCATACTCTCCTACATCTGGAAGCGGAATATCAAACTCTGCCTTCTGATCCTCATCCACCAGATCAAACAGGGACATCTGCCCAGTCATAGAATTTTTCCTCTCCTGAAGCACCTGGTCAAGCACCTGCACATAGATAACCATAAATTGCTTTCTCGTTCCCTTGAAGCTGTCAAAGGCGCCGGATTTAATAAAGTTTTCAATGGATCTCTTGTTGATTTCCTTTCCGGCCATCCTCTCTATAAAATCCTTCAGAGTCTTAAAATCTCCCCGTTCCTTCCTTTCGGAAATGATCGATTCAATGACAGACCTTCCAATGCTCTTAATGGCCGCAAGACCAAACCGGATATTTCCCTCGTCCACGGAAAATGTAGCAACGCCCTTATTAATATCCGGAGGCAGGATCCTGATTCCCATCTGCCGGCATGTGTAAATATATTCCGACACCTTGGACGGGTTGTCAATGCAGGATGTCATAAGAGCCGCCATAAATTCCACCGGATAATAATATTTCAGCCACGCCGTCTGATACGCTACAACCGCATAGGCCGCCGCATGGGATTTGTTAAAGGCATATTTCGCAAAATCAATCATCTCGTCATAGATTTTATTTGCTGTCCTCTCGTCAATACCATTTGCAATACAGCCCGGCACATTTTCCTCCTTATTTCCATAAACAAAGCTCTGCCGTTCCTTCTGCATGACATCGCCCTTTTTCTTGGACATGGCACGCCTTAAAAGATCGCTTCGCCCCAGTGTATATCCTGCCAGATCCCGCACGATCTGCATAACCTGCTCCTGATATACGATACAGCCGTAGGTGGGCTCTAAAATTCCCTCAAGCTGGGGGCAGTCATAGGTAATCAGCTCCGGGTGGTTCTTCCCTTTAATATACTGGGGGATAAAATCCATGGGACCCGGACGGTACAGGGAAATGCCCGCAATCACATCCTCAAGGCTTTTGGGCTTTAATTCCTTCATAAAGCTTTTCATTCCGCCGCTTTCAAGCTGGAATATCCCGTCAGTTTTCCCGCTCCCAATAGAATCGTACACGGCCTTGTCGTCATAATCGATCTCATCCATATTGATTGCTTTTCCCGCGCTCCTCTGGGCAAGAGCTACCGCGTCACGTATTACAGTAAGCGTCCGAAGGCCAAGGAAATCCATCTTAAGAAGCCCTAACTCCTCAAGGGTGGTCATGGTAAACTGTGTAGTCACGGAACCGTCAGAGCCAAGAGACAGGGGCACATATTCATCTACCGCCTTCTGGCTGATAACAACTCCCGCTGCATGCATGGATGTATGTCTCGGAAGTCCCTCAAGACGCATGGACATGTCCACAAGCTCCTTAACCTGGGGATCCTCCTCGTAGGATTTCTTAAGCTCCTGACTTGTCTTAAGAGCTCTCTCCAGCGTAATATTAAGCTCCTTTGGAATCATCTTCGCAATCGAATCCACAAAAGCATAGGGAAGATTCATAACCCTTCCCACATCCCGGATGACACCTCTCGCGGCAAGCGTACCAAAGGTTACAATCTGCACAACCCGGTCCGCTCCGTATTTCCTCACCACATAATCAATCACCTCCTGCCTTCTTTCAAAGCAGAAGTCCACGTCAATATCCGGCATGGATACACGCTCCGGATTTAAGAAACGCTCAAAGAGGAGCTGGTACCTGATTGGGTCAATGGTAGTGATTTCCAGGCAGTAGGAAACAATACTGCCCGCCGCAGAGCCCCGCCCCGGCCCCACCATAATCCCGTTGTCCTTTGCATATTTGATGAAGTCCCATACAATAAGAAAATAATCTACATATCCCATGGACTGGATAACCGACAGCTCATACTCAAGCCGCTCCTTTAGGTCCTGCCCCGGATTCGGATAGCGTTTTTCTAAGCCCTCATAGCATAATTTATTCAGATATTCCCAGGACGTATAGCCTTTTGGCACATCATATTTAGGAAGCTTTGTCACGCCGAACTCGATCTCCACGCTGCATCTGTCCGCAATTTTCTGTGTGTTCTCAAGAGCCTGCAGCGCATAGGGAAAGAGGCTTCTCATCTCCTCCTCTGATTTGACGTAATACTGGCCCCCCTCATATCTCATGCGGTCCTCATCCTCTAATTTCTTTCCTGTCTGGATGCAGAGCAGAATGTCGTGGGGCTTTTCATCCTCCGCGTAGGTATAATGCACATCGTTAGTGGCTGCAAGCTCTATGCCTGTCTCCTGGGACATCCGAAGGAGGGACTGGTTCACTCTCTGCTGCTCCGGGATTCCATGATCCTGAAGCTCCAGAAAGAAATTGCCCTTTCCGAAAATTTCCTCGTACCGGAGCGCGGCAGCCTTTCCTTCCCCATACATGCCCCGGGAAATATTTTTCTGCACCTCTCCTGCCAGGCAGGCGCTAAGGGCAATGATTCCCTCATGGTATTCCCGCAGTACCTCCAAATCAACGCGGGGCTTATAGTAATAGCCCTCGGTATAGCCCTTGGAAACAATTTTCACAAGGTTCTGGTAGCCTTCGTTATTTTCCGCAAGAAGGACAAGATGGTAGTATCTGTCGTCCCCGCTTCCTACCGCCTCCTTGTCAAATCTGGAGCCTGGAGCCACATAAACCTCGCAGCCAAGTATGGGCTTAATCCCCTCCGCCTTTGCCGCCTTGTAAAAATCAATGACACCGAACATGCAGCCATGATCCGTGATGGCCGCACTGTTCATGCCAAGCTCCTTTACTCTGGCCGCATACTCCTTGATTTTGTTAGAGCCGTCCAGAAGACTGTATTCCGTATGAACATGCAGATGTGCAAAACTCATAGTCGTTTTCCTTCCTGTTTTCTATAAAACCGTAATTTAGAAATAGTATAGCACATCCGCCGGATTTCTGCCATAGCCCCGAATGGGATTTGCTCAAACGCTGCCCGCCTCTTATTAAAGAGGATCCATCCGGTCAAGGGGCATGACCTTTTTCTCAAACAGATATCTCTGCATCTTATCCAGCTTCTTCTTATGCTGTATAAATACCACCTTATTCTCATTAAAAAACGTTATGGCCAGCAGATCTATCATCATAATCACAGACGTCATAACATTTAGAAGGATAAAATGCCTGGTACAGCATATGATAGATACATCTGCCATAAGAGAGGCCGGGCTTGCTTCTCCGTCAGAAAAGCATAAAATCTTTATCCCATTCATGCTCAGATATTCCTCAATAGCCAATGTCATCTTGCTGTATTCTGCAAATGAAAACACTACCACCAAATCTTTTCTGTCCGCAAAGGCCAGCGAGTGAAGGACATCTGTCGTAGATTTACTTCCAACATCCTCAACATTAAGCCCCAGCCGTGTAAAGCGGGCCTGGAAATAATGGGACAAGGCGCTTGAAAAATCGCAGGCAACACAGTAAATCTTTTTTGCATTCTGAAGAAGCTCCACGGCCTCCCTGACAGCCTCTTCATTTCCAGCCTTCCATATGGCCGCAAAATTTTCCTCCTGCTGCGTCTTATTCCGTTTGAAGAGCTCTTCAAACGGAATATCTGAAAAGGCTTCCGTTGTAATAGGAGTCGTCCATTTCGCCGCGCCCTCTTTCAGCTGGTTTCTCATATCAAGAAAGCTGGCGTAGCCCATCTTCCGGGAAAAATTAAGCACTGTTGCTTCTGTTGTTCCTGTTGCGGCCGCAATCTCCTTCAGGCTTGCAAAGCAGCAGGTATTTGTGTGCTGCTGCATGTAATCAGCAATCTTTTTCTGCGTTTTACTTAATGTGTGATACTGACTCCTGATTTGTCCCAAAACGTCCATAAGCGCCTCCCCATTCTATGTTTCTTATTTACTGTTCACTCAGTATCGTCTCTTATTCAAAGGTTCCTTTCATTTTGAGCTCCTTGTGCCAAAGCGCTTCCTTTCCTTTTGCAAACACTCCGTCTATCTCCAGATGATCGTCAAGCACAAGCAGATCCGCATCCGCATTAACCGCAACACAGCCTTTTATTCCGGTTTTTCCAAGCAGATATGCCGGCGTTGTTGTAAGAAGCCTGACTGCCTTCTCAAACGGCATACCCTTTTTCACAAGAACCTGAACTGTCTTGTGGAGATACTTCGGAGAAGCATAAGTAAGACCAATACACTTTCCGTTTTCATCGAAACGAGGCTGGCTTCCATATGCATCGCTGGACAGGGTCATATGATCCAGATCTGCGCCCTGCTGCCCAAGTGCATATAAGACAGCATCTGCGTTCTTTAAAAGCTCCTGATCATCGCAGCCCGCGGTAAAGTCTATATATCCTCCCCTGCGTACAAGCTCTACGCCTTCATCTATCAGCCTGTGGTTTCTGTGCATATGCGTAGGAAGCAGCTTATCCGGCGGGAGATCCGAATGTTCCAGTGCATAGAAAATCGGTTCAAGGCCCTTTCTGCCGTCTCCCATATGGATAACTACAAGGCCCGGCGTACAGCTTAAAAGGCCTGCTCTTCTTGCGGACGTTGCAAGACGTATCAGCTCCTCTCCGGTAATATTAGAGCTTCTATGATCAGAAGCTGATACCTTGGCCCCGATAATCGGCGGAATCATCATAATATCCTTCTCCACACTTCCGGTAACAGTTACGGGAGGATATCCATAAAAGCTGGTCAGTGCATAGGCTGTAATTCCTTCTTCTGTAAGAGCCCTTGCTTTTGTCACGAGATTTTCCACACTTCTCGTAACTCCATCTGTTCCAAGAAGTCCTACTACCGTAGTAACTCCATTTATAAGAAATGACGACAGCTGGGATTCCGGCACCCTGGACACCGGCCCTTTCTCCCCGCCGCCTCCTGTTATGTGAACATGCATGTCAATATAGCCCGGGATTACATATTTTCCTTCCAGGTCAAATACTTCTACATCAGGGAGATTTTCATAGATCCCCAAGTCCTCCTCTATAGAGCATATTTTTTCACCAACAACCAGAATATCCTTTTCACCCATCGGCTCTGGGGCGTAAACATTTGCATTTTTCAGTAGTTTAATCATAAGTCGTCCCTCCTATTCTATCTCGGCTTCATATTTTTCTTTTTCTTCCTCTGTAAGCTTCCGAATACCAATGCCGGTAAATCCATAGAAAATCGCAATAATAAATCCTACATAACAAAGAACCGCCCATGGCAGATAGTCCAATACCTCCACGCCCAGACAGGATGTCATATAAGCGCCGGCCGCAGACCATGGAACCAGAGGAACAAAAACGGTTCCTGCGTCTTCCAGTGTACGGGAAAGGTTCTTCGGATGCAACCCCCTTTTCACATATGCCTTACGAAACATCTCTCCAGGAATCAATATAGATAAATAGGAGTTTCCTGTAGAAAAAGCCATAATAATACAGGACGCGGCAGTTGACGCTATCAATGTTCCTGTATTTTTTGCTACAGACAAAATCTTATTCAAAATTACATCCAGGGAACCGGATTTACTCATAATTCCAGCAAAACAAAATGCACAGAATACTAAAAGACATGTACTCATCATACCTGCCAGGCCGCCTCTTTCAAGGAGCTTAATTACCTCTTCTGACGCTGCCCCGGCATCCCATCCCGCACGGTTCACCATGGAAACTGAAAATCCACTGGCGCTGCTTGTAATCACATTTGCAAAAGAAGCGCCCTGGAAAATAATCGCTTCTGCTCCTGCCACTACGCTGGACAGCATCATAACCGGAATCGTAGGCATCTGCATTACAGAGCCTGCCAATACTACCAAAATTGGTAAAAGAAGAAGAATATTCCAGTCAAACATCTGATCTAACTGTGACAGCATCATAGTTACGGTCTCGGACGTGGCGTCTGCTCCCGCTGACACTCCTCTTCCTGCTACAGCGTAGACGATAAGTGAGATAATGCTTGCCGGTATTGTTGTCCAAAGCATATGTCCGATATGCTCGTAAAGCTGGCTGCCTGCGGCAATCGGAGCAAGATTTGTTGTGTCACTTAAAGGAGATAATTTATCTCCAAAGTAGGAACCAGCCACTACTGCTCCTGCCGTTGCCGGAAGGGAAACACCTAAGGTTCCCGATATTCCCATCAATGCTACTCCCATGGTAGCTACCGTCCCCCATGATGTTCCTGTACAGAGAGACACTATCGCGCTGATGATAAACGATGTTACCAGCATCCATGAAGGATTCACAATCTGTACGCCATAATAGATCATCATGGGAATCGTGCCTGAAATCATCCATGTACCTACAACGGCACCTACCGAAATTAAAATCAGAATTGCCGGCATGCCACGCGCAATTTTCTGGCTGATTTCCTGCATCATCTCGTCCCAGCTGTATCCCATCCTCCACGCCAGAATTCCGGCAAGGGCTGTAACCATCAGAAGGAAGGGTTCCGTAGCAAGGCCCATGATACCCTTTCCAATTGTAAGAACAACCAGCATTACGATAATTGGCAGAATCGCTTCAAAAAATGTTGGCTTTCTCTTTTCTCTGACTCTTTTTTTATCCTTTGGCATTTCATAGTCCTCCTTATTACTTGTCACATGTTAATTTTAGGTTACTGATCACTCCGTTCACAGTAACAATTTTAGTTCATTGATTGATGGAAGCACTTCTCATTAGCTTTTATTCTATATTGAATTATTTGCCTGTTCAATTCGCATAACATCAAAAAAAAGCCTTGCATATTCGTGAATCTTTCACAAATATGTGAGACTTTTTGCTTGCTTTTTTGTTCATATACTTCGTTTTTTTATATTTATCCCTGATTTTTAAAGCAAACCACTATAATCTTCTGTTAACTGCTAACCGTTAATCATAAATGAAACTAATCTGTCAATATCCTCTTTCTCATGTGCCACTAATTCAAGCTCCGGGATCTCGCCGTTAGAGAAAATATTTGCCATGGAAACATATTGTGACAGCTTGGATTTCAGATTCAGCCTATCTCCCTCTCCTGTTACCAGCTCTACCTTTCCCTTGCACTCGTCTACTACCTTAAAAAACTTCTCGATATCTGTAATGTTCTGAACCTTCATTACAATTCTCCTTTCAATACTCTATTTTTCGTTTACGCACCCTATTATAGACTATTTTTTCAGGATTTCAATACCATTTTCTACAATTTGTAGCTTCTGCTCTTTCAAAAGCCGTCCCACAGCTCTTTTGAAGGCATTTTTACTAAGTCCAAGCTCTTTTTTTATGAGTTCCGGATCGGATTTGTCCGTAAATGGCAGCTTCCCGCCGTTTTTCTCCATACATTCCATAAGCATCTGTGCATCTGCGTCCATCTGCAGAAATGCTTTTTCCCGGACACTTAAGTCAAGCTTCCCGTCTTCCTTTACCCTGACTACTCTTGCGTGTACCCTGCTGCCTACATATAAGTTTCCATATGCCTCTCTCTTTGGAATCAAAGCCGAATAGCAGTTATCTACCGCCACAAAAACGCCAAAGTTATCACTTGTGTCGTAGATGATTCCCTCTACCATATCATCCTTTTTATAAGGGGAATCTGTGCAGAGCATCCCGTATATCTTCATTGTTGCACACAATCTTTTACTCTTGTCCACATAAAGAGAGACAAGAACCTTATCCCCTTTTTTTACCTTTGCTGTCTGCTCCTTAAAAGGCAGAAGCAGATCCTTTGGAAGCCCCCAGTCAAGAAACGCGCCTATCCTTCCCGTATCCTTTACAGTAAGAATAGCGGTCTCCCCCAACGTAACTGCCGGCATCTGGGATGTTGCAATCAGGCGGTCGTCAGAGTCCTTATACAGGAACACCTCCACCGGATCCCCGATTTCCAGTCCCTTCGGCACCTCTTTTTTCGGAAGGAGCACCCTTTCTTCATCCGTCCCCAGATAAACCCCGAAATCTACCTTCTTGACCACCATAAGCCTTCTTTTTTTTCCTAATTCATCTATTAATTTCATCTGTCCACTGTACCTCCGCCACTACATATGGCTTTCCTTCCATATCACAAAGCTCTGCCACTGCATTGTCCTCTTCCTCTCTTACCCTCGGCAGGATAACATCCCCATACACTGCCGCTTTTCTGTATTCTGCCCGAAGCTTTTTTATATCCCTGTCCTTCGTAAGAAGCTCCAATACCATCTGTATATACTGGCAATTATTCACATGCTCGTTGGTATCAATCTGATATTTTCTTACCGGAACCACAGGAAATTCCTTCATTCCTTCGGGAACGGCTATCTTCCTTCCGGCAGATTCCATCTCAAGGGCCTGTCCGGTGCCATAGGCCTCTATTTCCCTGATGTCAGGCCTTGCAGGGCGTCCTTTTTCCATGTCCATATACATCCACTGGGAATTTGCATATGCAAGCGTCTTCCCTGCCTCATCCTCCATACAGAAATTGCGGTCTCCCAGCATGCCCCTGAATCTTGTGGCCCAGGTGTGCACCCTGATTTTCTCGGTAAATCTGGGATACCGTTCTATCACAATCTGCCATGATAACAGCACCCATGCCCGTTTTCTCTCTCTCAGTTCTTCAATGCCGAGGCCAATCTCCTCTGACTGAAAGATACTGCAGTCTTGAAAATAATTAATAATTCCCGGCAGTGTGAGATGCCTTGTGTGATTGGTCTCACTGAACCTGACTCTCGCATCAAATGTATAGCTGTTATTCCTTTGCATTACCAATATAACTCCTTTCCGCCGTAATAACACATTCGTATCTTTCATCCGCAATCTTAAGAAGCTTTATAAGAGAGGTACGAAGCTCATCCTTCCTTTTATCATCATATTCATATGGAACTACCATATCAAAAATCAGATTAATCTGATCCGTTCCATCGATCATTCGGAAATCATGGATGCTCACCGCCGGGTCAAGGGCATCCAGAATTCTCTTTACCTGTTTCTTTACAGAAAGGACATGCTCATCCTTCATCTCTACCGGATCCATATGAATCACTAAGAATATACCAAGCTTCTTTACTGCGTCACGCTCAATTCTGTCTATAATCTCATGGGATATCTCAATATCCACATCATTAGGCACCTCCGCGTGGATGGATGCCATACTTCTGCCGGGGCCGTAATTATGTACAATCAGGTCGTGGCTCCCTTCAATGCCGTCATACTTCTCTACAAATTTTGTGATCTTATCATACTCCTTTGGATCTACCGGCTTTCCTATCAGAGGCTCCAGCGTATCCTTCGCAATCCCTATACCTGCCCATATGACAACAAGCGCAACTCCAAGTCCCACGAAGCCGTCAATATTGATTCCTGTCACCCGAAAGAAAATCAGTGAAAAAATCGTTGCCGAGGTCGTAATCACATCTCCCATGGCATCTGCTGCCGTGGCCAGCATCACTTTGGAATCAATACGTTTCCCAAGCTTTCTGTTAAACATTCCCATCCAGAGCTTCACACAGACAGAAATAATTAATATGATAACCGGTACAAGCTGAAATTTAAGTACCTCTGGTTCCCGAATCTTTCCTGCCGCCTCTTTAAAAAAGGTAAATCCCACTTCTATAACAAGAAATGATACTACAAGAGCCGCTATATACTCAATCCTTCCGTGGCCGAAGGGATGATCCTTGTCTGCGGGCTTGCCTGCCATCTTCACTCCTACAAGACCGATAACAGATGAACCTGCGTCAGACAGATTATTGAAGGCATCTGCCATTACCGAAATGCTGTGGAGAAAAAAACCGGCAACCCACTTTGCTGCAAATAAAATGACATTACAAAAGATGCCCGCCACACTGGACAGCACACCGTACGCAGTCCGGACAGACACCTTTTCCACCGCCTCATAATCCTTCACAAAATGCCTTACCAAAAAATCGGTCATAGCTCCTCCTCATGTATTACTGTTTTTCCTTTGTACTCTTTGTATCTTCATGGTCTCCAAAAAAGAACCACCTGATTTTAAACTCGGAGGCCGCTGTAATCATCTCGTATTCATCCTCCTCAAGCGTCTCTTTTAGCTCTTCCTTTCCTTCATCACTTACTACTGCACAGGTCGTATCCATAAAGCAGAGATTGGGATAAAGCACGCACCACCAGTTATGGCCTGCACCTCTTCCAAGCTCAATGCGCAGAGCCTCATAATCTCCATCCGGAAATACAACATCTCCGTATCTCTTCTCCGGAAAATAGCATGTTGTCACCTCCGCGCGGACGCCGTAGTCAAATCCCTTCTCTCTAAGAGCACAAAGAGCAGTTTCCTTAATCTCCTCAAGATGCCCTGCCGCCCATTCCTTTGTGGCCTCTGCCGATGCTTCCTCACCCATTTCATCCTCCATAAAAGCAAGCACCGCGTCACGAACCCCAAGCTTTACCTCCTGATCCTCATCACTGTCGCTGTTGGCAAGAACATGGAACCGGAATACTTCCTTTGAAATCCTCTCCTGAAGCTCACTCATCTTCCGGTCTACGGCCTCCTTACGCCAGCTTACAATCATTCCTGTCAGAACCACGCTTATACAAATTCCAATTATACCACAGATAATATGCTTCTTTCTATCTTTTTTTGTTAAAATCTCTTTCATGTCCGCCATATATGTACCTCCTCTTGTTTCCTACAGCTTCACAGAGTATGCACATATATCGTGTACATTATTCATATTCAGGTTTTTTTTGTTCTGATTAAATCGCTGACCGCAGCCACCTGGTTATCGATATGCTCACATACAATCCTGACTGCCTTCTCCTTCTCTCCCTTTCTGATATGGCAGATAATCTCCTCATGCTCCCTAAGAAGCTGTCCGAACACCTCCGGATTTTTCAGATACTCTACACGGTAACGGTACATCTGCTCGCCCAGATTACTTAAAAGCTGCGTAAGCCTCTGATTATCAGCTGCCTGGTAAATCACATCATGAAAGCAGACATCTGCCTGTGCAATCTCTGTTATGTCCTTGCTTTTTAAAATTCTGCGGAAATCCT
The DNA here is from genome assembly GCA_949502235.1 of uncultured Lachnospiraceae bacterium. Taxonomy (GTDB): domain Bacteria; phylum Bacillota; class Clostridia; order Lachnospirales; family Lachnospiraceae; genus CAPEBR01. Next base: position 21,083 of record CATBDC010000029.1, on the reverse strand, counting down.
CTGCCGCCTCTTCAAGCTTCTTTAGCATATCCGGCGTAATTCTTTCACATGCAAGCTGGACTGACAGCTCCTCCAGTGCCTTTCTTACCTCCAGCACATCTCTTAGGCTCTTTTCTGTAATCTGTGCAACCTCTGCGCCCTTTCTGGGGATCATAAGAACCAGTCCTTCAAGCTCAAGCTTTCTTATGGCCTCACGAATAGGGGTACGGCTCACCCCAAGCTTATTTGCAAGCTGAATCTCCATCAGCCTCTCTCCGGGCTTTAGCTCGCCCTTAAGGATTGCCTGCCTTAATGTATTAAAAACAACATCCCGAAGGGGAAGGTACTCATTCATATTAACCTGAAAATTCGGGGTCATCCTTCGTTCCTCCTTGCATAATGGATACTGGTCACATATACCTGCTTTGCCAGCTTAAGCTCCTTTATCCTGTCAGCTGCCTCCTTTGCCCTGCCCCGCTCCTCAAAAAGCCCGAAAACTGTAGGCCCGCTGCCGCTCATGACAGCATTTAAGGCCCCTTTTGCTTTCATAACGCTTTTCAGCTCTCCGATAACGGGATATTCCTTCATTGTCACATGCTCCAGCACATTTCCCATACAGGAGGCAACTTTTCTTATACTTTTTTCTTCTAATCCTTTGATAATCCCGTCAATATCCGGATGCTCATATTCCCCTGATGAATCCAGTCTTTCATATACAAGCTTCGTAGATACATTGACAGAAGGCTTTGCAAGAAGTACATAGCATCTCGGACATCTGGGCAGAGGGGTAAGAATTTCTCCGATTCCCTCTGCAAGAACTGTACCTCTCATAATGCAGTAAGGCACGTCTGCACCTAATTTAAGCCCTCTCTTTTTCAGCCCCTCATCAGAAAGCCCCAGGCCGAACATCCGGTTCATGCCATAGAGAACCGCCGCTGCATCTGCACTTCCCCCTGCCATTCCTGCTGATACTGGAATCCGTTTATCCAGCGTAATGGAAATGCCTTCCGTAATCTTAAACTCTTCTGTCAGCATATCTGCTGCCTGAAAGGCAAGATTGCCTTTGTCAGCAGGAAGGAAGAAGAGATTCGTCTTCACCTCTATGCCCGGCATGTGTTTTTTTTCAAGGACTACCGTATCATAGAAATATACGGTCTGCATAACCATACGTACATCATGATACCCGTTCTCACGTCTGCCAAGTACATCAAGGCCGAGATTAATTTTCCCCATTGCCTTTAATTCTAATCTGTCCATGCTTTATCTCCTTGTATTTTGTATGTTGTATACAATATTCTTATAGTATACTCATATTTTCCTTAAAAATCAAGAGCTTATCTCCAGGTTTTATTTCCTCTGATGCCAGTTCATTCACTTCCATAATTCCTTCTCTGGTTGTACTGTAGTTTTTGGCAAGGCTCCACAAATTATCCCCTTCTTTTACTATATACCCTACAATTCCGGGACGCTTTTCCAGCTCCTCCAGATCAACCGGCAATTCCTTCGTTTCCTCAATATTATTTATGATGACAGGGCTTCTAAGAAAGCTGTTAAATGCCAGAACTGCCTTTACCTCCACCTCATCGCTTCCAAGCAGGCCTACGGAGAGCTGTTCTACCTGACAGGTAATGTCATAATTCATATTTTCTGCTGTCTCATTGCTCTCAAGAAGATAGGAAAAGGGAATCATTCCCTGCCATACTCCGAATGGAACCATATCATCTGATTTCACATACAGGAAGTACAGATGGAGCACCCCTTCAATGCGGATGCCTCCTGCCTCTGCCTCCGTATGCTCTACCTGTATCCTGGCGCTACTGTGGCAGATCTGCAGAATGTCATCTTTAATTTCCGGCAGTGAAAGCTGCTCTGCCACCTTACATTTTGAATGGTTCTGCATCAAGAGCTTTTCTACCCTTTCCTCCTTTATCCGGGGTACACACTCTCTTGTAAGTGAATATAAATCCTCTAAGATGTCTACGGTTTCCTCTTCACAGATAAATAATCTTGCTTCCAGGGTCGCCTCGACTCCCACCACCCTCATTTCTCCGTCCTCATCCATTCTGGGTTCAATATTTACATCTGTAAGGGACGGATAAATATGATGGTACATCTGGTCTTTCGCACCGTAACATTCCATGCGCCCTTCATAGGGAACTGCCTGTTCAATCCAGTCAATTTTTCCGTCAACAGATTCATAAAAGCAAAAGAGAAGAAGCTCTCCTGTCAAAAGCAGCTCATCCTGCGAAAGTCTGGTATCAAGCTTTCTGCTTACAGCCTCTGTCCAGAGCAGATTCCCTATGCTCTCCTTTGTCCCTCCAATGGTTACCTCCTCTTTGATGCGGTATGTATCCTTTTTGACAGTAAAGAGCTTTAACACCTGCTCCTTTTTATATTTTTTATAAAGCGGGAAATCAGCATCCATATCTGTTGTAAGAGAAATGGTTTCCTTCTTTTCCGGGCAGATCTGAAGCTCGCAGAGCGCTTTGATATTCAGCTTTCTTGAGTGAATCATTGTTACCGTAACCTCTGTCTGGGCAAGCTTCATAAAAAGATTTCCGTCCTGGGCTTCTTCCATATAGACCATCTCCTCAAAGGGCATCCTCCCCTCCAGAGCGCTTAGGCGTACATCCTCGCCCTCTGCCATATAGAGCACTTTAAAATTCAGCTTTCCGGACACCCGTATGTAGTTTTCCACCACCTTCATATCTTCTATGGAAAGGCTTCCTTCTCCCAAAATAACATTTTTCACGTCATTTTTTGCATCCGGCACATTATAATCGTCATCAATGTAAAACTGATCTGTGATAATCTTTCCCTGCCGGTACACGTCCATATCTCTTTTTTCACATTCCATAAATGCTCCTCCTCTACTCAAATACAACATCTTTTTCCACATATTCTATCTTCACCACAACGAAAGGGTATGTATTTTCCCCGATAATCTCTTCATCCTTTGGAGGTCCCTTAAGGTTTGTCTTCATACAGATAACGTCCTGCGCCTCATAACATTCCTCCACCTCTACACTGTACCCGCTTGTATCTCTTTTCCCATAGCCGTATGCCATATAAAGATACCCCTTATCTGCATAAGTCAGCTGAAATCCCCCTTCCTTTTTTTCCGAAATGAGGCTCTCAAGCTCCTCGGGAATTTCCTGCGGACTTACAACCGTAAATTCAATGTCTCTTAGCTTTTTCATATTATCCCTGCCTGCATGGCAGGCTGTCAGGAGTAAAAGTATAACTAACATGGAAGGTATGTACACACACCGTTTCTTCATAATGTCCCCTTATCCGTTACTGTTCACTTCGTTCACAGCAACCCCTTATCCACATTCTTATTAACATCATACACAACACCTCTAGGAAAAATTACAAAAATGTTGTATACTTATAAAGAAAAATAATTAAGGAGACTATGAACATGGATCAGCACGAAAGACTTTCCGGAGTGCTTCTTCATCCCACTTCCCTTCCCTCGCCATACGGAATCGGGGATTTAGGCGAAGAAGCCTATAGGTTTGTTGATTTTCTTAAGGAGGCCGGACAGCATCTATGGCAGATACTTCCTCTTACTCATACAGGCTACGGTGATTCCCCTTATCAAAGCTTCTCCGCCTTTGCGGGACAGCCGCTTTTAATCAGCCCGGAGCATCTGATAAGCCTGGAGCTTTTGCAGGAGGATGAGCTATCTGACTGCCCGGAAGCCTGCTCTTCACATATCGACTACGGCCGGATAATCCCCTGGAAGGAGAGGATCCTTTTTCTTGCTTACCGGCGTTTTTCCGAAAAAATAGAGGCGGACCGCGGGCTTAGGGACGCTTTTGACACCTTCTGCGATGAAGAGGGACACTGGCTTTATGATTATGCCCTTTTTATGGCATGCAAAAAGCTTCATAAAGGCGTAAGCTGGCTTAAATGGGGAGAGGAGTACCGCCGTCCGTCTCATGCTTTTAAGGAGGAGCTTCTCCACCTGCTAAGTGATGATGTAAAATATTACCAATTTATACAGTTTATCTTCTTTGGCGAATGGAAGAAGCTTAAGGCCTACGCAAATGAAAATGAAATTAAAATTATCGGAGATATTCCCATCTTTGTATCCATGGACAGTGCGGATGTCTGGGCGAACCAGCACCTGTTCCAGCTGGATACAAAGGGCTTCCCCACAAATGTTGCAGGCGTACCGCCGGACTATTTTTCCGCTACAGGCCAGCTCTGGGGAAATCCTCTCTATAATTGGGATGCTCACCGGGATGAGAATTATGCGTGGTGGATTGCGCGCATCCGCACACAGCTTGCGAATCTTGATATTCTGCGGATAGACCATTTCCGCGGCTTTGAGGCATACTGGTCCATCCCCTATGGGGAGGAAACAGCCATAAAAGGACAGTGGATTAAGGCTCCCGGATATGAGCTTTTTAACGCCATAAAAAATAATCTGGGAGAGAGTCTTCCTATTATCGCAGAGGATCTTGGAATTATCACCCCGGAGGTTACGGCTCTGCGTGAGCATTTCGGTTTCCCTGGCATGAAGGTGCTGCAGTTTGCTTTCGAGTCTGTGGGTGAGAGCGATTATCTGCCTCACAGATATCAGAACCCATTATGTGTATGCTACACCGGAACCCATGATAATGACACGTCCCTGGGATGGTTTGAAAATCTGCCCGATGAGTGTAGGGAAAAGGTACTTCGCTATACAAATAATTCTGATGACCTGCGGCTGTGCCTGGATTTTATACGGCTCGCCATGGGAAGCATTGCCGCCTACGCAGTATTTCCCCTTCAGGATGCACTTGGTCTTGGCAGCGAAGGACGCATGAATGTTCCCGGGGTTCCTGCCGGAAACTGGAACTGGCGGTACGAAAAGGATGACCTTTATCCTTCCCTTGCAAAAGAGCTTAAGGACATGACAATTTTATACGGAAGATATTAGGAGGATACTTAAATATGCTTAGATTTTTAACAATTGCAATTCTTTTATTTTTATATCTGCTCCTTGGTATCCCGGTGCTTGGAATTGAGTGGATAATAGGGAAGTTCAATAAAGAAAAAGAGGATTACCAGTGCCTTCGCATGGTGCAGTGGACCTTTAAGCTGATGCTTAAGGTTACCGGCGCTGAAATCACTGTTATTGGCGAGGAAAATATACCTGATGAGGCAGTTCTTTTTATCGGGAACCATAGAAGCTATTTTGATATCCTGTTAACCTATTCCCGCTGCAAGAGGCTGACCGGATATGTGGCGAAAAAGGAAATGCTGAAATATCCTCTGCTCCGGGACTGGATGAAGCGGCTTTACTGCCTGTTTTTAGACAGGGAAAACCCAAGAGAAGGCTTAAAAACCATTCTCCAGGCAATTGATTACGTGAAAAAGGGGATTTCCATCTGCATTTTCCCAGAGGGTACAAGAAACGATGGGGAGGAAGGCAGTATGCTGCCCTTCCACAGCGGTTCCTTTAAGATAGCAGAGAAAAGCGGGTGTGCCATTATTCCTATCAGCATGAATAACACGGCTGAAATCTTTGAAAATCATCTGCCCTTTGTGAGAAAAACCCATGTTATTATTGAGTATGGGAAACCCATTTACATGAAGGATATGGATAAGGCGCAGAAGAAGAATATCAGTGAATACTGCCAGAATATTATAAGAGAAACCACAGAAAAAAACCGGGCGCTTGTTTAAGCGGCCCGGTTCTCTATATGCTTTCCTTATAGCTTACGCTACAACTTCCCAGATACATTTTCCCCGGATATAAAGCTTCTGCATGCCAGTCTTTTTTTCCCGCTGATATCTGCCATATAATGCTGCTCCGGGATACAGACACCCGTCACATTAAATCTTTTTAGCATAGATAGTTCTCCTATTTTATAAAGCAGCCCGCCTTGTCCCAGTCACTTCTGAAATTATCCACATATTTCTGTGTCAGCGGATTTGGCGCCGTGAAAGCTTTCTCAAAAACAGAATATGGAAATGTCAGGCAATCCGCTCCTGCCAAAAAGTAATCTACAAGCTCCTGAGGTTTCTCTATGGATGCCGCCAGTATCTTTGTCTCTATGCTCAGGTGCTTAAAAACCTCTGCGATCTGTGAAAGTGTCTCTGTTCCCCTGAATCCGATAATATCATTCTGCCCGGTATACGGAGCAACGTAAGACGCCCCTGCCTGCGCGCACAGAAGTGCCTCTGGAGCAGTCAGTACCGCAGTAGCACAGGTCCTGATTTTTAAGTCCTTTAACTTTGCTATGGCTTCAATGCCGCAAAAATTAGCGGGAATTTTAACTACCATGTGCGGACCCACTGAATGAATCTTTTTAGCGTCCTCTATCATGTCCTCTGCTGTCTCACCCACCACCTGTCCGAAAACCTCCATATCCGGAAGCAGGCGGCATATAGCGCCTAATACCTTCAGAGCATCTTTTCCTTCTTTGGAAATGATTGACGGGTTTGTTGTCACACCGTCTATCAGCTTCCTGCTTTTTAGTATCTCTAACTCCTGAATGTTTGCTGTATCTGCCAGTAATCTCATGATGTTTTGCCCCCTTCTTTTAAATCTGTAATACATTTCTTAATATCTTAATAATTTTTGTTCTATTTCTTAAGACGCCCCTTTTCTACATTAGGACTTATAAATTTTTCATACGCATACTCCCACAATTCCTTTGACCCTTCAGCCGTACTCCCGTTTCTTTTCAGTACCTGATTTAAATGCACCCCATGCTCTATCCAGCTCTTTCCGTCAGTGGCTGCATTTAGCATAAGCGGCTGAACACGATCCATAGCATGTGCAAACTTTGCCTCTGCAGTTTCTGCCGTCTCAAATTCCTCCCACAAGCCAGAAAGCTTCTCCTTCTGATCCTCCGGAAGCAGTCCGAATATCCGGGCAGCAGCCTTCTCCTCACGCTCACGCTTGTCCTTATGGCCTTCCTCATCATATGCATAAGTGTCTCCGGCATCTATCTCCACCAGGTCATGAATAAGAAGCATGGTTACTGTTTTCAGTACATCAATCTCCTCATTTGCGTATTCGCTAAGCAGAATGGTCATAAGCGCCATATGCCATGCATGCTCGGCATCATTTTCCTTGCGCCGGCCGCCCGTAAGATAGGTCTGGCGTCCAATAAATTTCTCCTTGTCAACCTCCCGGCAGAAATCAAACTGCTTGTCAAGCCTTGATTTTTCCATACTAATCTCCTTCCTAATGTTAAAAACACTCCATAAACGAGTCTTTCAAAATACATTTCTAATCATATCAAATTACAAGGACTGTTTCAATCATATTTAGTGTTATCTAAAGGGTAGAGTTTCCAATTTGCTTGTGGTATAATATTTCTATTGGCGGCCAAAGTTTAAGAGACAGGAAGGGTATGATAAACAGCTTGGAATGAGAGGAGATGTGGGGCTGTGGATAAAAAAATGACGGCGAATACATGCATAAGACGTAAGGATACGAAGGAGCGGAATTTCCATCCACATGTTCTGGAACAAAGGAAACACAGAAGAAAAACGTTCCTATATCTGATGCTGAGTGTGCTGACCATAGGGAGTCTTGAGATAGGCGGATGCGGCAAAGCGGCAGAGAAGGAGTCTCCGCCGGTATCTGCCGATGAGCAGGACAAAAACATGGATGACAAAAATGCTGTGAAGGCTGTGGACTTTGATCATGAGCTGGATGATTATCAGCCTCTTAAAAAAGAATATAATTTCTATCTTACGTATAAGGTGATTCATCCCTGGTGGGATGCAGTAGCGATGGGGATTGAAGATGCCGCAAAGCAATACGAAGAAGAAGGGATCATCATCAATTATGAGTATCTTGCGCCGAAGGAAGCATCTGCCCAGGATCAGGTGCAGCGTCTTAACGATGCCGCAATGAGAGGTTTTGATGTGATTGGCGTGGACGTGGCAGACATTGGCGTTGTCACCCCTGTAATAAACAGCCTTTTGCAGGAGGGGCAGAAGGTCATGACTTTTTCAAGCTCCGATGCGGCAAAAGAGGATGGCTGCAATCGTATCGCATATGTAGGAAATACCCATAATTATAAAGATGGAGCCAGCCTTACAGAGGAACTCTGCGAGAAGCTGGGATATCAGGGGAAGGTTGCCATTCTGATAGGGACAAAGGGTGCGCCATGCCATGAGGACAGAGCGCAGGGCGCCAGGGATGTGATCGCCCAATATCCGGAGATGGAGATTGTAGAGACTGCATATGATGATGATAAGGTAGAGGAATCCTATCGATATGCAAAGACATTTTTGGCGGACCATGAGGATCTTGACGGCTTTATCTGCTGTAATATGAGTAATCCGGTTGGCACGGCAAGGGCGGTTATTGAAGCAGGAAGAGAGGATGAGGTCGTCATCGTTGGAATGGATCATGATCAGGAAGCTTTGCGGTATCTTAAGAATGGTGTTATCTATGCACTGGGAGTACAAGACTGTTATTCTATCGGGTTTGACACCGTTCAGGTAGCAGTCAAGATTGCGGATGGATGTATGCCGGGAGAGCTTTACCCGGAGAAAACGGAAGAGATGACAACGATTGTATATCAGGACGGCGCTGCGGCCATGCTGCAGACATTATATGGTGTAATTGATTAAGGAGCAGAGAATGGAACCATTACAGCAAGCCAGTATAAATAAAAAACAAAAAACACAGACAGTTATATATGCCATAGGGGGCGCGGTCATAATTGCACTGGTTCTGATCGTAACAACATTATGGGTGTCAGAGAGCGCGAGGGTTGGCACGAACCAGGCTGTGAACCGGGTCAGTGAATTCTATCTGGAAGAATTGGCCGGCAGGAGGGCACTGGTAGTTTCGGAAGAGCTGAATAACAACTTTACATACATGAAGAATGCCCTGGAGGTACTGGAGCAGTCGGATCTTGAATCTCAGGCTTCGCTGCGCAGCTTCCTTGGCAGGGTCCGGAGGCTCTATGGAGTAGACAAATTTGCCATGGTGGACGAGGACGGAATCGTTTATGCACAGCACAGCACGATGTCGGGACTTAGCAGATACAGCTTTCTGGAAGATGAGCTGACAGAACCCGTAATCAGTACGTCAAACCTCTACGGAGCGAAAAAGCGGGTGATCCTTGCGATGCCTGTGGAGGGAGTTATGTTTCAAGGCAAGGAGATCAAGGTATGCTTTATTCAGATAAACATTGCTGATATGTTAAGCTCCCTGACCCTGCAGACCAGTGACAATGAGACCTATTGCAATCTGTACTATCGTAATGGTGAAAGTCTGACAAACAATGATTTCGGATATCTTACTGCCGGAAAGAATATACTGTCTGCACTTGGAGACGCCGTGATGGAGGAAGGCTCCGTTTATGAAGATCTGAAAGAGGATTTCGCAAAGGGGAGGGCCGGACAGATATCCTTTACTTATCAGGATACGGCAGAGGATCTTTGCTACGTACCGATAGAAGGGACAGACTGGATGCTGACAATTCTGATCCGGAATAATGTGATCAGTGACCAGATCAGTACCATCAGTGAAAGGATGATGAGCAACGGCATTATTCAGATTGTTATTACAGTCATAGTAATGCTTGTGGTGTTCCTGGGAATAATAGGGCAGTCTAAAAGAAACGCACGGATTGTTCTGGAACAGGAGAAGGCAGACCGGGACAAAATCCGGCTGGCATATGCCCAGATTGAGCGGGAGCAGATGGATATGGAAAATATTCATACCGCGATGGGATCTGGCCGATGGAGCATGGAATTTAACGAGAAGGCAGAGATTACCTCTTGTACCTGGACGGAAGTTTTCCGGAAGATGTTAGGGTATGACAGCGAGGAGGAGTTTCCTAACAGATTGGAATCATGGTCAGACCTGCTGTATCCTGAGGATAAGGAAAGGGCTCTTGAAGAATATTGGGATACCGTAAGGGACTATACGGGCAGGAAAAGCTATGATGTAGAGTACCGTCTTTATACCAGGCATGCCGGTCTGCGATGGTTCCATGCGGCAGGCAGACTGTCCAGGCGGGAGGATGGTTCGCCGCTGTCCTTTATCGGACTCTTTGTTGATATTGATGATGAGAAAAGGATGGAAGAACAGCTTAACAGGCAGAAGCTGGATCTTCAGGATGCTCTGGCGGCAGCGCAGCATGCCAACAAAGCGAAGACTACATTTCTCAACAATATGTCCCATGACATCCGGACACCTATGAACGCAATCATAGGATTTACCTCCCTTGCGGCAGCGCATATCGAGAACACAGAGCAGGTGCAGGATTATCTGTCGAAGATTACCACATCCAGCAATCATCTGCTAAGCCTGATTAATGATGTTCTGGACATGAGCCGTATCGAAAGCGGGAAGGTGAAAATAGAGGAGAAGGAAACCTCTCTGCCGGAGATTATGCATGACCTGAAGACTATCGTGCAGGCAGATATTACGTCCAAGCGTCTCGAATTCTATATTGATACAGACGATGTAGTAAATGAACACATTCTGTGTGATAAGCTCAGACTGAATCAGATTCTTCTGAATCTGCTAAGCAACGCCATGAAGTTTACGAAGCCAGGCGGAATAGTCGGAGTCCGTATTGTGCAGAAAGGAAATGCCCCGGAAGGCTTTGCGTCCTATGAATTCCAGGTGAAGGATACGGGAATTGGGATGAGCAAAGAATTTCAGGAACATGTCTTTGACCCCTTTGAACGTGAGAGGACAAGTACAGTCAGTGGTATCCAGGGAACCGGACTTGGTATGGCGATCACAAAGAATATAGTGGACATGATGGGCGGCACGATTTCGGTTGACAGTGAGGTGAATAAGGGATCGACCTTTACCGTAGCCCTTACATTTCGGACTTGTTCAGGGCCTGTAAAGCAGGAGGTGATCCCGCAGCTAAAGGAGCTTCGTGCGCTTGTAGCGGATGATGATTTCAATACCTGCTCCAGTGTCACTAAGATGCTTTCTACTATCGGCATGCGTCCGGACTGGACCACATCCGGTAAGGAGGCGGTGCTGCGTGCCAGACTTGCAATAGATCAAAATGATGAATATGCGGCATATATCATAGACTGGCTGATGCCAGACATGAACGGTATCGAGGTCGTGCGGCGGATCCGCGGAATTATCGGTGATGAAAAGCCGATTATCATTCTCACTGCTTATGACTGGTCAGATATCGAAGAAGAGGCGAGAAAGGCAGGGGTCACAGCATTCTGTTCCAAGCCTATCTTCTTATCGGAGCTTAGAGAGGTTCTGGAAGCGCCGTTTATGACTGCGGACGTGAAAGTAACGGCCTGTAAGGAAACAGTTTCCTTTGAAGGAAAGAAGCTCTTCCTGGTTGAAGATAATGAGCTGAATCAGGAAATTGCTGTAGAGATCCTTGAGGAGGCCGGATTCGTAGTCGATGTGGCTGACGATGGAGCGGTTGCTGTGGAAAAGCTTAAGGAAGCTGGAGCCGGACGGTATGACCTGGTTCTGATGGATATTCAGATGCCGATCATGGACGGGTATGAGGCTACAAGACGAGTCAGGAGCCTTGAAGACCAGGAGCTTGCGAATATTCCGATTATTGCAATGACAGCCAACGCCTTTGAGGAGGACCGCAGGGCGGCCCTTGAAGCAGGAATGAACGGACATATAGCGAAACCGATTAATATACCGGAGCTGTTGGAGCTGTTAGGAGAAATATTGAAGTAAGAGATGATGAGCAGGCGGCAGCGGCAGTGCACAAAATCTGTCTGCTGCCGCCTTAGTATACCTTGTATCATATCATCATCGTCATATAAATCGGAATATACGTAATTCCATCTTCATACTTTAAGTCCTTCGTATATATAATATATCTCTCCTCCATCTTCAGCTGATATTTTTTTATCAAGTAGTCAAATGACTTATGGGACGTATAGTTTGATGATTTTACCTCTATAGGACATATCTTTTTCTTTTTAACAATAATAAAATCCACTTCATATTTTTTCTCCGTGATATTTCCTTCCGGCGTATACAGATATTCATGAAAATACAGTGAATGGCCGGAAGTGCGCAGCATCTGCGCAGCCATATTTTCCAGGATCATCCCCTGATTTATGCCGAGGCTGCCAAAAATCAGTGTTTTGTATATGTCCTCATCTATATCATCCTGATTCTTCATAATCTGTGATATAAGAAGGCCTGTATCTCCCATATACAGCTTAAAATTGCTCCTGTCAGCGAACAACTCCAAAGCGATCTCCGGCTTTGTCACATTAATACATTCATTTCCAATCATTGACTCGGAAATAAAGCTGACGGCATCCACGTAGTTCTGGTATCTTGCATTTTTATCCACCAGTGAAAATTTAAAATGAGAGTTTTTATTTTCCAGCTGTTCTGGAATTGTTTTATAAATTACAGATGCCTTTTCTCTGTTCTCACCATCATATTTTGCCAGATCCTCCTCATAGAGAGCCAGAATATTCCGCTTCACGAAATCAATCTGGGCAAAGGTTCGGCCATTTACAAAGGCCTCCACTGCCTGGGGCATCCCGCCTACTGCCATATACGTACGGAAATTTTTCATAATCTTCCGATGAACTGCATCACCGAGAGGTTTTCTTTTGTTAAACGCATTTTTGATTGCAGGTATTGTAACCGTATCTCCCACTGCCCACAGATATTCTTCAAAATCCATAGGATACATCTTAATCCTGTATTCTTCTGATGGGATTAAGATATCCTTCACATTTTTCCTGATTGAAATCAAGGAACCCGTCTCAATATACTCATATCTGCCGTCTGCTGTCAGATATTTTATCGCCTGTCTTGCCTGGGGAAACAGCTGAACCTCGTCAAAAATAATGACACACCTTTCTCCTTGCAGACTCTTTCCCTTAAGCAAAAATAAATTTCGGAAAAAGGCATCCAGATCATCCATATTTTCAAAGAAATTATTCCGCACATCCTTACTTTCTTTTACAAAATCGAGAATCATATAATCGTCATATTCCCGTTTTGCGAATTCCTCTGCTATCGTTGACTTTCCAATACGCCTTGCACCTTCCAGTAATACTGCCGATGTCCCGGCAGACAGCTCTTTCCATTCTAAAAGCTTATCATATATTTTCCTCTTAAAAATCATACGTAAGTCCCCGCTTTTCCTGATTATAATTTATTATATCACGAATTTGCGAAATGTACGCCATCGTTTTTAACGAATTCACAAAATGTTTTTCTGTAATTTTTAACGAATTTACAAAATGTACGATTCTGTATCACTACAGCCCTCTCTTTATTTTTTTGTTACCGTTCACAGTAATCTTCGCAAATCCATTTAAAAAATGCGCAGACCTGTGAACAGTATCATTTTTTTATTCCATCCCCGCCGCTTACAATAAATCCTACATCTAACAGCGCTCCTTCCGGGGGAATCACTCCATTATATTCCTTTGACGTAATATGAAGAACTGTCCCCTCTGCTGCATAATTGCCGTTCCAGCCGTCCGACAGAGTAACCTCGCTCTGGAAGGGAATGTCTATCGCCCACCCATTACATTCCTTATCCGATGTATTGGTAAGAATCAAATCATATTGATAAAACTTCTTTCCGTCAGCCTCCCAGCTGTTCTTAACCCTTGCCATAACCTTTATATCCCCGCTCTCTATCACTGCCTCATTCTGTGACGGCAGTACTTGGGTGGACTCCTGCATATCTGCCGCGCCGGTTTCGCCGATGCCGCTGTTCTCCCCATTCTTTGCACCAGATGCTTTTCCTCCTGTCAGCATACGGTACAGCCATTTCCCGGAATCACTGATATCCTCCTCTAAAAATCCGCTTGTTTTGCTGCAGGAGCTTTTAAATATGGCAGAGGTTTCTTCCTTATTTGACAGGTTCCATGCCACATAGCTGATTCCAAGACTGTCAAGCAGCTCCGTCCACAGATCCGCCTGCACCTCGTCAATGGCCCCGTTTCCGCTGGCATCACAGATTCCATATTCTGACACAAAGACGGGAAGGCCTGCATCCACTGCAGATGACAGCCTTGCGCGAAGGTCATCCGTGTGGGTTGCCGCATAAAAATGAAGGGTATACATCAGATTATCATATCCCGTAACCGGGTCAGCGGCCGCCTCGTCTACGAACTGGGACCAGTTAGGAGTACCGATAAGAATCACCGCATCGGAATCATTTTCACGGATCACTCCTATCACCTCCTCGGCATAGGACTTAATCTCACCCCAGCCTGTGCCTCCGTTAGGCTCATTGCAGATCTCATATAAAACGTGCTTTGCTTCTGCATATTCCGCGGACATTTCCGCAAAAAAGGCTTTTGCTTCATCGATATTCATATTGGGATTGTTGTCCGATAAAATATGCCAGTCAATAATTACATACATGTCCTGGGCAAGGGCATATTTCACCCCGTCACGTATCAGACCTTTCAGATATTCCTTGTCCCCGTCTGTGCAGTAGCCGCCGGATTCTGCCGTATACATGGCAAGACGGATCACATTTACATTCCATTTTTCATGAAGCTCCTTAAAACATTCCTCGTTTACATAATCTGGAAACCAGGCAAGGCCATGGGTACTGATTCCTTTAAGCTGGACCGGCTGCCCATCGCTCCCTGCAAGGCTGGTTCCCTCCACATGAAGGGCGCCTGTTACAGATGGACTCGCCAGATCCTCCCGGCCGTCTTTCTCCTCTTTTTCGGGTTCTTCTGTCTCCTCTTCTGACTCTGTCTCTTGTTTCGGCTCCTTAGGGGCTGCCTCCTCCTGCTTTTTCCCACAGCCCTGTACACAGCTCAGTACGATAATTAAAATAATAATACAAACAATCAGCTTCTTTCCTTTCATTCCTGCGCCTCCCCGCCTGCTTACCTCCTGTCTCCTCCGACAGCAGATAATAGCATTTCTCTTACAATATCCATCTCTTTCCTTGTCTTCTGATTTGAATAAGGAATCCGGTCAATAAGTTTGTTTACATAATCCTTCTCCTTTATAATATCCAAGGTTTCCCTGAAATTGATGTCAAAAAAATATGCCAGATAGGAGAGCCAGTAGTCCATTTTCGTTTTTCTTAGCGCCGACAGGATAGATTCCTTTTTCAGAAACTGCTCCATAACCTCTGTACTGATTTCTGTGCTTCCTACCTCCTCTGCCGTCACTCCCAGCATTGTTTCAATGGCATCCATAAGTTTTACCCTGCAATTATCAAGCTTGTCCGCATCCCGTATAAGACGTGCATGAAGAAGCGCGTGTTCATCCTGAATTCCTCCAAGCTTAAAATCGCTGTGCCGCTCTATGGCTGTGCGGATGACAGAATCCCACCTGTCCTCTTTTATAAATTTACGTATCATTCCCTCTTCAAATAACAGCTGTGCCCCAAATACTGCATGGTCCATGGTATCCGGCTCAAAGCTGTCATATCGCTTAAGCTGTTCAAACCTTCCGATATCATGCAGAAGCCCGATAAGGCCGGCAAGCTCCTGATCCTCCTTAGAAAGCCTCATCCGCTCTGCAATCTCAAGGATGCAGTCCACAACTCCATAGGTATGTGCGATTTTTAGCTTCACCTTATCGTCTTCTCTGTCGTAGTCATTTAGATATTGTTCAAACTGCTGCATGGCATATTTTAAGTTCATATTTCCCCCTTGTTTTTCTTTTGATTTTTGACTAACCCTGTTAAATTATAGTATAATACCATTAAGACAATTATGTAAAGGAGGCATATCCCTATGAATATGAATTTTAATCAGCTTGCCATGCTGCAGCAGTTAAAGGCAGGTATAGACCGTTTCCAGCTGAACCACCCGAAATTTCCCTTATTTTTAAAAGCCGTATCCCAGGAAGCGCTTCATGAAGGAACACTGATTGAGATAAATGTCACCACAGCCGAAGGGAAATCCTACTGCTCTAATTTACGGTTAAAGCCTGATGATATGGAGCTTATTGATTCACTAAAATCAATGAATTTCTAAAATCATATTGCTTTTTAGGAGGAAATCTGTTTATCTATTATATAGAACATCTGTAAAATAATAACTTAAGAGAGGTAAATAAAATGAAGCCAGTAAAAGAAGGAAAAGTACGTGAAATCTACGACAACGGTGACAGCCTGATTATGGTTGCTACTGACCGTATCAGCTGCTTTGATGTAATCTTAAAAAACAATGTGACAAAAAAGGGAACTGTTCTTACCCAAATGTCCAGATTCTGGTTTGACATGACAAAGGATATTCTGCCCAACCACATGATTTCCGTTGATGTAAATGATATGCCGGAATTTTTCAGAAAGCCAGAGTTCGATGGTAACAGTATGATGTGCAAAAAGCTTAAGATGCTTCCCATTGAATGTATTGTCCGCGGATACATTACCGGAAGCGGCTGGGCAAGCTATCAGAAGGACGGCACTGTATGCGGCATCCGCCTGCCGGAAGGTTTAAAAGAATCTGACAAACTGCCGGAGCCTGTCTACACGCCGTCTACAAAGGCAGAAATCGGCGACCATGACGAAAATATTTCCTACGAGCAAAGCATTGCACACCTGGAGAAATATTTCCCGGGCAAAGGAGAAGAATACGCGGCAAAGCTTCGTGACTGTACGCTTGCTCTCTATAAGAAATGTGCTGACTACGCACTGGAACGGGGAATCATTATTGCAGACACAAAATTTGAATTCGGACTTGATGATAATGGAAATGTCGTAATCGGTGATGAGATGCTTACCCCTGACAGCTCCCGTTTCTGGCCTGCCGATACTTATGAGCCCGGCCACGGACAGCCGTCCTTTGATAAACAGTTTGCCCGCGACTGGCTGAAGAACAATCCTGGTAATGACTGGACTCTGCCAGAGGATATTGTGGAAAAGACAATTAACAAATACCTTTCAGGCTATGAAATGCTGACGGGAGAAAAGCTTATATAGCTAAATCATTTTCTTACGGTCTGCGCAGTACATGCACAGACCTGTGGACTGTAACTATGCCCGCACAGTCAAGTGCGGGCATAGTTATTTTCCTCTTGACTTTAGTTTGGTAAACTGCTAATATGGTAGCGTGTCACTAATATTATACTAAATATATGCTGTCATTTTGGCGGCGGAATGGAGATTATTATGAAAAAGTTATTTGCAATTTTATTAACTGTGGTTATGGTTTTATCCTTATGCGCATGCAGCAGTAATTCCACATCAGATTCCCAGTCTGATTCCGGATCAGACTCTGCACCTGATGCTTCCGGCGGAAGCGATATGGAGTATGTAAAGGACAAAGGAACTCTGGTTGTAGGCATTACGGATTTTGAGCCAATGGATTACAAGGATGACAACGATGAATGGATTGGCTTTGACGCTGATATGGCAAAAGCCTTTGCCGAAAGTCTCGGTGTGGACGTAGAATTTGTGGAAATCGACTGGGATAACAAGATTATGGAGCTTGAGGGCAAAACCATTGACTGCGTATGGAACGGTATGACGCTGACAGATGAGGTAACAAGCTCTATGGAGTGCTCTAACGCATACTGCAATAACGGACAGGTTGTAATTGTTCCTTCTGATACTGCTGACAAATATCAGGATACGGACAGCCTTTCTGAACTTTCCTTTGCTGTTGAGGCCGGAAGCGCCGGTGAAAAGGAGGTTGCTGCCCTTGATCTTACATATACATCTGTAAAAACACAGGCTGACGCTCTTATGGAGGTTGCTGCAGGAACTTCAGACGCGGCAGTTATCGACTCTCTCATGGCGGCTGCCATGGTAGGAGAAGGGACCGGATACGATAAGCTTACCTATACCTGTCAGTTAAACAGTGAGGAATATGGCGTAGGCTTCCGTAAAGGCTCAGATCTTGCAAAGGCTCTGAATGATTTCTTTAAAGAAAGCTTCGGAGACGGAAGCATGACAGAATGTGCTGAAAAATATGGCGTACAGGCTGCTGTAATTGAGCAGTAGTCCTTGTATGGCAGCTGCTGATTCCAAATAATTTTAAACAAAGGACAAGGTTTTATGGATCGAATATTTGAACAGATGCCGGTAGTTATAAGTTCTCTGAATATCGGCTTTATCCAGACATTAAAATTATTTTTTGTGACGCTTTTGGGTGCTTTTCCTCTGGGACTTTTAATTGCCTTTGGCTCTATGTCCCATTTCCGCCCTTTAAGCTATTTCTCGAAGTTTGTCGTATGGATTATACGGGGTACTCCTTTGATGATTCAGCTTCTCATTATTTACTATTTCCCCGGACTAGTGCTGCATAACCCAGTCTGGGGCGGCGGTGAGGCAGGGCGTTTCCTCGCGGCATCTGTATCATTTATCCTGAATTATGCCTGCTACTTTTCTGAAATATACCGGGGCGGCATACAGGGCGTACCTGTCGGCCAGGAAGAGGCGGGCCTGGTGCTGGGTATGACAAAGAGCCAGATATTTTTTAAGGTTACGCTCCTTCAAATGATTAAACGTATTGTCCCGCCTATGTCTAATGAAATTATTACCCTGGTGAAAGATACCTCCCTTGCCCGTATTATTGCCCTTCAGGAAATTATATGGGCCGGACAGGCATTTATGAAAGGCTCACACGGCATATCAGGCGCCATTTGGCCCCTGTTTTTTACAGCTGTTTACTATCTTATTTTTAATGGTATTCTGACTGTGCTTCTGGGACGCCTTGAAAAGAAGCTTAATTATTTCAGATAAAGGAGGCAGAAGCAATGTCAATTCTGGAAGTAGAACATATTAGCAAATCATTTAACAAAACGGAGGCTCTAAGGGATATCAGCTTTTCTCTTGAAAAAGGACAGGCTGTTTCTATCATCGGCTCCTCCGGAAGCGGCAAAACAACACTCCTTAGATGCCTGAACTTCTTAGAAACACCTGACAAGGGAATCATACGCGTAAATGGAGAAACACTCTTTGACGCGGACAATCCGGCAACAAGGGCGGAATCTGCCATCCGGAAAAAACGGCTTCATTTTGGCCTGGTATTCCAATCCTTTAATCTGTTTCCCCAGTACACGG
Source organism: uncultured Lachnospiraceae bacterium (assembly GCA_949502235.1). GTDB lineage: Bacteria > Bacillota > Clostridia > Lachnospirales > Lachnospiraceae > CAPEBR01. The sequence goes on along the minus strand of CATBDC010000029.1, from coordinate 2,151 downwards.
CATTGGAAAATGTTATGCTGGCAAAAGAGCTTCTGGCAAAGGAACAGCCCGATTACAAAACACGGAAAAAAGAAATTCATGCGGAAATCCAAAGCCTTTCCGAGTCTCTTCTTTCACAGATGGGGCTGGATAACCGAAAGGACAGTTATCCTCACCAGCTTTCCGGCGGGCAGTGCCAGCGCGTTGCAATCGCACGGGCACTTGCATTAAATCCTGATATCCTCTGCTTTGATGAACCTACCTCTGCCCTCGATCCGGAGCTTACCGGAGAGGTGCTCCGCGTTATTAAGGAGCTTGCAGATCATGACACCACCATGGTGATTGTAACCCATGAAATGGCATTTGCAAAAGATGTGGCAGACCATGTAATTTTTATGGATGGAGGAAGTATTGTCGAGCAGGGGGATCCTGTGCAAATATTTGAAAATCCAGCAGAAGAACGGACACAGCGTTTCTTGGGGACGGGGTAAAATGAATTTTACCCCGTCCCAGATTGCAAATTCATTCAAAATTTGCTTTGAGGATGGGATTTGCCCACACCTGAATCATTTTTTACGGACTTTGCAGTAAATGCAAAGTCCTGTGTGAACAGTTTCCTGTTTTAGAAATGTATTAATTTTGCCACATTTTTTCTCTTGTATCACTGGATTTTATATGTTACAGTTATCTTACGAAGTTTCATTCCGAAGCTTCAAACTCTAATGTCCGAGTATTGGACAATCGGTGTATCCGCTTGAACTATTCTTCAACAATACCCGTATTTTGATTTATGAGGTGATGCGTATGATTTTGCAATAAAGTATCTTAGAGCACAAGCCAAATTATTCTGAATCATATTTCTGCGAAAGGAGCGCATGTCTTTTACATGTAGACATATCTATGAAAAACACGTCTGATAAAGCAAAGTCTAATATAAGCAAATCTGACAAAAGAATCTTTCAAATCTATGACCGGATGTTTAAACGTCTTCTGACGCTGTCATCCCGTATAGTCATTGCACTTATTAATTCACTTTTCAAAACCAGTTATCTCCCTGACAGCAAAATCACTTATAACTGGACTGAGCACACTGATGATGAATTAGAACGTACTGTTGCTGATGTTATCCTCACTGTTAATAATGAACATGCTTATCATATGGAGGCGCAGATGTACCCAGATGAAGAGATTGAGTTCCGTGTTTTTGACTATGGGTATAAGCATGCTCTTACTACCAGAGGGGGACACTGTGAGCTCAAGTTTCCAGAACCATATATCATTTTTCTGTATAAACATGATAGCTTTCCTGATAACGTATCTATTTTTCTTAACTTTGGGACACAGGGTACATTTGAATATAAGGTTCCTTCTCTTCGGCTTTTAGAGTATAGTCCGCAGGATTTGGAGCAGAAAGATCTTCTTATTCTACTCCCCTTTATGCTCCTAAAACTCCGGCCGGATATCGAAAAAGAACGCACTCCGGAAAATATGGAAGCCTTGCGCAGCCTCATCTTCAATGATATAATGGGATTAGTACAAAAAAATCAGGAGATTGGAAATATTACTGCGGCTGATGCCGCCCATCTTCTTGAACTAACACGAAAACTATATAATCATTTATATGCCCGTTATAAAGAATTTGTTGAAGGAGGATTCAACGATATGATTCAGGATGAACTTGTGCTTGAAACGGATATTATTATTGCAGAAAACACGAAAAAGGTAAGAGAAGAGCTTAAGCTTGAAACGGATTTACTTATTGCTGAAAACACTAAAAAAGTAAGAGAACACGTTAAGCTTGAAACAGATTTACTTATTGCTGAAAATACTAAAAAATTGCGGGAAGAATATAAAGCTGAGAAGGATGCTGCTATTGCGGAAAACACCAGAAAACTACGGGAGGAATTTAAACTGGAAATTGACGCCGCTGTTGCTGCGAACACGAAAAAAATTCAGGAGGAATTTAAACTGGAAATTAATGCCGCTGTTGCGGAAAATACTAGAAAAATCCAAGAAGAGTCCAAACTAAGGATTGATGCCGCTGTTGCGGAAAATACTAAAAAGATCCAGGAAGAGTCCAAACTAAGGATTGATGCCGCTGTTGCGGAAAATACTAAAAAAATCCAAGAAGAGTCCAAACTAAGGATTGATGCCGCTGTTGCGGAAAATACT
>CATBDC010000028.1 GCA_949502235.1 uncultured Lachnospiraceae bacterium | reverse complement strand
AAAGGGCATACGCATACTTGCCCCGTCGCCGTACAAAATCCGGCAGGAGGTAGAGAAGAAAGACCCGCAGACGGGAAAGACAGTAATAGGCAAGGACGGGAAGCCCGTCACAGAAACAAAGGAAATCCAAATCCCCGCTTATAAAGTTGTCGCCGTTTTTGACGTTAATGTTAATTTTAAAATAATGTAAAGTTTACTTAAAAACTCCATTTGGCGTTTGATTTTCTATTCAAATAACTTTACATTATATTTGCTGTATGATCCCCAAATATCAACCTAAATTTGATATTGCTTTTTCTTTATAGACATAAAAAACATACCATATCGTATGTTGATTACTGAGGATGACAAATTAAAATATGAAAAAAAGTGGTACAAGTTTTTCAATCTTGTACCACCTTAATATTTTCAGCTATATTGCTCGAGCATATCGTCCAGATATCGGGATAAAATATATGGCATTTCTTTCATTAGCATCATACTTTCTTTGTTACGGCTAAAAACATCACGCATTATGGGATGTCCACAGGTAAATTCTATTATTTCTCTAAATTCACGAATTGCGAGAGACTTTTCATCTAAATCTTTTCTTGATTTCAGAATATCCAACACTTCTTTTCCCATATCATAAATCCATGGGAAATCCTCTCTAAAAAGGCTCAGTGTCATTAAAAATCCGTAAGAACTTCGTCTACTAGTCATGTGTATTACTTCTTCCAGAAATGCGGAACTATATTTCCGTATTTCTCTTTTGTTATCATATGCTATAGCGTTTCGCATAGAAAGTTCGTTAATTGATTCCTTTATTTCTTCTATGTCCTCCGATAATCGAGAGTTGGGATTCCTAATCAATTTTTGATTATCCCGAGTCAATTCAAGAATCTCTTCCAATATAATAGCAGATGGTATAGCATCTTCATTTTGTTGTTCCCCATCATTCACGGCCGCTTCACCTTTTAACGTATTAAGAGAATCTTCAAGGCGTGGATACCAAACCTCAAAAGACGTATCAAGTCTGCTTTCTGCTATACCAGCATCTCCACAAGCTTTATTTAGAGTTTTGACCATTTTTTTAATATCGTCTTTTTCAAAAATAGTTGACTGAAACTGTAGTATTGGTCCTTGAACCTCTGAACGTTTGATATCAAAAAGAAATGGTGATACAAATGCTTTTTCCATAGTTTTAGAAAGAGCACCCGCTTCAAAAGAAAGCCATGGTGCTTCGAGATTTTCTTTAGTAACACACAAAATACCAAAAGTTGAGTTTTCTAATTCTTTTGCAATATCAGTACTCCATCTAGCACCTTTGTCAATATCTTCCGAAGAAACGTATGGTTCAATAGACTGGATAACAGAAGGTAACCAATCCCTAAAAATTAACGCAACTTTTAAACTTATATTTCCAGACCAGCTAATAAATACTTTCATATGTTTATTCCACCTTTCCATAATCTCCTCCTAATTATACTATATCCTTAATAAAATTCAATTTATTTTTGAGATTGAATCATATTTTCTATTTAATGTATGCGAATTTATAAGGATGTATTAATTATTTTTTGCAGAGTGAAAATGTAATTATACTACGATGAGAAAAGCATAAAAGAAGCCCTGTTAAGGGCTTCTCATAATGGCTATAATATGTACTACAAATATTTATTATATAAGTGTTTCTAAGTAATCCATCAATGATTGCTTTTCAGTTTCTGTATAATAATTACTGCTTTCAGGAACAGTCTGTGAGGCAATTTTTTCTATCGCTTTACGTGTTACTTCTGGATTAGAAGTCAGATATACCTGTGTCGTTGCCACTGATGCGTGGCCTAAAAAATCCCTGACATTATAGATATTTACCCCTGCATTGACTAAATGTGTGGCTTTGCTGTGACGCAGAAGATGTGGATGGGCAACGCCGCTGAAATCATCCGGGTTCGAAGCTTTTGATTCAGCTGCATATTTCTGCAAGATATAACGTATACCCTGTCTTGTAAGCGGCTCCCCTTTCCTGTTTGTAAAAAGTGCATCATTCCCGCTATGAGGGAAATTTTTCAAATATTTCTTCAGTATTTTTTCCGTACTTGGTGTAATAGGGATTTCTCTGTATTTATCGCCTTTACCATGTACATAGATCCGCTGGCCTTTCTCAAACTGGATATCTTTTACCTTGAGGTCAATCAGCTCCTGTACCCTGCATCCGGAATCGTACAGAAGGGACAGTATGGCAAGGTGGCGTATGCCGTCCCGGCTCTCCAAATCCACGATATGCAGCATATGTGAGACCGAATCCTCATCCATATATTCCGGAGGGCGTTTTTCCACTTTGGTGAAAGGAACATTCATGACATTCTCGCACTGGTCTGCAAGGGCGGGTTCTTCAATCCGTACATAGTGGAAAAATGATTTCAGGTGGGCAAGCCTTACATTTCTGGTTGCCGGTGAATTCCCACGTTCCATATCCAGCCAGTTTAAAAACCGTAGAATGCAGCTTTTGTCCACATCTGAAATGGGGATATTTTTCTTTCTCTGGTGGTTCCCATCAAGGAATGTGAGCAGCAGCTTAAATGTGTCCCGGTATGAAGCAACCGTGTTTTTCCCATAATTATGCTGGCCGATAAGATACGATGAAAAATACCTCTGCACATAAAAGCTTAAGTTTTTATTCATAACCGTTCACCTCCGGGATCAGAGCCTGCAGGGAAGCCTGTTTTTCCTGAAAGGCGCTATAATTTATCTCTGTAAAATGAATATAAGATTCCGTATCCCTGAAATTCACATGGCCGACATAGGCGGCAAGTATCGGGACTGCTGTATAGATGTCCATACCGGATGCCAAGAGCTGGTCAAGGCTTTTTGTACAGAAAGTATGGCGCAGGGAATGAAGGTTTGGGACTTTTCCGTCCGGCCTGTAAATATTTGCTGTCCTGCACAGGCCTTTATACATATGCCTGACAGTTGCATCCGAATAAAAGGAGCCTGTCAATGGTGAAGTGAAAAGCCATGGGTCACCTATATGTGCCTGCAGGTAAGGTTTCAGGCATTCTGCCATGGAATCAGACAGCGGGATATACCTTGATACGCCGTTCTTTCCATTTATAACTTTTAAAATACCGGTATCAATGTCTACGTCACCGGGTTTTAAATGGAGCGCTTCGCTGATCCTCATCCCGGTACTCACCAATAAACGGATGATGACCGGATAAATATCACACCTGCGGCTGGAGTGGTGCCAGTCAGTCAGGGAATCCGCTGCCGCAAGCAGCCTTTTTAGTTCCCCATCAGAAAAAATATACGGCCTGAACTCACAATGGATGGATTTTGTATACCGGTAAGGGATCTGATAACACTCAATCCCGAGGGTATTCATAAAATTTAAAAACTGCCTTAGGAAAGAAATACGCGCATATCTTGTGTTCCTGCTTACCCCATCCTTTGGCGCAAGGATCTCCTCGGCTGTTTCTTTTGTGACATGGAGAGTGCCGGAGGAATTGAGCTTGTCGTTAAGTGCCTTCATTCTGACCAGTGCAGAATGTCCGACTTTTTCACCCTTGCTCCTTTTAAATTCAATGAATTTTTCAAAGTAAGGCTTGAAGATCCCTTCGGAGTAATTCTGGAATTCCTTATCAGCAACCATAACTGTCCACCTCCAGTGCGCACATTTTCAAGTGTTTTATGTCTGACCAGATGTATGGTTTTGTTGATTTGATACTCGAATGTCCAAGTATTGATGCGATTTCATTGACTGCGGTATCCTCTCCAAGCAGGTTTGTTGCCAGGCTGTGCCTCATGGAATGCAGCCCATGGTGTTTGCCGCATATATTTACCCCCGACTTTTTAAAGTAGTACGAAACTTTGGAACCGAAGTTATCCTTGGACGAATAAGGGATATAAGGACGTGTATGGCGCAGGAATACATGGGGATCATCCGATTCAGGACGCACATTTTTTATATAATCAAGCAGTGCCAGGGTTATTTCATCCGTCAACGGGAGTTCAACATACCGTTTCGTCTTTATCTGGTAAAGGCTGACCGTTTTTTCCTTCCAATGTAAGGACTTAAGCTGGAGTCCCCTGATATCGCTCACTCTCAGCCCGTAGACACAGGCAAGCAGCATCATTGCATAGATTGTTTTTCCCCATTGAGTGCTCCGGTCAACAGCGTCCATCACTGCCCTGATTTCATCCGCTGTGTAATAAGATTCCAGGCGCTGGTTCTTAATATGGCGGTATCCCAGAAGCAGCGTATCGACATCATATGGAAACACCAGACCGAGTTCAGGGCAGTTTAAAAATTTCCTTACTGTATAAGCATGTGCCCTTTTCCATTGGTCAGAATAATCCGGATTAATCCCCCGCAGGAATTCCAGCAGGTTTTCCGCAGTTATTTCAGCAATACTGGAAATGCCGGATTTCTCAATAAACGCCAGAAAATCACAGATATGTATTGTTTCACATCGTATCGTTTCACTTGATTTACCGGAAGCAGTGCGGTTTGCAAGATAAATGTTGAGTTCATCCAGAAACCTTCCAGCATAGACATTCTTTTTGTAATAATACTCACGTTTTGGGGCATTGCCTTCATGAATATCCAAAAGTGAAAGGACTGCTCTTGCCTGCGTTCTTAGCCATCGGGTATCTGGCCGGGTATATGCTTCAGTATGTGTCACCATCCCATAAAACACTTTGATATCCACATTTGATTTGTCTGGTGAAGCATCTGCATAAGCAACAAGCTTATTCCAGACATTCTTGTAATAGCCTACAGTTTTAGGAGCAAGGATTGGCGTGAAATATTCTTTTGCTTTTTCCACTGCATCCATGATCTCCTGCTTTGAAATAGAATTAACCATGATAAAAACCTCCTTTGATTTATGGCTAATTCCATTATCGGGACTTGAAATATAATGTAAAGTTCAGTTTAAAAAAAAGCATGAAAAAAACGGAAAAACTTATGAAACTTAACATTAATAACAACTTAACATTAACGGCGCAATACTGACATGGAGATTGATATGGCATGGCAGAAAAAAGAAAGCTTTTACGTAAAGAAGGAGGTATAGTCATGAGTGCTAAAATTTTACTTATTAACGGCAGTCCGCGTCCCCAGAACAACTCTTCTTATTTGCTTGACAAGGCCAGAGAGGGCGTTCTGTCTGTTTCAGATGTTGAGTATAAGCTCTTTGAGTTCAGCGGCAGAACCTTTCATGGCTGTAAAGGCACCTGTACCGCCTACTGCATGAAAAATGGCACCTACTCCCAAAAAGACGATTTACAGGAATTTATGGAGCTGTATCTTTGGGCTGACGGTATTGTATGGGCGGTTCCTACATATCATGCGGGCCCTCCGGCACAGGTAAAGGCCGCACTTGACAGACTCGGCAACGTGATGTCCAGTTACTTTAAAATGAAGCTCCCTCGTTTTAATAAACCGACTGGTATTATAGTAACCGGCTCCTCACGATACGGCGGTCAGGAATATGTTGTTGATTTTATGCTCCAAAGTATTACTACTACACGTAATTTGATTGTAGGCGGAGAATCCCCAAAAGCCAATATGGGGGTAGTCGGCTATGCATCTACCTGGGAGCCTGGAAGTATTCTGGAAGATACAGTGTCTCTGGAGGCCAGTGTTGAAATGGGGAGAAATGTTGCCCTGACAACAAAAATTATAAAAGCCGGTATTGAAGAAATTGCTCCTGAGTTATCAGAACGCTATTTTCCGGATAGAATGTTTGAGGCAAGACGCGGCAGAGACGAAGATATTGATATGGCATGGCAGAAAAAAGAAAGCCTGTAGACAGGGAGGCACATATGAAAATCACGGTATTAGGCGGAGGAAACGGAGCATTTGCTGCCGCCGCGCACATGTCGCTCCTCGGTCATGAGGTTACACTCTCCAACAGAAGTTTTTCCAAAATCTCTGCTTTGGAGGAAAATCCTTCCCTTGAAATCTGCGGGGGAGCGCTTCCGGACAAGACAGTAACGATTGCCCATGTGGAAAAATGTGTAGAAACGGCGATCATGAGCGCCCAGATTATTCTTGTATGTGTACCCTCCTTTGGGCATGCCTATTATGCAGAAGCAATTGCAGGTGTTCTTAAGGAGAACCAGATTATTTTACTAAATCCCGGACATATGGGAGGTGCACTGCATTTTGCCCATGTTCTCCGGAAATCCGGGTACAAGGGAAAACTTAATTTATTTGAAACACATACATTATTATATATTACCCGCAAAGAGTCAGACCAGCGCATAGGTATATATAAGATCTGCGGAGATGTGATGGTTTCCTCCCTTCCTTCAGGAAACCCATATTTTGATATTCTTCTCGGTTTATATCCTTCCATGAAGCTGATGCCTAATGTATTGTATACATCTCTTAGCGACCATAATGCTGTCATGCATCCGCCGGGAATGTTACTTAACGCCGCCCTGATCCAGCGCACAAATGGCGGCTTTACCTTTTACGATGAGGGAACAACGCCTGCTGTGGGTGATCTGGTGCAGATTTTAGATGATGAACGTATGGCTGTTGCACAGGCTCTTGGGGTACCGCTTCCATCCTTTAAGGATGCCTTCTATCACGAGGGCTATACTACAAAAGAAGCCTATGAGAGCGGTTCCATGTATCGTATCATCAAAGAATCGGAGCCCAATAAATCTATTCGGTGCGCCGCTTCGTTTGACAGCCGGTATATTAATGAGGATGTAGGCTTTGGCCTGGTCCCTATCAGCGAAATCGGACATGCAATCGGAGTTCCTACGCCTCTTATGGATGCATTTATTACCATTTGCAGCTATATAAATCATGTGGATTACCGTAAAGAAGGGCTTTCTCTTGAAAAGCTCGGACTGTCCGGGGCGGACAGTCCAAGAGCCCTGCTTGAAAAGATCAATAAGCAGGATAAATAATGCCCACAGCAAGCCAAGAGTTATGGCATAGATTTAAGGGGCAGGGGACAGGGAGAAACGCATCTGGGACGGGGTAAAATGAATTTTACCCCGTCCCAGATGCGTTTCTCCCTGTCCCCTGCCCCTGACTACGCTTTCCCCGACAAAACCATCTGCCTCCCAAGCAGATATGTCCCTGTAGTCTTAGACATCTTCATAATCTGTTCCATAAAGAAGCTCTGCTGCAGATTCTGGTTCATCTTAAGCTTCTCCACAATAGATGCAATAAATTTCTCCTTACTGGAAGTATCTGCCCCGGAAAAGGTATCATCTAGTTTTACCTTCTGAAGCTTCTCGTACTGTTCATCCTTGTGCCGCTGGTAACCCGGCCTGTTAGCCGCTATCAAATTCAGATTTTTCATTGCCCAGTGGAGCGCAAAAAATGCCGCGTCTACTTCTCCGTTTTTGGAAGACTTCCGAATCTCCTGGTAGGTCTTATATGTGTCTGGCGCCTCCCTCTCCATGGCATAAAGATATGCTTCCATATTGTCATCATGTACATGTCCATTTCCGTCCAGACCAACCGCATACTTCACATTATACTCCATCTTGCATGCACTGACCCTCTTACCCTCCATGCCAATCCGGGCAACGGAACGTATGGCTTCCATAAAAGACGCCTTTGTCTTATCATCCATATACTGCTCTGCAAGATACTCTGCCTTTTGTACGCCAAGGGATATAAGAGCTGTCCTGTCCTCTTCTTCAAGGCCGTGGACATTATGCCGCAGCAGATCATTCCACATAATGTCGTACACATTATCCTTTAATTCCTGACTCTTTCCATACAGGGCATCTGTAATTGCATTGTCAATCCGCGCATAGCCCGTATAATATGGGTTGACATGACGCAGAACACTGATAGCCCCTTTACGCTCTACTGGTGCAGGAGCTTCTGTCTGAACGGAAGTATCCTTCTTAATTGCAAGAGGCTCATCATTCATTGGTTTTGTAGAAGCAAAATTTTTCTTTATATTCTCTATCTGCGCATCCGAAATCTTATCAGTCCACGGCTGAATTCTTTGATACGGAGCGGAATGATAACATGAACATTTCTCCATAGGGGTACCTCCATTTATTAGTCTGCATTGTTATTATTTATATCGGATGAAATGCAGATATAGATAAATAAAATTTGCGAATGTTACTGTGAACGGGAGTGAACAGTAACACTCCCCTGCCTATTTAAAGGCAATTTTAAATGGGCTTGCTTGCCATTTCCCGTTGTATCAGGTAAAATAACTTATAGAATATCAAAAAAGGAGCTGATGTCATGGGCAACCATTTAAATCCGGGAAATACTCTTTTTCAAATGTCACTTAACTCGAAAATCTATATTGACAAAACCCGTCTGATTTCCTATACAAACTCTGTAATAAACACACCGCAGCGGTTTATCTGCGTCAGCCGTCCAAGACGCTTTGGGAAGTCTGTGACAGCAGAAATGCTGGCTGCATATTACGGTAAGAATATTGACTCCAGCAGCCAGTTCCATAATCTTTCTATTGCCAGAGATGCGTCCTATCAGAAACATCTTAATCAATATAATGTAATTTTTTTGAATATACAGAAGTTTTTAAGCCAGACCCATGATATAAGCAAAATGAACACACTGATTGAAAAATATTTAATTCGTGAGCTTCTACGTGATTATCCGAATATTGATTATTTTGATGATACAAGCTTAATTGGATGTCTGATGGATGTTTTCACTGCTGCTAAAATTCCTTTTGTCTTTATCATTGACGAATGGGACTGCATTTTCAGAGAATATAAGACGGATACTGAATCGCAGAAGCTGTATCTTGATTTCCTGCGCAGTGTATTAAAGGATCAGCCTTATGCAGCGCTGGCATACATGACCGGTATTCTTCCCATTAAGAAATATGGTACACACTCTGCCCTCAATATGTTTGACGAATTTTCCATGACGAATCCCGGGCCTTTGGCCTCCTTCGTGGGTTTTACAGAGGATGAGGTTAAAGCGCTCTGTATCACTTACAACATGGACTTTGAGGAAGTGAAACGTTTATATGACGGTTATTGTTTTGAAGGTACAACACACATCTATAATCCCCGCTCTGTAGTAAGCGCCATGCTCACCCGCAGCTATGATAATTTCTGGAATAAAACGGAAACCTTTGAAGCTCTCCGGGACTATATTGTTTTAAATTACAGGGGACTGCGCGATACTGTTACGGAGCTTCTTGCAGGAACACGAAAAAAGATAAATACAACTGCCTTTACTAATGATATGACAACCTTTTCTTCGGCAGATGATGTCCTGACACTATTGATTCATCTGGGATATCTTGGATATGATTTTAAGAAAAAGGAAGTATTTATCCCGAATTCCGAAATTGCTTCAGAATTTTGTAATGCAGTAGAATCCGCCAGATGGGAGAATGTAACAGATGCAATTAAAAAATCCGATGCACTTCTGGCTGCAACAATTAACAGGGACGTTTCTGCTGTTGCTGCCGGACTTGAAGCAGCACATATGGAAACCTCCCTACTGACATATAATGATGAAAATGCTCTCTCCTGCACAATTGCGCTTGCATATTACTGTGCCAGAGAGTACTATATGCCCTTCCGTGAGTTTCCATCCGGGAAGGGATTTGCCGATATTGTATACATCCCGCGAAAAAACCATCCAGATAAACCAGCACTTGTCATAGAGTTAAAATGGGATAAATCCGCACAAGGTGCCATACAGCAGATAAAAAACAGATGCTATGTCGAATCACTAAAAGGCTATCACGGAAATCTGCTTCTTGTCGGTATAAATTATGACCAGAAAACAAAAAAGCACCAATGTTTAATTGAACCATATCATAAGTAATTAATGGGGACAGGGAGAATCCAGTCTGGGACGGGGTATTTCTAAGAAATACCCCGTCCCCAACTGGCCTCTCACTGAATATCTTTCCTTGTATACTTAACATACCCCGCAAGAATTCCTGCGGCCCCCGCCGCCATTCCTATCACAATTTTCCCTCCGTCCAGGCTGCCGTCTGTAATAATATCCGCCCCTTCACAGTAACCAAAGGGCGTAAGATACTTCAAAAATTCAGCGCTCTCCGTAATATTCGCAACCAAATTCAGAAAATACATCATCGCAGCAATTCCAAGCCCCGCACCGGCGCTGCCCCTTCTCATAAATGCAGAGATTCCAAAGCAGATCCCCATAAGCTCTATCTGCAGGAGATAATAAGCGCTATGCAGAAGGTTCAGCTCCTTCCACGGTATATCCTCACCTACGAAAGTAATACATGCCGCGGAAATAGCATAGACTGCCAAATTCATAGCGGTTATCTGCACAAAAACGGATATAAGCTTTTCTGTAATCATACGCACACGGCTGACAGGATGGGAAAGCAAAAATTCCGCTGTCCGTTCCCTTTCCTCTTTACTAAGAATACCGGCCGCGCACAGGGATGCAAAAAATGCGCCTCCAAGCCCCAGTACATTGCCGCACTCAATGGCATAAAAGCCGGTAAGTGTCCCGAAATTCAGCCTGTCCATCCCGAATGCATCGGTAAAGGATCCCATAGAAGAAAACACATTGCTGACATCCTCCATCTGTCCCTTCATCTCCGGAAACAGAAATATACATACCGCAAGCAGCAGCCCAATGGACCCTGTCCAGATTATGAGTGAAAGCTTTCCTTGTTTCAGTTCATGTTTCACCAGTGTCATTTTCTGTCCTCCTCATAGTAATGCATAAATACCTCTTCCAAATCCGGCTCTGATATGGAAATGTCGGAAATCCTCCCTCTAGCCAAAGCCTTTAAAAGGAGATTCATGTCCCCGCTGTAAAGGAAGCTTGAAAGCCCCGGGGTATCTGTTCTGTCACGGATTCCCTCAAGTCCTTCCAAATTTACACTGCCATGGACGGTAACCCGTCTGGTGCTTGTCTTAGAAAGCTCGTCCACACTGCCGCATGCAATGATTTTCCCTTCCCGGATAATAGCCGCACGGGTACAGTTCCGCTGAATTTCTGATAAAACATGGCTTGAGAGGAATACGGCAGCTCCGGCTTTATTCCTTTCCTTAAGTATCTCAAAAAATTCCTTCTGCATCAGCGGATCCAGACCGCTGGTGGGCTCGTCCAGTATCAAAAGCTCCGGTTCATGCTGCAGGGCACAGACGATAGCCGCCTTTTTCCGATTGCCAAAGGATAGCTCATCCACTTTACGCTCCTCATCTAACTGCAGACGCCGGCAGAGCACAGAGGCAGCCTCCCTGCAGTCTTTTTTACGCAGACTGGCAGACAGCTTTAGGATATCCTTCACCTTCATTCCGCGGTAGAATACCGCCTCTGACGGAAGATAGCCGGTCCTGGCAAGAATCTCCTCCCTGTCCCCCCGGATATCCAGCCCGTAGATATATCCCTCTCCTGAAGTAGGACTGATGAGTCCCAAAAGGCTCCGTATGGTCGTTGATTTTCCCGCCCCGTTCGGACCAATGAACCCAAAAAAGTCTCCCTGTGAAACCTCCAGGTCTATGCCTTCAATCCCCCGGGACTTTCCATAGTACTTTGTCAAATTACTGGTTCTGATTGCCTCCACAGTCTCACTCCTTCCGAAGATAAATACTTTTCCAAAACTCCATAAGCCTTGTAAAATCCTTTTCCATCTGCTCTACATCTACCCTGCCCCTCTGTACCATCTCCCAGAGGTATCCCTCGGATGCCCAGTACATTTCCCGGTACATCATTGAAATATCCAGCCCGGGACGAAACTGCCTGGGGTCAAAATTCAGCCGCGCCTTGTCCGCCTTTAGATTAAAGTGTCTGTGATAGCTCTCCTGGACCGCCGCATTGATGACAGGATCTGGTTCATAAAATGCTTTGATCGTAAAATTCGCCATATCCGGATACAAACGGATAATTTCAAGCTTTGCCCTCATTCCCCGCTCCATGCTTTCAAATAAATCCGTCCCGTCATAGCACCCATATCTTGTCAAAAACTCAATGGTTGTTTCAGCACACTTCTCCCACAAGAAAAGATAAAGCTCCTTCTTATTATGAAAGTAGTGAAAAAGAAGGGATTTGCTGATTCCGGCAGCCTCCGCGATCTCACTCATAGGGCTGTTCTTATAACAGTTCTGGGAAAATACTCTGTATCCGGCATTGATAATTGTCCGCTGCCTTTCCTCTGGAAGAGAAAAAAATTTCTCATTCACAGTGTCACCCCCTACTCCTTTTGTTAACCGCTCCGGTTAAATATATCTTACATCCATTGACCGATTTTGAGAAGCCCTTTCTAATCCATTTGAAATTCGCTGCGTGAATGGGATTTGCTCCCTCCTGAATCATTCTCTTACGGACTTTGCAATAAATGCAAAGTTCTGTGTAAACAGTAACCTTCCTTAGTTATATGTTCTTTTGATTATGCGCACTGTTTGAATGTTATTCGAAGGACTGAAGTTTTAAGATGCCCTTCCTGTACATCTAAAATGGCATCCCAACAGTATAGATGGAGATTTTCCAGTACACAGGCAGTTCGGGACAGTTCTTCCCCTAAGCAGACATTAGGGGGCGCTCTTAGCTCACCATAGCGTTGCCTCGTCTGTGTGGGGAAGAACTGTCCCGAACTGCCGTCCTCCGAATAACAACCTATTTCCGCAATACTGTACTATATTTTTCTAAAATTGTCACTTTCCTGTCACTTTCCCCTGTTATGCTAAATCATGTCCTGGTAAAACACCTGAACATATAATACCACAGAAAGGAATCCGCACACCATGGAAATACTGAAATGTCAGAATCTTACGAAAACCTATGGAAGGGGCACAAACCAGATTACTGCCCTTGACCACATAAATCTCTCAATAGAGAGGGGAAGCTTCACCGCCGTAGTCGGAGCCTCCGGCTCTGGAAAATCTACCCTCCTTCACATGCTGGGCGGCGTAGACCGGCCCACAGAGGGCAGCATTTATATAGAAGATACGGACATCTCCACCCTTACCCTGGAGCAGCTCGCTGTCTTCCGCCGCAGGAAGGTAGGTCTTGTCTATCAGTTTTACAACCTGATTCCCACCCTGAATGTGCGGAAAAATATCCTGCTTCCTGTACTTTTAGACGGAGAAAAACCAGACGAGGCCCGCTTTGAGAAGCTTGTGACGACCTTAGGTCTTTCTGACCGGCTGTCCCATTATCCCAGAGAGCTTTCCGGCGGACAGCAGCAGAGAACTGCCATTGCCAGAAGCCTGATTTACCAGCCCGCAATTCTTTTAGCAGACGAGCCTACCGGAAACCTGGACCGGAAGAACTCGGACGAAACCCTGGAGCTTCTAAGGCTTTCCAACAGGCAGTATAAGCAGACCATCCTCCTGATCACTCATGACGAAAAAACGGCATTAATGGCAGACCGGATTATCACTCTGGAGGATGGGAAAATTATAGCGGATGAGGTGACTGACTGATGAAAATATTACATGAATACGTATGGGATACTCTCCGGCAGAATAAACGCTCCAGTGTTGTTATTATGATATCTCTTTTTCTGATGACAACCCTTATGTCCGCCTTCTGCGGCTTTGTCTATACCATGTGGTCTGACGCTGTAGTACTGGAAAAATGGCATAACGGGGACTGGCACGGCGAGCTTTTTGACAATACTCCCGGCTCTGCACTGGAGCAGATCGAAAATTACTCCTCCGTCTCTGCCGTCATGGTGAAAGGGGATTGGGAAACCGCCAGGCTTTCAGAGGCAGGCGGAAAGAAGAATCCGCGGCTTTATCTTATTTCCAGAGGCGCGAATCAGGAATACTGGGATTCCATGCCTGAAAAAAGAAGTATTACAGAAGGCCGATGCCCTTCCTCTGAAAATGAGATTGTACTGTCAAAACAGTATTTCGAAGATTTTCCGGAAACAAACATCGGAGATACACTCACTCTCCCTACCGGACAGCGGATAAATAACGGGCAGGTATGTATGGATACCGAAGGCTTCCATACGGGGGAGACCTTCCGCCAGACAGGAACAAAGTCTTATACCATTGTAGGCATTATGGATGCCACAACCTCATCCTCTGTACCGGCTTATACCGGCATGACCTGGCTTGATGAGACTTCCATAAAGCCAGACGACTCCATCACTGTCTATCTCCGGTTCTCTCCTATGCGCCGAACCTACCAGGAGCTTCCCGCCCTTGCAGAGGCTGTTGGTTATGAGGCAGACGAATACGGGCAGTATACACTTCGCTATAACAGCGGCCTTTTGACCACCTATGGGATACTCCCCCCTTCAGAAAAAGGATTTCCGGTACATTTAAGCAGCCTTGCCGTGCCCCTTATGTTTCTTATATTTACGGCATTTCTTATAGCTGTATTTGTGCTGGTCATCCATAACGCATTTATCATGTCTGTAGATGAAAAGCTGATGCAGCTTGGTACACTGGCCGGGATTGGAGCGTCCCCGAAGCAAATACGAAAAACAGTCCGCTCTGAAGCGCTTTTCTTAACCGTGATACCGCTTCCCCTGGGGATTTTATCCGGATGGATCTTAGTATGTAAGCTTTTTGAGCTCATTAACGCATCTAATGATATCGGCAGGGATGCACCGGATATTGTTGTAACCTATGGGCTTCCCGCTATTGCTCCCGCCATCCTGCTATCGCTTCTAACCGCATGGCTGTCGGCAGGAATCCCGGCCAGAAAAGCTGCCAGAAAACTGCCCATTGAGATTTTGAAGCAGGAGGAAAGCCCTAAGAAGAATACACAGAAGCGAAAAAAGGAAAGACGGCTTCTGCATTTTCCAGGAATTACCGGAGAGCTTGCGGCTAATGCTGTTTATGCAAGAAAACGCTCCTACCGGACGGCTGCCATTTCCCTGTGCATGTCATTCCTTCTGCTCATGATATTCCAATATGCGGTTACCATGCAGCAGGCAAATGACGCTGTTTTTAGAACATCCCCGGCTGACAGCGGACATATCTTCCTGTCAATAAGCGATGGACGCAGTCCGGACATGGAGGCAGTCCGGCAGATAAAAAATGTTCCGGGAGTGACAAAATCCTTTATCCACAATCTGCTATATTGTGCAGTCTGGGTTGATTCCGGGAAGGCTTCTGATGATATACGCAGCACCTTTGGCGGCTTTGATGAAATAATAGAAAAAAATAAGTATTCTCCTATTAAGCGGGACGGAAAATACCGGATTCAGACTGTCATTTATGGTCTTGAAGAGGACAGCTTCCGCAGGTACTGCAAGGAGCTGGGGATTTCGCCGCAGCCCTTCTATGACGATCCTTCAAGAGCCCTTATCTACAATTATACGAAGGATCCGGAAAACAGCTCAAGAAGAAATGTTTTGTACAGAGAGCTTCTTAATATACAGGAGGGAGAAGAGCTTCTCTTTACGGAAAAGAATCAGGATGAGATAGAAGGAGACTATGAGTTCCGTGTTACCGCAGGAGCCATTACAGATAAGCTGCCTATAGAAGGCCTTGGACTTTCCAATTTTACTCTGGCGGTTTTCATGCCCATGGAGCATGTGCTGGAGCTTGGAACCCACTGCTGCGAGAGGCGTGAAAACCGCTCCCGGAATATCGATGGCATCTTCTGGGCCGGAGATACAGAGGAAACTGATTACACGGTCCTGAAAAATGTTACAAAACAGATGGAGTATACTCTCTCAGACTATTATGGAAGCGGTGATTACATCATAAGTAACCTTGCTGAACAAGAAGAAATGAATCAAAGTGCACGGCAGGTTATAAGCCTTGTTATTACCTTTTTAACCGGCTTTTTGGCTGTCATCGGCCTGTCAAATGCATGGGCAGGCATTTCCGGAAACCTGCGCAGAAGACGCCGGGAAATTGCCATGCTGCGCTCGGTAGGGCTGTCGCCTGGGCAGCTTGCAAGGCTCTTATTCTTAGAAGGGCTGACACTGGGGCTGAAACCGCTCCTTTACTCCCTTCCTGTTCAGGCAGCGGTACTTGCCGCCCTCCTTTTTATGACGGAAATCACTCTGCCTGAATACCTGCCCTTTGCACCCTTTGGAATTCTGCTCTGCTACACCCTGCTGATTCTCCTGGCAATTACAGGCGCATATTTCCTGGGCGGAAGGCGTCTCCAAAGGGAAAACATAATCAGTGCAATAAAGGATGATACCATTTAATCCGGAAACGGGCGTGTCCATCCGCAGTATTTTCTGCATGGATCTGCCCGTTTTGCTGTTCAATAACAGCCCTCGCAAGAGCCAGCCCGATTCCGGCATTATCCTTAGCCGCCCCCGCGCCCCGGTAGAAGCGCTCAAAAATATGAGGCAAGTCTTCTTTCATAAAGCCATTGCCGCTGTCCTCAATTTTAAGCTCCGTATAGATAGGATTCTGGCTGTAAAAAACACTTATCCTTCCCCCTGCCGGGGTGTGTTCCGTACAATTTTTCAGGATATTTAAAAGCGCCTCCTCCGTCCATTGGCGGTCTGCATAGATATAGCAGGGCTTATCCGAAATTCCTTCTCCCTCGTCCTCCATTGCCAGGATGATACCCTTTTCCTCCATCATCTCCTTAAGAGGCTCTGCTGCCGCCGTTAGAAGCTCTAAAAGCTCCAGCTTTTCCTCCTTAAAGACTATGCTGTGGGAATCAAGCTTTGCAAGGGACAAAAGGCCTGACACGAGATTTTTAAGTCTTTGTATCTGGCCAGAAAGTCTTGTATAGTATTCTCTTGTATCACTGGTCTGATATTCCTCCAAAAGCTCTGTCATGAGAGACATGGAGGTGAGGGGTGTTTTCAGCTGGTGGGCAATGTCCGCCACCCGCTCTGCCAGAACCTCATGGTTCCTGACAGCAGTCTCCTTGGTGCCCCGAAGCTCCATAACTGTTTTATATATCTCATCCTCCAGATGGGAAAATTCATCCTCACTGCGGCAGAGTACGGCAGCATCCCCGGAATTAATATGTCTTAAATATTCCGTCAGCTCCTGAATTCTTTTCTTCTGCCTCCGTATTTCCATATACTGTCTTCCAAAGACAGCTAAGCCTGCCGCCTGGAAAAGGAAAATACTGACAAGCAATGTATATGGCAGATATTCTTCCCAGTTTCTCATCTGACCATATCCGTAATCCTTAAGAAAAGCCTCCCCCTCCTCCCTGAACTCATCTGAGCTTTTCTTAATTCCCGCCGCAAGCGATTCAGACTGCATAACAGAACCCGTAATATCCGCCAGTGTATGGTATTCATGGACACTTAAAACAGCCGCCAGAAAAATCCCGGCGGCTGCGCCCAGACACAACCAAAATATAAAATATCCTGCTGCCCTCTTTCCTGTATTCATGATATATCCTCCATCCTGCATGATACTCTCATCCTTCATAAGAGTATCATGCAGGATATACATATTGCAAGACATAACATAAATTCACCTTGCCGCGCCACCCCTTATTGCGGCATCAGCAACAGCCTTCGCAACAGCGTCCTTCACCCTGGGGTCAAATGCCGCAGGAAGTATATAGTCTGCACTTAATTCCTCATCACTGACAAGCTCTGCAATTGCATATGCGGCAGCAATCTTCATCTCATCGTTGATGTCTCTTGCGCGAACATCCAGTGCCCCCCGGAACATCCCCGGAAAGCACAGTACGTTATTAACCTGATTGGGAAAATCCGAGCGTCCGGTTGACACTATGGCTGCCCCTGCCGCCTTTGCCTCATCAGGAAATATCTCAGGAGTTGGATTCGCACAGGCAAAGATAATAGGATTCTCTGCCATTGTACGCACCATATCAGCCGTCAGCGCTCCCGGCGCAGATACTCCGATAAAGACATCGGCTCCCCGGATAACCTCCTTCAAGGTTCCTGTTTCCCTTTTGAAATTCGTGATTTCTGCCATCTCCTCCTTGATAGGATTCATACCGCCGCGGCCTTTATAGATTGCACCCTTACGGTCAGTCATAATTACATTTGTCAGTCCCAGACTCATCAGGAGCTTAATAATCGCAATTCCTGCTGCTCCGGCTCCGGAAGTAACTATCTTGACCTCATTAAGCTTTTTCCCCGTCAGCTTTAATGCGTTAATCACACCTGCCAGAGTAATGACAGCCGTCCCATGCTGGTCATCATGAAAGATAGGGATATCACAGCATTTCTTTAATCTTTTTTCAATCTCAAAGCATCTTGGTGCCGATATATCCTCCAAGTTAATACCGCCAAAGTTTCCGGAAAGCAGCCGGATTGTCTGTACAATCTCATCTACATCCTTACTGCGTATGCAAAGAGGAATTGCATCTACATCTCCAAAGGCTTTAAACAATACACATTTTCCTTCCATTACCGGCATGCCGGCCTCCGGCCCGATATCCCCAAGTCCCAGTACAGCCGTCCCATCAGTAACCACAGCAACCGTATTCCAGCGTCTGGTCAAATCAAAGCTTTTACCAGGATCCTTCTGAATCTCCAGGCATGGCTGTGCAACTCCCGGAGTATATGCAAGGCTTAAGGCTTCTTTCGTATCTACGGAAGCTCTGGCTTTAATTTCAAACTTTCCTTTCAGGTTATAATGCATTTTCAATGATTCTTCTGCGTAATTCATTTGATTCTGATTCCTTCTTAATTCTATCTTTTCTTTCTAGTTTAAAATGGACCATAATTAATCATCTGTGCCACAACAAGGAAGATTCCCCCAAATACACACCAGATTCCAAGAAGCGGAAGATAGAACCTTGCCCATTTTCCATAGGAAATACCGGCCATGCCAAGGCAGGCTCCTGTAAGTCCGTTTGTAGGCCAGAATTTATTTGTAAATCCATCGCCAAACTGATACGCAAGGATTGCCGTCTGACGTGTAATACCACATAAATCTGCTAATGGAGCCAGTATCGGCATAAGGATTACAGCCTTTCCGCTTCCCGAGGATACAAAGAAGTTTAACATTGTAATAAGCAGGAACATTCCGATAATCGTAAGCTTTGATTTCATTCCGCTGATAATTCCGGCGCCTACACCCATAATCAGAAACATTCCTGACATCTCCGGAATATCCCAGGAAAACGCAATAATTCCGTAGATAACAAACACAAAACACCCTACCGCAAAAAATCCTGACAGCTTCTGGCGCAGACCAAGAGCATGTTCTGACTTAATACTTGTATATTTCAAACGTGTAGTCTGATCTTCAACATAAACCGGAGACGCTTCCGGATTTGCAGTGATTTTCTTTGCATAACGCATTACATAAAGACTGCCTGATATAACAAGAACTGCAAAAATCAACAGACGGTATTCCCACCCTGAATACAAAGGGAGCTCGCACATCTTCTGACTAATGGCAGTGGTATACGGATTTGTAAGAGCAGCCGTAAATCCTGCAACAGTTCCTAATGAAACAACAGCCATTGCCGTCATAGAATCAAACCCCAAACGGAAAATAAGAGGCATGATAATAGGAAGATAAATAATACACAGCTCTGACATTCCGATAAAGGAATCAATCATGGCAAAGATCAGCATTAATACCGGAATCGCCAGCACACCCTTGTTCTCAAACTTCTTTGCCAGAAACTCGATGGCAGCGTCAATAACCTCAATCCGGCGCAAAACCATTACTGCTGCGCTGCAGGCAAAGGTCATCATAATAATAGATGCTGTCTCTGAAAATCCTTTTGCAATTGATGCAAACAATCCGAAAAATGATACAGGCGATGCATCAATCACATGATAGGAATTAGGATCAATAATTGTCGTTCCTGCCTCATTTGTCATTCTCTCATAAATACCGGCAGGTAATATATAGGTTAATATTGCAACAAATACGATACAGCCAAACATAATTATCATCGTATGTGGTACTTCAAATTTTTTCTTTTTCTCCATGTCCGTTCTCCTCTAAAATGATAAATTGCTTTCGTCTAAACGTGTAATGGCATACGCCAGCAGCTTTGTCCGTTCATACATGGTATCCAGAATACCGTATTCCCTGATGTTGTGTGAAAACTCACCCACAATTCCCAGGCCGTCAAGAACAGGCACACCTGCTGCCATAATATTGCCTGCGTCAGAAACGCCCCCTCTGTGGACCTTTCCAAACTCCGGCATCTTAAGTCTGGCTGCTGTGTCATTCAGCAATGTATGCAGTGCCGTAATCCCGGCGCTTTCATTATATGGTACAAACTTTGCAATTTCTGTCCGGAAGACTGCCGTTGTTCCGGCAATATATGAATGATTTACAATCTCCTCTATCCCAGAATGAATTCTCTTCCCCTCATCTAATGTGTTAAACCGGACATCTACCGCGAATTCACAGTGATCAGGAATGGCGCTGCTCTGGGTCCCGGCAGAGATAACGCTGGGAGTAACAGAGCTTCCCGCCTCCAGGTCTGTAAGGGCCGCAATGGCAGTAATCTTGTGCGCTGCTTCTACCAGTGCATTCCTTCCTGTCAGCACGTCATTGCCTGCATGACCTCCTACGCCGTTAATAGAAACAAAAAATGTATGCTGTGATTTCCGTCCTACCACCAGACGGTTCTGCATATCGCCGGGTTCCATATTAAACCCGCAGAGACACCCTTCACTTTCTCTCGTAATAATTTCATCTGCATTATTGCCGATGTGATCCCCTTCCTCATCTCCTACAAGCACAAATTTAACAGGGTGTTCCTCATATCCGATATGCTTCAGAGCCTTAGCTATATAGAGAGACATCACCAGCCCTCCCTTCATGTCAATAACACCCGGACCATAGATTTTACCGTCTTCGATTTTGCAGGCCGGTGTACCAAAGCTTCCTGTCCTGTGCACAGTATCCAGATGCCCTGAAAGAAGAACTGGCTTTTTCGAAGAATCCTGTCCCCTGACTGCTGTTCTGATTCCTGCCCGGTCTTTTGCAACATCAAATTTCTGAATTTGAAATCCTTCCTGTTCCAGCAGCCCGCAGAAAAAGTCTATTGCTTTTTCTACATTTTCTGTTTCCTCGTAATGGCCTTCCAGATTTACCAGCTCTGCCAGCGTCCGGGTCATCTCCTCTTTATGTTCGTCAATAAAATTACTGATTTCTTCAAAATATTTATTCATATATTCACCTCATTCCTACAGCAAAGCATGAGCTCCGCCATACACAATTCTTTGGTAATTTTCCGGGTCTGTATCTCCTTCTGTATTGAACAGAAGTACTACCGAATCCTCATTTAAGCCCATAGCACTGCGAATTTCCTCTAGCTGTGGACATGACGCAAGAAGCGCCAGCAGTCCTGTTGTAACCGCGCCCGATTCGCCTGATATTACAGGGAGATCATCTCCTATAGGCGCCGCCAGAATTCTCATGCCAAGGGCTGCCGTTTCATCCGGGCAGGAAAAGCTCCACCGCACATGATTCCTTAGAACAGGCCATGATACGGTACACGGCTCTCCGCAGTTAAGACCTGCCATAATAGTATGGCACTCTCCCGTCACTGCGTGTCCGGCTCCGTCCGGGGATTTTATGGATGCAAAAATGCATGCCATATCCTCCGGCTCTGCAGTTGCAAACACAGGCATCTGCCCGTGATACCGGTTTGCAAGATATCCTGTCACTCCCCCTGCCATCGCACCTACCCCTGCCTGTACAAAAACATGTGTAGGCGCTGGAAAGCCTTCCGCCTCAAGCTGCTGCGCCGCCTCTGAGGCCATAGTTGTATAGCCCTGAATAATCCATGTGGGAATCTGGGTGTATCCATCCCAGCTTGTATCCTGCACAAGATACCAGCCCTTTTCTTCGGCCATTTCACTGGCATATCTGACTGTATCGTCATAGCCTTTATCTGTAATGGTAACCTCTGCCCTTCCGGCATTCTGGATTGCCTCGGCCCTTATTTTTGCCGACCCTTTTGGCATATAGACATATGCCTTACACCCCAGAAGGCCTGCTGCCCAGGAAACTCCTTTTCCGTGATTGCCGTCAGTTGCCGTAACAAACACCATTCTCTTTATCTGTTCAGAATATGTATCTGAACAAAGCTCCTGAAAGGTTATCTTCTCAATATCCAGCCCCAGCTCCTTACATACAACCTTAGTAAGGGCATATACTCCGCCTAATCCCTTAAAGGCCTTCAGCCCAAAACGCCTTGACTCATCCTTTACAAAAACAGCCTTCAAATGTAACAGCTCTGCCAGCCCGTCAAGGCGGACTAAGGGAGTTGGCTCATAGCCCTTCAGGCTTTGATGAAATTTTAAAACCGGCATTGTATGCTCCTGGTTTAGGAACTCTGGCAGTTCCTCAGATTTATAGTGCTGATTAGAGATTATGCTTATTCCATAGTCATTTTTCACATCCACTCTCACACCTCTTCTATATTTTTTTGTTTTGCTACAGCTTTTTTTTATTATATCATTGGGTTTTGGGGAATACCAATTCATAGAATTTTATAGGGTATTAATAAAATAAATACCCTATACTATGGTATTTTGTGCAAAATAGTGATAATGTGGAAGAGACAGGGGGTAAAAAAGATGAGCTACAAAAATATGAACTATATCGTAGAAATAGCGAAGCATCGTAATATCAGCAAAGTTGCAGAAAAATTATTTATCTCCCAGTCTGCCCTTAGTATTTCTCTCAAAAAAACAGAGCAGGAGCTGGGAGCCAGGCTGTTTACACGTAAAAATAATATGCTGATACCAACACCGGAAGGAGAACTGTTTGTAGATACGGCAAAGGAAATCCTCCGGTTAGAACAGGAGCTCTATGCAAAAATAAAATCCTCAGAAAATGATGTTTTCACAATTGGTATTTCTTCCGAAACGGCCATGACAATATTTACGAAGGTGCTTTCTGATTTTAAGAAAATTCATCCTCACTTTAGAAGCAGTATTATAGACAGCCGTTCAGAGCCGCTGATTGCCAGGCTGAAGGAAGGCATGCTCAAGTGTATCCTTGTTCCATCCATCTATCAGGTGCCCCTTGCAAAATATTGCTGTGAAATGCTGAAGGATGAGGAGATGGTATTTGTACTCCCCAAAAGCCATCCCCTGGCCGGATTTGCCTCTGACGATTTTACATCACCACCCCGGGTAGATGCCTCTGTCTTTGCTGACGTATCCTATATTCTTGCGCCCCCGGATACGATAGAAAGTGTTCTGTTCCAGCAAATATTTTCTGATTACCATATAAGTCCCACCATTCTTTTTGAGATTAACCGGACCCGGTATATCTGTCAGCTTATAAAGGACGAGCATGCAATTACAATACAGCCTGAATCCTGCGTCCCCCGGGATATGGATCTTGTTATCTGTAAGCCTTTAAAGGAGTATCATAGATATATGCATTTGATATATCGGACAAATATGAAGTTTAACACTGAAGAAAAAGAATTGATAAAAGCAGTCAAATATGTTTATGCATCCTCCATCCGGTAGCCGATTCCCCTTATTGTTTTGATGCAGGAGGCGTCCTTAAGCTTTTCCCTAAGCCTCTTTATGGCAACAGTAAGGGTATTATCATTTACAAAGTTAGCTTCATCATCCCAAAGCTTCTCAAGAATCAGGTTCCGGGGCAGTATACATCCTTTATTTTCTATCAGAATTAACAGAAGGCGGTATTCAAGACTGGTAAGGCTGATGTCTTCCCCCCGCGCACTGGCCTGCATCCTCTTCTTATCTATCCGGATCGTGCCGCATGAAAGTATGCCTTCCTCTGTTTTAGATATCCTTCTAAGAACTGCCCGGATTCTTGATTCCAGCACCGGAATGGAAAAGGGCTTCGTTATATAGTCATCTGCTCCCATATCAAGCCCCTTCGTTATATCTGCCGCATCATCCCGCACAGTAAGAAAAATAACCGGCGTATCCCCTCTTTCCTTCACCCATCCGCAAAATTCATAGCCGCTTCCGTCCGGAAGATTAAGGTCAAGAAGAATCAGGGAAATCTCACCGGAAAACAACCTCCTGCCTTCCGCCATATCCATACAGCTTATTACCTCATAGCCCTTTTTCTTAAGCGCGGATCGGATACCAAAAGCAATCGTATCATCATCCTCTACCAGTAATATTTTCATCATACAGCTTAAACTCCTTATTGTCCGTCAAAATATAAATTCTTATATACTTTCTTGTCCTTTATAATAAGTACTATAGTAAGAAACACAAAAAAGCCTCCGATGGAAAGAACAAACATCCACGCGGCCGCCGGGGTTCCTACCCCATATACAAAGCCAATGAGCATCTGATAGGCTCCCGTCACGCCACCTCTTATTACCATGCAGAGTCCTTCTACCCTTCCTCTGTGGCTTGCCGGCACCCTCTTCGTCAGATAAGGACTCTCTGCAAGCACATTAAAGATTTCTCCCCATGTAATAATAAGCATGGCTGCATAATAGGATGGTATGTACCCCGCCAGTAAAAAGAAAATTCCAAATCCAACTAAAAGCAGTCCCTGCCCTAGCATACATTTGACAGGCTCTGAAAGTCTCGGAAACATTTTGGTGAGAATTGGTGTAAATATAACAACCACTGCACAGTTTACACTTGTAATCGAGCCGAATATCACCGCGCCGCTGTCTCTGTGCAGCCTGGAAAGCTCCAGGGGCATCAGATAATTATACATCTGATAGGTCGCATAGTAACCGCTGACAGCCACAATAAAAAGAAGGACTGTTTTATTTTCCTTCATCACTGACCACAGGCTCTCTCCTTCACGCTCTGTCTGGTATACAGCCTTCCTGCTTACATCCTTCACAGGCGTAATATCCTTTACAAAAAGGAAAATCAGAATAGAAGAACACCCGATTGCCAGCCCGCTTATGAGAAATGCAAGCCACAGATAATTCCGGAATAAGAAACCTGCAATGGTGGGTGACATAACAAAACCCAGATTTGCACACAGGTACTGAAGGGAATATGCTCTCTCACGGTCTTCTATGGTTGTCATGTCCGCCGTAAGGGCATTATAAGAAGGATGCTCCATATTCTGGCATATAGACGCAGTAAACATCAGGACAATGGATTTTGCGGACAGGGGCGTAAGGGCGCAGATTACATAGCATACTACGGAGATGATGTCCATGTACACAATATTCATTTTTTTATTAAACCGGTCTGCCATCCTGCCTCCGATGAAATGAGCAGGGAGCGCCAGAAAACCACCTGCCGCCATGACCCATGCAACCGTCTCTGCCTGCATACCCATCTTCTGATTTAAAATCATCGTCATCATAGGCCAAATCATGGAACCCATGGCAGTGACAAGACGGCCGAAGCAGAGTATGTAGTTTTCGCGCCTCAGCCCTTTATATTGTGAAAACAGCTTCATCTCCCTATACCTTTTTGAATAATCTCATCACAAATCTGCGAAGGTGTCTTTTCGTCAGTCTCTATCATAATATCCGCCGCAGATTCATAGGATCCCCTTCTTTTTTCCATCAGTTCGCTGATATATTCTACCGTCATGTTATGATTTAAAATCGGCCGGTCATTACTATTCCTTACCCGCCGGTAAATCGTCTCCGGAGAAGCCCCAAGAAGTACAATCATCCCGCTTTTTTTCATATACTGCACATTCTCACTCCTAAGGACCGTACCGCCGCCGCAGGACACTACCATGCCCTTCTTTTTCTGTAGCTCTGTCAGAAGCTTACTCTCTAAATCACGGAAATAAGCCTCACCGTACTCCTTAAATATATCATTGATACTCATTCCCTGCTCTTCGGCTATAGCAGTGTCCATTTCCATCCGTTCCATTCCAAGCCTTCTGCTTAATTCAGCCGCAATCGTACTCTTCCCCGTTCCCATAAAGCCAATTAGAAATATATTTTGTTTCTCCATTTTTCTGCTTTCCTCTTCTGTTCCTGAATTAGTTCTTTATATATTTTTCAATCACACATTCATGGTTCTTTTCATCCTTATCGTAATTTATTCCAACGAGAAGTATGCCTCCCGTATACCCCTCAATCCATGAAGCATAGCCCTTCTCCTTAATCTGACTGATTGCTCCCTTTGCAGTTTTATCCCATTTCAGTTCTATTACTAATGCCGGGTAATGCACATTTCGTTTTGGCAGATAAACCACATCCGCAAAACCTTTTCCTGACGGCAATTCCAGAACTGGGTTTATATAATATATCTTTGCGCTGTAATATGCAATAAGTATAGCGCACACAAGGGAATTTTCGTTATTGTATTTTAGCATAGATGCTGTTTCCCCATGAATTGCGGACATTCCCTCTGCGACCGCTTTGCAATCCATTGCTAATGTACTTTTAAGAAGATTTTCTGACTGACTCAGCGCCTCAATTACCCCATTCCATCCTTCCACACGTATTACATTAATAAACTCTTGTACAATCTCTTGATTTGGAATCATTACTTCATTGGTCTCTTTTTCAAAAGTCAAATAACCAAGGTGCACCAAGAGTGTAAGTACATCATCTTTATTCTGAAATGTAGTCATATCATTCTGGAATGTAGCCGGAGCAATCGTACACCGTCCATTCCCAAGCATCATTGCAATAGCTTCTTTTAGCCCATCAAAATTCAAATCAATATAGACCTTCAATGCTTCATATGTTTCTGTACCTGTCCAGTAACTCTGAAATTCATTCCACGTTAATACATCTACTACTGATTTTGGATTATAAATATGAAGATTACCCAGACGATACCCATCATACCATTTCTTTACCTCTGTATAGTCCACGTTCTGCTGCATACATTGCTCTTGCACCTCCTCTTCCGTAAATCCGAAATATTCTCCCAGATTCTTAGGCGCAATCATAGAATATTCATCGAAAACATTGACTGCAGAATGTTCACCGTATTTTTTAATTGGCAAAATCCCTGTCATATAAGCCAATTCCACATATTCGGCCCCTTTAAAAAGCCCCCGCAGAAAGTCCAGATACTCCTTCTGTATTTCCTTCCTGCTTTTGGCCACCCGAAATACACAATCCCATTCATCAATAATAAAAACAAATCCCTTCCCTGTCTGTAAAAAAATCTGGTCAAGAGCTTCCTTTAACCTGTTGTCTATCCCAAAATCAGTACATTCAGAAAACTCCTTCATCAGTTCAGCAATTACACTTTTTTCAATTTTCCTGATAAATATATCCAGATCCGTCTCTGTGTCCAGAAAACGCTGTACATCTATCCGAATCACATTATGCTGATTCAGATGCTCTCTATATGATTTCTCTTCTTTGATCTTTAACCCTTCAAATGTCTCGCCAGAATCGCAGCCGCGGCTGTAATAGGCCGACAACATATTAGCCGCCATTGATTTTCCAAAACGGCGAGGTCTGCTTACACAGATAAATCTCTTCTCGGTTTTGTAAACTGCATTCATTTTTGAAATCAGCATACTTTTATCAACATATATATCGGAAAAACGAGACATTTGAAATGAAACATTTCCCGGATTTACATAGATCCCCATATCTTTATCATCTCCTTAATAAAACCACCTGATTTCTCTTATTATACTAAAAGCACGGTCTCACTTCAACCAAACCTCACGGAAAATCTTTTACTCCATCAGCTCCTTTGGCTGCACCTTCCGGATTTTAAGAGACAAAAGGCAAGAGAGCACAAGTGCTGCCGCTATAAGCCCTGCCCCCGCCAGTATATTAAACCAGACCGGAACCGTAAAGGTACATTTTACAATTCCAATATTCCTTAAAAATACTGCTGTCAGCGGATTAATGATAAAGCTTGACACTGTAATCCCAATGATAGACGAGATAATAACCGCCGGCATAAAGGACAGCGCCATCTGAAGGATAAGCTGCCCCGTAGTATAACCCAGGGCCTTCATAATGCCATAATCCCTCTTTTTATTTCCCAGCATGGTCCGTACAAGCAGGTACAGTACAAATGCGATAATAAGCAGGCCAAGAACAAGGATTGCCGCTACAATGGCTTTCATCAGCATCACATAAACGCTCGTTCCTCCTTCAACCGTTGCTTCAATATTTATCACCGCGTTTATATCATTTCCAAACCATTCCTTTATCTCCGAATGGAAGGCCTCTATGTCCGTACCATCCTTAAGGTTCAGATAATAGCTCTTATTCGTCAGATCCCCCAGACGTTCATAGCCGGTCCGTGTAAGCAGACAATCCTTTCCCAGATTATTAGTTATCTGTATAAAGCCCGATATGATATAATCCGCCTGTTTTCCTCCTGCTGTTATGGTAATCTCCTGTCCCACCTTCAGATTCTTTTCCAACGCATACTTTGCGGCAATAGCAATTTCATTATCATATTTCGGAAATCTTCCCTCAAATACTACCTTCTGATTATTAACCTGCGCGAAATCATCCGCAAGAGTGGCCATCAGCGCAATACCGCCCACATGCCTCACCTCTGTCGTATGATAAAGGTATGTCTTTTCTACACGTCCGTCCTCCTTCATTTTCCTTAGAAATGCATCCTCTGCCGATATATTCACATTGATACAGCTGTCTGCTGTCTCACCCACAATTAGATTTAAAAACGGCATTGTGTCTAAAATCATATTTTCCACCATAAGTCCGGAAAAAACAACTACAAGAGAAAGCACAAGCATGGTAATACCAACCGTCACATTATGCTTAATGCCGGAAAACGTAGTTTTCAGTGCAAGAGCAGCATCAAGAGGGGCTCTTGTATGCTCAAGGGGAATATGGTTCCGTTTAAAATTATGGGTCCTAACCCCCTGCCTTAAAGCAGTAATGGGCTCTACCTTTTTAATCCTGCGGGAGGCTGCCCATACAGCAAATGAAACTGCCCCGGCCAGTATCGCCAGCGTCAGTAAAAACGGAACGGGCAGGAAACAAACCTGGTACGGAATACCTGTCTGCGCCATCATCATTTCATTTAGCGCTGGAAAACAGACATAAGAAACACCTGTGCCTGCTAAAGCTGCCAACACCGAAAGCCCGGAAAACTGCAAAAGCAGGGAACTCATAAGCTGGTGCCCCGTGTATCCTATCGCTTTTAACGCGCCAAGATTTTTCATATTTTCCTGAATGTAGTTCATAATATTTGATGCTATCACAACAAGCGCAATAAGCAGTATAAAAAATGCCATTGCACTTAGAATCCCTGAACAGATCATCTGGGAAATATACCGCGAGCTGGAAACAAGAGCATAAGAATTGCTTGCCATCCGTACATCTGGATAACTGGAGGACACCGTATTCTTAAGCATTGCCTCATAATCTTCGCTTTCCGATTTGTCCTTTAGCCGTACGGAGCATAGAAAAGCCTCTGGTGCACAGCCAGTTTCCCTTAACTCTTCATACTTATCCTCCGTTAAAATAAGCCCGCACATCGTGCAGTTGTGTGACCCGGCCATAACACTGTTAAAAAAACCGCATACTGTATATGGCATTTTCCTGCTTCCAATGGAAACTTCAATCGTTTTCCCAACCGCTATCTCCTCCGATTTATACAGGATGGGCATATAGATTCCGCTTGTATACTTACTGTCCTCTACAATCTCCGCCCTTCCTGCCGTCCGTGAAACGGCTGTCTCCTTTTCAAGAAAAATAAACTCTGAATTTACCTCACCCCCATTGAACTCAAATAATCCTACCATATGCATAGCGGAATCTATGCCAAATGACTCTGTCCGTTCATCCTCCTGTACAGTCCTTTTTAAAAAGTCCTTCATTTCACTGCCGTTTCCGTCCACCGCAAGGGTTACATGTCCCTCATTAAGCCTCTCATGGCAGCGTTCAAAATTCTGCTTATAATCCATTGACAGCATAAGCCACAGATTCAGCATAACAGCCGAAAGGAATATCAGCACAATGATAGCCGCTGTCTGCCCCTTTGCCCTGCGCACATTAGAACGTACTAAAAGTAAGCTTTTCCTCATACTACCACCCCATTTCCTTTAGGAAGCCGGAAAGCTTCTCATGCCTTGCCATATCGCCGTGCACATATTTTCCCAAATCACATTCGCCTAAGATCACGCCGTCCTTTAAGTACAATACCCGGTTACCCCGCCTTGCGGAGCGCATATCATGGGTCACCATAACCACACTCTGCCCCTGCTCGTTAAATCCTGTAAGCGTATCTAAGACATCCAGTCCTGTCTTCGAATTAAGCGCCCCCGTAGGTTCATCCGCAAACAGGATTTCAGGGCAGTTAATCAGTGCCCGGACGATCCCGGCCCTCTGGGCCTCTCCGCCGGAAATCTGGGACGGGAATTTCCCTTGCGTCTCCGGGGAGATGCCTACTGCGTCAAACAGCTTACGTGCGTTCTCGCACAACGCCTTTTTATCCCTGCTCACAAGCAGGCCTGCCGCCAGAATATTATCCATCACAGACATCCCCTCAATCAGATAAATCTGCTGGAAAACAAAGCCGCAGTGGCTGCGCCTGAATACCGCAAGGGCGTCCTGGCTCATATCAGATATTACCGTGTCCCCAAAGGTAATCCTGCCAAGGGTCGGCGTATCCATCCCTGACAGGGCATAAAGAAGTGTAGACTTTCCCGCACCGCTGGCACCCATGATGACAGTAAAATCTCCTTCATAAAGCTTTAAATCAATGTTTTTAAGAACGTGCTGCATAGCTCCTCCGCTTGAGAAGGATTTGCTTAAATTATCAGTTTTTAACAGTACCTTTTTCATGTCAGGCCTCCCTTTTTTCACTATCTTTCATATCGTTTACACGTTCTATGCTACCCTACGAGATCTTAAATGCCTTTATGCAATCCTTAAATATTCCTTAAATCTTATTCCCGTTTCTAAAAGAAATGAAGAGACCTTACAAGTCTCTTCCACCCATACTTACAATAGCCGTAACCTTCAGCCCTTCTTTCCCATTTTCTACCATCAGCTCTCCTTTCATTTCTCTCATAAAATAATCGGAGATATAAAGCCCCAGCCCGGCTCCTTCCACATTTTTCACATTGCTTCCCCGGCGGAATTTTTCTTTGATAATCAGCAGCTCGTCACTGCTTATGCCTCCTCCGTGATCCTCAATGCTGACTGCAAGCCGGTTTTGATCCATATATACCGCTGTGTCAATGTCTGTCCCCGCGTATTTATATGAATTTGCAAAAATATTATCAAATACCTGCTGCAGACGGAGTTTATCTGCATATATGATGCACTCCGGTATATCAGGAACCGCCGTGCGGTGAAGGTAATCGGCGTTCATAAGCAGTAATCCTATCTCCCTGCTTTCCATATCCTCTGGTGTTACAGAAAGCTGTTTAAGCTCCTCCAGAGCGGACGTAAACAAATCGGTCACCAGTGTGTTTATCTGGTCTGCCTTGCGGATAATCTGTATGTAATTATCCCTCTGCCTTTCATTATCAGTAAGAGCCGCACCCACCTCGGAAGCCGCCTTAATGCTTGCCACAGGCGTTTTTATATCATGGGAAAGCTTTGCCACAAGCTCTTTTTTCTCTTCATTGGCCCTGGCTTCTGCCCTCCTCGCCTTTTTAAGCTCTGAACGCATAATATCGAAGCTCTCTGTAAAGGCTCCAAAAAGGTTGTGCCGGTCCATCTCCATAGGAACATCCAGATTCCCGCCTGCAATACGCTCCGCGAAACCCTTTAATCTGTGGAACGGCTTTATAACAGCATGGTTTAGATAGATATAGTATCCTGCGCAGATCCCGAATTGTATCAGGCTTCCCGCTAATATAATAAGGATAGCAGTTCTCTTCCAGTACCGCAGCTTCTGTGCACTGTCATTGTAAATAATAATCCTGCCTGTAATTAAGTCATCCACCTGGATATCAAGTATTGTATCCCTGTGAATGACCGCCTCATTTATACTCTCACTTAAATTCGGTTTTGACCGGAACCGGACAGCTCCGTCCATATCAAGTACAACATAGTCAAGCTGCGTCCGGTTTTTATGCTTCTCCATCCTGTTCCAGTCCGTCTGCACGGACTGAACCGCCTCATTTACCATAACTGCATTCTGCGCACTGTCCATATCCTGTCCTGCAAAAAGGATAAGAGCCGCAGATTCTGCCAGAAAAATCAATAGCAGGCTAATTAAAAATGTCCGTTTTTTCATCGTCTTCCCCCACAGAACCTGTAGCCGTCACCCCACACAGTTACAATATATTCCGGCTTGCCCGGGATACGCTCAACTGCCTCTCTGATTTTACGGATATGCACATTAAGCGTCCCGTCACCGGTAAACTTATCCTCCCAAACTTCTTCAAATAGCTCCTGCTTTGACAGCACTTTATTTTCATGTCTCATAAGACAGGACAAAAGCTTGAATTCAAGGGCCGTCAGCCGGGCTTCCTTCCCGCCTGCAAACACCTGCTTTGCCTGAAAGTCAACCGTAAGCCATCCATCGGAATATTTATCACTTTCCGCTGTTTTGCCGAAACGCTTCAGCACAACCTTGACCTTTGCAAGAAGAACTCCCAGAGAATAGGGCTTTTGGATATAATCATCCCCTCCGATATTGAGGGCAATGATCTTATCGTCATCACTTGTGCGGGCTGAAATGAACAAAATCGGGATCTCAGTCTTCTCCCGGAGCTCCTTACACAGCCCGAACCCGCTGCCATCCCCCAGATTGATGTCCAGTAGAAGGAGCCTGGCCGTATGCTCCCCTAAAAATCTTCTGCATTCCGCCGCGCTGTACACAGCTTTTGTCTTAACGCCGAACAGGTTGAAATATTCTGCCGTACTGTCGGCAAGAAGCTGCTCGTCATCTATGATTAAACAATCGTATTGCATCCTTCTTAGTCATCGCCTTTCATGTTCGCAATATCCTGTGTAATCTGCTCCTGCTCCGTCTCCGTTAATTCCAGAAACCGGCATCCATATTCAAACCAGTTTTCATTTCTTTCTGTAACCCGGAGCACCTCACAATATAAAACAACAGCAGGGCTCTCTTCTGCTAATTTCGCCTTCAGCAGAAATGTATCTCCCTTATAGTACCGTTGTTCCGAACCGATACTCGCCCCGCCCACGCTGATGTTCAGCAGCTTACAGGCCTCTTCTGCCTCAGATATCCCGCCGGGAGCAGTAACCACTGCGTCAATATCTGTGCTCATACGCGGAAAAGACCGTTCATTCTCCACCTTCAGAACAACCAGATCTCTCACCTTCCATACATGCTTCTGTTCAGGTGTAATCACTCCCTCCATGAAAACAGCCTTTCTTTCTGCATCATTATATCCGCGGATTTTAACAGAAACAGACAATTCCTCTCCTCCTCCGGCCTCATCCAATGAAACCTCAGATTGCGAATACTGGTACAATTGTGCCGTATTTTTCCGGGGATCCTGTAATTTTGCAATGAATAACATCTTCCCTTCGAGATCTTCCACAATCACCCGCATACCGGAGTAGATTTCCAGTTGTTTTATATCATTTCTGTCCTTTTCATCTTTCTTCCCAAATATATCAAACAATTTCATGCTGTACCACCTCTGCCCATTCAATCATTCGTACGTCTCTGCAGCAGGAGAATTTCCCCAATCATCTGCATAACCTGTATTTTACCACAAACCAGTCTGTAATTCTATCTTTACAGACAAAAAATACGGCACAGTAACCCTAGCAGACCGTAAGAAAATACAAGCATAAAAGTGTTCTTCCAAATTAAGGGATAAGACAAACGCAGGTCGGGTTTCCCACTGTTGTATAGTCCTTCAAATCCAGACCTTCTGTTTCTGCATCTATCATCCCCTGATAAATCCCCATGCCTTCTCCCTTAATTTCCGAGCCATCACCCAGTCGTATCGGTTCTGTATATGTACCAATATAAAATTTTTGCTTCATAATTATCTATCTCCTTTTTCCAAATTATAAGGTCAAAAAAATGGTACGGCTGTCAAAACCGCACCATTTTTATTTTACTGCTATCCCACCTTTAATGATGAATCAAATGCTGTCCCTGATGGATAAAAATTATAGCGTCTTACATATTCACAGGATTCTTTTGCGCCGATTCTGCGATCCATTCCTGAATCCTCCCACTCAACAGACAGCGGTCCTTCATATCCCATCTGATTCAGCTCCCTGATAATCCCATCAAAATCCACATCCCCATGACCAACAGAAACAAAATTCCATCCTCTTCTGGTATCACCAAACTCCAGGTGGGAACCGAGCATTCCTGCTTTTTCATCTCTGTTGATTTTCACATCTTTCATATGAACATGATAAATCCTATTGGAAAAATCTCTAAGAAAAATGAGTTCATTAACCCCCTGCCATACCAAATGGCTGGGATCGTAATTGATCCCTAAAGCAGTCCTGTGGGAAAATACCTCCAGCAGCTTTTCTGTTGTGTAATAATCAAACGCTATTTCCGTAGGATGCACTTCTAAAGCAAATTTTACATTATATAAATCAAATTCATCCAGAATAGGATTCCATAATTCTGCGGTCCTTGCATATCCGTCATCCACCATTTTCTGTGTGGTCTGAGGGAAGGAATACCACTTGGACCAAATGGGAGAGCCCATAAACCCATTTACAACCTTTACTCCCAGTTTTTCTGCCGCCCTGGGGACTAGTTTCATTTTTTGGACAGCCCACTTACGGATTTCGCCAGGCTGATCAGCATATATACCAGGTGCAAAGTTATTTAGCCTTTCGTCCCATTCATCACCTACACACTGCCCCATCAGATGGGCTGATATCGCATAGCATTCCAGTCCGTATTTTTTCAAAGTTTCTTTTATGTAAGGGACATATTCCGAATCCTGCAGCGCCTTATCAATGTCAAAATGTGCATGACAGGCAAGCTCAAGTCCATCATATCCCATTTCCTTCGTAAGTGCGCAGAGCTCCTCTAACGGTAAATCTCCAAACTGTCCCGATGCTAATGTTATTGGCCTCATAATTCCACCTCCGATAACACCAGTCTTCTGCCTGTCTCTGCTGATTGTAATGCCGCAAACACCGCTTTCATCGAAAGGAGCACGAACTCTCCGGAAATTTCAGGTTTTTTCCTGTTCTCCAGACATTCTATCCAGGAGTCTATAACCCCGGAGCTGGTCTGGTTATCATTCGTCTGTATGGAATCCAGCTGATAACATATACGTTCTCCACCCTTCTTTTCAATAATGATGGAATACTCCGGATCTGAATAAATATACATGATTCCTTCCGAACCATAAAGAACTGTCGAATTATCCTCTTTTCCATAGAAGGACCAGCTGGCAGTCATGGTTCCCACGATTCCTGCACTCAGCTCATAAATACATACCGCATTATCATCTACTCCAATCGGGCTGCCATCCTCTCCTTTTTTATCTAATGTCCCAATATACGCTGTTACAGCCTCGATCTTTTCTCCCGTAAGAAACTGTATCAAATCTGTTTTATGAATTCCCAGATCCGCCATAGCTCCAAAAGCCGCCTGATTTTTGTCGAAAAACCAAACCTTCTGGCTGTCTACAGTCCAGGATTCCGGTCCGCCGTGTCCAAAGGTGCTTCTAAAACTGATGATCCTGCCAATTTCCCCCTGTTCAATCAGCTTCTTCGCCTTTTTATGAGTCCTTGTCAATCTCTGATTGTGTCCAATCATCAGAGCTCTTCCTGTCCTTTCAGATACAGATACCATCCTGCAGCATTCTTCGTAAGTCACCGCCATAGGTTTTTCACATAGTACATCTTTGCCCGCTTCCATTGCCATAACAGAAAGCTCACAATGTGCCGCATTTGCAGCACATATACTTACTGCATCAATTTCTTCATTTTTTAATAATTCTTCACAGGAACCAAATGCCTTTGTATGATATGCTTCTGCAATATCACCGGCCCTTTGGGGATTCATATCATAAATTCCTATAATAGAAGCCTGCGGATTTGCTGTGTATTCAGGCAGGTGTCTTGTCTGTGCAATTTTTCCGCATCCAATTACGCCCACATTTATCATATGCCTTTCTCCATTTACCTATATCATCTTTCCCCTGGAGAAAACGCTTTATAGAACTATTTTACCGTAGATTGACGAATACGCACCTCATGCTCTAAAAACTGGCTGCCTATCACATCGTCTTCTGTACATATCCTGTCAATCAGCAGCTCAATTGCCAGCCTGCCCATATCCTTTTTCGGCTGATATACAGTTGATAAAGGCGGATTATAATTTGACGCAATCTCCAAATCATCAAACCCGATGATTGCCACATCCTCCGGCACTGACATCCCTGCTTTTATGACTGCCTGTATGGCCCCTATAGCCATAATATCAGATATTACAAAAACTGCTGTAGGTGCGTCCGGCAGATTTAACAGCTGGTTCATGGCCCTCATTCCGCTGCGAAAACCATAATCCGTTCCTGCACGAGCTACATATTCATTTTTAAATTCTATATTATTTTTCTGTAAAACATCCTTGTAAGCGTTCTCTCTTTCCCTTGTTGACAAAAACCCGTTATTACAGCTAATCATTGCTATTTTTTTATGCCCGACATTAATCAGATGCTGTACTGCATCATAGCCAGCCGCGTAATTGTCAACAGAAATATGGGGAACACACTCTAGTTTCTCTTTATATTCACAACACTGTATCAATGGATATTTCTGGTTAAGTTCGCGAAGCTCCTCCCTGTCCATAACGGAAGAACATAAAATAGCCCCGTCTGCAAGATTCAAAGAAAGCATTTGCAGGAATTTCTGTTCATTTTCATACTGACTCGCAGTTGTGCAAAGTAATACCATACAGTTCTTCTTTCTTGCCATATCACAAATTCCTTCTGCAATTGCAGAATAGAACGGGTTTTCCACATCCGGCAGAAGCGCCAGAATCTTTATAGGGCGGATTTCCTTATCCTCCTTATGTTGTCTCGGGGATATGTACTCTAACTCTTCTATTGCCGTTAACACAACCTTCTTTGTATCTTCCCGGACGCGCGAGCTATTATTCAGCACTCTGGACACTGTCGCTACAGAAACATTTGCCCTTCGTGCAACCTCTCGAACATTAGCCATACTTTTCATTCCTTTGTTCTATGATATAATTTACTTATTCAGTGTTTTCATTATATCATACCATTTTTACAGTTACACCTTTTTTCGCAGATTCATATCCCTTTTTGATAATCTCAAGACAGATTTTTCCATCCTCTCCTGTGGTTACCGGTGTCTTTTTGTCACGAATACACTGGGCAAAATGTCTTTCCATGCCGTAAAAGCCATCCTGCTCCTCAAAAACAACTTCCTCAAAGTCTTCGTCATCTAAACCGCACATCCGCAGTTTAAAGCCTTTACTATCCATGTTTTGCAGAAGCAGTGTTCCTTTCTCACAATACAGTTCAATATTTTCATAACAGAAGTTCTTAGGGCCGACTGTAGTAAAGCTATAGTATGTCTGCGCCATTACCCCATTTTTCATTTTCAGTACAACAGAAGCATTATCTTCAATTTCATCTTCCTCAAAATAGTTCGTTGTTACCGCACTGATTTCATCCACTTCCGAACCGCTGAACCACCTAATCAGATCAAAATGATGCGCACCTAAGTCCGACAGCGGCCCGCCGCCTGATTTTTTCTTTGTATGGAACCATTGCGTTTTGGGCAGCCAGAATTTATCAATTCCGGTATGAGACATCTGGGCTTTAATAAACAACAGTTTTCCCAGCCTTCCACTGGAAAGGATTTCATACATTTTTAAATTACAGCCTTTAAATCTTTCAAAAAAAGCAGCCTGCAAAATAACCTTATTTTCTTTTGCAGCATCTATCATTTCCTGAGCCTCTGAAATCTCCATAGCAAACGGCTTCTGAACCAAAATATGTTTTCCGGCTTTCGCAGCCTGAATTGTATTCTCATAATGGGCAAAATTCGGTGTGCAGACAATAACACCCTCAATGTCCGCTGCCAGCATTTGTGCATAGTCTGTGTAATATGCCTTTATCCCATATCTCTCTGCCACGTCTTTTGCCAGATCCTCCCGGAGATCACACACCGCACACAATTCTGCCTCTTCCACCTTTAACAATTCTCTAATCTGATTCTCTGCAATTGCTCCGCAGCCAACTAAACCTAATCTAATTTTTTCCATTACAAAAACCTCCTGTTTCTTTTATTATTTTATTTCAATTAATTCATACTGTTCTTCGCCAAGACCCAGCTTGACTGCATGTCTGATCGTGCTCTTCCCAGTTATTCTTTTACCGCTCCAGAAGTCAGTCCCATGGATATCCATTTCTGGAATATCAGTGCAAGCGCCAAAGGTATGACTGTTGCAATACAGCCTCCTGTCATCATCATTCCGTAATCCACGCCAAACTGACTGGAAAACTCAGAAATTGCAACTGGTATCGTCTTATTTGTCTGGGAAGTAATAAGCAGTAAGGAATACATAAATTCATCCCAGGACATTAAAAATGCTAAAACTCCGACCGCCACAAATCCAGGCCCGGAAATTGGGACTACTACCTGAACAAAGGCCCGCAGTCTGGAGCAGCCATCTATCCGGGCGGCATCCTCCAAATCTTTTGGAATCGTTTTAAAATATCCATTAAGTACCCATATAACATATGGCAGTACAAAGGAAATATACACTAAGACTAATGTAATCAGACGATCATTCATCTCCAGCTTTTTAAATATAAAAAACATGGGGATAATAAGTGCAATAGCAGGAAGCATCTGTGCAAATAAACTAAATGATAACAGTGCGTCCTTTTTCTTAAACCGCAGTCTGGCAAATGCATATGCAGCGAGAGTACCAACTGCCAGGCTGATTGCTGTGGTCAGAACCGCGACAATCAGGCTGTTTTTCGTTGCAATACGGAATACTTCTCCCGCCGTCTTTACACCCAGTTCAGAGGTCCTCACAGCAAAAATCGATTCATATCTTTCAAAGGTGATTTCTAACGGCAGTATAGGTGAGTCCATACTTATCAAATATTTGGTTTTGCTTATACTGCATACAAACATCCAGAATATAGGGAGAACAGTACATAAAAATACAAGGAACACCGCAACATATTTTAATACCGCCAATATTTTTCTCTTTGTCCGCATTTTTTCTCCTCCCTATACCTCTTTATCTTCAAGCACTTTCTTATATACCAGTGTAATAATAATTGTAATGACCGCTATCAGCATACCAATCGTTGAACCATATCCGAAGTCAAGAGAGCTGAAGGTTTTAAAATATGCATAAAAGCTGACTACCATCGTAGAATTATTGGGGCCTCCCTGGGTCAGCTGATATATGATCTCAAATACCCGAAGCGCCTGCATTGTTCTTAGCACCAGCACAACAAGTATGATAGGCTTCAGCAGCGGAAGGGTAATGTGGCAGAACCGTCTCCAGGCTCCTGCCCCATCGACCTTGGCTGCTTCATACAGCTCTCCGTTAATCGTCTGAAGGCCTGACAGAAACATAAGCACATATAGCGGTGTCATTCTCCAAGTATCTGCAGCAATTACCGAATTAATTGCCAGGCTGCTTGTCCCAAGCCAGATAATCGGTTTACTGATCATACCTAATTTTATTAATATTTTATTCAGCACACCATAGCTGGCATTATAAATCCATCCCCATAGCTGGGCATTTACAATTGTAGGAACTGCCCAGGGCGCCAGAATAATGCCCCTCATAAATCCTCTGCCCCGAAACTCCAGGTTTAGCAGCAATGCGACCGCAATACCAAGCACTGTCTGAAGCGCCAGTGAGACTACGGTAAAATACACAGTTACACGAAGTGAAGACCAAAAAGATCTGTCTGTCACTACTCTGATATACTGTTTCAGTCCCAAAAACTCGCTGGTAGGCCCTGACACTCCCACTTTAAATAATGTCATATAAACCGCATACAGCAAAGGCAATAATACCAGTCCGAAAATAAGCACCATTGATGGAGCAATGAGTTTATGAGCAAATCTTGCCTCAGATACTTCTATTTTTTTAATCATATCAGCTTCTTTTTTTCTTAATCTGAACATAGATTTTCTCCTGTTTTCCATTGCGGGGAGGCATAATTTCTCCCCGCTTCCTTTTTATCTTTACCTATGGTGTTATTTGTGATTCCGCCTGTTTTTGGAGATTATCCAGTGCTTCATCAACTGTAGACGCACCGGACAATGCACTGTGCAGATTCTGCTGTACCAGTAATGACCAGTCATTATACTGGACAAGAAGAGGCCTCACCAGCTCGTATTCATACTGCGGAAAACAATCCTCTAAATGTGGATATTCTTTTAAGACTTCTTCATCAACATATGTTTCTGCGGTTACCGGCATATTATTTGTAATCTCTAAGGCTTCAACCATAAATTCCGGCTCAACAATCATTTCCAGATATTTATATGCCCATTCTTTTGCGTCAGAATTTGCGAGAATTCCATAACCGCCTCCGCCAGTTGTACTTCCGCTGACTGTTCCATATTTCTCAGAGCCAGGCACACATCCAATAGCAACATTTCCGCTGACACTTGATTCATCCGGATTATTTAACACCGCCCATGCAAAGGACCAGTTTAAGACAAATGCTACGTCTCCTGCTGCTAAAGTATTCAGCACCTGCCTGTCATCATAAGTAATAGATGCGGGATCTGCAATGCCATTCTTAATAGTCCCCACGAAAAAGTCCAAAGCAACTTTTGCTTTTTCACTATTCAGATTCCATTTACCGCTTTCGTCAAACCAGGAATCTTCTCCAAAGGAATTCATCAATACTGCCCAGTCACATGTCAGGCCCTCCGCCTGTGCAGCTCCCCATGAAATACCGTATTTCACAAGGTTTTTATCAATCATAGTTCTGGACATTTCCTCCAGCTCTTCCCACGTGGCGGGTGCGTGATCATATCCCGCTTCCTGCAGCTTCGCTTTGTTATAGTACAGCCACTTTGTTTCGTTAACTGTCGGCATATACCACACCTCCCCATCCACAGTCGCCTGTTCAAGAGCAACCGGTACAAGGGACTCTATCAGCTCGTCTGACATATAAGGCGTAATTGGAGCCAAAATTCCGGCATTTGCAAATTCCGTTGGCCAGCAGGAATCTACAACAACAATATCCTCCGTAGCTCCGCTTGTTGCCGCCGCAACAGCTTTATTTCTCTGATTGTCGTAGGCATCCACAATCAGTTCAACCTTTATTCCATATTTCTCTTCGTACCGCTCTGCCACTACCTCATGATATGGTGCATGATCAGAACCAACCATTACCTGAATACTTTCTGGTTTTTCGCTGTCCGCTTCTTCTGTTTTTTCTTCCTTTGCATCACCTGAACCGCTGCTGCATCCGGCAATTCCTATTAAAACAAGGCACACGCACAACAAAGCCGACAATAATCTTTTCAACTTTATCATAACTTCCCTCCCACTCCTTCAGCTTCCTCTATTGCTCTGTCAATATATTCTTTTGCAATACGTATGTATTTTTCCATATCGTCATAGGCTCCTACTTCAAATGACATATATCCATCGAATCCAATGTCATTTAAGGTTTTAATCAGTTCTACCCAGTCAATGATCCCCATACCGCAGGGAAGATTGTAATTAAACATGCCGTCTCCATCCCGCATATGAAGATGCTTGACTCTCTTCCCAAGCTTGCGGAGTGACATAGGAAGATATTCACGTTGGATCAAATGCCATGCTGTATCAAAATTCACTCCAAACCTCTCCGAAGGAAGATTATCAAATAAGCGGAGCATTGCATCTGTGTTTCCAACAATTACATTTGCATGGCCCTCCATATAAAATTCCATGCCGGCAGCCTCTACATATTCAAGACATCTGCCAAGCATTCCAACATAGCTCTTCCATAATTCATCATAGTCGTAGGTCGGAATTTCCATATACAGTTTAGGTGTCGCACGATTTACACCATTTACAAACGGTAAAAAGTATGAAGGCGGATAATCAATCGGACATTTCGTCTCCGGCCAGTTTGAAACAAGGTTCATAGCTCTTGAGCCTAATTTCTCCGCAACATCTGTCGCTTTCTTAAATATCTCAAATGCTTTTTCCTTCTCATCTTCGTCTAACGATGCGAGGCCTGCAATTACCGGAGTATACACAGCGAATTCTGTAAGCTCAAGTCCTAACGATTCATATAATTCCCTTAAATACTTTATATTTTCTTCTGTATAGTACTCATACAAATCCTTTTCTTCAAACGCAATCATCTCAATTCCCTGAAAACCCATCTCATGAATTTTACGTATTGCTTCATCATAAGGCGGCTGATAATGTGGCTTTGAAAAAGACCACGTTGCACATCCTAATTTCATTTTAATTCCTCCTCTGTTTCATTTTTAGGTAACGTTACACTTTTTATGAGTTAATATTACATTGTTTTACATTATATTGTCAATAATTATTTTATATTTTGTATATATACATAAATATTATCAACATATTTTAGTAATATTTACTAATTTTTGAAATTTTAAATGTAACATAGATATATTGTTACATTTTTCCTCATTTTACATTTTTATCCATGAAAATAAAACCGTCTATATTTAGCCGGAATATGCCAACAAATATAGACGGTTCTATTTTATTTTGTATTTTTATACAATACATTCACATAAAAGAAAAAGTCTGAAGAAAACAGAAGAACTGCCAGCTAACTGTCAGCTCCCTCTAGCTGTGCAATTGCAGCAGCAGGGCTCTTCTCCACTAATTTCGCCTTCAGCAGGAA
Organism: uncultured Lachnospiraceae bacterium; assembly: GCA_949502235.1. GTDB lineage: Bacteria > Bacillota > Clostridia > Lachnospirales > Lachnospiraceae > CAPEBR01. Next base: position 3,291 of record CATBDC010000028.1, on the reverse strand, counting down.
CATATCTCCCTTATAATACCGCTTCTTTGAACCAATGCTCACCCCGCCTACACTGATATTCAGAAGCTTACAAGCCTCTTCTGCTTCAGATGTCCCGCCTGATACTGTAATGACTGCATCAATATCTGTACTCATACGCGGAAAGGACCGTTCATTCTCCACCCTCAAGACAACAAGATCTCGTACTTCCCATATATGCTTCTTTTCAGGCGTAATCGTCCCCTCCATGAAAACAGCCTTTCTTTCCAAATAAATCAAACTTCGATTAAATTAATATGCTTTCTACTATTCCAAGCTCCAAGCCTAATTCTTTTGCTATCTCATCTGCCTTTTTGCCGCTGGCATCTAAACGGAAGAAGCAAATCTATTTGAACAAGTATCTAATCTCTTTAGATAAAAAAGAAACCGATGATGAAACTACTACAAAAAGTATCTATCTTGGTGCAGCGGAAACCAGACTCTTTTCTGAAGAAGATAACTGCCTAAGCTTTTCAACCTCCATCGTAAGAAAAAGCTTCTCGCACTCTGCCCCGTCCTTTTCATCCAGGGCTATCAGCTTATTAATTTTTGCTATACGGGGCAGCAATGTATTCCGATGGATTTTCAGGCTTGCCGCAGCCTGAGAAATATTCCTCTTCATCTTAAGATACCAGTATAATGTTTCATATAAATTTTTCCCTTTTTCCTTATCCTCTTTTTTAATTAGTTCCAAGTCACTCTGGTAACAAATACCATTTTCTGTCATTTTACTTATATGGGCAACTACAAGGTCATAATAATAATTTTCGGTTAAATATATCTTTTTTCTCGGCTTACCTCTCTTAATAATCTCCATGATTTGATATTGCATTGCTTTATTCTCGTTCTTATTCCGTACATCCGGAAAACCATTCCCTATTAAAAGAAACCCGTCTGTTTCTTCCGTATAGGTTTCACATAACTGAATAAACCTTTCTCTGCCTTCCTTCCCTTTCACACAGGATACAAAGATACTCTTATCATCCTGACATACCAGACAAGGCATCTCTTCTGCATCACTGGGAACTTCTTCGCATATCCTTTTCAGTGCCTGTGAATCCTCAGATAAAACCCACATAAAGTCAGGAGTATCCTGCTGCGCCTTGAGTGTCTGCCCATAAGAGGACTTTTCTCTAAGCCCATAGCTTTTTGCGAGTATATCCACCAGCTCCAGCACCTTTATCCTACGTTTTCCCGGAGGAACAAATGCCACAATTTTTCCTCTGCTGCCTCTCAATACCTTCTCAATTCTTTCTCCGGAATCTGCCCCTGTCACATCTATATGTAAATCATCCGGTATTCTTCTGCCCTCCTGGTCATATATGCAGATGGGAATTTTTGTATAATCCCGGACCTTTTTCATAATCTGATTCATAGATTCTCCCCTGGTCAGCCCGGACAGCACAATCTTATAGCAATAATTCATATCCAGTTCTTCATCCTGTACCTGGATCATTTCAAGAAAGGCAGATAATCTTGTGGCAATCTGCCCCTTATCTGCCGGAGAATAATCTGTATCAATTGCTATATAGGGAAGCCCCTTTTCCTTATTTACAAATTTACGGATATAAATAGACTCTGCACCTGTCGCATGACAGCCTGTCAGAATCATTTCAACAACACCGTCTATCTGGTACTCATCTATAATTCTGCCTAAAAGCTCAATACGGTTGTCATTGGGAGTCATGATGGAGCACCCTGTTGACAGATAGCGCCTGGCAATGGCTTCATAGATATCCTCCGCTGTTTCATCAATCATCTGATCCAGCGTCTTTACTCCGCTGCAGTTTTCTACCGCAGCCACTACCCCGCCGTTATTTTCAATCTCATCAATAATTTTCATGCTGTCCCCGCCAATAGGGCATCCCGTCACAAGTATCCTTGGCCTGTATTCAAGCATTTTTCCTTTGTCATACTCCTCCAGGATTTTCGCGGTTACAGCATCCACAACCTCCGGCGTTGTTCTAAAATCAAAGCGGTATTTTGAACCCGTAATGATCTTTTGTATGTCACCGCCCAGCACCGGCGCCGGATTTAATTTCATAACCTCATACAGCTTCTTTAAGGACGTACGTATCGCATTACCGGTATGCACAGCTTCCCGAATCAGCTTGTCCGTAATCACAACATGGAAAAATTCCTCGAAATATTCTTTGGTGCGCACAACCTCCTGTTTCCAGAACTCTATTCCTTTACCAGACTGGCTGTTTGGCAGTTCCATAACAAAAACTGGCTTAAACTCTGCCATCAGCTCATACATCTTTTTCTTTCCATCGCAGGTTGTCTCCCCGATTACCAAATCTGCAAAATGAAAAAAAGGACACTTATCCTCTACTGCAAAGCCATAGCTCGATTTTACCAGCGGACACATGCTTTTCGGCAGCTCACGCTCTGCCGATGAAACTGTCTCATTTGCAAAAGAGCATAAGCCTACAGGAATTGCCCCTGCTGCCATTGCCAGCTCTGTTGGAAAGTACGCGCAATACATCCCCACAACAGGAATTCCCTTATCCTTATACTCCTTAATCTCTAAAAATGCCTGCCTTCTCTTTTCTCCAAACTCCTCAAAAACCTCCGGCAGATCCTGTATTAACTTCATTATATATTTCCCTGTCCCTCTGCGGCATCATACATCATTATAAATGCCAGCAATCCTCTGGAAATATTATCATCATTAAAATCCAGCCCCAGACACGACTTAATCTGTTTCAGCCTGTATACCATTGTATTTCTATGAATATATAATTTTTCTGCCGCCATTGTAATGTTATTCTCACACAGCAGATACATTTTTAATGTATGATAAAATTCCGTATTATTCTTTTTGTCCTCTTCTATAAGGCGCGATATGGAATAATCGTTTAATCCAGCGTCTTTTATTAAAGGGCTGGTATATGCGAAAAGTCCTTCCATATACCAGTCCTTCTCCCGCCTCATCCCCGTATTTTCCCGCCGCCATATAGCCATAATATGCTTGAGGAAATCCTGCTTTGCCCTGCATACATTTAAATCCCCGAACACTTCACTTACACAGCATGCTGACTTCATATTGTCTATCCTGTTATATATTTCCCCGGCTCTTCCTTCATTTATTCTATATAGGATCGCTGTAATATACTCTGCCTCCTCATATATGTACAAATAAGTCCATACCCGGCTAATTTTAATATCCTTTTTGGGAAATATAACAATCATATAATTCCCCTCCAAAAAATCTGCGGTAGTGTCAAATCTACCACTATATTTTTTGTTACAAACCTTATAAATTCAAGG
>CATBDC010000027.1 GCA_949502235.1 uncultured Lachnospiraceae bacterium | reverse complement strand
ATAGTGGGTTCTATGGCCGTTATTTGGGGCTGATTTTGATTCTGTGAGGGAAGGGGAGAAATTGTTGAGTGGAGGGATTTGAAGGGGGATTTTTGGGGATATTTGAGATGTGATGGAATTATCATTTGTGATGTGAGACCATCCTTTTGTGTTGTGCGATTAACACCAGATAATTGAATATTTGTGAAATGAATAATATTTTTTTTATTAAGATACGAAGGGAAAATCAAACATGAGATTATCAAATGGATTTAACAAAAAGCAAAAAGAGGAAATCAGAAAAATTATTAGAAGTGAAGTGAGAAAGGAATTACGAAAAAATTCGGGGAAAGATATAAAAGAGGAAATTATAGCAGCAGTTGACACTGTATTAAATGAAAAAAATGAAGATTTAGTAAAAAGTCTTTTGGAAATTCGAAATAAAATAGATAAAGAAGAAACCGAAAAAAGTTTTTTAGCTGCAAATATAAAAAATTTATTACATGTATTATGTATTGGTATGTGGATAATCTTGACTTTATTATTCGGAATAATTATATATCTTAATTTTGTAAATGGAAAGCTTTTAAATAATGCATACTCTGTTATTATATTTTTCGTTGTTTATATATTGCTAACAATTGTGATTTTTGTACTCTATAATCAAATAAAACAAATGAATAAGAATGATTCTTATAACGCTGTGATGTTCAGTATCTCAATTATATCTCTCATATTAACGATTATTTCAACAAAAATATAGATATTGAACAATCGTAACATTTTAGTTATTTGGTCTTGGCTTGTAAACTTCTTTTTTTGTTTGCCATAATTTAAGGTCTTCTATGATTTAGATTTTATCATAGAAGACCTCATTCTTATAAAATATTTACAGACTTTTTTCATAGACTCACATCAGATCATGATTTTTTCGGTTTGTTACTAATGTAAATTTACGTTCTGTTTTAATAATAGAGTATCTTTCCTGTTCAGCAAAAGCAACACCGTAATATTCCATAAACGCTTGTACATATATGTCATATTCATCTATAATCTCACATTCGCTTATCACATTAAAAAGGCATTCACCAGCTTTTGTTAGTAGAATATTTCCTCCAGGTATTCTGTCTTTATTATGCCATAAAACATACAATGTTTTTCCATTAGCATAAATCAATGGATGTTTGCAAGGAATGCCACTCATATAATATCCAGCGGAATTATAACTAATCAACCCAATAGCCTGTAATTCATTAATATCTGTTAAATAAATGCCAGTTTTTTTAGAATATTCATCGGTATCATTGAATGGAACCATAACACGTCTTCGGGCAATAGGTTTGATAGAATCATTATTATAATCTGTAATAATTCCAATATTCATACTACAAATTATCTGAAACTTTTGCATGTCTTCAAATGACACTGTAGATAAAATCTGCATTATTCTATTCGGAGTAACTCCTGGAGATACAAGCTCATGTGCCATAATTTGATTACATAATTCTTGTATAGTAGGGTTATCTATATACTGTGTGGTGGTCATAAAGTGAGATAATAAATTAACATTCGAGAATGGTTCTTTAAATTTTTGTTGATTATTCTGTTTTTGAAAATAATTGAGTGCTTCTTCAAGAACAATTCGTAATTTTTCTTCAGTTTGTGATTGCTTATCATCTTTTTGTAAATAATTACGTAATGTATATGCCACCTCTACTGTAAGTAATCCAATCTTAACAGCATATTCTATTAGTTCGTATGTATTCATATTTAAATCCTCTTAATTGTTAATGAATTAATCGTATCCTTAAAAATATATTTATCTTGATTTAAAAACTTACTAAATTTCTGATTATCTTTTCATAAGTTGGTAAATGCCGATATATCCCGTATTTTAGGGCTTTATCGGTATTTTCTTTTTGGAAGATACCTTGCATAAGCTGGCATTTACCAGCATGAAAATGCAACCAAAAGTAGTAAATGAGTAGTAAATATAAGCTCCGATATTAACAAGCCAGTCTTTCCAGTTCTGCTTTTGCAGATTGAAATGTACCGTGTGCATAATAGCCAAGTGTCATGGTTATGTTAGCGTGTCCCATGAGATATTGCAGGGTGTTTGGGTTCATTCCTCTGTTTGCCATATTCGTACAGTAAGTATGTCGAAATGAATGTGGTGTGATGTTCGGTAACTTGTCCGTGTGATACTTGTTATACTTCTTAATTAGTCCTCGCACCATGCCTTCATAGTTTCCTGCAACTTTAGGCAAGCCCTCACGGTTTAAGAATAGGAAATTGCTGTAACCACCTACAATCAGCGGTTGTGCTTTTCCTCTGCTCTTTAGTATTCTTTGGATTGCTTGATAAGCCCGTTCTGTCAATGGAAGTTCCCGTTTTCCGTTTTTGGTCTTAGGAGTTTCAATATAGTAGCCGATTTCGCTGTCTTTCAATAACTGGTGGTCTATATTGAGTATTCTGTTCTGCATATCAATATGCGTCGTTAGTCCGCAAAATTCAGAAATACGAAGTCCCGTTTCCAGCAGAAGCACAACCTCATCATAATACTTGCAGTAAATCTTATCCTTTTCCATAAAGGCAAGCAGGCGTTCTTCCTGCTCTGGTGTAAGGATAACTTTCTGCTCCGTATCATCTTCCAGAACATCACTTAGCTTAAATTCAAACGGGTTCTTTCTGATACAGTCGTCTTGTATCGCCATGTAAAATGACGCTTTCAAGGAACGCTTGTAGTTATCAATCGTTTTATAGGCATATCCTTTTTCGCTCATTCTGATAGCCCATTCTTTAGCGTCCGACTGCTTAACAGTATCGATCGCCCTCATACCCAATGGGTCATTTTTCAGAGCGTTCATAAGATACTGTCGTCCTTTTTCAGTAGCCCTCTTGATGTTCTTTCTTTGGCTGTTCTTCTTGTCGTAGAGCTGGCAGACTGTCATTTTACCGCCTGCTGTATCGATACCGTCGTTAAGGTCTTTTTTAATCTGTGCTTCTTTTTCCCTCAACGATATATCATCACGCTTTCCAGCAGGTGTCTTGTCTGTCGGTACAAGTTTCCAAGAATAGATAAATTGTGGCTTTCCGTATATATCGGTATATTTATAAACGTATCTTCCGTCTTTTCGCTGGCTCTCTCCATTACGCAAATTGCGATTTTTACTGTCTTTTCGTTTCACATTAGACATAGTGTAAAGCTCCTTTCCGTCATGGAATGAGCCGTGATACGCTATACTTTATTATACCATATCTACGGCTCAATGACATTAGATTTCGTCCAATGTATCTATGATTTTTTCAAATTGTTTTCGCTTAATCTGAATACGGTTGCCGTTCACGATAACCCAGCCAGCGTCAAGATTTTCTTCGGCTAATTTACGCAATTTCTTTTCGCCAATGCGGAAGTATTTGGACGCTTCTTCAATCGTCAGCGTATATTTTTCCCAGATAGGCACATCAGTATTGTTCATAATCTATGCACCCCCTTTACTGTGTGTCATTTTTTACAAGCAGGCAGACGGCTTTGGAAAGCTCCGTTAGTATCTCAACTATTCCCATTCTTGTGGGCAGAACCGCACCATGCGGACGTATCATTATTCTGTGAGGATAGGTCGTGGCAAAACGACTTTTCCAACAGTCGCTCTCGGATCACTGCGTGGGTCGCTCGCTTTCTTTTGAAAAGGTCGTGGCGTACAGTCCCCGTGGCTCGCTATCTCACAAACGTATCTGTCTGCTTTATTCAGTTGTCAAAGAGCTGTGGCGAAAGCGTGTTGCTTTCATGTAAAAGCAGGTGCAGAGCAGGAAAGAGGGGATTGAACAAATCATGCTCTGCGGTTACTGCTTGTTATTCTTCGGTTTCTAAAGGAATATCAAAGTCCAAAATCATTTTGATAAGTGCTTCTCTGATACGTCCTTTTAATTCCATGTCTACGACTATGCAGACATTACCATATCTGTCGTAGAACGGACGCAAACAACATTTTGATATGTACGGGTCATACAATGCCAGTATCTTTTCAATCGAATTTACGTTGCCGTCCACAGCCGACGAGATAAGGTAAAATGACGGGCGTGTGTTATTCATCATTCATGTTCTCCTTTAATTTTTTCTTGATTTCTTCAAGTGAGTTCTTCCTACTGCGGAACGACGTTGAACGGTTAATCTTTAATCTGTCGCCGATTTCTGTATCGCTCATGCCTAAGAAGAAATACATCAACAAGATTTCCCTGTCTTTTTCAGACAGATACTTAATCGCTTCTGCTAAATCATCATCAAGGACACGAACCTCAATACCGCATACATCAAAGGCGGTATAATCGCTTTCGTATTCGTCCCAGACTGCCAGCTTTTCCACGACGATTTCTGGAAGCTCACAATAGGAAATTTCCTTATTTCTTCGTCGTTTTAATTCTTTGCGATAATTACGGACAATGCCTTTCACTACACGTTTGAGCTTGCAGTCAAATTGACATTGTATTGTCTTTTGGAAGTCCGACGGTTTCATATCATCACACCCCCTTTCCGTTATGACGTGAAAAGTGTTTATCCCTCTTTCCGCACCATATCTGTACAGCAAGGTGTGATTTGTTGCATGATTTTGAAAAAAAGTGAAAAAATTTTTTCGGGTACAAAAAAAGCCCGCACAAAACATATAGTCTGTACGAGCTATTAAAGCTGTGAGATATTCAGTTGTTAATAAAATGCTGTTAGGTAGTGTATGACCGTATAAGATTATGCTTAAAACTTTCCATGACACAAGCCCCCTTACAGCACTTGATTTCTATTAAACTTTTGTCTTTTTTGTAATCTTGTAAATATATTCTTCTGGAGTAGGGCGTTTATTTCCAAAATACTTTCTGAAATTCGCCTGCACTTCTGGGTCGGTGCTGTTCATAGCTTCATCAATCGTCGCTTCAATATCAGCCCGAACATCAGCCAATGATACACCGCCAGCTTTTGCACCAGCTTTCAATGCTTTTTTTATATCACGTTTTTTAAGTCCTAACATGGTATCACTCCTAAAAATAAAATAGTTCTTCAAATTTTTTATCAAGTGCAATACACAAAATAAGTGCAAGTTTAGCAGTAGGATTGAATTGTCCCGTTTCAATAGAGCTAATTGTATTACGAGAAACCCCCACCATTTCAGCCAATGCAGACTGCGACAGTTTCCTTTCTGTTCTTACCGCTTTGAGATTATTTTTTAATACCAACTTATCGTCCATACTTACCACCACCTTATAAGATTGTGGAAGATGTAATCAGATTATAGATATAATATCCCGACATAACCAATACTAATACTGTATAGGAGATTGCTATCAAAAGTTCGTAATTACGACGGAGTTTAATATATTTCACCCAGTTTATTGTCATATTTGCACTAAAAACAATCGCCCATAGTCCCCAGTTGATACCTCCACCAGTCATTATCTGTGTTACAAAAAAGAGCGTCGCAAAAGACATCTGAACTACGACTGCACTTCTACTTGCTTGCTTTAAGACTTCTTGCTCATATACGTCCTTATTTTTATTTTCTGCTCTGCTTTTTGCTAAGATTTCATCTTTATTCATAAAACGCCCTCTCTTTCTGACAAGTTTTATTGTCACTTACAATATAGCACAGCCAAGTTTTGTTGTCAATTATTTTTGCACAGTTTACTTGTCGGAAATACTGCGTGAAAATCTAATAAGAAATGCACGCTATATTTGATTATCCAACAATCTTCCAGTTGCTATCCTTATGTAGCACAAGCTCATACTGCGATACCTGCGTAGCCTTTGTCTGATTATCAAGGAATTTCACGGCAACCTTGACTTTCACATTGTCCCCGTCCTTTGTAAAGATAGGGTTTACCAATTCAGAATAAAGATAGTCCCTACCGATAGGTTCAAGTACATTCCCCGATACATAGTAAGCAAGCTCTTTTTCTGTTGCTGTTGGATAGAGCTTAAAGAATGTTTCCAGAAAAGCGGTAGCGTCATTGACAGTATCAGCGTCCACACTTGCGTCTGCTTCTGGTGTCTTAGGCTCATAGTCTGATTTTTCGATTGCTGGTGCAAGGGTAGGGTTCTGAATGATTACCATATCCCCGTCAGCGTCCACATGGACTTTTACTATATAGGTTGCTTTCACATTGCTTGTCTGTTCTCCCTCTTTTATCTGCTGATCTACTTCGTAGGTAGCAGAAAAAGTGTCCGTTCCCGACTGTTCGATACTCCATACAATCACATCTGTAACTGTGGAGCTGGTCGGTATATCCGTTCTGATTGTATCAACATTCAAGTCCTGCAATTCCTTTGTCAGATAACCGCTGATTGCCTGCGTCCTTGCTTCGATAGCTTCTTTGCTGTTATTCCATGTGTAGTAGGACTTCGCAAAATTCTTCACGAAATTTTCAATCCCGTTGGTGTCCTGCAAGCGAAGCTCTATGATTTCTTTTTCGTGGGTCGTGTGCTGGTCGATAGCGGTAAAATTCTTATACACCCCAAAGCTCACGCTTGCGATAAGCACCACCCACAACGCAATCACGGTTTTCTTATGTGTGCCTACCTTGACAGTACGCACCTTTTTTTCTTTTGGTTCTTTGAGAGTTTCTGTCTGTTTCTTATTCTTCTTAAACATATTTTTCAAGTCCTTTCTATTGTTTTACTCGTCCTGCACCGATTAAGTGCTGTTGCCAGTAACTACTACTTAGGTCTGCATATCCTATCGGGTCGCCTGCATGGTACATCTGGTTATTTCCTACATAGATACCGACGTGCGTTACATACGAACCAGCGTTATAGGTGGAATGGAAAAATACCAAGTCCCCAGCCTTTGCCTGCGAAAGTGGAAGATGTTGGGTTGCGTCATACTGTGCTTGTGCTGTTCTCGGCAAGGAGATACCAGCTTTTCCATAGCACCATTGCACAAGTCCGCTACAATCAAAGGAAGTGTTCGGGTTACTGCCACCATACACATACTTCCAGCCTTGATATTTCAACGCTTCATTCATAATCGCTTGTGCCGTCGCATTATCAAAATGTGCCACGGTCAGATATTGATTGACTAATTCGACGTAGAACATATTTCCGTAACCATACCGCCAGCCCCCGTTCTTTGCAACAGCTATCGGGTTGGTGTAGGTTACTTTCTTTCCACCCGACTTCTCACGAGCGAAGCTCTCTGCAAGATTAAAAGTGTGTTTCTTTCCTTTTCCTGCCACATAACCCACATAGCCACCGCCATAGTTATAGGACTGTATCGCTACATTCAAATCGTCAATACCTTGATTTTTGCAGGAAGAAAGCAGGGACGCAAAATACTTACACCCCTGCTTGATTGAGCTTTCTGTATCTAAAGAGTTAGGCGGTAGTCCCAGACTTTCCGAACTCTGCATAACATCTTCTGCCGTACCGCCACTTTCTACTTGAATGATAGCCAATAGCACATTGACATACTCGGAAATACCGTATTCTCTGGCGTATTTTTCCACCATAGGCTGATGTTTCAAGACTTCTGCGGATAAATTCATACCCGTAATGCCAGAAGAAAAGTTGCTGTTCTCGTCGTCGCTGTCCGCACTAATCAAGACACCAAAGAAAAGGACTATGGAAAAGAGGATAGGAAACAGACTGCCAATGATAGCGATATGTTTCAGTTTCATTTTTTCTTCTGTCCTTTCTTCGTTACAAGGTTACGGCTTTTCTCTGTTGTCTGCTGGTTCTTCTGGACACTCTGCGTCTGCTGAACCTTTGTCCTGCGGTCTTTGGTGTAATTCTGGCGTGTTTCCTGCGATACTACTTTTTCTACATTCTGCTTATGTACTGGCTGTGTAGGTTGGGTCGCTTTCCTATCAGAAGCACCAGAAGATAACGGACGCTCTTTGATAACATTTGTTTTGACTGGCTCACTTGCTTTTGAAGTGGTCGCTGTGGCAGGGCGTTTGACTTCCTGCATTTTTTCAGCACTCGGCTTTGGAATGGTTGAAGCTGTGGCTGGTCGCTCATGGGGACGGGTAGCTCCCGTTGTCGCTGATCCGTCAGCCTTTCGCTGTGCCTGCCTTGCTTCTTGTGCCTTTTGAAGCTCCATACGCTTGTCAGCGATATTTTTCTTATGCTGTTCCTGCTTTTCCAAACGCCCCGTCTGTCTGGACTGCTGTTCCTGCACCATGCCACGCTTGAAGTCGGACACGCTGGACTTTGCCTTTTCCTTTGCGGAATACACCGCATAAGCGGTCTGTGTCGGCATATCTTTGATATTCTCTTTGACAGCATTTGCCTTGTCTTTCACTTTATTTTTCGTATCTAAGACAGCCCCCACCTTTGAGCCTGCACGTTGTCCCATGCTGGAAGTAGAGATATTGCCCCGACTGTCTTTTGTGGCTGTGTTCCTTGTCGGTTTTCTGTTTGAAATCGTGCTACCTGCCACCGCACCAGCAACACCGCCAGCAGTAACCGCACCAGCAAGCCGTCTTTCCATACGCCTAGCCCTATGTCGCATAAACAGATACGGTCTGCGGAAAATTCTTCGTCCCATGCTTTGACTGTCGCCAGCATTAAGAGAGAACATACTCATTAAGTCGCCCAGCTTCATGTAGATACCAGCGAAACATACTATCTGCAAGAACGCCACCATAAAGAACGGGTAATCCGTGGAAATGTTATAAAACATACTGGAAATGCTGAACGCCACCGTTACAATGAGCGTTATCCCTGCCCGTGTCATTATGGTATTAAACACCCTTACGATTGCCTGCTTTGCCATACTTTCATAGCTCGGTATCATGGAGAGTAGAAAGCTGATAGGTAAAAACATTGCAAAGATAATAAAAAGTATCTGGCTAAACAACATCATGCCCGTAAGCAAGAATACAAATATCGTGATACCTAAGTTAAAGAACAAAAGGAAAAACACCATACCTAAACGGTTTACGACCTGCGGTATCGTCAGATTGTTGTTGTCGTTATCCTCGATTTCTGTTTTCACGACTTCCTCTCTGGTTTTCCCGTCCTCGTCCTCTGGACTTGCCGATACAAGAGCTTCTACACGGTCTGCCCCGATTTCCTCTGCGTTGCTGTTGCCAAATTGCAGAAGTAACCACGGCTGTTCCACTTGAATAGAAAATAAGCTGTCCCGTATCAAGTCCACGCTGTCCTTGCCCTCGCTGTCAGAGTTTGGGAGCATGATTTTTGTTCCCAAGTCAAGTGAAGCGGTACTGATGTCTGATGAAAATTCATTTATCTTCTTGATGTAGTCGGGGGCATAGGCGATAAACGAAGCCGACAGCACGAACACCACCACAAAGTTAATAACGGCGTGAAGTGCCTTACTGGTCTCCCGTTTTATCAGTCCCGTATAGGCAACATAAATACCAATGATTAAAATTATCAGTAATAGAGAACCTACATAAAATCCCGTACTCCCGAAGCCATTCTCGGTAACACCTGCAAGGGTCTGTATGCTTTTTCCAATACTGTCTGCCATATCGTTGATGAAGTCCAGCTTATAGGCTTCCTGCACCACATAGCCCGTGGCATTGCTTAAATAAAGGCTTATCGTCCAGACAAAGTTGGTAATGCAGTAAAGCCCGTACTGCACCGATTTCCCGATACCGTCCAGCCAGTTCCACGGAAGCCACGACCAGCTATTATCCACATAAAAATCAAGCTGGTAGTTGGAAAGGGGATATTTTGAGTATAGATTTTCTGCGTTTATGGTATCGTCCACAAGCCCCGTCGCATGAGCCACCGTCCCCAGAAGTGAAAGCAGGATAAGGGAGAGTGCCACCACGAACAGAGCCATTTTGAGAAAGTAGAAAATCTTCTTTTTTGTGAACGCACCTTTTATCCTTTCTTTCATCACTCCACCTCATTTCTCTGTACGGGCGGTCTGGTATCAAAGGCGTGTAGCAGTTCTTCAAAGACGGGGTGTATCTGCACTACACCGACACGTCCATATAAGTCCTGCAATAAGCATTGTCCGTTCTCCAAATCACGCAAGCGTTTCTGGTTGTTTTCGTCGTCCTTGTCGATACCGAAAAACTCTAAGGTCTGTTTTATCTCGTTGATGTCAGTAGAACGAAAGGCAAACTTCAAGCCGATATTGTTTTTCAGACTTTCTTTTGACACGTCGCCAGAGGATTGTGTAACAAAATAAACGCCTGCCTGCATAGCTCGTCCAGCACGAACCAGCTTATTTGATAAGGTTTCTCCTTGTGCCACATTTAAGAACGCCCACGCTTCATCAAGGTCTACAATCTTAAAAATGCTTCTGTCGCTGTGAATGAAGTCGAGTGCAAAGGTACTAATCACAATCAGCATTGCCACCGATAATAATTCAATGGTTGTGTATTCATTAAAAGTAGTGTCTTTATCTGGCAATACTAAGTCCGCTACTTGAATGATATTGAGCTGATTATCTAAACTGATTGTATTTTTTACTGTCCCGTCTGAAAACAATAAATGTGCAAAATCATAGTTCGTAAAACTGGCAATATGATTTGCAATATGGTTCGCAATCGGCGTATTTTCTTTCCGTAATTCTGTGATAACATTTAACAGCCCTCGGTGTTCGCTTTCAGATACATTGCTGATTGCACTAATAAGCACAGGAAATTTATCTCCGTCACGGGTAGAGATACCCGTTAAGAATGTTAAAATTTCTTTTGCCAGCGTCGCTCCGTCCTCTTTGTCTTTCATAATCACAAATGGGTCAAGAAGTCCTGCATTGTCCTTGTCGCTGGTAAGGTTTACGATATTGATTTCATGGGCGATTTCTGGAAGTGTTTCTTTCCAGTTGCCACGCTCTGATTTTGGGTCTAAGATAACCGCTTGTCCCCCAAAGAGAACCGAATAATACACCAGAAGATTGTTGCAGAACGACTTTCCACCGCCAAGCGAACCGACAAAAGCAGAAGCAAGGGCATTTGTAACTGTACCTTTTATGCCCTGCGAAGCTAAAGACGGTTGCAGGTACACATTTCTTCCCGTATCAACGGAATAGCCCATATAGATACCCGTGTTTTCCCCTAACTGCTGGGTCGCTCCGAAACCAAGCCCTGCTAAAAAGTCTGATTTTACATACTGCACATAGTCATTGATATATCGCTTGCTGGCTGGAAGAAATTCAGAATGAAGCCCCAGCATATCCCCAGCAGGACGTACCAGCTTTACATTGAGGTCGTCGTAAAAGTCCTTGACTTCATCACAACGGCGTTTCAGCTCGTCAAGATCGGGTGCAGACACCCGTATGACGTAGCTTAACTTATACATACTTTCTTTGCTCTGGTCTAAGTCCGTTTCCAATTCGTCCACGCTGTCTAATGCGTCCACTACATTTGAGCTGGTTTCACTTCCTGCTTGATAAGCGTGATTGTCAAGGTCTTTCAATTCCTTTTTCTTATTTCTTACTGTGGTAAGAGCCTTTCTGTTCTCCACGATTTCTACATTCATAGAAGTATCAACGGGGAATGTGAATTGCTGTTGCTGGAAATAGAAGATTTCAGACGACGGAAAATCAAGCTCGCCTACAATCGCATTGACGGTAAAATAGGACACATAGCTTTCCTTGTCCTCATGCTCCAAGCGTAAATACCGCTGGCTTTCCTCAATCACACACCTTGTCGGACAGATAAGGTCGTAGTATTTTATCAGTGTTTCTTTCTGCAATTTCTTCTTTGGTAGCTGGTACTCATAATCTTCATAGGCGATACCGTCCCTGCCGTAAAGATGTTCCATGAGATACCCAAAATCATTGATTTCCAAGCGACGTACCTTAAAGCGACGGGAGATTTTATTTTCCAGTAACTTTTCCATTTTCATGTAACGGTTGATTTCATCATTCGGCATGGAAACAAAGTCATTCATCAGCGTGTGGTTCACTTCATGGAGAAATTCCGTGAACGTCAGCCATGCCGATTTTTTAATATTCTTCAGATTGAGCTGTTCTTCCGTAACCATGAGCTTAAAGCCAAGAAAAAAGCGGTAGTCCACTTGATTGTCCCCAATCATAGATACTAACGCTTCGGTCTGTTCGTCTATCTTCTGATAGGCAACTTCCTTTAATTTTCCAGTTACCAGCTTCTTTGACTGTTCCTGCTGACTTCGGATTGAGCTTTCTGTGGCAATCTGCAACGCATGAATTTTACCCTCACGGGACTGTGCGATAAGCTGTCGAAAGCTGTCATGCACGATAAATTTCTGCTCTGCGGATAGAAAAGAATAATTGTATGGTATCAGCTCATAGTAGGCGAACACCTCATTGTCCTTGTTCCAGACAAGGTTATTGTCAATATATTTTATCGGGAACATAGTTCACACTCCTTACTGCCGTGATTGTTTCATTCAATATCTGCTTATGTAGTTTTACGGCTTTTCCTGCATAAGTGATTTTAGGTCGCAGGGCATAGGTTATCTGTGATTTCAAAAAGCTGTACGGCTTCTTTCCGTCAAAGGTTTTCTGCGACATAAACCAAGTGAGAGCAACGGGAATACCGAAATATTTGAGAAATGCTCCCTCAATCATGGAAAGTGGGGGAATATCCCCAAACAGAATGATGATAAATTCCGTAATCACAAACCATGTAATCTGTGTAAAGGTAACGGGAAAGGGTAAGTTAAAGTCATTGATTGCATACAAGACTTTTTCCACGTTCCAGATACCCGTATAAGATTTAATCTTTTTCAAGTTCTTTCAGCTCCTTTCGTAAGTTTCTAAATAGAAAAGGACAGCCATTTTCAGACTGTCCCTTAAAAGAGAAATACGCTGTCAGTAGCAACCATGCTTGTCGCTGATCTTCCAGCGTTAGTATGGTATCTCGCACATACCTTGGCTTGTTTGAATAAAGCAACCGCCCATATCCAAATCTCGCCCGTAGGCTTCATAGTCAATGTAGTTCTGTAAGCTGGGTGGAATATCCCCAAGTGCCTGCAATTCGTCTATGTAGTAGTAGGCAACATCTGTCATGGTTTCACAGTCGGGATAATAATAAATATCGTCCTTATGTTCCACGACTTCTTCCAGCGTCCCGTAGTGGCTGATAAATTCGTCCAGACATTCTACGATATAGTCGGGAAGTTCCTCTATCATTTCATACATCTCGTTGAGTTCATCAATGGAAACATACTCGCCAATCGCAATAGGGAAGTTGTCGGTATCATGGATAGCGTATTCCTCATACTGTTCATTCAAGCCGATTTTTTCTTTCACATCTTCCTCGTCAATAGGAAACGTGAACCAAGCACCGACTAAATAGCCCTCATTGTATTTGCCAAGATTAGCAATGTAAACCGCCATATCATCAAACATAAGCACCACCTCATTTCCTACTCTGGCAGTTCAAAGATACCGTGTTCTGTTACTAAAAATTTCCCGTGTTCCTGCAAGTGAGAAGCGTAGGCTTCAAAGTCAAAGTAATATTCTTGACAGTCCTCGGATAAATGTTTGAACGTCGGGTCGTTCATCAGCTTTTGCCTTGCAACGTCTATCATGCTTTTGCAGTCGTGATAAACGGTAATCACGTTCCTGCAAATATAAAGTGCTTCTAAATTTTCATATACGGTAAGAAGTGCTGTATATTCTTCCTGCATATCGCTTGAAAGCTGGCGGTACATAAAATCTAATTCGTTGAGCTGATACACGCTTGTATGTTCGTGGACTTCATCAGCAAAAGGCAACACCTTTTCAATAATGCGGTAATCCCCACTTTCTGAACCGACACCTAACTTTTCTTCAAACTCGGCAACATCTATCGGCAAGTCGAACCAGTATGATGTTGTTTCTTCGCCAGGAAAAGGACAAGATTTCCCCATGAGCTTTCCGGCGGGCAGCAGCAGAGGGCAGCCATTGCCCGGGCACTTGTGAACAGGCCGGCCATTCTTCTTGCGGATGAACCTACGGGTAACCTGGATTCAGCCACGACAGTTGAAGTAATGGGACTTCTTAAAGCAAGCTGCCGGAAGTATAAGCAGACGATTCTTATGGTGACGCACAATGAGGCCATTGCCCAGACCTGTGACAGGATTATCCATATTGAGGATGGAAGAATTGCATCGGGAAGCGGGATACAAAAGGACGGTGACGGCATATGGTAAGGCTTGCATGTAAGTATATGAGATTTTATAAAAGCCAGACCTTTGCACTTTTGTTAAGCATCGTTCTGACGGCGGCCTTATTAGCCGGAGTAAGCTCCCTCTTGTACAGCAGCCAGATGAGTGAGCTGGAAAACAATAAAACCATGTATGGAAGCTGGCATTACCGGGCAGAGGCTGATGAGGAAACGATAAAAGAGATTTTGGGGGATAAAGAAAAAGCGGGAGAAGGGTTCTGCCTTGAAGATGCCGGAAGGATGGAGCTTAAGGATATGATTACAGAGCCGCTTCCTGTCTCTTTTGTTTATGGGGATGAAGGCTTCTTAAGACTTATGAACAGGGATATTCTTGAAGGAAAATATCCACAAGGAGCAGATGAAATTGCGGCAGACCGTTATACGCTGGGGAACCTGGGATTTACAGGCAATGTGGGGGATACGCTTACCATAGACGGGAAGGCTTTTGTCCTGACGGGTATCGTAAAGAGCAGATGGGCGGCTGCCTCGGATGAAATGGAGATTTTTACAGGGGAGGAGTATCAGAAGGAAAAAGCCGTCCGTTCTTATATTTATCTCCGGTTTGATGAAGAGGAAAAGCTGTACAGGCAGATGGGGAATTTTCAGAAGGAATACGGGGTATCAGGAGATAAAATAGAGGCAAATGCCGAGGTAGTGATGTATCTTGGAGGAGAGAAGCCAGAGCCTGTCCGGGACATTGTAAAATTTGCCCTGACATATGAAAGGGGAAACCTTACCTATATTGTACTGAAGCTTTGGAGTGAGTATAATCTTGGGTTTTATGGCATGGTGTTTCTGCTTTGTTTGTTCAGCCTGTTTGTTACCTACAGTATTTTCAGTATATCTGTGTCAAAACGGACGGCAGAGTACGGGATTATGCAGACCCTTGGAATCAGTGACGGGTATATTGCAGGGGCGCTTGCCTGTGAGCTCTGGATGCTTCTTGTGGCCGGATATCCGGCAGGCTGTATTCTGGGGAACGGCCTTCTGCGGATGTTTTACCGGACGGGGAGCGAAAGCAGAGCCTTATACACAGCGTATACGGCGGCAGCAGCCGGATTTTTCTTCCTTTTTGCAGCCCTTGGGGCAGTGGGATTTATCACAGTGTATTCACTTAGGAAACAATCTGTGAGCCAGACTATGCTTGGAGATATTTCCTTTGCAAAGGGGAGACGGAAAGTCAGGAGGAGAAAATATACAAGCCTTGCAGATGTGGCAGCCAGACGGTTTATGTTTGGAAATAAGAGAAGGGTGGCGGGAATTTTACTTTCCCTGTCCTTAGGCGGGTGTCTCTTCCTATGTACAACCTATATGGTCGAGAACTTAAAGGCTCATGCGGAAATGTCTATGAAGTCAGATGACGGCCTTGGATCGGAATACAGAATTTCCCTGAAGTCAAACAGACTTTCTGACATGCTGCAAAAGTCTGTGATGGAAGAAATCAGGGGGCTTTCGGGACTGGATAATGTTTACGGGGTAAAATATGTGCTGGGAGAGCTTACGGTTTCAGAAAAGGAGCTTACATGGCCCCAGTATTTTGATGAAAAAAACAAAGATCCTTATTTTCAGGAAACCTACGGGGGAATCTGCGTAAAGAGGGAGGACGGCTCCTATGGCATCAAATATGATGTTTATGGATATGACAAAGAAATGATTGAGGAGCTTCAAGAGTTTGTACTGGAGGGTGACATTAACGGGGGAGTACTTAAGGCTGATGAAATCATAGCAGCTGCCAATATGGACGGACAGGGGAATTATATGTTCTACGGGAAGCATCCGGGGGATACGGTTACTCTGCGGGTGCCGAAGGACTTAAACTGTGAGCCCGGGCTTCTGAAGTTTCAGGGAGCAGAAGAAAATTATGTGGAAAAAGAGTTTAAAATTGCGGCAGTTGTAAGCCGGGCGCTGGCAAAGGAGGATCAGTACCTGAATGTGGGGGGATGGCAGAACAGCCAGAGTCTTATTATGACAGGAGAACAGATGGAACAGCTGTATGGAATTACAGGCTTTAGTATCGCAGGCGCGTCTCTGTCTTCAGAAGCAGATGCAGAGACACTTAAAAGCCGGCTTTTCCAAATTCTCCAGGATGCGCCGGGAGCTGTCCTTAAAGATTATCATTCAGAGATTGCTGTGCGGAAAAGCCGGCTTGCAGAAAAGCAGATGTTTTTTACTGGCATTGCCGTTATTCTGTTAGTTATCAGCCTGTTCCACCTTATGAACAGTATGAATCATTCCATATTGTCCCACAGGAGAGAATTTGGAATCATGAGGGCAATGGGAATTACGGAAGGTGCGTTTTTGTGGATGATACTTCGCGTGGGTATTTTGTACGGCCTTCTGTCAGATGCTTTTATATTCCTTTTCTATCATCTTGCCCTGCGTAAGGTGATGGATTACTATATGATGCATGTGGTACAGTTTCTGCATCTTAAGGCAGGGGTTCCGGCCGGAATCCAGGCGGTTGTCATGGGGCTTAATCTTCTGATTTGCGCATTTACGGTGCTGCTTCCGGCCAGAAAGATAGCAAAGAGCCAGGACATAAAGGTATAATTAATCATTCTCTGATTTTAGTTTTTCGATGGCTTCCTGACATTCAGGATAAGAAAGCAGAGGCTTAAAGGTTTCATCCTCCAGCCCTCTTAACAGCATCTTTTTAAGCTCCTTTGTAACGACCGGCTTCTGTTCCTTAATATCAAGTCCCGGTGAAAAAAGCTCTTTTTTTGGCAGGGTGAGATTTCCCGTCATTGCATCCACATAACGCACAAAGCAGGCGGCTGCATCATCACAGCGCCCCATCCTTAAAT
This sequence comes from uncultured Lachnospiraceae bacterium, assembly GCA_949502235.1. Lineage (GTDB taxonomy): Bacteria > Bacillota > Clostridia > Lachnospirales > Lachnospiraceae > CAPEBR01. Next base: position 29,768 of record CATBDC010000027.1, on the reverse strand, counting down.
AAATGTCCAGGAACAGGCCGTCATACAGGCCGCCAAGTCCGAAAAGACAGTCTATGGTTTTGTATATTCTGCATATTTCCAGGGTCTGTTCATTGCTACCGCCAAGCTCCGATGACATCAGGGACGTAAGGCAGAACTGAACCTGGCGTATCAGAGTGAATAAGCGCTTCTGGGTTATTTTTAAGGCTTCCTCTGGTTCCTTCTTTTTTGTATAGAGCTGAACCCATGCCGTGGTGGCATCCACGGCATGCTCCGGAAGCTCCTTTAAAAGCTGTTCTCCTCTGGCAAGCTCATCATCATGAATTGCCATGACGGCAAGGTTTAATGCTGCCTGCTGCCGGTAAGCCGAAGGCCCGGAGGAATAAAGCTCTGTAAGCAGCCCCTTTTTTCTTGCCTTCCATTTTTCCTGAAGCTCTTCTCCTGCAGTGGGGAAGAACATGCGGAAGGTGTCAAAGGCTATGGCTGCATTAAATTTTAAAGCATAAGAATTGGGATACTTGTATAAAAGTTCATTCAGCATTTCTTCGCCGTATTCATGGCCCTTCTGGAAGGCTGATTCAATAAGGAGGTTTAATTTTTCCTGGATTTCTTCTTCTGTCAGTGTTTCTTCAAATTGAAGCAGGGTGTCCACATTCGTATCCAGCGCCCTTGCTAAAGGGCACAGGAGAGTGATGTCGGGATAAGAGCTGTCATTTTCCCATTTACTTACTGCCGGGGCGGAAATGCCAAGCATTTCCGCAAGCTGGTTCTGGGTCAGTCCCTTGTTCTTTCGAAGCTCTGTAAGCTTTGCGCCTATTTTCATTTCCATAGTGATATCCTCCAATTCTTGCAGGGTATGCCCTGCAGATAAATGTCCGGGCCCGTTTGTTTTTTCTAAAAATATTATAAACAGCTGTATTCTTTTGTGCAATGGAGGGGAAGTTAAGTGGTGCGAAATTTTTGATAACTGGCAGTTAAGTGCCTCCTTTGCATTTTTTTAGTTACTTTTCCGGCATAATGAGTTATAATGTATCTATTAGGCTATAAAATTATCAAATGGAGGGAATGTTATGTATTATAAGCAGTATGGAGATACAGAGATGAAGGTTTCGGCAGTGGGGCTTGGAACCATGAGGTATGACGAGGAGGACATTAAGGCGGGAAGGCTTGAAAAATGTGCCGAGATTCCGCTTTACGCTTTTGAGAAGGGGATTAACTACTGGGATACCGCTCCCTTTTACTGTGAAGATAAAAGTGAAATTGTAACCGGAATCGCGCTGTCGCAGGTGGACAGAAGCAAGGTATATGTGACCTCTAAGACCAATTTAGGTACTATTGGAGACCAGCATCCAACGAAGGACATGTTCAGGAGAAGGCTTGAGACATCTCTGAACCGGCTGAAAACAGATTACATAGATTTTTACCATATGTGGTGTATGCTAAGTATTGAATCCTGGGAGAAACATATGGAGAGAATCTATGAATTTTTCGAGGATGCAAAAAGAGAAGGACTGATCCGGAATATTGTATTTTCTTCCCACATGCAGGGAAATGAGATAGAGACAGTTGTTAATACCGGAAAATTTAAAGGCATGCTGATAGGGTATAATGCGTTAAATTACAGATTCCGCCAGAGCGGGATTAAGGCGGCCCATGAAAAGGGCATGGGAGTAGTTGTTATGAATCCTCTCGGGGGCGGCATGATTCCCCAGAATCCAGAGAGCTTCTCCTATCTGACAGAAGGAACGGATCTTACGGTGCCCCAGGCAGCTCTTCGCTTTGTGGCCTCTCATAAGGAGATCACAGTTACCCTTGCAGGCTGCACGACAAAGGAACATGTGGATGATGCAGTGAAAGCGGTAGAGGGGCTTACGGAAAAGCCGGCAGAGGAGATTGTAAAGGAATATGAAGACAGGGGAGTATCCTTTAATAACCTTTGTACAGGGTGTGATTATTGCAAAGGATGCCCCAGGGATATTCCGATTTCAAAGCTTATGGATGCCTATAACCAGAAAATTCTTACAGGTAAACAGGAGGCTATCGCGGATCGTCTGGATAACCACTGGGATATCCCCGCTTCGAAGGCTGCGGACTGTATCGCCTGCAAGAAATGTGAGAAGGCATGTACACAGCATCTTCCGATTATTGAGAGACTTAAGGAGATTGCCGGATAAGGAGGCAGTATGGGTGAAAAGATTGTATTGATAGACGGACACAGCATATTGAACCGGGCATTTTACGGAATTCCGGATCTAACAAATGCAGAGGGACTTCATACAAATGCGGTGTATGGATTTCTTAATATTATGTTTAAAATATTAGAAGAGGAAAAGCCGGGATATCTGACGGTGGCCTTTGACGTTCATGCGCCTACCTTCCGCCATGAGATGTTCCCGGAATATAAAGGTACGAGGAAGCCTATGGCAGAAGAGCTTAGAGAGCAGGTCCCTGTCATTAAGGAAGTGCTTACAAGCATGGGAATCACCATTGCCGAGTGCCCGGGGCTTGAGGCGGACGATATTCTGGGAACCCTTTCCAGACGCTGTGAGGAGCAGGGGATGGAGGTTTCCGTTATCTCCGGAGACAGAGATCTTCTTCAGCTTGCGACAGAGCATGTGAAAATCCGAATTCCCAAGACAAAGCAGGGACGTACAGAGGTGGAGGATTACTATGCTAAGGATGTGCTATCCCGCTATCAGGTGACGCCGGAGGAATTTATCGATTTGAAGGCACTTATGGGAGATACGGCGGATAATATCCCCGGCGTGCCAGGGATCGGGGAGAAGACGGCCACAAAGATTATTGCCCAGTACCACTCTATAGAAAATGCCCATGACCACGCAGAGGAGCTTAAGCCTCCCCGGGCTTCGAAAGCCATAGTGGAGCACTGGGAGCTGGCGGTTATGAGTAAAGAGCTGGCCACAATAAAGGTGGACGCAGATTTTCCTTATGAGCTGGAAGGAGCAATGCTTGGAAATATATTTACGGAGGAAGCCTATGCGTATTTCCAGAAGCTTCAGTTTAAAAACCTGCTGTCTAAGTTTGACGTAACTGCCCCTTCGAATAAAGTGGAGGATGCGTTTCTCGAAATAACAAAGGCTGATGAAGCTAAGAAGATATTAGAGGAGGCCAAAGGGGCGGAATGTCTGGGTGCGTGTATTTTTAAGGATGCGGAAAACGTCCTTCCCCTCTTTGCAGCCGAGGCTGGTATCGGCGGTATCGGGCTTTGTTATGGAAGAGATAGGGTATTTTGTATCAGAACGAAGGACGGAATAGACGGGAAATGGCTTCTTGAAGCCCTTTCCGGACTTTCCGGGTCTGTTTCCAGGTTTGTTATGTTTGACATTAAGGCCGCGATGGAGTATATTCAGATAGGGCAGAAGGAGAACTGCTTTGACGCGGCTGTTGCGGCGTATCTTTTAAATCCGCTGAAAAATGAATATACTTATGAGGATGTGGCGAGAGAGCAACTGGAGCTGATTATTGAAGAGAAATCTCCCCTTTGGGTAAAGGCGTGCTATGAAGCCTATACCGCATATGAGGCATCGGATATCATGTTAAAGAAACTGAAGGGTATGCGCATGGATCATCTGTTTACGGAGATTGAGATGCCGCTGGTGTTTACTCTTTATGATATGGAGAGAAACGGTGTCCGGGCAGAAGGAGAGGCTCTTAAGATTTACAGCAGCCAGCTTGGGGAGCGCATCACAGAGCTTGAAAAAGAGATTTATGATGAGACAGGGGAGCGCTTTAATATTAATTCTCCCAAGCAGCTTGGAGTGATTCTTTTTGAAAAGCTTAAGCTCCCGGGAGGGAAAAAGACAAAGACCGGGTACTCTACTGCGGCAAATGTACTGGAGAAGCTTGCACCGGACTACCCGGTGATTCATAAGATATTAGAGTACCGGCAGTATACAAAGCTGAAATCCACGTATGCGGACGGCCTTGTAACCTACATTCAGGAGGACGGCAGGATTCACGGGAAGTTTAACCAGACCATTACCGCAACAGGAAGAATCAGCAGTACGGAGCCGAATCTCCAGAATATTCCGGTGAGAATGGAGCTTGGAAGGCTGATACGAAAGGTTTTTGTTCCGGAGGAGGGATATATTTTCCTGGATGCGGACTATTCCCAGATTGAGCTTCGGATACTGGCCCACTGCTCAGGCGATGAAAGACTCATTGAGGCCTATAAGGAGAAGAGCGACATCCACAGGATCACGGCCTCCCAGGTGTTTCATGTGCCTTTTGATGAGGTGACGGAGCTTCAGAGGCGCAATGCCAAGGCGGTGAACTTTGGGATCGTCTATGGGATCAGCGCGTTTGGGCTTTCCGAGGGCTTAAGTATCGGCTGGAAGGAAGCCGCTGTCTATATTGATGAATATTTCCGCACATATCCGGGCATTAAGCTGTTTCTTGATGATACGGTGAAGCATGCGAAGAAAATGGGATATGTAGTGACCCTGTTTGGACGCAGGAGGCCGGTGCCGGAATTATCCTCCAGCAATTTTATGCAGCGTTCCTTTGGGGAGCGTGTGGCTATGAACGCGCCTATCCAGGGGACGGCGGCAGATATTATTAAGATTGCCATGGTAGGCGTAAACAGGCGTCTTAAAGAGGAGAAGCTTAAATCAAAGCTTGTCCTTCAGGTTCATGATGAGCTTTTAATTGAAGTATATAAGCCGGAGCTTCCCCGGGTTCAGGCAATACTTCAGGAAGAAATGGAGCATGCGGCAGATCTGGATGTGCCGCTTGAGATAGATATGCATACAGGCGAAAACTGGTACGAAGCAAAGTAAGAGGTGTGGGGATATGAAAATTATTGGAATTACAGGCGGTGTGGGCGCAGGAAAAACTGAGATTTTGGAATACCTGAACAATAAGTACGGTGCGAGTATCTGCCATACGGATAAGGTGGCAAAAAAGCTTCAGAAAAAAGGGGGCGTCTGCTATGGCGCTATTGTGGAGCATTTTGGTAAGAGCATACTGAATGATAAAGAAGAGCTTGACCGTGAAAGGCTAAGTGACATTGTATTTTCCAATCAATCGGAGCTTGAGGTTTTAAACCGGATTGTGCACCCGGCTGTAAAGGATGAGGTGGATCGGCTTATTTCTATGGAAAAGCGTAAAAATACAAATCTTTTTATCATAGAATCTGCGATTCTGATTGAGGCAAATTACGGCTCCATCTGTGATGAGCTGTGGTATATCTATGTGGATGATGAGACAAGGCGCAAGCGTCTTTTCTATTCCAGAGGGTATGATACAAAAAAAATTGATGAGATTATAGCGGCGCAGCTTCCCAAGGATCAGTTCCTTAGGAACTGCGACAGGGCAATCGATAACAGCGGTGACTTTTCGGAGACCATGCTCCAGCTTGACCAGATCATAAAGGACTTATAGGAAGGAATATACATACATGAGAATATGCAGTATTGCAAGCGGGAGCAGCGGAAACTGTATTTATGTGGGGGATGATGACACTCATCTTCTGGTGGATACGGGAATCAGTAAGAAACGGGTGGAGGAAGGGCTTCGTATACTTGGAATAAAGGGTGAGGAGCTTTCCGGTATCTTAGTCACCCATGAGCATATCGACCATATACAGGGGCTGGGAGTGTTCAGCCGTAAATACGGCGTCCCTGTATATGCCACGAGAGGAACCATTGAGGGGATTAAAGGAACGGCAAGCCTTGGACAGCTTCCGGAGGGGATTCTAAGAGAGGTGGCAGCAGATGAGAAATTTATTCTGGGAAGCTTAGAGATCCTCCCTTTTTCTACTTCCCATGATGCCAGGGAGCCTTCGGGATACCGGATTGAAAACGGGAAGAAGGCAGCTGCAGTGGCTACGGATCTGGGAGTGTATGATGAGTATACAATCCGGCATCTAAGAAATCTTAACGGTGTAGTATTAGAGGCAAACCACGACATACATATGCTGGAGGTGGGACCTTACCCTTATCCTCTTAAAAGGCGTGTGATGGGGGAAAAGGGCCATCTTTCCAATGAATTGTCGGGACGGCTTCTCTGTGATATCCTCCATGATGAATTACAGTATGTGATTCTGGCGCATTTAAGCAAGGAAAATAATTACGCAGAGCTTGCTTATGAGACGGTGAAGCTTGAGGTTACCCTTGGAAACAATCCGTACAAGGGAGAGGATATTCCGATGATGGTGGCAAAAAGGGATACGGTTTCGGATGTGGTAATATTGTAAAAGCGAAGGAGCGGAGAAAATCAAAATGGGAAAAATAGCAATTGTGACAGACAGTAACAGCGGGATTACACAGGCGCAGGCAAAGGAACTGGGGATACGGGTGCTGCCCATGCCCTTTTATATTAACGGCGAGCTGTACTTTGAGGATATTACGCTGACTCAGGAGGAGTTTTACCGAAGACTTAAGGAGGATGCAGATATCTCCACCTCCCAGCCTTCGCCGGCAAATGTTATGGAGCTGTGGGACGAGCTTTTAGAGGAGAATGATGAGGTTATCCACATCCCTATGTCCAGCGGTCTTAGCAGCTCCTGCGAGACAGCCATGATGCTTGCCAGAGATTATGAGGGAAGGGTTCATGTAATCGACAATCAGAGGATCTCGGTTACCCAGCGCCAGTCTGTGCTGGATGCAATGGAGATGGCAGAAAAAGGGCTTAGCGCCAGGGAGATTGAGGATGTACTGATGAGAGAAAAGCTGGAGGCCAGCATCTATATCACAGTAGATACCTTGAAATACTTAAAGAAGGGCGGCCGGGTGACAGCGGCCGGGGCGGCTCTCGGCACGGTGCTGAATATCAAGCCGGTGCTTCAGATTCAGGGGGAAAAGCTGGACGCATTTGCAAAGGTACGGGGGATGAAGGCGGCGAAAAAGACCATGATAGAGGCCGTGAAAAAGGATATGGCCGGGCGCTTTGCAGGGAAAAAGGTTCTCATGGCGGCAGCATACACCTGCTCGGACGAGGAAGCACAAGGGTGGAAGAGGGAGCTGGAGGAAAAGTTCCCGGGATATGACATCCATATGGACAGGCTGTCCCTTAGTGTGAGCTGCCATATCGGACCGGGAGCTTTGGCTGTGACCTGCAGCAAGGCGGCAGAGTATTAGTACAGCACCGCTGTTTCCGCAATGCCGTGCTAGATAGATACGATCTGATGCTGATAATCACTTAGGTAAGGCGTCTTAAATTTATCTGTAATCACGCTTTCATACAGGTTTGACGCGGCTATATCCTGGGAAAGCAGGGCGCGTCCGGCCGGTGTCAGGTTCCCGGCCTGTGAAAGCTTTGTTACAAGGGGGATGCAGGATGTTCTTTTCATACAGGAAAGAACATCCTGTTTGTCTTTTCTAAGGCCCAGGATACGGGCATATAGACAAAACCCTTTGTCCCTAAAGCCAGATACAGCCTCCCCGGTAATATTAAGCAGAATATGAATAAGGCACCGGCTGATTCTTGTGTAAGTCATATCCTTCGTTTTTATAAGGCTGCAGAACTGGCTGAAACTGAAAAAATCAGAAACATGATTTGAGATCCGGTTGGCCAGTTCCGGGGTGATATCCAAATAATTTGTTAAAGTATCAGGGCCTTCAGACAGCAGCCTGTATTTTAAAAGAAGTGAGAAGTCATCGGCAAAGACAGGATAGAGGCGGTGATACTCATTTTTTAAAGCCGTGATGCAAAAGGACGGAATCTGATCTTTTAAAAAGCTTTCTGGAAAACCACTGCCTTCTTCTAAAGTGAACAGCTTTCTGATAGCAGAGGCGGAGCTTAAGCCCTCCTTTAAGGCGCTGTCATGATACCCGGAGCCTATGCGCCTGACAATGTGGAAATCCATGCTGCTTTTCTGGGTGATGAGTGCCTTTATATATTCAATACCAAGAATGGTGTTAGGGTATTTCAGATAGTCGGTGTAATTTACATCCTTAAGGACAGCCTTAAGAGCCTCCTGTCTTGCCAGGGGGAAGGAGAGGCCTTTTTTCAGCGCACGGCGGAGGTGCTCCTTATGTTCCGCAGGTTCTTCTGCCATAATCTGCGCAGTCCTTTCTAAAAATTCCCTGTCCTCACATTCGCTTCCGAAACAAATGGAGTCAACACAGTTCAGCTTATTAAGGAGAGAGACCGAAGCAGAAGCAAAATATTCCGCGCTTGCGCAGGCAAAGCAGACCGGAAGCTCTATTACCACGGAGGCTCCGGCCAAAAGAGCCATCCTTGCGCGTATATACTTTGGCATGAGGGCAGGCGCGCCGCGCTGTACGAAATCGCCGCTCATGACAACAAGTACATGATCCGCGCCGGTGATTTCCTTCGCTTTTTCTATATGGTATAAATGCCCGTTGTGGAAGGGGTTATATTCCGTAATGAGTCCGACGATTTTCATAATATTCTGATTTCTCCTTGTAAATTTATTTTAGGTTGATTATACTATAAAAGGAAAGAATTCGCAAATCAGGGAAGGAGGGGTATATATGAAGACAAATATGGATTTAAGCAGGATGACTGACGAAGAATGGGGACATGCTGTCGCCCAGAGCGAGTTTGACTATGATGATCCGGCGGAAGAGGAATTTCCTGTGGAGCGCGAGGAGCTGACTCTGGAACGTATTCAGGATATGCTTTCAAACCGTCATTTTAAGGAGCTTAAGGAAGAGCTTGAAAATAATATGTACCCCGTTGACCTTGCTGACATTTTGGAGGAAGTGGACGAGAAGCAGCTGGTGCTTATCTTCCGGCTTCTTGTAAAGGAAGAGGCGGCAGAGACATTTACCTATATGAACAGCGACTTAAGGGAATTTTTGATAAACGCTCTCACGGACTCCGAGCTTGAGGAGGTCATGGAGGAAATGTACCTTGACGACACGGTTGACGTGTTAGAGGAAATGCCGGCAAATGTTGTGGACAGGCTTCTCATGGTGACGGGTGAGGAGAGAAGGGCGCAGATTAATCTGCTTCTCCAGTACCCGGAGGACAGCGCCGGAAGCGTCATGAACGTTGATTATATTGCCCTTAATAAGGACATGACGGTGGAGGAGTCGATTCTTAAAATCCGTCAGGTGGGGCTGAACCGGGAGACTATCTATACCTGCTATGTGACGGAAAAAAGACGGTTAATCGGCGCGGTGGATATCAAGGATCTTCTGACAACAGGCGAATCAAGGCTCATTGAGGAAATTATGGACACGAACATGCTTTACGGCGAGACCACGGATGATCAGGAGGAGGTGGCCAGGACCATTATGAAATACGGTCTTATTGCCCTTCCCATTGTGGATCACGAGCACTGTATGGTGGGGATTGTCACGGTTGACGATGCCATGCTTGTCCTTCAGGAGGAGGAGACAGAGGATATCAGCATCATGGCCGGTGTCAATCCCAATGATGAGTCTTATTTTGGAACAACGGTGTTTGAGCATGTAAAAAGCCGTATTCCGTGGCTTCTGTTTCTGATGCTGTCCGCGACAGTCACCCAGATGATCATGAACAGCTACGAGTCGGCGATTGCGGTGATGCCCCAGCTTACGGGATTTATTCCCATGCTTACAGGAACAGGGGGAAACTGCGGCTCCCAGAGCTCTGCCCTTATGATACGAGGGCTTGCTGTGGGAGAAATCGAGTTTAAGGATCTCTTTAAGATTATCTGGAAGGAGATCCGTGTGGCGATATCTGTAAGCCTGATCCTTGCAGTTATCAATGGCTGCCGTATTATGCTTATGGGGCAGGGGGATGTGATGATGGCAGGCACCATTGGGGTTACCATGGCCTGTACGGTTATTATCGCAAAGATTGTGGGGTGCACGCTGCCGTTATTTGCAAAGAAGGTGGGGCTTGACCCGGCCATTATGGCAACGCCGCTGATTTCCACACTGGTTGATATCAGTACCATCAGCGTGTATTTCGCCATTATCAGCGCAGTTTTTAAGATTTAAATGGGAGGAATTAAGGAGAAAAAGAAATGAAGGCAGATGAAAGGTTTGAAATAATGATTCTGCAGCAGGATAGAATGGAGGCGGTTGGTTTGAGTGTACTGGAAGCTAATATGGAGTTGCTGTCAACGATTCCCGAGGAACATCAAAAGGAGATACAGAGATATCTACTGGTGAATTTTTGTCAGGATAATCCCTATAAACCGTTAAGCAGGAATGAGATAATAGCAGAGCTTGCCGAATCAAGGGCATGCTATAATAATGGCGAGGGAGAGGATTTTGACAAGGCTCTTGACGAAATTGGTGAAAAATATGGCTTATAAAGTAATGATTATGCCGCCTGCGAAGCGAAGACTGGACAAATATGTCTATTATACTGCTGAAGTTTTGAAGAACAAACCAGCCGCAAGAGCAATTCTTAAGGATGCAAGGGATACGAAAAAACGATTGTCAATGGCAGCCGATACTTTGCAAATATGTGGCAATCCCATCTTGGGGAAATATGGTTACCGTAAAATTAATTTTGCAAAGCACAGGTTTGTAATGATATACCGGATAGTAGATAAGACGGTTATTGTGGATGGAATGTTTCATGAGTTGCAGGATTATGAAGGGATTTTTACATATGAACTCAATTTGCACTAATAGAGATGTCTTGAAGTTACTGTTAGCGGAATGAGCAATAAGCTTGTACGAAAAAATGCACATGATTTGTGGAAAAGAGACCTTGTCCGCAGGGTCTCTTTGTATTATAATGAAAATATTGAGAATATATGGAAAGGAGCCTTTAAGTCATGGGATTTATTGATGATATTAAAGCAAAAGCAAAGACGAATAAGAAGACGATTGTGCTTCCGGAGACAGAGGACATCAGAACCTACGAAGCGGCAGAGGCAGTTCTAAGAGAAGGAACAGCGAATCTCGTCCTGGTAGGAAGTGAAGAAGAGATTGCAAAGAATAAAGGCAGTTTCGATATCAGCGGTGCAGTGATTGTTGATCCGGCTACGAATCCGAAGACAGAGGAGTATATTGCAAAGTTAGTAGAGCTAAGACAGAAGAAGGGTATGACAGAAGAGCAGGCAAGAGAGCTTCTTCTTAAGAATTATCTTTATTATGGTGTTATGATGGTGAAGATGAAGGATGCGGATGGAATGGTTTCAGGAGCATGTCATTCTACAGCAGACACCTTAAGGCCGTGCCTCCAGATTCTGAAGACAAAGCCGGGGACAAAGCTCGTATCTGCATTTTTTGTAATGGTAGTGCCGGACTGCGATATGGGAGCAGACGGAACCTTTATTTTTGCAGATTCCGGTCTTGAGCAGAATCCGGATCCGGAGAAGCTTGCGGCAATCGCTTTATCCTCTGCGGATTCCTTTAAGCTTTTAACAGGCAGGGAGCCTGTAGTGGCGATGCTGTCGCACTCTACAAAGGGAAGCGCGAAGCACGCAGATGTAGATAAGGTTCTCGAAGCTACAAGAATTGCAAAGGAAAATGCACCGGAAGGACTTCTTCTTGACGGTGAGTTCCAGTTAGATGCAGCTATCGTGCCGGAGATCGGCGCCTCCAAAGCTCCGGGAAGCCCGGTGGCAGGAAAGGCAAATGTACTTGTATTCCCGGATCTTGACGCGGGAAATATCGGGTACAAGCTGGTGCAGAGGCTTGCAAAGGCAGAGGCATACGGACCGCTGACACAGGGGATTGCGGCGCCGGTAAATGATCTGTCCAGAGGATGCAGCGCGCAGGATATTGAGGGCGTTGTGGCTATTACGGCAGTGCAGTGCATGTCAGAAGATTAGGATATTTGCCAAGGTATTATGCGGCAGTTATAAAAAACATGAAGAGAGGTAAAGAAAAATGAATGTATTAGTTATCAACTGCGGAAGTTCATCACTGAAATTCCAGCTTATCAACTCAGAATCCGAGCAGGTTCTGGCAAAGGGCTTATGCGAGAGAATCGGGATTGACGGAAGTCTTACTTATCAGCCGGCAGGCGGGGAAAAGGTAAAATCCGACAAGGCAATGCCCACACATACAGAGGCGATCCAGTTTGTAATTGACGCCCTGACAGATGCTGACACAGGTGTTGTGAAGAGTCTTGATGAGATTGGGGCTGTAGGCCACCGTGTGGTACATGGAGGAGAGAAGTTTGCAAGCTCTGTGGTCATTACAGACGAGGTTAAGGCGGCCATTGAAGAGTGCAATGATCTTGCACCCCTTCATAACCCGGCAAACTTAATCGGTATTAATGCTTGCCAGAAGCTGATGCCGGGCACGCCAATGGTTGCTGTATTTGATACTGCCTTCCATCAGACTATGCCCGAAAAAGCATACATGTACGGACTTCCCTATGAGTATTATGACAAATACAAAGTAAGAAGATATGGTTTCCACGGCACAAGCCACAGCTTTGTATCTAAGAGGGCGGCAGAGCTTGTGGAAAAGCCGTACGATCAGGTAAAGACAATCGTCTGCCATCTGGGCAACGGTGCAAGTATCTGTGCGGTAGAGAACGGAAAATCCGTAGATACATCTATGGGTCTTACACCTCTTGAGGGGCTTGTGATGGGAACACGCTCCGGCGACATTGACCCGGCTATTTTAGAGTTCATTTCCAAGAAGGAAGGTCTTGACATTGCGGGACTTATGAATATGCTGAATAAGAAATCCGGCGTATTCGGCCTTTCTAATAATCTGTCCAGTGATTTCCGTGACCTGGAGGAAGGCGCGAACAGCGGAAATGAGCAGGCAAGAGTTGCCCTTGAGGTATTTGCTTACCGTGTTGCAAAATATGTGGGAAGCTACGTTGCAGCAATGAACGGCGTGGATGTCATCGCATTTACGGCAGGCATCGGTGAAAATTCCGGCACAGTAAGAAGTGCAGTGGCTAAATATCTCGGATATCTTGGAATCGAGATTAACGAGGAGGCAAACGGAAAGCGCGGCGAGGAGATTCAGATATCTACACCGGATTCCAAGGTGAAGGTTATGGTAATCCCTACAAATGAGGAGCTTGCAATCGCGCGTGAGACAGTTGCATTAGTTTAAGAAGATTAGAAGATTTTAGTTGACAAAATATTTTTGCGTGATATAATTATTTAGGTGTGAATAGGAGTAATAATATGTTATTAGACCTATCCGGCGTTATGTCTGAACAGCATACGGAGCTTATACAGGATGTGGATATTGATATGACCGAATTTTCGACAGGATATGGAAGCTTTCCGATTCTGAAAAAAACACCGGTTTCTATCCGCGTAACACATGTGAAGGAGCACAGGTTTCAGATTACCGGAAGCGGAAGGGTTACATTTTCAGTACCCTGTGACAGATGCTTAGAACCGGTGGAGACAGAGATTGTTCTTGATTTTGTGAAAAATGTCGACCTGAATGTTCCGGACGGCGAACAGGCAGATGAATTAGATGAAACGAATTATATTGACGGATATACGCTCGATGCGGACAAACTGATCCGCGGCGAGATATTGACAGGGTGGCCGACAAAGATTCTGTGTAGCGAGGACTGTAAAGGTATTTGTAATGTCTGTGGTCAAAACCTGAATCAGGGAACCTGTAACTGTGAGGATACGGGCCTTGACCCTAGAATGTCAGTTATCCGCGATGTTTTTAAGAATTTTAAGGAGGTGTAACCTATGTCAATTTGTCCAAAGAATAAATCTTCTAAAGCAAGAAGAGACAAGAGAAGAGCGAATTGGAAGATGAGCGCTCCCAACCTTGTAAAGTGCAGCAGGTGCGGCGAGTTAATGATGCCTCACAGAGTATGCAAGGCCTGCGGAAGCTACAACAAAAAAGAAATCATTCCACAGGACTAATTTGAAGATGAGAAAAGGCTTTCCGGTGACGGAAAGCCTTTTTTTTCTTTTTTTATAAGCCTTTCTTTGAAAATTTATAAGGAAAAAGCATTTTTCTCGTAAAGGATAGTCATAGGGATAGCGCCGTAGGGATAATATGGGTATATGATGTATATATTGTCGAAATTTTTAATGCATGGAAGTGGTGAAAAAGATGGTTGTGTTATTGGCGGGCGGCGGCGGAGTGCTGATGGACGCTATAATCAGCAAGCTTAATAAGAATGGACATCGGGTATATCTTTTGACGGGGCAGAGAGACAATCGCTTTTCCTATAAACCGGTATTTGAAAAATATAATTTCCCCTATGACAGCGGAAGCATCAAGGACATTTTAGAGAGCGCCAGGCCGGATGTTGTCGTGTTTACGGGGGCATATGATACGAATTATGACTGGGAGACAGATGCGAGGCAGGAGTCGGTGCGTTATGTGGCGGGGCTTGTGAACATTCTGTCTGCTTTTAGTGTTCTTAAAAACGCAAGGTTTATATATTTTTCTTCCCAGGAGGTATATGGCGGCGTGCATATGGATAATATCAGGGAAGATACGCCCCTGTCCCCTAAAGGCTTTAAAGCAATGGCCCTTGCCCAGGGGGAGGAGGCCTGCGCAAACTTCCGAAAGACCCAGGGAACGGATACAGTTATCCTAAGATTTGACCAGATATACTGGGTGCCCCGGAAGGGAAAGCAGGAGGATAACCCATGCTTTTGCATGTGCCTTGAGGCATTAAAAACAGGGAAGATCTCGGTAAATGAAAGACGAATTTTCTCCATGATCCACCTGAACGATGCGGTGGAGCTGGCCTACAGAGTGCTTTGCGGGGAGGCGCTTAGGCAGTCAGTTTATAATATTTCCTCTATGGAGCCGGTGAATGAGAAACAGCTTGCAGAGAAGATAAAGGAGGGAATGGGGTCTGATATTTCTATTGTTGACAGTACAGCAGGGGCAGGCAGGCGCCTGGTTCTGGACTGCAGCAGATATAAAGGTGAGTTTGCCTATGAAATTTTCAATGACTATGACAAGGGAGTAAAACAGACTGCGGAGTTTATGAAGCAGCACAGTAATTCCTTTATTTCCGAGGAGGACGAAGGAGGCGGGGCTGCTGTAAGGCTGTGGAACCATGTGCGCAGAATTTTAAAAGCTCTTTTTCCGTTCATAGAAGCATTGGTATGCTTTGCCGGGGCAGTTTTCCTAAGCAGCGCGGCGGCGGACAGCAAATTTCTGGCAAGGCTTGACATTTATCTTTTGTATGTGCTGCTTTTTGCGGTTGTCCACGGGCAGCAGCAGGCTGTTTTTTCTGCTTTTCTGGCATCGGCAGGGTATTGCTTTGGGCAGGCGGACGGCAGGACGGGCTTTGAAGTGCTGCTTGATTATAATACATATGTCTGGATGGCGCAGCTTTTTATTGTGGGACTTGTTGTGGGCTATATGAAGGATCAGCTTCATTTTATCAGAAATGAAGGAAGGTGCAGGGTTCAGTATTTAAATGGGCAGCTTAAGGATATTGAGGATATTAATGAAAGCAATGTGAAGCTTAAGCATAATTTTGAGTCCCAGGTAGTTAATCACAGGGAGAGCTTAGGGAAGATCTACGAGGTTTCCTCATCCCTGGAGCAGTACGGGCCGGAGGAGGTTTTGTTCTATGCGGCTCAGGTGCTGTCAAGGCTGATGGATTGCAAGGATGTGGCAGTATACAATATTGCCAACAGCGACTATGCCAGATTGTTTTCAGCTACCTCCCCGGAGGCGAGAAAGCTTGGAAATTCTATAAAGTATACAGACATGGATGAGCTCTATAGTGAGATTAAGGAGCGCCGGGTATATGTCAACAGGAATATGGTGGATAAGATGCCTATGATGGCAAGCGCTGTTTATTCAGAGGATGAGATGCAGCTGATTCTGATGCTCTGGGGAGTTCCGTGGGAGCGCATGACGCTGGGGGAGGCAAACCGGCTGACGATTGTAGGATATCTGATCCAAAATGCGGTAGTACGTGCCAACCGCTACCTGGATGCTATCCGGAACCAGCGGTATGTGGAAGGAACCAGTGTGCTGGGAGAGGAGGCATTTACGCAGCTGGCAAAGGCCTTTTTTGACGCCAGAGATAAGGGGCTTACCGAGTATGTACTGATGGAAGTACTGACAGAGGATAAAAATTATGAGCATGTGGCCAAGGCTCTGGGCGGCACCATACGCCAGACAGATTATCTTGGAATCTTTAAGGAGGGAAGGCTGTATGTGCTTTTGTCTAATACAAATAAGGAAAATGCAGGTGTTATTATAGAGAGGTTCAGGGCTCTGGGCTATGAGAGCCGGATTGATGAGGAGGCGGTACTATGACCCTTGCAGGGGATGAATTTGCATTTCTCATGATGCTTGCCGTAAATTTTCTTGCTGCCCTGATTTATCTTCTGGCAGGAATTTTTGTGGTGGTTCCGGCACGGATGGCAGCTGCGGACGGGGCGGCAGAGGAGGTTTTATATGACAACAGGAGAACCTACCTGATTCGGTTTATTGTCATGATACTTTGTCCTGTTATTGTTCCATTGTTTTTTTTCATGGGCCATCTGTTTTACCTGTTTGTTTTCTGGAGGGAGGCAAATCTGACAGACGTGGTCTTCAGTAAGAAGCGTGTGAAGACCAACAGGAAGGCGGACGAGGAAGTGGAACGCAACATTATCCCTCTGGAGGAAGCTATTCTTGTAAATGAAAAGAAGGATTTAAGGACAGTGCTTATGAATGTGATGAGCAAGGATATCAGAAATTCCCTGGCATCCAT
Source organism: uncultured Lachnospiraceae bacterium (assembly GCA_949502235.1). Taxonomy (GTDB): domain Bacteria; phylum Bacillota; class Clostridia; order Lachnospirales; family Lachnospiraceae; genus CAPEBR01. The sequence continues at coordinate 13,229 of CATBDC010000027.1, read as the reverse complement.
CACCCTTGCACTGGAGAGTGAGGATTCGGAGACCTCCCACTATGCCGCCGCTGTTTTATCGGATGAGCTTAACAAATTCCGCATCTATGTGCAGAAGCTTCTCCTTAAGATTCAGGAAGAGGATGATACACAGACAGATTGTGAGGAGATGCTGATTGATTATATGGACAATATTCTGAAGCAGCATATTTTTTCCGAGCATGAGCAGCGCAAATTTGTGAACAGTATGGCAGAGACAGCAGAGCTGCTTTATGAAAAGGACGCCGTGCGGCTTACCCTTGAAAGGCGGGAGGCAGTCTGTCTGCGCCTGCTTGAGCTTAAGGATTATGAAGGGTGTGAAAAATGGTGTCTGCGTCTGGCAGAAAGATATCCGGAGGAGCTTCCGGCATTTACCTGTAAGCTGAAGCTTTATTTTGCGAAGCAGGACAGAGAGGCCTTTTTTGATACTCTGGCTGCTCTTAAGAGGTCAGATGTTGTGATAGATAGTGAAACATTGGAGCTGATCCGTATTTTCAGTGTAAGGAGGCAATAACAATGTCAATGGCGATACTTTCCATTCTGCAGGTGACAGGGATTGGGGCGGCTTATTTCGGCGTGACCCTTGTGCTGCCATGGCTGTATCTGCGAAAGAGGCTTGCCGGCTTTGGCACTGCGCCTGTAAGGTTCATGGCTTATTTTCTGGCGGGTAATTTTTATATTATAAATCTGGTATACCTTCTTGAACTCTTACATATATCCTGCTGGTTTACGCTGGTTCTGGGGACGCTGGCGCCTTTTCTGGTATCGGCTTATATAAAGTACAGGGGTTCTTTTCTTATGCGTCTGGAGAAGGGGCTCGGCCGGTTTCTGCTTATTTTGGGAGGCGAGACAGGAAGGAAGACCCTTTTTCTCCGTATGAGGAGAAGCCTCGGGCAGGCGCTTAAAGCGTCCGGGAAGAAGAGAAGAGGCTGTCTGGGCGCGCACGGCGGAGATATCCTTCTTACCCTTGGCGTTACAGTGCTTTTACTCTATATGTACGGGAGCAGCGTGGTAAATGTCTATGGCTATTGTGCTTCTGATATGGTGCTGCATAATTACTGGATCAATGCCATGGAAAACAACCATATTTTTGTTGACGGGGTGTACCCTTTTGGGATGCATTGTCTTTTATATTACGTCCATACCGTATTTGCGGTTCCTGTATATGTGATTCTGCGGCTCTTCTATGTGATTCAGGCATTTGTGGTTCATTTCATGCTGCTGGCATTTCTTAAGAGTGTGTGCAGGACACGGTATGCTCCGTATATCGGAATGATCATCTATATTGTTTCGAACAGATTTTATGAGTACACATATATCCGGTATTATGCGACCCTCCCCCAGGAGTTCGGCATGGCGTTTATTCTGCCTGCAGCATATTTTGCCATGGCATTTCTGCAGCAGAAAAGAGACGCCCGGGCAGAGGATACGAAACGATACCTGGGATTTTTTGCTGTGAGCGTTTCACTGACGCTTACGGTTCATTTCTACGATACAATTATTGCGGGGATTTTCTGCGCGGCAATCGGAGCAGGATTTTGTTTCCGTGTTTTCCGCTTTAGCTATTTAAAGAAAATAACAGCGGCAGGGATTCTTGGGATACTGCTTGCGGTGCTGCCTCTGGGGGCGGCATTTGCTATGGGTACTCCTCTGCAGGCATCCTTAAAATGGGGGATGTCCCAGCTTAAGTCATCCCCGGAGGCCCCGAAGGCGGCCGGTTCTTCCGGCGAAAAAAAAGAAGAGCTTACTGCCCTTGAGGCAGTGATCGACAGAATGGAATACTATGTGGCATATGATATGAAGACAGCCCAGGTTATGGTTGGAAGCATAGGCGTGCTTTTCGTGCTGGGACTTTTATGGTTTCTCCTTCGAAGGTCGGAGTACGCGGGAGTTCTGGTCTCTCTTAGTATTTTTATGGCGGCTATGGCCATTCTGCAGGCCTCGGCCCAGCTGGGCCTTGTCCAGCTTCTGGAGGTTTCCCGCTATTCCGTATATCTTGGATACGGAATCGCGGCTGTGTGGAGCCTGTGCGCAGACGGGGTTATATACCTTTTATTCAGAAAGGAGAGGGCTCTTAATCTGTGCTCTATGGGCGCACTGGCCACAGCCTGCGTCTTGACGGCTTATACGGGGATGCGCTCCCCTGTAACAGTGAGCGCTTATGAGACAAATGAGGCTGTCATCTGCCTAAGCAATATTATCCGTGAAAACAAAAATGAGGCTTGGACGATCTGCTCTGCCAATGATGAGCGGCAGATGATGGGAGGCTGTAAGAATGCATATCATTATGAGACCATTAAGTTTTTAAAGGATATGCGCTCTGTAGATGAGGATACATCGATTATCATACCCACAGATACCGTGTATTTTTTTATCGAAAAGATACCGCTTCTGTACCGGGATTATATCAATACAGAAAAGCCAGAGCGAAGGGTATCTGCCAAAGGAGCAGAAGAGCCGGTTTCAGATAAACCGGGGATCCTGCCCTATATAGGAGACGAAAGGTGGGTTACAATGTCCCATATGTATTACTGGGCGCAGGCATTTAAGGAGCTGTATCCAAACGAGATGGAGGTCTATTATGAAACAGATAACTTCATATGCTACCGTATCCGGCAGAATGGATACAGCCCGTATAATTTCGCGATTGACTACGGATATAACGGATATGAAGAGAAAAAGGAAGGTTAGGTGGGGAAAAGAATGGTATCACGCCGGAATTTTTTCATTATTACTATATTAATGTCTGTTGTATTCTTCCTGTGTATGTTTTTGAACAATTTGAAAGATGAATGGAATGACTATGAGATAAATCCATATATTACCGGTACGGCAGAAAACTATCCTTCAAAGGTCAGCATGTTTGTGCCTGACAGCCAGGAAAAGGACGGGGCATCCCATGAGGGAACCTTGAAGGAGGAAGAGGAAACGCAGGCGCAGGCTGGAAAAAACGGAATTGTCTTTATCGGCAGAGAGGGAAGCCTTAAGGAGATTGTCCGCGAATGGGCGGTCTGCACAAAGCGGGGCATCACAGGCTTTTTATCTCTTGAAGAGTATGGCAGGGCAAAAATCGATATGGCCTCTCTTGAGATGATGGTCATTGATTCCGGCAGTATTCATTGGGAACAGACGGAGGAGGTTGAATTTCTGACAGAATGTATAGAGAAGGGAACCAGCCTTGTTTTTGCGAATCTTCCTGATGTGTCTGTCATAAGAGGAAATAAAAAGGTCCGCGAGCTTTTAGGAATCCGAAGGGTGGAAGAGCTGGAGCCGGCTGTGAATGGTATCCACCTGTATGGTGGCTTTCTTTTAGGCGGGGAGGTCATCTACCAGGCGGAGGAGGAAGAGGATGAGAAGTATCAGGATATGGAGCTTACATTTCCGTGGTACAGCCTCACCTCCGGCACAAAGGTATATATGAAGGGAATTCCGGAAGATGAAAGCATAGAGAAAGAGGATTACCCTGTGGTGATATGGAGAAAAAGCTTTGGGCCGGCATATGTGTTCGCCGTAAACGGCGGATATATGGAGGACACGGCAGGGCTTGGCATCCTTTCTGCCATATCGGCTGAGATGGATTCCTATGAGATCTATCCGGTTATAAATGCCCAGAATCTGGTACTTGCCAATTATCCGGGCATGGCTGACGAGAACAGGGAGGAGTTAGAAGATATTTACGGACGCTCCTTAAGACTTCTTGAGCAGGAAAACATATGGCCTGGTGTCGTAACGGCCCTCCAGGATTATCCGGCGGGACTTACGTGTATGCTGGCGCCTCAGTATGACTACATGGATGACAATTCTCCAAACCCGGAGACCCTTCAGTATTATATGAAGATCTTCCATGAAAAGTCTGCGGAGACAGGGCTGTCTTTAGAAAATGTGTCTGGTATGCCCGTAGCTGGAAAGCTTAAGGAGGATCAGCAGTTTATGGAGGAGGCAGCCGCAGACTATGAATTTTCTTCCTGTTACGCCGGAAACATGGAGGCCGCAGATATACAGGCAGCTCTTAAAAGTGACATGCTGTCTGCTGTCAGGACGGTGGTAAATCCCTATGACGAGGAAGCTATAAGCCTTATCGGGTATCTTTCAGAGCATGTTACAAGGCAGAGCGGATCCGGAGACGGACTTAACTATACCTTCCGCAGTGATTTCAGGATGAGATGTGTAGAGACGGCGCTTGGATATCTAAGTCTCACCTGCGACATGAGCCGCGCCGTTTATCCGGAGGGAGAGAAGGACACATGGGATGAGCTGTCTAAAAATATTATAAGAAATATAAATATTTTCGGAAAGAATTATGAACATTTTGAGGGGACTGCCATATCAGAGTGCGATGAGCACATCCGTAATTTTCTGGCTCTTAATTTTACAGACATAAAGAGAGGAGACACTATAGAGATTCAAAAAGAGGGGACAGAAGGCACGGTATGGTTTGTGCTCCGAATTTACGGCAGGGATATTAAAGAGGTGAAGGGCGGAAGCTTTAAAGAGCTTGAGGAGGGCGCTTATCTGATTGAGGCAGAGGAAAGCAAGATCAGGATTCTCTTGAAGCCCGGGGATGAAAGATATTATTATCAGCCTTCAGAAAGGAGATAAAAGGTGAGGGTTTGTCTGGTAGTAGAAGGATGCTATCCATATATAGCAGGCGGTGTGTCAAGCTGGGTGCACGGCCTGATTAAGTCTTTTCCGAAGCTTGAATTTGTGATTTTAGCTATTATAAGCAATCGCTCCCTAAGCAGAAGGTTTACCTATGAGCTTCCGGAGAATGTAACAGAGGTTCATGAGCTTTACTTGGAGGATGTTGACTGGAATAAAAAGGGACAAAAAAAGCTTAAGCTTAATAAATCGCAGTATCAGGCCTTTCGGAGTCTGGTGCGGGGACGGCGCATAGAGTGGGAAGCAGTTTTCAGGCTGTTTCAGGACACTCCGGTTTCCCTTGACAGGCTTCTGATGGGAGAGGATTTCCTTAACATTGTGCGGGAATATTATGACATGAATTACAGCCAGCTTGTTTTTTCAGACTTTCTGTGGACAATGCGCTCTGTGTATCTGCCCCTTCTTTTTGCTCTTAAGATGGAGCTTCCGAAGGCGGATCTGTACCACTGCCTCTCAACCGGGTATGCGGGAGTATTAGGGAGCATGGCAAAGGTCATGTATGGCAGCCGGCTGATGATTTCGGAGCACGGAATCTATACGAGGGAGCGGGAGGAGGAGCTTCTTAGGGCAGAGTGGGTCCAGGGAGTCTATAAGAATATCTGGATTGAGCAGTTCAGAAAAATGTCAAAGCTTGCTTATGAGAAGGCAGATATTGTAACCAGCCTCTATGAATATGCAAGAGAGCTTCAGATTGAGCTTGGCTGTCCGGAAGAAAAGACCATGGTAACCCCTAACGGGGTAGATGTAGACAGGCTTAAGAACCTTCCAGGAAAGAAGGAGGAGGACGAGGGAATGGTCAACATCGGCGCTGTACTGCGTGTAACGCCTATTAAGGATGTAAAAACCATGATTCAGGCCTTCAGCTTTGCGAAAGAAAGGGAGCCGGGGATAAAGCTGTGGATTATGGGGCCTATGGACGAGGACGAGGAATATGCCAGGGAATGTTTCGAACAGGTGGAGGCACTGGGGCTTAAGGATGTGGTGTTTACAGGGAGAATTGATATCAGGGATTATCTGGGCAGGATGGATATGACGATTCTCACCAGCCTAAGCGAGGGGCAGCCCCTTACCATCCTCGAGAGTTATGCGGCCCATAAGCCCGTGATTGCTACGGATGTGGGAAACTGCCGGGGGCTGGTTTTCGGAGAAAGCGATGATTTCGGAGAGGCGGGAATTATTACACATATTATGAGTGTGGAGGAGATCGCACAGGCCATGGTGGATCTGGCCCGCAACAGGCCCTTACGCCTTGAAATGGGAGAAAACGGCTATAAGCGGGTGATGGCCGGCTACAGAATTGAGCACATGCGGAAAACCTACCGGAGGATCTATAAGGATTTTTCGGACAGTATAGGGTTAAGCTGGGAGGAATAAAAAGATGGCAGGTATAGGTACAAAGCTAACAAAGATATTTGAAAAGAGTACGATCACAACCTATCTTATCGGTTTTGGGTACAGCTCCATGTCTACGGTAACGCCCATGTTTGTGATCATCTTTAATATCCTTTTCATGGGGCATTTCCTTGAGTTTTCCAGCCTCGGGATTGTGGAAAGAGAATTATTTTCCTGTACAGTGCTTTATATATTTATTTTTTCACTCCTAACCTGTGCGCCCTTTAATTCTGTTCTGTCAAAATACATGTCAGACGTTATTTATGAGGAGAGATATCAGGATATCCGGCCCTGCTATTACCTTGGCCTTCTTATGAACCTGTCCCTTAGCAGCCTTCTGGGGATCCCCTTCTGCCTGTGGGAGCATTTTGTGGGCAGGGTGGATGTCTTTTATGTGTTTACCGGATATTGCGGTTATATTGCGCTTGTGCTTGTTTTTTATTCCATGATTTATCTGTCTATTGCAAAGGCATACCAGAAAATATCCTTGTTTTATACAATCGGGATGGTGTGGGCGTTTTTCTTTTCCCTTTTCCTTCGCTTTATCCTGGGCTGGGGAATCAGGGAGAGTATGCTTTTTGCTCTTATGACAGGCTTTTATCTGATTGCTTTTCTGGAGATCGCTGTTGTAAAGCGCTACTTTGTGCAAAACAGCAACCGTTACAAGTCCGTGCTCCGGTATTTTAAAAAATACTGGCAGCTTGTTGTGGCGAATTTCTGCTACATACTGGGGCTTTATATTCATAATTTTGTATTCTGGACGACAGACATGCGGATGGTACTTGTAAAGACCTTTGTCTGTAACCAGCCCTATGATATGGCTACCTGCCTTGCTATGTTTACGAATATATCCGCAACCATTATTTTTATTACGAGGGTAGAAATGTATTTCCATGATAAATATAAGAATTATTCTGAGGCCGTGATAGGAGGAAGAGGAGCAGATATTGACATTGCCAAGTCAGAGATGTTCCGCCAGCTTTCATCAGAGCTTTTAAGCCTGGTGCGCATACAGTTTATCATAACGGCAGTGGCGTATCTTTTGTGCGTGGTGATTTTGCCGCGCTTTGGGTTTTCAAGCCTGACGCTTAGAATTTACCCATGTCTTACCGCAGGCTATTTTATCGTGTTTCTGATGTATTCGGAAATAATATTTTTGTATTATTTCAATGATCTTGCCGGAGCAACGCTTACATCCCTTACCTTCTGCGTGGTCACATTTTTAGGAAGTATTTTTGCTGCAAGGCTTCCGGAGCTGTGGTACGGGCTGGGTGTTGTGATGGGAGCCTTTTCGGGCTTTACGGCGGCATACTTCCGCCTGCGGTATATGGAGAAGCATCTGGATGCGCACATTTTCTGTGAGGGATCCCTCTTAAAGCCGGGAATGGGCACCAGGCCTCCAGTGAAGATCTATGACAGGTACGAAAAAAGAGAAAGCGGGGAGATGTAGAAAATGAGCAGCAGTACTATGAGAATTATCATTGCTTTGGTGGGAATTACACTTATGGTTGTCAGCTTTCTGATGCATTCCTATAAAAAGATTACGGTAAATTATACGGTTATGTGGGAGCTTTTGGGGATTGTACTGATTCTTATCGGTATCGTCCCGGTGTTTTCGGACTGGACAAACCGTCTGGCAACGGGAACAGGTCTTGCATTTTTTGGCGTAGGCGCTATTTTCCTGGTAGAGGAGGTCCGCTCCAGCGTAATGATTTCACAGCTTCTTCTAAAAACCCGGGAGATGGCCATGCATATAACCATGCTTAACCAGGAAAATGAGAGGATGATGCATGAACTGGAAAGGCTTGGGCAGATTGTGGAGGAAAAGGATGAAAGAGAAAAGGAAAAAGATACTGTTTGTCGTTAATACATTAGGGCGGGCAGGTGCGGAAACGGCTCTTATGGAGCTTCTAAGAAGGCTTGAGGGCAGGGAATATGAGCTTTTCCTTTATGTAATTATGGGACAGGGAGAGATGATAGGAGAGCTTCCGTCCCATGTAAAGCTTTTAAATACCCGGTTTGACGGCCAGTCTGTGATGACAGGAAAAGGAAAACGGGCCATGGCGGGAACCATAATCTCTGCCTTTGCAAGAAACGGGGGATACCTAAGGAAGCTTAAAGGTATCATGCAGAACTTTGTGTCCATGAAAAGGAATGGGAAGGTCTGGCCGGAGAAGCTTTTATGGCGGATGCTCTCTGACGGCGGGGAGCGCTTTCCGGATGTGTTTGATCTGGCTGTTGCGTATCTGGAAGGGGCTTCTGCTTACTATGTGGCGGATCATGTGAATGCAGAAAAGAAATGTGGATTTATACATATTGATTATGAAAGCGCAGGATATACAAGAGAGATGGATGGGGGCTGCTGGGAGGCATTTGACCGGATCTTTACGGTTTCCCGCGAGGTGAAGGAGCATTTTCTTTGTGTTTACCCGGAGTATGCCCATAAGACGGATATTTTTCACAACCTGATTAACCAGGAAATGATAAAGAAGCGGGCGAAAGAAAAGGGAGGCTTTCAGGACAGCTATAAGGGCGCCAGGATTCTGACAGTGGGAAGGCTTACATACCAGAAGGCCTATGATATTGCCATAGATGCCATGAAGCTCCTTAAGGAGGAAGGGATTCTGGCCCGGTGGTATGTGCTGGGAGAGGGAGAGAAACGGCGCATGCTGGAGAAGAAAATCGCGGCCGCGGGGCTTGAGGAGGATTTCCTTCTTCCCGGGGCAGCGGCAAATCCTTTTCCCTATTATGTCCAGACGGATCTGTATGTTCATGCAACCAGATTTGAGGGTAAGAGCATTGCCATTCAGGAGGCCCAGACACTGGGCTGTGCGGTGATTGCCTCTGATACAAGCGGCAACAGGGAGCAGATTATAAATGGAGAAGACGGGATTCTCTGCCCTCTTACTCCGGAAAGAATCGCGGCCAGCATTAAAGAGCTTCTTTTGGACGAAGAAAAGAGGATGAGAATGAAGAAGGCCGCGTCTCAAAAGATAACGGATCAGGCAGAAGATATAGGAAAGCTTCTCAGGCTTTTAGAGGAGGAGGCAGGATAATGGAGAAAAAAGAGGTGCTGATCATTATACCGGCTTATAATGAAGGGAATAATATCAGGAGGACGCTGACACAGCTAGAGCAGCTTAATATGAAGGATTGTGTAGATATTCTTGTTGTAAATGACGCTTCCACGGATTCTACCAACTGGATCGTAAAGGAAATGAATTATCCTATGCTTTCCCAGCTCTTTAATATGGGCTATGGCTGTGCTCTCCAGACCGGATATAAGTACGCCGTAAGAAGAGGATATCAATATGTGATCCAGATGGACGGGGACGGCCAGCATGATGTGTGTAATATCCCTGCTATTTACAAAAAGCTTAAGGAGCCAGACAGCGGGGGAAGGTGCCCGGATATTGTGTTGGGGGCAAGGTTTATGGAGGAAAGCGCGGACTTTCCCATTTCCCTGCCGAAGAAGATAGTTTATTCCATGTTCCGTTTTCTGATCCGCATGACAACGGGAAATAAAATTGCGGATCCTACTACCGGGCTTCAGGGCTTAAGCAGAAAGGCATTTTTATATTATTCCAAATATAACCACTTTGACGATAAATATCCGGATGCCAACATGATTATCCTGATGATGCTGGCCAAGTTCCGCGTTGTGGAGATCCCCGCGGTGATGCATGCAAGAACGGAAGGGAAAAGTATGCATTCCGGGCTTAAGCCTTTCTGGTATATGCTGCGGGTAATGTACAGCGTGCTGATTGTATTATTCAGAATCAAGGTTCTAAAGATTGATGCGGAGGTGGGGCTTAGGAGTGCGGATAAAATCTAAAGGATCGGGAAAATTTAGGAAAGCTCATTTTAAGGAGAAGGGCGGGCTTCTGTATAATCCTGGCTGCGGCTGGTATCATATCTATACATTTACGGCAGAGCCCCGGAAGGAAGGCATGCCTGTGGAGAATGAGGTCTGGCTTGACGAGGCCTGCAAAAAAGAGAAGCTTGCGCTGGTTCTGATCGATATAGGAGAGTTCCGTACACATGAGCTTTCGGGGACAGCTCTCCTTCATATAGGAGAGATCTTTAAGTTTTTCCGTGAAAAAGATAAGCAGATGATTCTAAGGATCGCCTATGATACAAAAGGAAGGGGCGCCGTCCATGAGCCATCAGACATTTCTCTTGTAAAAAGGCATATGGAGCAGCTTGGAAGTATACTTAGAGAATTTGCAGGAGATATTCTGGTCATTCAGGGAATTTTTGTGGGAAGCTGGGGAGAGATGCACGGATCCGGATTTCTTGGCAGAGAGGCCGTCTGCGAACTGGTTCATACCCTGTATGAGGTCACGGAAGGTAGGTGCTATCTTGCGGTGCGGACTCCGGCCTTAAGGCGGATGATTGAGGAGGCTTTCGGAACAGAAGGGAAGCTTAGAGACAGGCTTGCCCTTTTTAATGACGGTATTTTCGGTTCCTCTACAGACCTTGGAACCTATGGGGCGCTCTCTATGGGAGAAGCCAAAGCATCAGAAAAATGGCGCCCCGCAGATGAGCTTATGTGGCAGGACATTCATGCAGGGCTGTCGCCTAACGGAGGAGAGGCCCTTGAGGGCTTAGAGCTTGGCGGATACGGGCAGGCGGCAGAGGTTATGGGTAAAATGCATCTTTCTTATCTTAACAGTATTTACCAGCCAGAGAGGCTTGAGGGCTGGAAAAGGGAAATCATAAAAGAGGAGGGGTGCTGGAAGGGCTTAAGCGGCTATGACTATATCGGAGGCCGTCTGGGATACCGGTTTGTTGTCCGGGACGCTGAATTGACCGATAGGGGGCTGCTTCGGATTTCCATAGAAAATACAGGCTTTTCAAATCTGCTGGAGCCAGCGGACTGTTTTCTTGCGGAAGAGGATGAAAAAGGAGAAAGGAGCAGACAGCGGCTGGAGGCAGACGCCTGCTTGTGGAGATGCGGAAGATATACGCAGATACAGGCGGCATTGCCAAAAATGAGAGAAGACAGCAAGTGCTGCAGGCTTTTTCTCGAACTTAAGAGGAAGTCAGACAAAAGGCCCTTAAGGTTTGCCAACCAGGGGGAAGAAGACAGGGTGTTACTGGGGGAATATACCCAGTGTTAATTCTCCCATAACAAAGCCCTGATCGTCCTGCGCCCCCTCATTTGCCAGAAAGACAAAAGCCTTTGATACGGGATCACTGATTTTAAGACGGACCTCATAGGTTCCCGTAGCGTAATCGCGTATTGGTACAGAGGCTTTCAGCTCTATGGTTTCCCCGGGTGCCGGAAGGCGGGGGTCATCAAAGGGAATCTGGAATATCCTGTCTGTGGAGGTCTCCCTTAAGGTCAGGGAAAGCTCAAAAGGACGGTAGGAGCCAGAGAAGCCTACATTCTCCAGTGTGACAGAAAACCCGGCCCTGTTTTTCCAGGGAAGGCCGGCAGTACATTCTGAGGACCGCAGTACATACCGGTAGCCCAGGTGCCTGGAGATATAGTCAAGACCGTTCATCCCCTGAAAGGGACCGCTGCCATGGAAGCTTTCCGCCTGCCATTTATCCAGCACGGCTTTATCATAGTCCTGGTTCAGATAAGATACATGGGTATCGGAAAGATCCTTTAAGGCAGAAGTAAAATCATTAAAGGGATTGGGGAGGACCACCTCTCCCCCGTTTGGTACATAGCTGCATAAAAGGTTTTGGAAAGCAATCTCATCCTGACGGCTTTTTTTCTCATAAGGTGAATCTGAAACAGTGGAAGAAGCAGAGGCATAGGTATTTAGATCTGTATCAGATCCCAGCATGCCGTCATTAAAGAGTCCAAGCCTTGAGGCCAGGGAGCTGTCAGAAGCCCCGGCTTCATCCAGGGGCCAGGGGGAGCCCGAAAGAAGGCGCCACTGCCAGGGGGTGCGCACGGCGAGAAAAATTTCAGGATCCGTAACAGAGGACAGATGATGGATTAAGGTAAGCATATCCTCTGTATTTGCGTAGCGCGAGCCGTGCATTTCACCCCATGAGCCGATAAAAATTCCCTGCAGGATATACACGCAGTCAGAATACTGGTTCACAATTTCCGATGTCTGTGACATGTGTCCCTGAATAATGGAAATATCTTTAGGCTCTGTAGAGGATGCATCCCCGGCCCAGTCGTAGAGAAATCGTATTATTAGCTGTCTGCCTGAAGACCGGAAGCTTTCCAAAAGCTCTTCAAGAAGCAGAAGCCCCTTGTCACTTATTGGGCCGCCGGCATAGTTTTTCAGGTTGATTTCCAGAAGAATCATGCCAGACGCAGAGTTAAGCTCACTGACCTGTGCCAGATCAAAGGCAACAGTATCCGAAAGCTCGTATCTCCTAATCTGATACCAGCCGATATAAGGGTTGTCTAATTCATCTGCAGATTCCGGGCAGGGATCTGGGCAATAGCCTGCAAAGCGTAACAAGGGGAACAAAAATAACACGGCTGCAATCAGGCAGATACAAATTGTAAAGGAAATAGTGAAAAAAAGTTTTTTGATTTTCATAGCAATTATAGTATAACATCTTTCAGACAGGAAAGCTATCATGAAATGATCTTATGAAGGGAACGAATATGAAGAAAATATCAGTTATTATTCCTATGTACAACTCGGAAAGGTTTATCAGCCAGTGCCTTGAATCTGTACTCGGCCAGACTATGGAGGAGCTTGAAATTCTTGTGGTTGACGATGGCTCTGCGGACGCAGGGCCGCAAATCTGCAGGAGGATGAGCCTTGCGGACAGCAGGATACGGCTGATCTGCCAGGAGAACCAGGGTGTCTCTTCGGCAAGGAACAAAGGACTTTCCTTAGCATCAGGAGAATATGTCTTTTTCCTTGACAGTGATGATGTGATTCACCCCAGGCTTCTTGAGGAAATGTATCTTTTGGCAGAGGAGGAAAAGGCGGATCTGGTATTCTGCGGTTATAAAAGGCTTACAGAGGAGAAGATAGAAAAAATACCAGAAGGCTGTGACGGAAAAGGTACAAGACCCAGACGGATAAGCGCACAGGGGAGAGAAGCCGAAAAGTGGTTTCACGGTAAATATTTAAGCTGGCTTTCCGGAATCGGGGGAAAGCTTATGAAAAGAGAAAAAATAGGTTCCCTGAGGTTTGACCAGAGCCTGGCTAACGGGGAGGATACCCTGT
>CATBDC010000026.1 GCA_949502235.1 uncultured Lachnospiraceae bacterium | reverse complement strand
AGAATAAGTCTGTAAGCTGTTTTTCTTGCTTACAAACTTATTATACGAGGAGTTGTATCTATGATTTATGAGGAAATTCCACTTAAGGTGAGGGGTTCTTCTAAGGATGCCAGGCTTCAGGCTTATATTCAGGATACGCCTCATGACGGGAGCCTTAAGGTAAAGAAGAGACCCTTTATTTTAATTTGCCCGGGAGGCGCGTATGAACGCACCAGCTACAGGGAGGGTGAGCCTGTGGCGCTTCATTTTCTTGAGAGGGGTTACCATGCAGGAGTACTGCGCTACTCTACGGCGCCCCATCATTTTCCGACACAGATTCTGGAGCTGGGACAGGCAGTTTTAAAGCTTCGTGAGATGGCAGAGGAATGGAATATTGACATGGATCGTCTTGTGGTACAGGGGTCTTCCGCGGGAGGACATCTGGCGGCCAGCTATGGCGTTTTCTGGAACCATGAGTTTATGGCAGAGGAGCTTGGGGCAGAGGATGCGGACTTAAGGCCTAGGGGATTAATGCTTAGCTATCCGGTTATCACTGCGGATGCCGCATATGCCCACTGGGGAAGCTTTGAGAATCTTTTGGGGGACAAGGCTTCTGCGGAGGCGCAGAAGGTGTCAGTAGAGAAGCTGGTGACAAAGGCTGTGCCGCCTTGTTTTCTCTGGCACACAGGGGAGGATGCTACTGTGCCTGTGGAGAATTCTATTCTCATGGCAATGGCCCTTCGGAAGGAAGGAATTCCTTTTGAGCTTCATATATTTCCGGAGGGGGAGCATGGATTAAGCCTTGCAAGCCCTGTTGTGGAGCGGGAAAACGGGCACGGCGTGCAGGCGGAGTGCGCCCGGTGGATTACACTGGCAGACGCATGGCTTGAGAGGTTAATCAGGGGTTAAGCTTAAAGATGTAAAGATAAAATCAGGTGAAGGAGTGTTATTTACAATGAACAAGAAACCAACGGTACTTATGATATTGGACGGCTATGGACTGAATGATAAGGTCGAGGGAAATGCGGTGAAGGAAGGAAAGACTCCGGTTATGGACAAGCTTATGGCAGAGTGCCCTTTTGTTAAGGGAAATGCAAGCGGCATGGCAGTGGGGCTTCCGGACGGACAGATGGGTAATTCAGAGGTAGGCCACCTGAATATGGGGGCAGGCCGCATTGTTTATCAGGATCTTACCAAGATTACAAAAGCGATTCAGGACGGGAATTTCTTTGAAAATCCGGCACTTCTTGCGGCATGTGAGAATGTAAAGAAGAATGATAGCGCCCTTCATATGTACGGGCTTGTATCTGACGGCGGCGTACACAGCCACAATACACATATTTATGGTCTTCTTGAGCTGGCGAAGCGTCAGGGGATCGAGAAGGTTTATGTTCACTGCTTTTTAGACGGGCGTGATACGCCTCCGGCTTCCGGCAAAGAATATGTGGAGGAGCTTGAGGCAAAGATGAAGGAGATCGGTGTCGGCCAGGTGGCTACGGTCATGGGACGCTACTATGCAATGGATCGTGATAACCGCTGGGAGCGTGTGGAGAAGGCTTACCGTGCCCTGGTTTACGGCGAGGGAGAAAGAGCAGAGAGCGGCCCTGAAGGGATTCAGGCCTCCTATGACAAGGATGTTACGGACGAGTTTGTCCTTCCTACGGTTGTCATGAAGGACGGAGCGCCGGTTGCTACCATTAAGGACAATGATTCCATTATCTTCTATAATTTCCGGCCGGACCGCGCAAGAGAGATTACAAGAACCTTCTGCGATGACGGGTTTACAGACTTTGACAGAGGGGAAAGAATTAAGACAACCTATGTGTGCTTTACAGAGTATGATGTAACTATCGAAAATAAGCTGGTTGCATTTGTAAAGGAAGAGATAACCAATACCTTTGGTGAGTTCCTTGCCGCGAATGGAAAGAAGCAGGCACGTATTGCGGAGACAGAAAAATATGCCCACGTAACCTTCTTCTTTAACGGCGGCGTGGAGGAGCCTAACGAAGGGGAGGACAGGATTCTTGTAAAGTCTCCGAAGGTGGCAACCTATGATCTGAAGCCTGAAATGAGCGCCTATGAGGTATGTGACAAGCTGACAGAGGCTATAAGATCCGGGAAATATGATGTTATTATCATCAACTTTGCAAATCCGGATATGGTAGGACACACAGGAGTAGAGGCAGCGGCAATCAAAGCTATCGAAGCAGTAGACGAGTGTGTAGGAAAGGCAGTTGAGGCTGTTAAAGAGGTAAACGGACAGATGTTTATCTGTGCAGACCACGGCAATGCAGAGCAGCTTATTGACGAGGAGACAGGCGAGCCCTTTACCGCACATACTACTAATCCGGTGCCGTTTATCCTTGTAAACGCAGATCCGGCATATCGCTTAAGAGAAGGGGGATGCCTGGCGGACATAGCGCCTACCCTGATTGAGCTTATGGGAATGGAGCAGCCGAAGGAAATGAGCGGAAGGTCACTGATTGAGAAATAAAATTGTTTCTGGGGACGGGGTAAAATGAAAAAGTGCCTGTCCCCCACATGGGGTGGGGACAGGCACTTTTTCATTTTACCCCGTCCCCAACAGGTGAGAGCTATGCATATTATGATTATTGAGGATGATCCGGTGGTTCGGCAGGAGCTTAAGATTCTCTTAAGCAACGCTCTTTATGAGGTAAGTGCGCCGGAGGATTTTAAAGAGACTGCGGCACTTATACTGGAAAAGAAGCCGGCTCTGGTACTTTTGGACTTAAATCTTCCCGGAAAGTCGGGATTTGATGTTTGTTCAAAGATCCGTGAGTCCTCTGACATTCCGGTGATTTTTGTGACTGGACGGACAGACCCGGCGGATGAGCTGAATGGAATCCTTAGAGGCGGGGATGATTATATTACGAAGCCCTTTAACCCGCCGGTACTGCTTGCCCGGATTGCGGCAGTTTTAAAGAGGACAAAGCGGGGAGAAGAAAGGAAGGAGAGTGTTTTCAGCCACAAGGGTGTTGAGTTAGATCTGGCAAGGGGCTGTGCGAGGTACAGGGAGCGTGAGGCGGATTTGTCTAAAACGGAGCTTAAAATCCTTCACTACCTCTTTATGAGGAAGGGGGAGATTGCCTCCCGGGGGAATCTTGTGGAGTATTTGTGGGATAACCAGGTATTTATAGACGACAATGCCTTAAGTGTAAATATGACCCGTATCAGAGGAAAGCTTGAAGAAATCGGGGTACATGGCTTTATTGAGACGAAGCGGGGAATGGGGTATCGTATATGACGGGAAAGGATTTTTTAAAGGATAGATGCTTTCTTTTGATTTTGAATGTTCTATGTATGCTTTTTCTTTCTTGGTTTTTGCATGCTACCGGGTATTCATGGGACTATATTTTCCTTATTCTGCTTTGCTGGCTCATAATCCTCACGGTGTATCTTGGAGCTTTTTATTACCGCAGGAGGATATATTTCCGGCAGATGGAAAAAATTCTGTTTCAGGCGGATCAGAGATATCTTCTGGGAGAGCTGATGCTGGAGCCTATGTGTATGGAGGATGTCATTTACCGGGATATGATTCGGGTGTCAAATAAGTCTGCTATTGAGAAAATCCGCGGTATTGAGGATGAAAGAAGGGAATACCGGGAGTTTATCGAAAGCTGGGTGCATGAGATCAAGGCTCCTATTACAGGCATTTCCCTGATTTGCGAGAATCATAAGGGAGAGCAGACAGGGAAGATTAAAGGACTGAACAGTAAGATAGATGCTCTGGTGGAGATGGCGCTTTATTATGCCCGGTCGGACGAGGTGTACAAGGATTATATGATTAAGAGGACCGACTTAAATAAGGCAGCATCGGAGGTGCTTATCAGGAACAAATATTATCTGATACAGAACAAGATGACGGCAGAGGTTTCCTGTGAGGACACAGTATATACGGATGAAAAATGGGTTTCCTTTATTTTGAATCAGCTTGTGCTCAATAGTATAAAATACCGGAGAGCAGAGGGAGCCAAAATCCGTATCTATACAGAAAGCTACGGGCGCGGCGTGAGGCTTGTGATCCGGGACAATGGGATTGGGATCAGGGAAGAAGAGGCAGGCCGCATTTTTGATAAGGGCTTTACCGGAAGCAATGGGAGAAAGAATGAGCGTTCTACGGGAATGGGTCTGTATCTTTGTAAGGTGCTTAGCGGAAAGCTTGGGATAGAGATAAGGGCCTCTTCAGTGGAAGGAGAGGGGACGAAGGTTATGCTGGAATTTCCAGTGGGGGATTATCATGCGAGAACTTGATTTTTAATCTTACAATTCTGTAACTTTCCTGTAATCTGACGGAATACAAACCACCAAAAGAATATGGTACAGTAAAGCTAATAACCATTATATTTAGACGGGAGTGAAAGTCATGTGTGATAATATCCGTGTATGTGATGTGGAAAAGTATTACGGAAATGATTCCAATGTAACAAAGGCAGTGGATCGTGTAAGCTTTACGGTGGAGCGCGGTGAATTTATAGGTGTCATGGGGGCATCGGGCTCGGGAAAGACCACACTTCTTAACCTTCTTGCAACCATTGACAGGGTGACATCAGGACATATTTTTTATGGAGATACGGATATCACGGAGCTTAAGGAGGAGGCTCTTTCGGATTTCAGGAGGGATAACCTGGGTTTTGTGTTTCAGGACTATAATCTCTTAGATACTCTAACTCTGGAGGAAAATATTGTGCTTGCCCTTACAATCCGCAGGGAGGGGAAGGCAGAGCTTAAAAAGAAATGCAGTGAAATCATGAGCCTTCTTGGCATCAGGGACATGAAAGACAAGTTTCCTTATCAGGTATCAGGGGGACAGAAGCAGCGGTGCGCCTGTGCGAGAGCCCTTGTAAATAACCCCAGGCTACTTCTGGCGGATGAGCCTACGGGGGCCTTAGATTCCCGGTCAGCCCAGACTCTTCTTGAAACCTTTACGGAAATGAACCGCTCCTTAAAGGCAACGATTCTCATGGTAACCCATGACGCTTTTTCCGCAAGCTACTGCAGCCGCATTTTATTTTTAAAGGACGGGAAAATCTTTCATGAGCTTGTGCGGGGGAACAAAGAGCGGCGGGTGTTTCTGAATGAGATTCTGGATGTGCTGTCCCTGACAGGAGGTGAGACTTCCCATGTTAGGTAAGCTTGCAGTCAGAAATGTAAAACGTTCGGCAAAGGACTATCTTGTGTATGTCGTTACAATGATGCTTGTCACGGCGCTTATGTTTGCCTTTAACAGCATTTTATTTTCACCGGATATCCGTAAGCGGGTTGACGAAGCGGGGATTATGGCGGCAATGATCGGGCTTGCCACATTTTTTATTGTTCTTATTGTGGCATGGCTGATTAATTATATGGTGAAATTTATGCTGGAGAAACGAAGCAGGGAATTTGGCACATACCTTCTTCTGGGAATGAAGAAAAAGGAAATCTCAAGGCTCTATATGAGAGAAAATGTGCTTCTGGGAGCAGGCGCGTTCCTTTCGGGAATGGCGCTTGGAGTCCTGCTGCAGCAGATCATCATGGCAGTGCTTTACACGATGCTGCAGGACAATTACCATTTAAAGCTTATATTTAACCGGCAGTGTATTTTTATGACAGTATG
This sequence comes from uncultured Lachnospiraceae bacterium, assembly GCA_949502235.1. Taxonomy (GTDB): domain Bacteria; phylum Bacillota; class Clostridia; order Lachnospirales; family Lachnospiraceae; genus CAPEBR01. Next base: position 42,806 of record CATBDC010000026.1, on the reverse strand, counting down.
CTGCTACGGAGGCTGTTATGTTCTGGCTCTTTTCCGGTGTAAGAGAAGATTTAAGAAAATGAATATCCGGGATTTGATGGATGCGGGAAATAAAAATGAGGAAGTAAAGGAAGCCCATGAGCATCTCAAACAGTGGCTTTTACCTGTGTCCCTTATTTTCCTGCTTTTGTTTGGGGTGTGGCTGTTTTTCGGCAGTCAGCTTTTCGGCGGATGGAACGGGGGAACCTTGATTGTATTTCTTGTGGGGCTTGTTCTTGTTATTTATTTGTTTTATATCGGGCTTTCTTCCTTCCTTATCTGCTACATTGAAAGAGGGGGAGCTCTCATTTATAAGGGGCAGAACCTGTTTTTGTTCCGGCAGCTTTCCTCGAAAATCAAGACTATGTGGTTTACAATGGGAACGCTGTCGTCCCTGTTTACTATTGCGTTTCTGGGATGTACGGTGGCTATGATGTTCAGCGATTACCAGGACAAGGCCCTTGAGGATAAATTTCCTTTTGATGTGCATATTAACAGCACGGACGTGGAGGATGATTTTGAGGATGAGCTCCAGATTTTGAAGGAAAATACGAAGATTAAGGAGGCATATCCTTATTATATTTATGAAAATGGAACGAACCAGGTAAATGTATGGCTTCTCACTCATTTAAGGTGCTTTGGAACCATGTTTAAGGAGGGCGGAAAGGAGGAGGGGGAGCCTGACCTTAAAAAGATTGAAAATACGGATGGCGGTTCTTACTGCCGGTATGATACTTATATGAAGCTTTCCGATTATAACCACCTGCGGGAGATGCTTGGCTATGGGACAGTGTCTCTTATGGAGGATGAATACCTGCTTCACATTAAATCAAGAGTACTGAAAGAGGCAGGAGATTTTGAGGAAGAGCTTACCGTAGAGGGAGACAAAGGAGAGCTTTCCTTTGCCGGTTATTATACGGAATCCTTTTCACAGGACGGACATAATGGGGGAGATTATGTCATTGTTGTCCCGGATGAAAGCGCCGGGAGCCTTTTGCCCTGTTATAAGGAGCTGGCTGTTGATATTAAGGGAAAGGCTCCGGCCGGCCTTGGGGACAGGCTGGATGCTCTTAATGAGGAGGAAGATGCTTATGGCTATCCCGAAATAGGAGGGACGGAAAAATCCTGTTACGGCTCCGACCAGATTATTGTTTACGGGGGAATAAATCTTGTGAGGGATAACCTGATTCCGGAGATAAAGTATATGCTTTCTTCCATTGTATTCCCATGCTTTTACCTGGGATTCGTATTTGTATGCGTAGCCCTTACCGTGCTTTCTGTCCAGCAGCTAAGTGATTCGGCAAAATATAGGTTCCGGTATGATGTGCTCCGCAAAATCGGGCTTAGAAGGAGCCAGGTGTCAGGCCTCATTGGAAAGCAGCTTTTCCTGTACTATCTCTGCCCGGCAGTCTTTGCGGCAGGGATTGCGGGGATCATTGCAGTATTTATCAGTGAGAAATTTATCTTTTATACCGGAGTTTCAAGCTCCATATTCCAGTATTTCGGGATTTCCTTTCTGTTGTTTTTCAGTATTTACGGGCTATATTTCCTGACAACCTATCTGGGGTTTCGGAGAAATGTGGAGATGAGCAGTTAGGTTACAGCTTGATAATCTGCAGGGGAAATGATAGAATAAGGCATAAAGAAATGATGCATTACTGTGAACAGAGTGAACAGTAATGGTGATGTCTCAAGATTATGAAAGGCGGTAAATTTATGACTGAAAAAGAAATGCTGCAAAGAAATATTGAGGAATTTGAAAGACTACAGGATTATATGCTTTCCTGTGATAAAGCTTCTGAAGTATATCAGAAAATGAAACGCAGATACACAGCTTTAAAAGTTATCCTGACAGCATCAGGGATTAATCTGACAGAAATAGATTACATCAAAGAATAGAAGAGAGGGCTGCCATGAAACATTATGATACATTTTTCTTTGATTTGGATGGAACTATCACTGACTCTGCGCCGGGAATTACCAATTCCGTTGTGTATGCATTGAAAAAATATGGCATTGAGGAGACTGATTACAGGAAGCTCTGCAGATTTATCGGTCCGCCCCTTACTGCTTCCTTTCAGGAATACTACGGCTTTTCAAAGGAACAGTCTCTTGAGGCAGTAGCCATACTACCGGGAATATTATACGGATAAGGGAATCTTTGAAAACAGTGTTTATGAGGGCTTTGAGGAGACCGTAAAAAAGCTTAAGCAGGCTGGAAAGCGGCTTGTGGTAGCCACCTCAAAGCCAGAGCCCTTTGCGAGAAGGATCATAGATCATTTTGCCCTGACGCCTTATTTTGACTATATAGCGGGCATGGAGCTTGACGGCGGCGGGGGAACAAAGGCGGAGGTCATCCTTTACGCCTTTGAAGCATGCAAAATTCAGGATAAAGATAAGGTCCTTATGGTAGACGACCGGGAGTATGATGTTTTTGGTGCAAGGGAAGCCGGGATTGACTATCTGTCTGATTCCATCCGACTGCTTCTACAGCCGCTAAGGCTGCTTCCATCTGGGACAGGCCAGACTGCATGGTCAGGCATCCTGCGCCTTCCAGTGTGTCATAGGCATGAAAGGACTGGTTGAAATCCATCAGAGGGTGCAGACTTATGGGCCTGTTCGTCTGATTATCTACCAGAAGCCCCCAGTTTCCCCAGTGGCGGTCGGTATTTCCAATCAGATAGTCCAGAATATTCATCATATGGTACGCATATCCGTCCAGCTTCAGAATGTATTCAAGAGCATCAAATCCATGATTTGCCGCATAGATTTCAAAGGCCTCTCTTGATGAGATAGAATATTCCTTCGAGGTCATAATCTCACTTTCAGACACCTTTTCTCCGTCAAAGAACCCTTCTGTATACACGATTTGTCTGCACCGGAAGCACTGGCAGATCCGGCTTGCAAGAACCTCTCTGTCTACAGCGTCAGCTCTGCCGTCTTTCAGAAGCCGGAATCCTTTCTCTGTTCGAATCCATGCCTTGGGAAAACATCCATCGGTGGAGAGATCCTGCGCGAGCTGATAGTTCTGCACCGTGATCTGCCTGCCTCGAAGAGAAATGTCCGCAAGGCTATTGTCCAGATGATGATCATACAGATTAATCTCCTTAAATGTGACTGTATCGCCATATTCCCTGACCCAGTAGATATCTGCCAGTGACACACACCGGTAAGACAGCGCGATCTTTGCCCTGTCCCGGTCTGTGGCTGCCTGGCTGGCGCCGATACTGTTCAGAATCTCTTTCGCGAACTGTCTGTCAAGGGTCAGTATTCTAGATGCGCACCAGTAATAGAAATTTGTTACGTTATTAACCAGAGTGTCAATGTCGTCATTGTTCTCTTCCAGGTATAAATTATACGGCATAAACTGCTCGTCAAAGATTCTGCAGGGTCCTGCCGCATCAATCCTTGCAGTCACTTTTTCTCCATGCATAATCTCGTAAATCATTTTCATAGCCTAACACCCTTGCATATTTGGTAAATAGATATCTTAAAGTTTATCACAGGGAATTTATGTGTGCAATAATATGATGTGGGCGTCAAAAGTCCAAGTTTTCAAATTGACACGCTGTATTTTGCGCTTTTTAAGGCAAGTGTGTACTATATATGGCATGGTGTAAAGTGAAAAATTACTTTTGACACCCACATCATAATATTTATTGAAGATGGGTGTATAGTCAAAAGTAGCAGCTTGTGGAGGAAGAACGGCCTAATTTCCGGCTGAAAAGATTATTTGAATATCTAAGTGATATCTGTTGTGTGTCAGATAAGAGGATTGTATTGATAGTCGATGATTTGTATCATGATAGTGGTGAATCCTTTGTTGAGGAGGCGGGCAGAAAGTATTTTCTGCTTTATCTAAGGCCGATTATCAATGGAACAGGAAATTGTGATAGGAAATAAGTTATTGATAGAGGCTGTGGTGTGAGCTTGTGGGCAATTATTGATTAATTTCTTTTATTCCTTATACTTTCTTTATAATTCTATTATATCCTTATTTTGCAGTTTAATGAAAGATGCGTAAATCTCTGGACGCAGACTGTTCACACAGGACTTTGCATTTACTGCAAAGTCCGTAAAAAATGATTCAGGTGTGAGCAAGTCCCATTCGCAAAGCGAATTTTAAATAGACTAGCGAATGTTACTGTGAACGGAGTGAACAGTAACGCAGCATTAACATGCATAATAAGGAGGAAATCATATGAAACAAATGATCTTGGAAACAAAATGTATTTCGAAGTCTTTTCACAACCAGCCTGTTGTCAGGAATATTTCACTGGCAGTGCCAGAGTGCTGTGTATACGGGTTGTTAGGCCCCAACGGCGCCGGTAAATCTACGCTGCTTAAGATGCTGACGGGGATCTTACGCCCCACAGGCGGGGAAATCTTCTTTAACGGGCACCCCTGGAGCAGAAAGGATCTGGCAGATATTGGAGCCTTGGTGGAGACCCCGCCTATCTATGAAAATCTGACGGCATGGGAGAATCTGAAGGCGCGTGCCCTGATGTTTGACATCCCGGATTCCAGAATCTGGGATGTGCTGGAGCTTACGGGGCTTACGGATACAGGAAAGAAGAGGAGCGGACAGTTCTCCCTTGGCATGAAACAGCGCCTTGGCATTGCCATAGCTCTCTTAAATCATCCTAAGCTTTTAGTTCTTGACGAGCCTGTAAACGGGCTGGATCCCATTGGCATCAGGGATCTAAGAGGACTCATACGGACATTTCCGCAGGAGGGAATTACGGTAATCGTTTCGAGTCATATTTTAAATGAAATAGAACAGACGGCTGACTTTATCGGCATTATGGCAGACGGTATGCTTGGCTTTCAGGGAGAGATGCCGGACAGCGGCCATCTGGAGGAGCTGTTTATGAGGATTGCAGGGCATAGAAGGGAGGAAGAAGCATGTTAAGGAAATGTTATAAGGCAGAGGTGCTGAAGAACCGCCGCACAGCAGCGGGAAAGCTTGCGGCAGGGATGCCCCTTGCGGCTGTTTTGATTGCAGCCGTTTTAACAGGGGAATATGTGGTGATAGACTGTTATAACTGGTGGTATATGTTTCTTTTACCGGCCTTTATAGCGCTTCTTTCAGGGGTAATTTTGGGAAAGGAGAAAAGGCAGAAGAACCGGAATATTTTAAGCATGCCTGTTGATATGAAAAGGATTTGGGACGGACAGATCCTGTATGGAATCCGGATGCTTTTTATATCTCTTTTTCTCCTCTTAGCAGCAGCGCTTTTAACAGAAAATTTTTTTAGGGAACTCTTCCATATGGAGTTTCCGGCAGAGGTGGGGGCGGGAAGCCAGCTTGCAGCGGCAGTAGTCTTATTTGTTACAAGCCTGTGGCAGATTCCTTTTTGCCTTTTGCTGCAGCAGCTTTTCGGCGGCGCTTTAGCCCCGCTTATTCATGTGGCTGGTTATGGATGCATAGCGGTGACGGTTTCCCTAAAGCCTTATTATATGCTTATACCGGGTGCAATTCCTGCAAGGCTTATGTGCAGCATTTTGAAGATTCTCCCCAATGGCCTTGTGGCACAGCCGGGAAGTGTTACGTATCTGCCGGAGCTTGTCACATATCAGGGCTTCCCGGCGGGGGTTGCCAGTTCTCTTTTATGGTTCCTTCTTTTGTGGGGAATCGGCAGGCGGGTGTTTGAAAGGAAGGTGGAGGAATAGATGAGAGAATTTGTGCGGCTGGTACATCTGGAGTTTTATAAGATGAAGCATACTGGTTTTTTCTGGCTTCATCTTTTTGTTCCGGTATTTGGAATTTTATTATTTTTATGCTATTATGGGGTGAGTCCCCATAGGTGGGAAGGTGAGCTTTCAGGATACATTGAGGTACTTACAACAGCATTTCCACTTATTATCAGTATCGTATGCGCCCAGAATGTTTCTCATGAGGAGGGAAATCATTTCCTTGTATTTCTGGGGATGGCGGTAAAAAGGCGGAATATATTTACAGCCAAATGGTTTGTGTGTGTCTTTATGGGACTTTTAGGAACGGCTCTGGCGGTTGGCGGATTTATGGCGGGATACAGCCTGCTTTTAAAAAGGGTCAGGTTCGATGCAGTCCTGTGCCTTAACATGATTCTTCTTGTATGGGCTGGCAGTATGGGAATGTATTTTTATCATGTATTTTTAAATCTGTGGAAGCCAAAGAGCATCTCACTTTGTATAGGAGCCGTGGAATCCGTAGTGTCAGCCCTTATGCTTACCGGGCTTGGAGATGGAATCTGGCAGTTTTTGCCCTGTGCATTCGGCGGTCACTGGACAGGGTATTATTTCCGGTATTATTTGGATGGAAGACTTCCTGCGGCAGTATCGGCTCTGAAGGGCAGCCTTCTGATAAACGGGACGGTGACGGCGGTGATTGCTCTTTTAACCCTGACGGGATTTTATTTTTATGAAGGAAGGCGGATCAATGATTAAAATATTGGCGGTTGATGATGAAAAAGAAATTCTGATACTCATTAAGCGGGCATTGGAAAAGGAAGGCTATGAAGTGACAGCAGTGGAGGATCCGGCTAAGGTATGTGCCCTTCGTCTTCAGGATTACCAGCTTATTCTGCTGGATGTGATGATGCCGGGGAAGGACGGTTTTTCCCTGTGTGAGGAAATCAGGGATTTGACAGACTGCCCTATTTTGTTTTTGACAGCAAAGACTGCGGAGGAGGATCTGATGCGGGGTTTAGGAATCGGCGGCGATGATTATATATTAAAGCCTTTTGGAATCGGAGAGCTTCGGGCAAGGGTGGCGGCTCATCTTAGGAGAGAGGGCAGGGAGAAAAAGTATGCGGTGTCCGCAGGCGGGGTAAGCTTCAGGCTTAAGGCAAAGCAGGCGTTTTACAGAGGGAAGGAGCTGGAGCTTACGAAGAGTGAATATGCGATCTGCGAATACCTGGCCATGAACCGGGGACAGGTATTTTCTAAGGAACAGATCTATGAGGCGGTGTTCGGATATGAGGGAGAAAGCGATAATTCTGTGATTACGGAGCATGTAAAAAATATCCGGGCAAAATTAAAAAGGGTTCAGCTTGAGCCGATTGAGACGGTATGGGGGATTGGGTACAGGTGGAAACAGGAAAACAGCGGACACTGACAGGAATTTTTATGAAATATATCTGTATTTTCTGTGTAAATACAGTTTTACTGGCACTTCTTATGGTTCTTTCATTTAGTATGCTTATTAATATGGGGGCAGTGCTGCCTGCTAATTATATGGAGCGTTACATTAATGAGAACAGAGAAGAGATTATAAATGCAGGAAGAGTTACAGAAGACATGCTTCCTGTGGGGAGCAGGTTTGGCGTATATGATAAAAGCGGCGGGTTCCTTTATGGAAATCTTGAGGAAAAAAATAGGAAAAATGCCTGGGCGGCATATAAGGAGAATGATACCTTTGCGGACGGCGGCGGTTTATACCGGTTCCTTTTAATGAAAAATGAAGAGCTTTGTATCGTGAAATATTATATCAGGACACAGGCGGCAAATGAATATCTGCAGAAAATCCTTCCAGCGCCGGAGTTTTTATTTGTGATTTTATTTATTCTTTTGTTTTTTCTCCAGGCGGCTGCGGTATCAAGACATTTTGCGAGGATGCTTTCCGGACGGCTTAAGGCGCTGAAAGAGACGACAGAAAAGATAAGAAGCCAGAATCTGGAAATCGGAGAGGAACATTCGGACATACTGGAGATTGATGAGGCCTTACGTTCCCTGTCCCGGATGGGGAAGGCGCTGAAGGAATCTCTTGACAGACAGTGGAGGCTTGAACGGCATAAGAGAGAACAGGTGGCGGCCCTTGCCCATGATATTAAGACACCTCTGACAGTGATTAAAGGAAATGCAGAGCTTCTCCATGAGGAAATACAGGAGGAAGCCTGTAAGGAATATAATACGTATATACAGGAAAATGTAGCGGAGATTGAGAATTATCTGCACAGACTTCAGGATATGCTGCTTACAGAAAGCGGAGAGGAAACAGGAGAGGCAGCAGAAGCTATATCGGCAAAGGAGCTGGCAGAGAGGCTTAAGGAGAGGGCAAAGGAGCTGGCGGCGGGATATTCCGGCGGTAAGATACGGGCTGCGGCAGCAGAATCTGATCTATGGGGGATGTCTGGTGAAATTTGGTGCAATATGGAAGAAATTCTGCGGGCATGGGACAATATTGTGAGCAATGCGCTGGAGCATACTCCCGGGGGAAGGAAAATACGGATCGTGACGGAGGCTGTGACGGAGGGCGGAAAGCGTTATCTGGCCGCAAGAGTGATTGATAAGGGGCAGGGATTTACGAAGGAAGAGCTTCTATACGCCAGGGAGCAGTTTTACCAGGGGGATAAAAGCAGGCATGGGAAAAACCACCGGGGACTGGGACTTTATACCGCGTCACAGTTTGCCAGGCGCCAGGGCGGCCAGGTGGTTTTGGAAAATGAGGGCTTAGAAGGGTATGGGGCGAGAGTGACGCTACTGCTTGTGTGTAAAGGTTAATGGTTTATTTTGCCGGTGTCCAGTAATATGTGTTGTTCTGGGTATGCTGGCAGCTCTTGTCCGGACATACCGGCTCCCGGTTATATCAAAGGTGCTGGACGTGTTTATGGCGCTTTGCAAAGCATTTCCGGCAAATCTGATACTGCTTATCTGCATTATGATTTATACATATAAGTTTAATGATTTTGCAGCATTTTTTCATCTGGACGTTAATATTCGTGATGTTAACCTGATTTATATTGCAATTCTGGGTCTTACAATTGTATCGCTTTCCGGGATTTCAGAAGTATTAAGAAGTGGTCTTATTGCTATACCCAAGGGACAGTTTGAGGCTGGCTACGCAGTAGGCATGACTGCATTCCAGACATTCAGGGATATTATTTTTCCACAGATGTTCCGTGTTGTTATCCCACCGCTGACAAATAGTATTTTGTCTCTGCTTAAAATAACAGCGCTGGTAAATGTGATGGGAGTCAGTGATATTCTGAAAAGTGCGACAGATGCGGCAACGGAATCCTATGCTTTTCTGGAGGCGTACGTTGCAGCGGCACTGGTATTCTGGGTTCTGGGAATCATCATTGAGCGAATCAGTAAAATGCTGGAAAAATATTTTGCAAAAAGCGTAAAGCAGATTGCGTAAGTAGGAGGAATGAGATGCTGCAAAAAGAGACAGAGAGAGTGAAGGACATCGTAATTGCTCATAGAAGGAAGATTCATGCCTTTGCGGAAATCGGCGGAAAAGAATTCAAGACCCATGATTATATCTGCAGTTATATTGAAAAGCTGGGAATTCCTTATGAGACTGTGGCGGAGGCCGCAGTAATAGCGGTTCTTGATACAGGAAAGGAAGGCCCCAGCATTGTCCTGCGGGCGGATATGGATGCCCTTCCTTTAAAGGAGAACCCGGAGAATCTGAAAGGTCCCAGATGCTGTATGTCGGAGCAGGAAAATACCTGTCATGCCTGTGGACATGACGCACATTCAGCAATGCTTTTAGGAAGCATGGAGGTGTTGTGTGCACTGCGGGAAAGCTTATGCGGCATTGTATACTTTTGTTTTGAATCAGGGGAAGAAAACGGGGCAAGCAGCAGACAGATACTGGAGGCTCTATCTGAGAAAAAGATAGATACGGTGTGGGCACTTCATGTGTATGCAGCCCTGGAATCGGGGTATATCGGTATACGTCCCGGCCCATGTATGACCGGATTCGGAGGTGTGGATATTGAAGTACAGGGACGCGGCGGACATGGTTCCCGGCCGGATCTGTCCATAAATCCGGTTTTTACAGCTGCATCTATCGTAACGAATATCCCGGGGGCATTTGTCAATCAGCTGGATGTTGAGAAAACGGTGACCTTTGGCATTACCTGTATTCATGGAGGGGAGGCTTTGAATGTATTCCCGGAGACGGCTCAGATAAAGGGTTCCTTACGGTTTTTCGATCAGCAGGAGGGAAAAAAGGCATTGGAGATTGTGAAGAAGGTTGCCAGTCATACTGCGGCAATGCACAATTGCGCTGTCCGTTTTGGCCGGGTGATGGATGAAGTTGGGATTCCGGTTATAAACAGCGTCCCTCATGCGGAGGCAGCAAAAAAAGCAATCCGGGAGCTCTGCGGCAGGGAAACAGTCCCGGAGGATTTTCCGTTATTCTATGCGTCAGAGAGCTTCAGCAGATATTGTGAGAAGTATCCGGGAGTTATGGCTCTTCTGGGAATAAAAAATCCGTCATATGGAAGCGGGGCGGAGCATCATAATGAGCGGTTTGATGTGGATGAGGGTGTCATGGATCTGGGTGTAAAAGCAACAGTGAAATATGTGACGTCTCTGATGGAGAAGGGACTGCCCCGGCAGACGAAGAGCTGTCTTTAGGAAGGAGTCACAGGGTATGATAGAGATAAAAAATATATATAAAAGCTTTGATAAGCTGAAAGTGCTGACCGGAGCATCTATTAGAGTGGAGCCTCACCAGGTAGTTGTTGTGCTTGGTCCCAGCGGTTCGGGAAAGACAACTATGCTCCGGTGTATTAATTTTCTTGAACGGGCTGACAGCGGAGAGCTGACAGTGGGGGATATGACGATTGACTTTGCAAAAGTAAAAAAGAAAGAAATACATGAAATTCGCAAGAAGGTAGGCTTTGTATTTCAGAATTATAACTTATTTGCTAATAAAACAGCATTGCAGAATGTAATGCATGGTTTAGTCGTGGTAAAGAAAATGCCAAAGGAACAGGCGAGAAAAAAGGCAGAGGATGCACTCGCATGGGTCAGACTTTCTGATAAGCTGAATTATTATCCTTCCCAGCTTTCAGGCGGGCAGCAGCAGCGTGTAGGCATTGCCAGGGCAATTGCTCTGGAGCCGGAGATTATTCTTTTTGACGAGCCGACTTCAGCACTGGATCCGGAGCTGATTGAGGAGACTTTAGAGGTAATGAAAAATGTGGCAAAACAGGGAATTACAATGCTGGTTGTGACACACGAGCTTAGTTTTGCACAGGATATTGCGGATAAGGTAATCTTTATGGATGGCGGCGTAGTAGTGGAGGAAGGCACACCGGAAGAGATTTTTAATAATCCGAAGGAAGAAAGAACAAAGCAGTTTTTATCCCGGATTATAGCGGCAAAGTCGTTTGATGCGGGAAAAGATAAATTTGCGGGAGAGAGTCTATGCCAGGAAAAGTAGTAAAAAAGGTACATTGTGGAATCTGTTCTTCGGAATGTCCGATTGATGCTTTTGTGGAGGATGGAAGGATTGTGTCTATTGAGGGGAAGCTGTGCTCTAAGGGTGCAGCTTCCCGACAGTATGTATATAATAAAGAGCGCATTTTATATCCGATGAAGCAGACAGGTGAAAAAGGAGACGGCAGATTTGAAAGGATTTCCTGGAAAGAGGCCTATGAGATTATTGCAAAAAGACTTCTGAAAATCAGGGAAAGACAGGGAGCACAAACTGCAGTATTTTACGCAGGATATCCAAAATGGTACCGGCCGGCACTTTTGCGGCTTTCAAATGCCTACGGAAGCCCTAATTTCTGTACGGAATCAAGTACCTGTTTCCAGGCGGCAGCTTTGGCGTGGAGAAGTATATATGGGAACCAGCTTTGTTTTCCGGATCTGGCCCATACAAATACACTGCTGATTTGGAGCAGTAATTTGTATCATTCTAATACGGCAATGGCCGGTACATTTCAGGGGCTTAAGGACAGAGGGGTAAAGATTATCGCGGTGGATCCCCGGAAAACCCCGACTACAGAGAAAGCAGATATCCACCTTCGCCTGTTCCCCGGAACAGACGGGGCACTGGCGCTGTCTATGGCTTATGTGATCCTTACAGAAGATCTCTATGACAGGTTATTTGTGGAGAAATATGTTTATGGCTTTGAGGAGTATAAGAGCTATGTGTGCGAGTTTCCGCCGGAACGGGTACAAAAAATCACAGGGATAGATGCTGAGCTTATTCGTAAAGCAGCAAGGCTTTATGCTGGTAATGGACCTGCGGGAATCTTGTTTTCTCCATCGCCTGTGGTTCATAATATCAATGGCGTACAGAATTATCGCGCTGTGCACTGTCTGCCTGCCCTGACCGGAAATTATGATGTTCCGGGCGGAAATTGTCCTATGGCAGGAGAAGTGTCTCCGTGTAATGAGTACGGAAAGGTAAAACGATTTAACAAAGTAGAAGCCATTGGGGAGAAGGATTTTCCGGTATGGTTTGATCTGTCCTGTGAGGAGGCGCAGTGTACAAGACTTACTGACTATATTCAGCAGGAAAATCCATATCCGCTGAAGGCACTTGTGGGCTTTGGCTTCAGCCATCGGATGTGGCCGCAGCCGGAAAAGCTTCAGGAGGCTCTTCGGAAACTGGATTTTTTTGTTAATGTAGATTTGTTTTTTTCCGATTCCTGCAGAATGGCAGATATTATCCTGCCGGCAGCGTCCTCTTTTGAGCGTGAGGAGGTATGTATAAGGCCCGGAGGCGCATTTTCATTTTCAGAAAAGGCGATAGAACCGCTGGGGGAAGCAAAGAATGATATTGAGATTATTATGGGAATGTTAAAAGCTATGGAGCTTAAGGATGAGGTGCTGGAGCAAGGCTATGAGGCATACATGGATTATATATTGAAGCCGTCAGGCCTGACGCTTACAGAGCTTCGCCAGCACCCGCGGGGACTTAAAGGGAAAGTGTGTATTCCTCCCCGATTCAGATCCTACGAAAAGGAAGGATTTTCAACTCCCTCGGGCAAGGCAGAGTTAGTTTCCCAGGTGTTGGAAAGATATAAAGGTTCCCACGGCTGCAGTGGATTACCCTATTATACGGATTATCGTGAGACTGTGGAAATCGACAGGACAAAATATCCGCTGATTCTTAATACAGGTTCAAGAAAGCCCCAGTATTTCCACACAAGGACCTATCGGGTCCCATATCTTGCCGCGCTGGAAGATGCAGTGTTAATTGAAATGAATCCGGCAGATATTGAAAGCTATGCACTGAAGGAGGGGAGAGTGCGGTTGTAGCTTCTCCAGCAGGAAGTATGGAAGGCAAAATCAGAGGCAGTATAAACATACTGGAGGAAATTGTGAATATTTATCACGGCAGCAAAAGCGGAGATGTCAATGAACTGATAGACAGAAACTATCTGGATCCGATTTCAGGCTTCCCAGGCTATAAAAGTTATTTTTGCAGGGTGGAAAGGAAAGCGCAGCTATGAAAAGATGTTATCTTGGATTTGATGAGGAAAAATGTGTCGGCTGCTATGCCTGTTATGTAATCTGCCAGGATGTTCACAATGTTGTCTGCGAAGAAAACATAAACAGCCGGCGGGTTATCCGCCAGGTGTCGGCTCATGGATATGATAAGACTGTCTGTCCAGGATGTATCCACTGTGGAAGGTGTATGGAAATCTGTCCCAGTCAGGCTGTTTACAGGGAAGAGGATACTGGTTTTATACTGGTAGATCAGAAGAAGTGCACGGGGTGTAAACGCTGTGAGAGTGCCTGCCCGGTGGGGGCCATACGTTTTGGAAAGAGTGGAGAAATGGAGAAATGTGACGGATGTATTGACCGAATCCGTGAAGGGAAAAAACCCGCATGTGCAGCCATATGCTGTACGGGGGCGGTGTATTTTGAAAAGAAGCCGCAGTAAGCTTAATTCTGCTTAATAATAAGAATAGGGGATAGACGATTTACCCTGCATATGATAAAATAATGGGAGGCGTAGGATGCCAATATAAAGAAAGGATGAGAAATTAAGATGAAAAAGTGGATGAGAAATCTGCCGGTAGTATTAGTTGTCATACTTCTTATGTCAATGCTGGCAGGCTGCGGAAGAAAGGAGCTTGACGCTGCCAAGGCTGTAGATGCATATTTAAGGGCAGAGCTCAAAGGTGAGTTTGACGATTATGCTGAGATGGTCGGGGAGGATAAGGAGAATCTCCAGAAAGAATACGATGAAATGATCGATGAAGCCATGCAGATCTTTGAGGAGATTGAGTTTCTGGATGTAGACTTTGGAGATGATTTCGCGGCAGAAGTAAAGAATCTTTTAGCATCTGCAAAATATGAGGTTATTGGCTCACAGAAGGATGATAACGGAGATTATGTTGTAGATGTAGAGGTCAGCCCTTCAGATGTATTCGTTGTTTTCTTCGGGAAAGTAATGGATGCGGCAAAGCAGACAGAGGATATGGATGCAGTAGGAGCTGCAGTTTTAACAGCGCTTCAGGAGGCAATTGCGGAGCAGACCTATGGAGATCCGGTGAGCGGACAGATTCATATTACTTATGATGAGGATGAAAAGCAGTACGAGATAAATGAAGATGATGTACAGAAGCTCTCTGAAAATTTCTTTACCACAGACGGACTTCTTGATCAGCTGTATACGCCAAGCGGAACAGTTTATGATGACCCTTATCTCAACTGGACAGGAGATGACTGGAACGCAGCATCAGAGGACGAGAAGACACAGTGCTGCCTCTCTCTTATAAGAGAGATTCAAGGAGCCACAGAAGAAGAAATGGCAGCAATTGATCTGAATGATCCGACTGCTCAGCAGATGATACAGCAGTTAAAGGACGGAGTGAATTTGAGCTTCAGCAGCGGTATTAATATCAGCATGGGCGATTATGCAGAGCTTATAAAGAATGAGATGTAAGAGCCATACAAAGCATTGTATCGGGAGGGGATAGTAATTTTCCCCTCCCGGAAATATTTCTATAAATCTAAATCAGTAGTTATAATTCCGAATGATTCAAGCTTTGCTTTTAATATCTTTAATTGATAATTGAGCTCTTTTTCAGTATCATCTGACTTTTTAATACGTTGTAAGTTTGTATAGTTGTCAATTAAGTTATTGATCATTTCTTTTTCACTTGGCATATACTCACCACCTTTAAAAAAATGCCGTCTCTTTGATGATTTTATTATATCAGCTGGTGATCTAGATGTAAAGCATTGAATACAACTGCCAGGCTGTTATCCAGATAGTTGTAGTTACACTGTCACGTAAGAAAGAAATTATTGAAGCCAAAGAGGAAGAGCCGGAAGCAGAGATAGCATAGTCTGAAAATGGCAAATAGAAAGGGCTGACGCAGTATTACTGCGCCAGCTCCTTTTTGTCTGCTGCAGGTCTGCGCATTTACTGCGCAGACTGTAAGAAGGTGATTCAGGAGCGGACCGTAAGGTTTTTATTTGCCGTAGAAAGCATAAGCTTCAGCCTGTTCAGCTGATTTACTTCACTTGCACCCGGATCAAAGTCTATGGCAACAATATTTGATGCCGGATAGAGCCTTCTAAGCTCTTTTATGACACCTTTCCCTACAACGTGGTTTGGCAGGCAGGCAAATGGCTGGGTACATACAATATTCGGCGCGCCGCTGTGGATGAGTTCTAACATCTCTCCGGTCAAAAACCAGCCTTCCCCGGTCTGATTTCCCAGGGATACAATTCCGGAAGCCATTTTCCCTAATTCTTTAATATCTGCCGGCGGGGTGAAATGCTTACTCTCCTTAAAGGCGAGGGAAGCCGGCGCCCGGAACCACTCAAGGGCTTTAATTCCAAGGTTTGCAGTAATGGCCTTGGATTTTTTAAAACCAAGCTTTTCAGCCTTGAAATTCTGGTTATAGAAGCAGTAGAGGAGGAAATCTAAAAGGTCCGGAACCACAGCCTCAGCACCCTCGCTTTCTAATGTCTCTACCAGATAATTATTTGCCGCCGGAAGGAACTTGACGAGGATTTCCCCGACAACACCTACGCGGGGCTTTTTTATATCCCGCAGCTTTATATTTGTGTCAAAGTCCTGGATAATATCCCTGCACAGCTTTTTAAACCTGCGGCGTGAGGGATAGCCGGCTGATAGAAATTCCCGGCATACAGCCTTCCATTTTTCATGCATGGCATTTACAGACCCCGGGACAGCCTCATAAGGGCGCAGGCGGTAAACGCATTTCATGAAAATATCACCAAGGACAACAGCATAAATTCCTCTTAGTATCAGAGAGGGTGTTATCTTAAAGCCCGGATTTCCTTCAAGGCCGCTCAAATTAATAGAGATGACAGGAATGTGCTCATAGCCTGCCTTCTTAAGGGCTCTTCTTATAAATCCGATATAATTGGAGGCCCGGCAGCCGCCGCCTGTCTGGCTTATAATAACAGCTATTTTATCTGTATCGTATTCTCCGGAAAGAATTGCCTCCATAATCTGCCCTACCACCATCAAGGACGGGTAGCAGGCGTCATTATTTACATATTTAAGGCCCACATCAACGGCCCGCTTGTTATCATTAGGAAGGACACGGATCTTGTATCCCGCCGCTTTAAATGCCGGCTCCAGAAGCTCGAAATGAATCGGGGACATCTGGGGGCAGAGGATTGTATAGTTTTTGCGCATTTCCTCGGTGAAGGAAACTTTTTTGATGGCCGAAGAACAGACAGTCCTCTTTTCTTTTTTTCTCTCCCGCACCCGTATCGCCGCAAGCAGGGAACGCACGCGTATCCTTGCGGCACCTAAATTGTTCACCTCATCAATTTTAAGGGAGGTATATATTTTATCCGAGCCTGTCAGTATGTCGGCCACCTGGTCAGTGGTAACGGCATCCAGGCCGCAGCCGAAGGAATTCAGCTGAATAAGGTCCAGATTATCCTTTGTCTTTACATAATTGGCGGCGGCATACAGGCGGGAGTGGTACATCCACTGATCCATCACATTTAAAGGACGTTCTACCGGGTGGAGATGGGAGATGGAGTCCTCGGTAAGCACTGCGATATTATAGGAATTCACTAGCTCCGGAATCCCGTGGTTCACCTCAGGATCAATGTGGTAAGGACGTCCGGCAAGGACAATGCCCCGGTTTCCTGTTTTATCCAGAAATTCAATCGTCTCCTCACCCTTGCGGCGCATGTCGGCGCGGCAGGCAGAAAGCTCCTCCCAGGCAGTATGTACCGCTGCCTTTATTTCTCCAGGAGGGATGGAGAACTTTTCCGATAATTCCTCTATCATGCGGTAGGATATGGTTTCCTCACTTTTAAATGAGAGGAAGGGGTGGATAAAGTCTACATCTCCATTTACAATGGCATCTATATTGTTTTTAATATTTTCAGGATAGGAGGTTACTATGGGGCAGTTATAGTGGTTATTTGCGTCCTCAAACTCATTTCTCTCATAAGGTATGCTGGGATAGAAAATGTGCCGGATGTTCTGGTTTATCAGCCACTGTACATGTCCGTGGGCAAGCTTTGCCGGGTAACACTCAGATTCGCTGGGAATGGAATCAATGCCATACTCGTATATCTTTCTTGTAGATACCGGCGAAAGGATAACACGGAACTTTAAGGCGTTAAAAAAGGTAAACCAGAAGGGATAATTTTCATACATATTTAAAACCCGCGGAATACCCATAGCGCCCCGGATGGCCTCCTCTTCACTTAGGGGCGTATAGTCAAAATAGCGCTTCAGCTTATATTCAAAAAGGTTCGGAAGGTTATTTGACGATTTCTCTTTTCCAAGACCCCGTTCACAGCGGTTGCCTGTGATAAACCTGCGGTTTCCGCTGAAATGGTTAATGGTCAGGCGGCAGTTATTCGTGCAGCCTTTGCATTTTGTCATGGTAGTGGAATATTCGAGGGCTTCAATGTCTTCGATAGACAGCATGGTGGTGCCTTCACATTCCACATAGCGTTCACGGGCGATTAGGGCAGCGCCGAAGGCGCCCATAATTCCGGCAATATCGGGCCGTATGACTTCACAGTCTGCAATTTTCTCAAAGCTTCTAAGAACCGCGTCATTATAAAAGGTTCCCCCCTGCACCACAATGTGCTTTCCAAGCTCGGAGGCATCAGAAACCTTGATAACCTTAAACAAGGCATTTTTTATAACAGAATACGCAAGCCCCGCAGAAATGTCTGCTACCGCGGCGCCTTCTTTTTGCGCCTGTTTTACCTTGGAGTTCATGAAAACCGTACAGCGTGTTCCCAGATCAATAGGGTTATTAGCAAAAATGGCTTCATGGGCAAAATCCTCTACAGAATAATTAAGCGATTTCGCAAAGGTTTCAATAAAAGAGCCGCAGCCAGAGGAGCAGGCCTCATTAAGCTGTACACTGTCAACGGTCTGGTTTTTAATTTTAATGCACTTCATATCCTGGCCGCCGATATCTAAGATACAGTCTACGTCAGGCTCAAAGAAGGAAGCAGCATAGTAGTGGGAGACTGTCTCTACCTCTCCCTCATCCAGCAGAAGGGCGGCCTTGATAAGGGCTTCGCCGTAGCCTGTGGAGCAGGAATGTACAATCTCCACCTCATCAGGAAGCTGGCTGTAAATGTCCTTGATGGCATGTATGGTAGTGCCGAGAGGGTCGCCTTCGTTGTTGTGATAAAAGGAATAAAGAAGGGTTCCGTCCTCGCCCACCAGGGCAGCTTTTGTAGTCGTAGAACCGGCATCGATTCCAAGGAATGCTTTCCCTTTGTAGGAGGACAGATCCTTTACCGGGACCTGATGCTTTGCATGCCGGTTTTTAAAGGCATGATATTCCGCCTCTGTGGCAAAAAGAGGCTCCATGCGGTCTACTTCAAAGTCCATTTTAATCTTCCGGTCAAGACGGCTTTGCAGCTCGCGCAAGAGGACATCCAGATCCCCCTTAGAATTTAAGGCTGAACCGATTGCAGCGAAAAGATGGGAATGATTCGGCGCAATGGTGTGCTCTTTATCAAGCTTTAAGGTGCGGACAAAGGCCTCCTTAAGCTCCGAAAGGAAATGAAGAGGCCCCCCTAAGAAGGCTACATGCCCCCGGATAGGCTTCCCGCAGGCAAGCCCGCTGATGGTCTGGTTTACAACAGCCTGGAAAATAGACGCAGCCAGATCCTCCCTGGCAGCTCCTTCATTAATCAGAGGCTGTATATCTGTCTTTGCAAATACACCGCATCTTGCGGCAATAGGATAGAGCGCTTTATAATTTTTCGCATATTCATTCAGGCCGGATGCGTCTGTCCTAAGAAGGGATGCCATCTGATCTATAAAAGAGCCTGTACCGCCGGCACATACGCCGTTCATGCGCTGCTCTACATTTCCCCCTTCAAAATAGATAATCTTTGCATCCTCACCGCCCAGCTCAATAGCCACGTCTGTCTGGGGCGCATAATCCTGAAGCGCTGTTGATACGGCAATCACCTCCTGGACAAAGGGAACACCTAAATGCCTGGCAAGTGTAAGACCGCCGGAGCCGGTAATGACCGGAGAGGTGTGGACAGCGCCCAGCTTATAGATGGCCCGCCCTAAAAGGTCGGCCAGGGTTTCCTGTATGTTGGCAAAGTGCCGCTCATAGTCGGAAAACACAACCTCGTTATCTGCATCCAAAAGCGCAATCTTTACGGTAGTAGAACCTATATCAATACCAAGCGTATATCTTTCTTTCTTGCTCATAAGATATGTAACTCCTTATCTTCAGGTATCATTCATACCATTCTTTACTTATTAATATGTGTCCTTGTTTATGACTGTAACATTATACGACAAATTATGCGAAAATACAATTCACAAATTATTGCCAAAATATTAAATCTGCGTAAAATGTTTTTAATATTTTACAGCAGAATTGACAAACAAATGCCGAAAAGGTAGAATTACTTACAGTACGAGAAATTTAGAAAGGACTGTGTTTATGAACTGGTTAGACAAGTTAGAACGGAAATTCGGAAGATACGCAATACCAAATTTAATGTATTATATTATCATACTTTACGGCGTGGGTTTTGTACTGAATATGGTAAACGGAAATTTCTATTATCAATATCTTGCCCTTGACATAGGGGCAGTTTTGCGCGGACAGATATGGAGACTGGTAACCTTTATTATCCAGCCTCCTTCTAACAGCCTGATTTTTATTGTTTTTGCAATGTATCTTTACTATATGATAGGGAACCAGCTTGAGCGGGCGTGGGGGGCTTTCCGTTTTAATGTATATTTCTTTTCAGGAATGTTTTTCCATATTCTTGCAGCCTTTATTTTATATTTTATTATGGGCCTTTCGCTTCCCATGAGTGCCTGGTATCTGAATATGTCTTTGTTTTTTGCCTTTGCCGCGATTTATCCGGATATGGAATTTTTAGTATTTTTTATACTTCCGGTTAAGGTAAAATGGCTGGCGATTCTTGACGGCCTTTATTTCCTTTATACTGTTGTGCAGGCGTTTCTTCCGGCCTACGGCGGGGGGATACTGGGAATCGTGTATAAAGCAAATGCGGTTGCGGCAGTAGTGTCTATTCTTAATTTTGTCATATTTTTCTTCGGCTCAAGAAATGTACGCCCATATACGCCGAAGCAGATGAAGCGCAAGCATGAATTTAAGAAAAATATTAAACAGGCGAGAAAAACCATGAATTATGGAAACGGGGCGTCCCATCGGTGCGCGGTCTGCGGCCGCACGGATCTGGATGACGCAGGCCTTGAGTTCAGGTACTGCTCGAAATGCAATGGGAATTATGAGTACTGCCAGGATCATTTATTTACACATACACATGTAAGGTGAGAAAACATGTTATAGTATAAAAAGAGAAAGGAACGTAAGATAATGAAAAAGACAAAAATTATCTGTACCATGGGACCAGGCTCCGATAATGAGGAGATACTTAGAAAGCTGGTGAGGGGAGGAATGGATATTGCCCGGTTTAATTTTTCCCACGGAACACACGAGGAGCAAAAAATCCGCATGGACAGATTAAAGAGAATCCGTGATGAGGAAAAGAAACCCATAGCTATTCTGCTGGATACAAAGGGGCCGGAGATCCGCACCGGTGTATTAAAGGGTGGAAAAAAAGTAACGTTAAAAGAGGGCGAAACGATCAGCCTTACATCGGAGAATATTGCGGGAGATGAAAAGAGGGTTTCTATCACATATGCCGGGCTTGTGGAGGATGTGCAGGCAGGGAGCAGAATTCTGATTGACGATGGCCTGATAGAGCTTATCGTAAAAAGCAAGCAGGACACAGAGATTGTCTGCAAGATTGTAAACGGCGGGGAGTTAGGAGAGAGAAAGGGAGTAAATGTGCCCAATGTCCCGGTAAGGCTTCCGGCGATTACGGATAAGGACAGGGAGGATATCAGATTCGGTGTTGAACAGAAGATTGATTTTATTGCGGCGTCCTTTGTACGCAATGCGGAGTGCATTTTAGAGATCCGCTCTTTTCTTAAGGAATGCAATGCGCCTTATATTCCCATTATCGCAAAGATTGAAAATGCCGAGGGGATAAGGAATATTGAGGAAATCGTAAGATGTGCGGATGGGGTTATGGTTGCCAGAGGCGACTTAGGCGTTGAGATACCGGCAGAGGAGGTTCCGTATCTGCAGAAATTCCTGATACAGACATGTAATGATAATTACAAGCCGGTAATTACTGCTACACAGATGTTAGACTCCATGATGCGCAATCCACGTCCTACGAGAGCGGAGGTGACAGATGTCGCTAACGCAGTCTATGACGGGACAGATGCGGTTATGCTTTCCGGTGAGACGGCGGCGGGGAAATATCCGGCAGAGGCTCTTAAGATGATGGTGCATATTGTAGAGAATACGGAAGAGCATCTTGATTATAAGCTGCTGCTAGAAAAGGCCCAGGAGCACCATATGAAGAGCGCTTCAAGCGCCCTTGCCCATGCCACGGTAACAACGGCCTCTAATATGGGGGCAAAATGTATTATTACGCCTACCGTATCGGGTGCAACCGCAAGAGTTGTGTCAAAATTTAAACCGAAGACAGAGATTATCGGCGTGTCTCCAAGCGAGGCTACCTTACGGAGGATGCAGATTTACTGGGGAGTCAGGCCGCTGAAATCCATAGAGGCAAGATCAACGGACGAAATCTGCAACAGCGCTATAGAGCTTGTCTGCGCAAAGCAGATTGCGGAGACAGGAGACGTGGTGGTGCTGACGGCAGGTATTCCATCCCCCACTATTGGAGGGCAGAAGATGGGAGTCAGCAATATGATGAAAATAACAGTAGTAGAGTAAAAATAACGGCTTTGGTGGACAAAAATGATAAATCGTGATTGGGAAAAATTCGGAGAAGAGATTAGAAGGACTGTGCAGGATGCCATAGATGCCCAGGATTTTAATAAGTTAAACCAGACAATAACAGACACAATAAATAATGCAGTGGATGGTATTTCAAAGAATATCAGGAATGCGGGGCAGGGAAACCGTACACAGTCATATCCGCGTAACAGGGAGGCAGCGTCTGCCAGACAGGGGCAGTATTCCTACAGGGAGGTGCCGCCAGACCGGCAGAGAAACGGGCAGGGAACCTACAGGGAAACGCCGCTGTATCAGCAGGGTTATTCCTACAGCGGTCAGGCTCCGCTTCAGAGGGTTCAGCCGAAAAGAGGGCTTGAATTATACCGGCGGGTAACCTCTGTATCCGCAGGGGGCACAGTTATGACAGCCCTGGGGGCAGTGTTCGGCGGAGCCTGTTTTCTGCTTTTTTTGCTTTGTATCATCGGTATGGCAGTTGATGGAGGTATTGGTATTCCGGGTATTATTTTTCTTTCTATTTTCCTTGTATTCAGCGTTTCCGGCTTTGCGGTCAGCAGGTGGGGATCGGTTTTAAGGGGGCGCGTAAAGCGTTTCCGGGCGTATGTCAGGATTTTGGGGAACAGGGAATACTGTAATATCCGTGAGCTTGCGGAAGGCACCAGCAGGAATGTAAAATATGTTTTGAAGGATTTGGAGCAGATGCTAAAGAACGGCTGGTTCCTGCAGGGGCACCTGGACGGGCAGAAGACCTGTCTTATTGTCAGCCATAACATGTACCGCCAGTATCTTGAAATTGAAAAAGACAGGAAGAATACCTTAGAGCTTCAGAAGTCCGGGGAGCAGGAAAAGCAGAAAAAGAAGGAGGAGGACAGCCGTAGCCTTTCTCCGGAGGTGAGAAAGGTTATAGAGGAGGGGGATGATTATATCCGGAAGATTCATGCCTGTAATGACGCCATACCCGGGGCAGAGATTTCAGCAAAGATTTCCCGCATGGAGACAGTGATTGACCGGATATTTGACCGGGTGGAGCAGGATCCGGAGGCAGTGGATGATATAAGAAGGATGATGGAATATTATCTTCCTACAACCATTAAGCTTTTGGAGGCCTATAAGGAGCTTGATTCACAGCCGGTAGACGGTGAAAATATCCGTTCCTCGAAGGCTGAGATTGAAAAGACACTGGATACCTTAAGCAATGCATTTGAAAAGCTTTTAGATGATTTGTTCCAGGATACAGCCTGGGATGTATCTACAGACATTTCAGTATTAAAAACCATGCTTGCCCAGGACGGGCTTACAGAGGACGGGTTAAAAAAATAATAAAGGATGGAGAGATGAAGGATGAATGAGTTTGAAGAATTTTCGGCAGTTCCGGAGCTTACCCTGGAGCCATTTAAGGAGGCAGAGAGGCCGGTTATCGTAGAAGAGAAAAAGGAAATATTTGATGACAGTATCCTGTCACAGGAGGAGAGAAGGACTGTGGAGGCCTTTGTGCAGCGTATTGACCTTAAGGACTCCACGGCGATTCTTAACTACGGGGCAGGCACACAGAAAAAGATGGCAGATTTTTCCGAGGGTGCCCTTGAAAATGTAAAAACAAAGGATCTGGGAGAAGTGGGCGCGCTGCTCTCGGATGTGGTGAAGGAGCTTAAAAGCTTTGACGAGGAGGAAGAGGAAAAAGGCTTCCTTGGAATCTTTAAAAAGACTTCTAATAAAATCCAGTCCATGAAAGCCAAGTATGCCAAAGCAGAGACAAATATTAACCAGATATGCAAGGTGCTTGAGAATCATCAGGTACAGCTTTTAAAGGATATTGCCATACTGGATAAGATGTATGAGCTGAATCTGACCTATTTTAAGGAGCTTTCCATGTATGTGCTGGCAGGAAAGAAGAAGCTTGAGCAGGTGAGAAATACAGAGCTTCCCGGGCTTCTTAGAAAGGCGCAGGAAAGTGGTCTTGCAGAGGATGCACAGGCGGCAAGAGATCTGGATTCCATGTGTAACCGGTTTGAAAAGAAGATTCATGATCTGGAGCTTACAAAGACGGTTTCCATGCAGACAGCGCCCCAGATCCGCCTGATTCAGAGCAATGACACACTGATGGCAGAAAAAATCCAGTCTACCATCGTGAATACAGTTCCCCTCTGGAAGAGCCAGATGGTGCTGGCGCTTGGCGTGGAACATTCCACCCAGGCAGCGGCGGCCCAGCGCGAGGTGTCGGATATGACCAACGAGCTTCTTAAGAGAAATGCAGAGAAGCTTAAGATGGCAACCATTGATACTGCGAAGGAATCTGAACGGGGCATTATAGAGATGGATACCTTAAAGCATACCAATGAAGCGCTTATTGCTACCTTTGACGAGGTGATGCAGATTCAGGCGGAGGGACGGCAGAAGAGGAAAGAGGCAGAGGCAGAGATGCTCCGCCTTGAAAACGAACTCAAAAACAAACTTCTGCAGATGCAGGGATAAGTTACTTGACAGATGGGGAACAATGCTGTATAGTGTTCCATGAAAGAACTACTAGAAAGGCTGCAAAGGGGCAGGCTGTATTTGGCCTGCCTGCAGGTGCGTGAGAAAACATGGCGGGGGAAACATTTGTAGAGCGTTTGATGGAATTTGACCTTACGAGGCAGGAGGCAGGAATATATGAATGTCTCCTTGGCGAAGGGAAAATTACAGGATATGAGGTTGCAAAGCAGCTCGGGATCTCAAGATCCAACGCATATAACTCCCTGGCGAGCATGACTGAAAAGGGCGCGGCCTATCTGGTGGAGGAGGGAACAACGCGCAAATATGCGCCAGTCCCTATGGATGAATTCTGTAAAAACCGTATACGCAGGCTGGAAGGCCATATGCAGTGGTTAAGCGCCCATCTGCCGGAGGAAAAAGCCTATGCGGACGGGTATATTACCATTGAGGGTGCACAGCACATACTGAATAAGGTGAAAAATCTCCTTCTTAAGACGAAGGAGAGGGTATACATATCCTGTACCAGCAATTATCTGCTTTTGTTTGTTGATGAGTTTGAGAAGCTTATCCGGGATAGAAAACGGGTGGTGATTATCACGGATCAGCCGGTAAGCTTTGGAAATGCCAAGGTATATGTGGGCTCTGCAAGGGAGACGCAGATTGGCGTGATTGCTGATTCCAAATATGTGCTGACCGGAGAATATGGAGAGGGCAGCATGAATACCTGCGTGTATTCGGGACAGAAGAATTTCGTGGAGCTCTATAAACGGGCGCTTGCGAATGAAATCAAATTATTTGCGATGCAGGAGGAGAATCAGTAAGATGAAAAAACAGCCATTTGTGGACAAAGCCAAGCTGGATCAAATTGTAAAGGAGTATCCTACCCCTTTTCATCTCTATGACGAGAAGGGAATCAGGGAAAATATAAAGGCGCTTAAGGATGCATTTGCATGGAACAAAGGCTACAAAGAATACTTTGCGGTCAAGGCAACGCCCAATCCCTATCTGATTAATATTTTAAGGGAGTACGGGTGCGGCTGTGACTGTTCCTCTTATACGGAGCTTATGCTTTCAGAGGCTGTGGGCGCAGGAGGAGAGGATATTATGTTTTCCTCTAATGATACGCCGGCAGAGGAATATGTATATGCAGAAAGGCTGGGAGCAATTATTAATCTGGATGACATTACCCACATTGATTTTCTGGAGAAGACTATCGGGTATATTCCAAAGACTATCAGCTGCAGGTATAATCCGGGGGGACTGTTCAAGATCAGCAATGATATTATGGACAATCCCGGGGATTCTAAATATGGCATGACCACAGAGCAGCTTTTCCAGGCTTTCCGGATTCTTAAAGAAAAAGGTGCAAAGGAGTTTGGAATACACGCCTTTCTTGCAAGTAATACAGTGACCAATGAGTATTATCCCATGCTGGCAAAGCTCCTCTTTGAGATGGCGGTGAAGCTTGGGAAAGAGACGGGCGTGCATATAAAATTCATCAACCTGTCAGGCGGTATCGGGATCCCCTATACGCCGGATCAGGAGCCCAATGATATCCGAATCATTGGTGATGGAGTGCGGAGAGTCTATGAGGAGGTGCTTGTGCCTGCCGGTATGGGAGATGTGGAGATTTACACAGAGCTGGGGCGTTATATGATGGGACCCTATGGCTGTCTTGTCACAAAGGCGATTCATGAGAAGCATACCCACAAGGAATATATCGGCGTGGATGCCTGCGCGGTAAATCTTATGCGGCCTGCCATGTACGGGGCGTATCATCATATCACGGTCATGGGAAAGGAAAAGCTTCCCTGCGACCATAAATATGATATTACAGGTTCCTTGTGTGAAAATAATGATAAATTTGCCATTGACAGGATGCTTCCGAAAATTGATAAGGGTGATCTCCTTGTAATCCATGATACGGGAGCCCACGGGTTTGCCATGGGATATAATTATAACGGGAAGCTGAAGTCTGCGGAAATTCTTTTAAAGGAAGACGGAAGCACGCAGCTTATAAGAAGAGCGGAAACACCGGCAGATTATTTTGCTACCTTTGACTGCTTTGAGATTGGAAAGAAGCTGATAAAATGATGACGCATTATTTTGTGTATACTTATAAGTGAAGAAAGGAGGAGTCTCTATGGGAGTTTATCTGAATCCAGGAAATGAAAAGTTTTTTCAGTGTATTAATTCAGAGATATATATTGATAAAACAGGATTGATCCATTATTGTAACAGGGTTCTGAATTCACTGCAGAAATATATTTGTATGAGCAGGCCACGCAGATTTGGAAAATCTGTAACAGCCGACATGCTTGCGGCATATTACAGCCGCGGGTGTGATTCAAGAGAATTGTTTGAGGGATATGAAATTTCAAAGGATGAAAGCAGCCAAAAGTATTTGAACCAGTATAATGTCCTGTTTTTGAATATGCAGGAATTTCTGAGCAGGACGAATTCAATGGAAGATATGCTTGCTTTACTGAAAAACAGAGTGATACGTGAACTATCGCAAGAATATCCGCAAGTTGATTATTATGATAAACATGATTTGATCGGATGTATGCAGGATTTATATAGTGAGGTCAGGATTCCATTTATCCTTATTATTGATGAGTGGGACTGTATTTTCCGTGAGTACAAGTCAGAGACAGATGCACAGAAGATGTATCTGGATTTTCTGCGGGATCTTCTGAAGGACAAGGGGTATATTTCGTTATGTTATATGACGGGAATCCTTCCGATTAAAAAATACGGCACGCACAGTGCGCTTAATATGTTTGACGAATTTTCCATGACTTTTCAGGGAGCGCTGGCTAAGTATGTTGGATTTACGGAGGATGAGGTGCGCGGTTTATGTACGCGCTATAACATGGATTTTGAAGAGGTAAAAAAGTGGTATGACGGATATTATCTTGAGGATGCAGGTTCCATATACAATCCCCGTTCTGTAGTCAGCGCTATGCGTTTTGGAAAATTTCAGTATTACTGGAACCAGACAGAGACCTTCGAGGCACTCCGCTCTTATATTGATATGAATTTTGAGGGGTTAAGGGATGCAGTCATTGAAATGATAAACGGGAAGGAAGGAGTGGCGGTAAATATCCACAGCTTTACAAATGATATGGTGACCTTCCATTCCAGGGATGATGTACTGACGCTTCTTATACATCTGGGATATCTGGGTTACCGCAGCGATGAGAGTGAAGTATTTATTCCCAATTATGAAATATTAAACGAATATATTAATTCCATCAGCAATTCTGACTGGGGAGAGGTGACAGAGGCACTTAGAAATTCAAAAGAAGCGCTTAAGGCAGTCTGGCGCGGGGACGAAGCCTTTGTTGCAAAGGCAGTGCAGAATGCTCATTATGAAAGCTCTTATTTACAGTATAATGATGAAAATGCGCTTAGTTATACGATTTCGCTGGCATTTTACGTGGCACGGAATTATTATACGGTGATCAAGGAGTTCCCTTCTGGAAAGGGGAGGACAGATATTGTATATATTCCGCGGAAAGAATATCCTGACAAACCGGCTCTTTTGATTGAATTAAAATGGAATAAAACGGCAGAGAGTGCAGTTGCGCAGATTAAGGATAAGTGTTATCCTAAGGCGCTTGAGGAGTATACAGGGAATCTGCTTCTTGTTGGTATTAATTACAACGAAGAGACGAAAGAGCACAGCTGTAGGATTGAGCAATATACGAAATAGTAGAATATTTTCCACCTGTACGGCTGGAAGGAATATCGTTCAAGGGACGGAAGTTTTAAGATGCCCTTCCTATGCATCGAAAATGACTTCCAATTGCACAGATGGAGTTTTGATGTATAAATGCGTTCCTGTGGTAATGACATGTGGTCATATCCTTTCTTATTTAATGACAGAGAATATAAAGAATGCCGGAACTCCTATAGGTTCCGGCATCTTTTAAACTTAAGTTCACTGCGGATGGCGGGACTTGAACCCGCACGAAGTCGCCCTCGTCAGATTTTGAGTCTGATGCGTCTGCCATTCCGCCACATCCGCATGTTTCTGGCTTCTCAAACCGAAATTTATTGTATCACAATACCATATAAAATACAATAATTATTTTTGAAAATTTTCCTCTGTTTATTCTGTTTCTATTCTGCGTATCACCCTGCATGGATTTCCCACTGCAACACAATTTGCAGGGATAGAACGGTTTACAACACTTCCTGCGCCTATTACGCTGTTTTCCCCAATTGTTACACCGGGCAGGAGAATACTGCCGCCCCCAATCCATACATGATCTTTTATTTCTATCGGACGGGCGAATGACCGGAAAAAGGTTGTCTTGCGGCCTTTCCAATCCGGTATAAGACGCTCCCCAGGTGAAACGGGGTGTGAACCGGTATAAAGCTGTACATTGGATGCAACCAATACCCTGTTTCCTATGCGTATCTCTGCGTTATCCACAAAAGTACAGTTCATATTTATTATCACATCATTTCCTAGAAAAATATTTTTCCCATGATCGCAGTGAAACGGTGTGTCAATTGCAACATTTTCTCCTATGCCGCCCAGCAATTCCTGAAGTATGGCGGTTCTCCTTTCGGTATCTCTGTAATCTGAAAAATAGTATTCCCGTGTCAATTCCCTTACACGGGCAATCAATTCCAATGTTTCATTGTCTGCGGTTTCTATAAAATCATCTGCTTCATAATACATAATTAATCTCCCTTCCGACAGAGTATATGTCTTTTTGACTTTGCAGATATAATTATAGTGCCTTTCATATGGTATTAATATTCCATTTGTGTCATTATATATTAGAATCCTGCCATTTCAAAAAAGCACATGAGAAGAACATTTAAAAGAGGGTAGAATTCTAAAGATTCCCATGTTATGATACATATAACATGAAGTATTACCGTTATAAATGCAATCATAAATCAAAAAGGATGTGGTTTAATGACCGTACAGCAACAGGTATGTGCACGCATTATTAACATGTCAGATGAAGGAGACGTACATATTTTAATTTGGGCAATAACAGATAGTCCTATAGATATTTTTATTAAATGATAGGAAAAGGTGAGGATGAGGGGCATGGGATTTACAGTAAGGGACATGCTGAAGGCAGAGATATTCGGTGATGCAAGGTTACTTGGCGGAAAGCAGGGCCTTGATAATGAGATTTTGGGGGTAACGATTATTGAGGCGCCTGATATTGTGAAATATATCAGCGGCGGGGAGGTTCTTTTGACGGGCTTTTATGCTTTTCAGTCCTGCAGTGTAAAGGAATTCAGGGGATACATAGAGGAGCTGTCAAAGAAGAAGGTAAGCGCCGTGGCCGTAAAGCGCAAACAAAATGTGGAGCATATAGAGGAAAAGCTTCATATTTTGCTTGATTATGCCAGGGAGCACGCAGTGCCTGTTCTGGAAATTTCTTTTGAGCTTTCCTTCAGGGATATATTAAAGATAATTATGGAGCGGCTTTTTAATGACGAGGTAAGGCGGCTTAAATATTTTAAGACAACCCATGACAATTTTACCGCCCTGTCTCTGTCTTTTAGCTCTACGGAGAATGGGATTCAGAGAATCCTGGATGTGCTGGAAAAGCTTATCGGCAATCCGGCGGCGCTTTTTAACCAGAATATGGACTGTCTTGCGCAGGCAGAGGGCAGTGTACATAAGTTTGCCCTGTCTAAGCATGCAGAGGAATACGAGCCTCGTTTTTATTCGAATTATAATTATTTAAGGCAGCAGGTTCGTTTGTCAGAGGAGGGACAGTATACGGATCAGCTGGTGGTAAAGCTCAAGGTGATGTACAGCCGGAAAATGTATCTTGTTATCACGGCGTCCAGAAATCCTTTCAGCGATCTGGATGACATTGCTATTGAAAATGCGGTAACAGCGCTAAGGCAGGAAATGTTCCGCCAGAATTCTATTGAGGAGCTGGAGGAAAAGTTCCAGAATGATATTATGAATCATATTTTAAGCGGAAAGCTCCACTCCAGGCAGGAGATAGAAAGAGACATTAAGCTCCTTGGGATTCCCATGGAGGCATCATACCGTGTGCTGATCCTAAAGCTTTGGAATAAAGAAACCGGTGAATTTGAGAAGCTGAATGAAAGGCTTCAGTATTTCAGCGTTTTGCGGGATGCGGTGGTGAAGGAGTTCCGTGAGGTCAGGATCCGCAATGATGTGGACAAGGTGACAGTTATCCAGCAGATAGAGAAAGGGCAGAAGCAGGAGGAATACCGGAAAGAGCTTAAATGTACGGTAGAGCGGATTCAGAAAAGGATTTTTGAAAAAAATAGCAGGCTTGTTGTCCGGGTTGGCGTTGGAAAGGAGGTAGAGGGCGTTTTAAACATCTCAGACAGCTATAAGGAAGCAGGGGATTCACTGGAATTTATCGGTATTTTGGGAGAACAGAGCGACAGTCAGGCATCTTCGGTCATGTTTTTTGCTGACATGGGTATTTTTAAGCTTTTGTGCAAGCTTGACACGGCGGAGGAGCTTTCCGAGTACATACCGGAAAGTCTTGAGAAGCTCTTCCATTATAAAAAGCAGCAGAGGGGTGATTTGATCCTTACCCTTAACACCTATCTGGACAGGAACCAGAATCTTACAAAGACGGCCCAGGAGCTTTTTATTCATTATAAAACAGCGGCTTACCGTATAGATCGGATTGTAGAGATTACTGGGATTGATTTTGACAACCCCAGTGAGGTGCTGGCTGTCAGAATCGGGCTGATTGTCCATAGAATGGTAGAAAATATTAGAAAATAAATCAGGCGGGGATATTGCTTATCCAATATGGACAAACAATATCTCTTTTTTTTATCTTTTTTCCCTGATGCATATTGTTAAAAAATTATCTATAATGTGAAATATAGATAAGATTTATATACTTCATTGAAAACATCTATACAGTTTGCCCAAAAACGAGTGTATAAATTTGTGAAA
Organism: uncultured Lachnospiraceae bacterium; assembly: GCA_949502235.1. GTDB lineage: Bacteria > Bacillota > Clostridia > Lachnospirales > Lachnospiraceae > CAPEBR01. Next base: position 11,378 of record CATBDC010000026.1, on the reverse strand, counting down.
ACTGCTGTATAACAAAAATAAGCAGAGGAGGAAAGGAAAGTAACATGAAGGCAGATGGAAAAAGAGTAGTTTCACGGCTGGAGGAAATCTACCAGTGCGGGAAGAAGGAAGACGGAACCTATACAAGAATGGCGTTTTCTGATGAGGATGTAAAGGGAAGAAGGCTTTTTGCTTCCTGGGCAGAGGCTCTGGGAATGAACGTAAGAATGGACGCGGCAGGAAATCTCATTGCCCGCATGGACGGCCAGGATAACAGTCTTCCGGCAATTTTGATGGGTTCTCATCTGGATACGGTGCCGGATGGAGGAAAGTATGACGGTGTTCTTGGATGTGTGGGAGCCTTAGAGGTCTGCGAAACATTTAAAAAGGAAGGATATATGCCAAAGCATCCGATAGAGGTGGTGGTATTTACAGATGAGGAAGGCTTTCGCTTCGGAAAAGGACTTACAGGGAGCAGTGCAATCTGCGGACAGGATGCGGGAATCAGCGATTCGGAGCTAGATATATATGGAGAGGAACGCGGGAAGGTTATGCAGTCTTACGGCATCACAAGTGAGGGAGTAAAGGCTGCGGCAAAGAACCCGGCAGATGTACACTGCTTTTTGGAGCTCCATGTGGAACAGGGAGCAAGATTATACAGGTCAGATACTTCCGTAGGAATTGTATCTTCCATTGCGGGAGTTAACAGATATGAGGTTACGGTAACCGGTGAGGCAAATCATGCCGGAAGCACGGCGATGGCAGACCGTAAGGACGCCCTTGTGGCGGCAGCAGGATTTATTAACAAAATACCAGAGGTTACAACAGAATGTGGGAACGAATTTACCGTTGCAACTGTAGGCACGATAAAAGTGACGCCCCATTCTGTCAATGTAATTCCAGGCACCTGCACCTTCAGCCTGGAAATCAGGGACACAGACGCTAAGGTGATGTCTCTGGTTGAACAAAAACTGCAGGAGACCCTTGGGGACATCTGTAAGAAATATGAAGTTTCCTATACATTTGTCCCCACATCCTTCCATGACCCGGCGCCTATGTCTGACTGGGTGAAGGAGAATATAGAAAATACCATTAAGGAGCTTGGCATAGACTACAGTGTAATTCCAAGCGGCGCCTTCCATGATTCGCTTATCATGACGAGTGTATTCCCGACAGCCATGATATTTGTTCCCAGCGAGAATGGAATCAGCCACTCCAGACATGAGTACACAAAGGATGAGGATATAGAAAACGGATGCAATGTGCTCCTTGGAACAGTTTTAAATGTAGATAAATTATAACAGCAAGGTTATTGTGAACCGGGTGAAGAGTAACAATAACATGACAAGTTCATGTTAAAATCCCTTGCCATAAGGGAGAAAAATAAAAGAAAAATAAAAAGAAAGGCAGGTAACACTATGGCAAAGAAAAAAATCGGTATCATCGGCGGAGGTATTTCCGGAACAGCGCTTGGCTATCACTTAAGTCTTTATGACGGCGAGGCTGAGGTCATTGTATTCGAGAAGGATACAATCGGAGGAGCGTCCACAGCAAAGTCAGCAGGCACGGTTTGTCTGTTTGACGATTCTCTTAAGAACAGATACTGGGACGTAAGACTTTACGGCTTTGAGTCTTATCTTAAGATGGAGCAGGAAGAAAAAGGCTCCGCAGGCTTTGATAAGACAGGAACACTTGTAGTTGCTACAAATGAGGAAGTAGAAAAGGTTATTAAGACTGGTATCGCTCTTGCAAAGGCGGCAGGCTACACAGGCGAGTATATTACAGACAAGGATCGCATCAAAGAGATTCTGCCGGACATTTCCACAGATAATATTCTCGGCGCAGGCTACACGGCAGACGATGGATATTTTGACGGAACCATGATTTCCAATACTTATGCGAAGAAATTCCAGAAGAACGGCGGCGTTGTTAAGACAGGTGTTAAGGTAACAGAGGTTGTTGTGGAGAATAACAAGGTGAAGGGCCTTAAGACAGACGATGGAGCGGAATATGAATTTGATGTAGTTGTTGACTGTACAGGACCGTGGAGCAAATTCACAGGCGAGATGGTAGGGCTTGATGTGCCGATCTGGCATACAAAGGCTGAAGCCTTCTTCTTATGCCCTCCGGGAAAGAAGCTTAACTACACCTTCCCTGTACTGAAATACCCAGAGTTCTACGGACTTAGGGCAGGAGATAATATTTTCATCTGCAAGTCCCACCTTTCTATGGATTTAAGCAACCCGATGCATGCGGGACAGTGGGATCCGGATAAGTTACCGGCAACAGGCGGAACAGATGACTACTTCATCGACTTCCTGCTTGACCAGCTTGAAGCAAAGGTTCCAGGAATCGTGGACAGCGGTCTTGTATCCTCATGGCTTTCCTACCGCGCAGAGCCGAAGGATTTCTGGCCAATCTTAGGTGAGACTCCGGTTGAAGGCTATATGCTTTCCACAGGCTACGGCGGAAACGGCGTTATTGAGGCTCCTGCCGCAACCCGTGACCTTGCAAAGCTCATTATGCGGGGAGAGAGCACGCCGCTTCTTGAGAACTGGGCGTTTAAGCGTCTCTTGTAAGATAATAGATAATTGTTTGGAAAGGTCTGCGCATAAAAGGCGCAGACCGCAAGAAAATATTTTAGGAGGAAACCATGAATATAGCAGTTCTTATTAAACAGGTTCCGGTTTCAAATGACGTATCAGTAGATCCAAAGACACATGCTCTCGTGCGCGCAAGCTCCGAGGGTATGGTAAATCCGGCCGACCTTAATGCCATTGAGGAGGCTATGCTTCTTAAGGAGCAGACAGGGGGAAAGGTTGTTGTATTTACAATGGGGCCGCCGGATGCAGAAAAAGCGCTCCGGGATGCAATGGCACTCGGCTGCGATGAGTCCTGCCTGATCACCGACCGGGCTGTTGCAGGAGGAGATACGGTTGCAACTGCAAAGGTACTGGCAGCGGCCATTAAGAAGTACGGTGAGTTTGACCTTATTCTGGGCGGGGCGCTGTCTGCAGACGGTGCGACCGGACAGGTGGGTGCAATGGTGGCAGAATGTCTCGATATTCCCCATGTGGTGGAAGCGATGGGCGTAAAATATGACGCGGCCGAGGCGGACAAAATCGTAGCAGTTAAGAAGTTCCATGATAAGAAATTAAGTATTAAATGTGCTCTTCCGGCAATGATTTCCTTTAATTTCGGCTGTAACGAGCCTCGCCTTGCAACCCTTCGTACAAAGCGCGCGGCAAAATCTAAGCCGCTTGTAACCTACACTAATGCGGATTTGGGACTTCCGCCTGACGAAGTAGGTATCGCAGGCTCGCCAACGACAGTTGTAGATTCCTTCTCACCAAAGATGGGAAGAAAAGCCCGGATGCTTGAAGGAACACCGGCAGAGCTTGCAAAGAAGCTTAAGGAATTGATTGAAGAGGAGAAAGGAAAGTAAATCGATGGCTAATGGAATTTGTGTTTATGCAGAAAGTTATAAAGGTAAATTAGAGCCGGTAGCTGCAGAACTGGTTTCAGCGGCAAAGGAGATTCAGAAAACGACAGGCGAGAAGGTTCAGGCAATTGTGCTTGCTGATAACGCAGAGAAAATTGCGGCAGAGCTTGACAGGCTTGGAGTGGAAGAGATCTATGCTGTGAATGCAGGACGTGACTGTTCCCAGCAGGATGACGCCGTAAGCCAGGCGATTGCAGAAATGCTTAAGAGGATTGACCCGTCAAGCGTACTCATTCCGGCAACTCCGGAGGGACGTTCCATTTTCTCCAGGGTTGCAATGAAGTTAGGCTGTGGAATGACTGCAGACTGTACCGAGGTTCTTGTAGGAACAAAGGAGGACGGCTCCTATTATATCAAGCAGAATAAGCCTTCCTATGGAGAGAACGTTTTTGTTACGATTATTACAAGGGACGGCTTCTACCCGCAGATGATGACTGTAAGGCCGGGCGTGTACACGGCACAGGAAGAGGCAGAAGGCGGCCGGGCGAACATCGAGTATTTCGATGATATCAAGGTTGGCGATTCCAAAATCGAAGTGATTGAGGAGATACCTGCAGAGGCAGAGACAGGAAGCATCTTAAGCGCAGAGGTAGTTGTTGTGGGCGGAAGGGGAGTCCTGGAGGATGACAATTTCGCACTGCTTGAGAAGTTTGCCGAGAAGGTAGGCGGAGCAATCGGCGGAACAAGGCCGATGGTAGACTCTGAAATGATTCCGTTCAATCACCAGATTGGACAGACAGGACTTACCATCCGTCCGAAGATCTGTATCTCCTTTGGTGTGTCCGGCGCTATCCAGCATACAGAGGGGATCAAGGATACGAAGCTCTTTGTGGCAGTAAATACCGATGAAGATGCGGCAATTTACGGCGTGGCGGATTACGGCATGGCAGCGGATCTGAAAGAAGTGCTGACAGAGTATCTGGCGCTGTAGGAGAGTAAGAAAATAAATATAGAGTTTTTCCCATGATAAAATCGCATGTCATTCCGGTAATTCCGGATGATATGCGATTTTTTGTTATTGTTCACACCCTGCGGGTGCTCCAGTAACGGCATGGAGAAATTTCTGCCGCCTATTGACTTCAATGGCCGTTTTGGTTATAATTAAAACACATGATGTAAAACGATTGATTTAATTAAAGGAGGGACAAAAATGCCACCGAAAGCAAAATTTACAAAAGCAGAAATTATTGGGGCCGCATTAAATATTGTCAGGACAGACGGATATGAAGCTTTAACTTCTAGAGCACTGGGAACATACCTTGGCAGTTCGGCAAGACCAATTTTTACTGTATTCAAAAATATGGAGGAAGTTCAGCAGGCTATGATTGAAGCTGCTAAAGCTCTGTATAAAGAATATATCAATAAAGGATTAACAGCGGAACACCCTTTTAAGGGGGTGGGTACACAATATATTCTCTTTTCTGTTAATGAGCCAAAACTTTTTCAGCTCCTCTTTATGGCGGAGCAAAAACAAATTCCTGACTTATCAGGTGTGCTTCCTTTAATAGATGAAAGTTATGGGGATATTCTCTTGTCGATTCAGGATGATTACAAAATTTGCAAGTCATCTGCGAAAAAGCTATATCATCATCTTTGGATATATACACACGGAATTGCATCGCTTTGTGCCACAAAAATGTGCCGCTTTACAGACGAAGAGATCAGTACAATGATTACTGAGGTATGTATGAGCATTTTGAAAAAGATAAAGGGAGAAGAAGATAATGATTAAAGCGAGAAACATAATAAAATCATACGGAAACAAAGAAAATCGATTTCAAGTATTAAAGGACATCAGTCTTGATATTGAGGATAATGATTTTGTGGTTATTCTCGGTGCATCGGGTTCGGGCAAGTCAACATTTTTGAATGTAATTTCAGGTCTTGAACGTCCTGACAGCGGTAAAGTGTTTTATGACGGAAAGGATATTACAGCACTTTCCGATAATGAATTAATTTCATTCCGCAAGGAAAATATCGGATTTATTTTTCAGCAGTATTATCTGCTGCCTAATATGAGCGTCGATAAAAATGTGAAAATGGGTGCTGACTTAGCAGATAACAAAGATTACAAAACCGTTATCGAGGCGGTCGGACTCGGAGAAAAACTACATAAATATCCCAGCGAACTCTCGGGCGGCGAACAGCAAAGAGTATCTGTTGCAAGAGCTTTGGCAAAAAGGCCAAGAGTTTTATTACTTGACGAACCGACAGGTGCATTAGATGAACAAACCGGACGGCAGGTGCTTGATTATATCTGGAAACTTCAAAAGGAGTATGATTTTACAATCGTAATGGTAACGCACAATCTGAATATTGCGGAAATGGCGAATACAGTTATAAAAATGAACAGCGGAAAAATATCTGAAATTTATACAAATGGAACGAAAAAGACCGCTTATGAGATTGGGTGGTGATGGTATGTTCGTTGGAATAAAAAATGCTTCAAAACTCATCGGCATTTCTATTATCGCCTGTTGTGCTGTACTTGTATGTACAATGTTTCTGAACTTTTATTTTGATATTCGGTTAATTGAGAGTGAAATAACATCTGAATTGTCAATGGTTTTTTATAATGCCCAGGTATCTACTGCAAAAGTGGTTTGCCTCGTAACTGGTGGCTGCCTGCTTATAACTTCGGTTGTTATGCTGTTGTTTTATATTAAGCATTATATCGACACACATAAGAAAGAACTTGGGATATTAAAGGCATTGGGATATTCCAATCTTAAAATTGCAAAAAGCTTTTGGGTATTCGGAATTAGTACTTTTATCGGAACTGCAAGCGGATATGCAGGAGCATTTCTTATAATGCCATGGTTTTACGCTCTGCAAAATGAAGATAAAATGCTCCCAGAGGTAACTATAAATTTTCATCCAGGCATTTTATTCTATTTTGTGGTATTGCCGACTGTGTGTTTTTCGGCTCTTTCGATTTACTACGCTTGGTACAAATTAAAAAAGCCTGTGTTGCTGCTTTTGAAAGATAATCTGCAAATTGCTTCTAAAACACCGAATCACAGAATCGAAAAAAACAGAGAATTATCGTTTGTAGAGGATTTGAAAAGGAATACCCTGAGCTCTAAAAAGGTACTTGTATTTTTCATTATTTTTGCTTCGTTTTGTTTTTCAGCTATGACACAAATGTCGTTTAGTATGAAAGACTTATCAAGTGAAATGATGAGTGTGATGATGTTGGCCATCGGACTTATATTAGCGTTTACAACTCTGTTTCTTGCTATAACTACAGTAATAAACGGAAACACAAAAACGATTGCTATGATGATGGTATTCGGCTATTCACAAAAAGAATGCTGCAGGGCAATTCTCGGCGGTTACAGACCAATGTCATATATTGGTTTTGCAATCGGAGCAGTATATCAGTATGGATTGCTGCGGCTTATGGTGGATATAGTATTCAAGGATGTTGAGGGTGTACCGGAATATGAATTTGACTTTCCTGTTATGATTATTTCACTTGTTGTTTTTATTGCGGTTTATGAAATTCTGATGTATGTATATTCCGAAAAAATCAAGAAGATTTCTATCAAGGAAATTATGACTGAGTAACAGGGGGAAAACCGAAAGGTTGTCAAACAGAACAATACATTAGGCATTTAGAAATGAATATAGAACAAATAGATTGTTTTGGTGATATGGAAAGCGTATAATAAATGTATTAAGTATGGGAGGAAAAGAATTATGAACCATATTACCATTACAGAAAAATATGCTTTGTGCATGGCGGCAGTCAGGAGGAAACTGTATGACAATGAGCTGGGCGCTTATTTGATAGCGGCCATGGTTATTCAGATGATGCAGGACGGCAATCTGGCGATTACAGGCAAAGACAAGGTAAGGCTGAATGGCAGCGAACCAGCCGGGGCCTGTGACAGACGTCTTTACAGTCTCATTGAGCAAATGGGTAAGCCGGAGATTCCACTGAAGAAAATTCTTGAAAAGCTTTGTTTTGGAATAAGTAACAGGCAGCTTTATAGTGTGATAGATCGGCTGAAGGAGTCCATGCTTCAGAAAAATCTGATTTCTATGGAAAACCGGAAGGGCATCCTTGGGAGCAAAGAGGTGATGCTCGTCAATAAGAGTGCATATGACAGCGTTATCGGGGAAATCCGTAATGCAGTACTGGGTGACAGGGTTATGACAGAGGATATGGTTCTTTTAGCTTCCTTGCTTAATTCCACAAAGCTCTTAAAGGGTATTTTTACAAAACAGGAAAAGGATAAAATGAAAGAACGGCTGAATGAAATCAGGCATACAAAGGCTGGAAAAAGGGTGAAAGCAGCACAGGATGCCATAGATGAAATGAACATGATAATTATTGGTTCGTTCGTGGCCATTACGGCAGCAACGACTTAAGAAGGAGTAATTAAGTTTGAAGGTAATAGATTATGATATCTGCGGCCGGCAGGAATACTGGTTAGAACAGATAAAGAAAAGTGACTGGAGCGCAGGCCGGTATCTGTACGAGCTGTTAAGTGAGAATAAGTTTAAGAAGCTTGTGGGAGAAAAATCAAAGGTGCTGATGCTGGTGAATGAGGATGAACTTATTTCGTTTTGCACATATGCGGAAAAAGACGATATCCAGCCTGTGGAGCTTACCCCATGGATCGGGTTTGTGTATACCTTTCCACAGTACAGGGGCTGCCGCTGTATGGGGAAATTGTTTGAGGAAATTAAGAAGCTTGCGAAGGCCGATAAGGTGCAGGATATCTTTATATCAACAGATCATACTGGGCTATACGAAAAGTATGGCTGCGAATTTTACCAGATGATGAATGATGTGGATGAGAGGCCTTCAAGAGTTTATAGGATGCATGTAAATGAATGAAATAGAGCAAAATTTTCCGCCTGTATGGTTGGGATATCATTTTCGGGGGACGGAAGTTCGGGGCAGTTCTTCCCCACACAGGCAGGGCACCGCTCCGGTGAGCTAACGACTAACTGCGACTAAGGAATTCAGGAGAGCCTTCATTCCTAAGTCTCCGTAAATCGTGGATCTCACCTTCGCTAAAAGCGCCCTTTTAACGCCTGCTTAGGGGAAGAACCGCCCCGAACTTCCTGTGCACTGAAAAATCTCCATCTGTGCCGCTCGAACATCAACTTGTCTTTTTGCCTCGGAAATAACCTCATTAATTAACTCTTTCATTATATCAACCGGTGATTTTGGTGTAAAGCCTTCATTGAAAAGTGTTATGAAAAGATATATACTGTGAATGGAGGAGGCATATTATGGGACTGAGAATACTGATTATCGAGGACGATGCCGATTTAAGGGAGGGACTGCATTTTTCATTTACCTGTGATGGTTATGAGGTTTTTTGTGTGGACACTAAAAAGGATGGTATGCGTGAGATCAGAAAACGGATATATGATTTAGTACTTTTAGACTGTAATCTGCCGGACGGTACAGGATTTGACCTGTGCAGAGAGGTGCGTGAGTCTGACAGAATCCCCATAATTATGCTGACGGCACGGGATACTGAGCTTGACGAAATTAAGGCGTTGGAGCTGGGTGTGAATGATTACCTGTCCAAGCCCTTTTCCTTAGGAGTTCTGAAGGCAAGAGTGAGGCGGATTTTAAATGAGAGGACATATGGAGAGGAAGGGGCAGGGAAGCTGGTCAGTGGAAATATTATCATAGACAAGGGCTCCTGCAGGGTTTACAAAGACGGCAGGGAGATACTGCTTAGCAAGCTTGAGTACCGGCTGCTTCAATATCTTGTGGAAAACAGAGGCCATGTGCTCTCGAAAGAGCAGATATTAAATCATATCTGGGATAGTGACGGGAGGTTTGTGGATAATAATACAGTTTCTGTCAATATTAGCAGGCTTCGGGCAAAGCTTGAGGAGGACGGGGCAAATCAGGGGCGGATTGGCACTGTCCACGGAATCGGGTATATCTGGAAGGAAGAATAGGGATGATCATAAATGGTATACTGATAATTCTTTTAGGCTTGTGCATTTTCTGGCATATTTACCAGAAAAGAAAGACATACCGGGAGATAGACAGACTTCTTAACTGCGTGCTGGAGCGTGAGGAGATCGTATATCCGGATGTGCGGGAGAGGGAAATGTCTGCTCTTGTAAGCAGGCTGAACCGGATTCAGGAGGCCCTTATGGGGCAGGTGACAGAGGCGGAAAAAGAAAAGGAGCAGGTAAAAAGCCTTGTCTCCAATATGTCCCATCAGCTGAAAACACCCCTTGCCAATCTTTTCCTCTACACTGAGATTCTGGATACGCCAGATATAGGTGAAGAGAAAAGAGCACAGGCTGTCTGGAAAATCAGAAAGCAGGCAGATAAGCTTGATTTCCTTATCAGTTCCCTGATGAAGATGGTAAAGCTGGAACAGAATGTGATTTCCTTTGAGACAGAAGATGCGTCTCTTAGGGAAACCCTTCTTAATGCGGTGGATATGGTGTATGAAAAGATAGAAAAGAAAGGCCTTGTGCTCATTTCGGAGCCCTATGAGGATATTCTTCTTAATCATAACAGAAAATGGACGGCAGAGGTTTTTGTAAATATTCTGGAAAACGCGGTGAAATATACGGACAGGGGAGGCATGATACGGATTCAGGTCTGCCCTTATGAAATTTACACAGAAATCCGGTTCATCGATAATGGTCAGGGAATTCCTGGAGATGAGCTTACACAGATCTTTAAGCGGTTCTACAGGGGACGTGATGCGGAACATGTGGAAGGCTCCGGAATCGGTCTTTATCTGTCAAATCTCATTCTCGAAAAAGAAAAAGGATATATGACAGTGAAATCGGTTTACGGGGAAGGAAGCTGCTTTTCCGTATTCCTTCAGTGCACAAAAAGGATGCCTGCTCTTACAACAAAAGAAGATAAGAATAGCAATTTAAAAAGAAAAAATAAGACGGAAACGAAGTAGGAGATGAGGATACGGGTGAAAGGATTATTAAGCCTGGAGTGATAAAAAGGGTGATGGATTTCTTAAACTACAAGGATAAAAAGTATACACAGGAGGATATAGAGAATATTCTATCCGCATTTTGAGGCGTAATTATAAATGTACTTTCTAATGGCGGTTCTGTCAGCCTTAACGGATATGTCACAATAGGGACAAGGCATATGGCAGAACGTAAGTCAAGAAAGCAAGATAATTGAAGAGAATGGAAATTTTACAGAGCGTTATGAATTTACCAGGTTAAGTATACAAAAGAAAAGGGACTAACAATATGTATAGTAATTTACCCAATTTGCTACTGGCATTACATGGCTGTGATGAGGAAACTTATAGAAAGGTTTTGTATAATCATGAGCCATTATTGCTTAGTCATAATTCGTATGATTGGCTTGGAAATGGGATTTACTTTTGGGAGAATAGCTTATCAAGAGCAGAAGAATGGGCGATATCGTATTGTCAAAGGTATAATAAAAAGCATCCAGGCAGTGAAAAGAAGAAGCCAGCGGTTATAGGTGCGGTTATAACATTAGGTCATTGTTTAGATTTGGCAGATTATGGGAGTTCTGAAATATTAAAGAACGGATATAATATATTATCGTATGAGCTTTTACTTATTGGGCAAGAAATGCCTGTTAATAAAAATGTTAAAGGAAATAACCGAATTAGTGTCATTTTTATTGGGGTTAGTATCTGGAGCAATAGGATGTAAATTTATAGATAAAAAAATAATAAAAGGTGGTAAAAAATCAAGACAAATTCAAATTAATGGAGCGAATGAAGGTGATATTTCTGCTGATAAGATTTCTGGAAATAAAATTATTTCTAATAATCCGGATGAATTTGTCCTTTAGGTGAATTTTGAGAATAATTTCTTGATACGATCATGATCATATGTTATATTATAGACATAAGGGAAACCAAGAAAGCGGCTTACCCCTAAATAACAT
>CATBDC010000025.1 GCA_949502235.1 uncultured Lachnospiraceae bacterium | reverse complement strand
CAGATAATGATAATCCGAACCCGGTTCCAATCGGGGACGGCTTCGGATTTTTAGTATATTTTGAGTGTTAAAGCAAAATCGGCGGTATCGTGAGTGATACCGCCGATTTTGTTACTCAAAAATAAGAGTGGATTTATATGAGAAGTTCCGCTATATGCCCTCTTTTATGGAAGGACAGCAGTATAGTGGCGAGTCTATCCAGACCTTCTACAGCGAAAGTTAAATCGTCTGTCACAGCGGCAGAATGAGGCGATGCCGGTAGCATTGTCGATTGAAGCCAACGTGGCAGATGGAAATTTAGACAAGTGAAACATACGGTTAATTAGTGTGGGTTATACTAGTTTTGTAATAGCAAACAATATGGGGCGTGACGGCATACTGGCAATATTCGGCTATGGCAGAAATGATAATTATGTTGCTATATTTTTCTATTCTTTATTTTTATAATAATTTGATACGTAACAATTCAATTGATTTTGGATTTCTTCTTTTTTATTTTGGCGTTCATCCATTTCCTGTTTTAAATTAACTGCCAGTAAAGAGCAGAGAATATTAACGAGGGACACAGCAGAGGTAATAGTATTATAAAAAATAGCTGTGTCACTGCAGCAAATAAGAGAAATGGAAGCATGCAGTGCAACATCTGAGTTATGCCTGTCAGATATGGAGATATATTTTAGATTTTTTTTCCCAATATACTCAGCGAAAGCGAGGGTATTAACTGAATAAATAGGAAAGCTTATTATAATAAAGAGAGAACTGTCATCTAAATTAGTTAGACAGCTAATGACAGACTGCCAAACATTTACATCGATAAATTCGACATTTTTTCCAAGCTGATATAATCTGGACACACAAAATTTAGCGACGGATTCTGAAATTTCGTTTCCAATTACATAAATTTTCTGCGCTGAGGAAAGAAGACCTATGGCATCGTTGACAACACTCCTGCTGTTACTGTCATATGTGGTCTTTAAAGAATCAATTTCAGATTTTATAACCTGACTAAAAAGGGAATCTTCTTTATCATAATTATGAACAGCCTGTTTAATGCGCTCATTTGGTGAGATCCAGTTTTGGATCTGTGCCTGCAAATCTTTTTTAAAGTCATTGTAGGAATTATATCCGATATTTTTGACAAATTTGAATATAGTAACCTCGGTTGTACTTAGTTGCTTTGCTAAATCACGGACAGATAGAAAACATGCGTTTTCTGGGTTGGAAGTCATATAGTCGGCAATTCGCTTCTGAGTTTTGCTCAACGTATTATATTTTTCTTTGATTACTGAAAGAACATTCACTTTCTCCACCTCGATTAAGAAATATTTTATTTTAAAATTTTGTTATTAATCCCATCATGCTTATTCCTCCGGTTGTTGTATTTGTCTTTATTCTTTTGAAGAAACCAACACTTCCTGTTTTTGCGGCAGGAATTATTGTTGCAGTAATTTTGGCAATATTTGTTCAGCAGAATGATTTTGCGGAAGTTATGGGGATGATTGTCAGCGGATTCAGCGGAGACACAGGAAATGAGTTGGTGAATACGCTGGTTCACAGGGGAGGAATGGAAAGCATGATGTCTACGGTTAGCCTTGTTATAGCATCGGCGGCATTCAGCGCACCACTTCGTGCATCTGGATGTGTGGAGACAATTTTAGAGAAAATGGAAGAAGTAGTAAAATCGGGGAAGCAACTAATGCTCATTACAACAATTCTTCATCCTATTCTGTTTATCGTTTCTGTAACATATTATGTGTCGTACACTTTGCTTGGAGAGATGCTGAGCCCGATGTATGAAAAATACGATCTGTCCCGCAGAAATTTGTCAAGAATTATGTCTGACACAGGAGTAAGTCTGGCGGCGCTGATACCGTGGGGAGCAGCAGGTGCGTTGGTTCACAGTCAGATTGGAGTTTCAGCATGGGAGTACGCAAAATATGCACCGTTTAACTGGCTGTGCCTGATTTTTGGAATTATTTATATTTTTACTGGTGTTGGTATTGAAAATAAAGACGGAACAAGAAAGAAGCTAATATTTGGAAAAAGAACAGATCAGGAGGGGTAAAATGGAAAAATTTAATGAATATCATCATGCATATATTTGCGGATATTTATATGATGAATTAAAAAAGGCATTTGGAGAACAAGGGAAGCTTGCTTTTATAAAAGCTACGCAATTTTATGGAGAACAGAGGGGCGGACGGATGGCTCTCCGGGCGATCCGAGACGGGAGAGATCTATCCTATGACTCTTATTTTCATTATGTAGAGTGGAGAGCGACGCCTGGATTGGCCGAGATAGAACGAACGGTAACAGACGGTGTTATGTTGTCAGAAAATTTTGTATGTCCGTGGCATACGGCGTTAAAGGAGATGGGACTGTCGGAATGCGGCGCTGTTTATTGCCGGCATATTGATGCATCTCTTGTCAGAGGTTTTAATCCGGAACTGAAATTTGAAGCAGAGACGATTTTGCATACAAGCAATAGCTGCAAACTGAAGTTTTATATAGGAAAACCAATAGAAGCATTTGAAAAAGGAGATGCTCCGATAGTATATGATATGGAATACCATTGTGCGCATCTATTATGGACATTTGCTGAGGTTATAGAGAACATTTTCGGAAAGGACGGAAACATTGTTGTAATTAATGTAAAAGAGCGGTTTGCTGAAAAGTATTCCAAAGAAATGATAGATGCTTTGGAAATGTACAGAGATTGTAATTTTACATACTTGCCGGATGGAGATATAAAAGCAATTGAGTGATAAGAAGGCTATAGAAAATAGATAGTCCAAAACAGGGGACGATGTGATTCTTATGAGTCACACCGTCCCCTGAAATTTTCCCCAAACGGAGAAAAGGATGGCTGTGTTCAACTATATTCTCTTTGTTCCATGTTATAATGTGGTGTGTAATTGTACAAAATAGAGGTAATAAACGCGATACTGCCCTTCGGATCGGCAAAATCAACAAAAATATATGTTTTTTTTTATAATATTTCACAATTTACATTTATAAAGGGAAAGTATATAATATTAATTGTTAAAAGTTTAAACAATTAACAAGTAAAATAGTTATATAACTATTAAGAAATGGAGACAGCAGGGAGGAATGAGAAGAAAGATACACAATAACAAAAGAAAATCTAACCCCTGGAAATTAGTTGTCCAGGGTTTGACAGAATAGGAGGTAAAATGTTAATTACAAATGGAATAGAATTTTTAGCGACACTTGCATTAATTTTTGTGGCAGTTACGTTATTTTGTAAAAAGTTTCCGTCCAAAATTTACAAGTATGTACCGCCGGTATTGATTATGTTTTTAATTGTAGTCTGCTGTAATACCTTTGGCGTGTGGACGATGGAGAATGAGTCGGTTAATAATACGCGTCTGGCGCTTACCAATTATGCAATACCGTTTTTAGTGTTTTTGATCGGAGCACAAACGGATGTTAAAAGAATGGTAAAAATAGGGCCCAAGCTGGCAGGCGTTTTTCTGGCAACAGTGGTAAGCGTTTTTTTAGGAATGATTATCACCTATTTTCTCTTTGGCAATAGACTTGGCATTGATAATGTAGAAGGGGCTTTTGGTGCATGGACAGGTTCATTTGTCGGCGGACCTGAAAATTTATATGCAATTGCAAACGGAATCGGACTGGGTGATGACGGGACAGCGAATGTGCTTCTGCTGATTAATCTTGTATTCCGTCCGTGGATGACCTTTTTAATGATTATAGTTGCTGCAGTGCCTGTTTACAATAAATGGACAAAAGCAAATGTAACAGAAATCGAAGAGGTTGCCGCAGCTATTGATGAGGCTGAAGCGCAAAATACAAAACAGCTTGTTCCGTATGATATTTTCATTATTATGGGGGTTGGCCTTGCAGTTGTTGCAATTTCACAGAGGATAGGACCGTTAATCGGGCAATTCACACCGAGTGTTCCGGCAAGTGTATGGGCTTATACATTGGTAACGGTATTTTCCGTTTTGCTTGGTACATGTACCAATCTGAAAAATGTCAATGGTCTTGGATTGTTAGGAGGCGGTTTTGCAGCATTTATGCTTCTGGTAAACTGTTCTGCGGTTGACTTAAAGACATTTGCAAATGCGGGCACATTCCTTCTGTGCGGTGTTACCTGTCTTCTTGTACATGCTTTAGTTATGGCAATTTATGGTAAATTGGCCAAGGTAGATCTGGGAACACTTTCTATCGCTTCCATTGCATCTATTGGCGGCGTATCAAGTGCTCCTGTTGTTGCGGCTATCTATGGCAAGGCATATATTTCAATCTCTGTTATTTATGGAGCGCTTGGCTCCATGATCGGAACATTTGCAGGACTTGGAGTATATTATCTTCTGAGAATATTTTAATCTAAAGAAGCAAAAAAGGGCTGTTATTTTATGGAAGGGCAGCAGCTCTTTTTTGGTTACTGTTCACAGGTCTGCGCATTTATTGCGCAGACCGTAAGAAAATGATTCAGGCGTGAGCAAATCCCATTCGTGAAGCGAATTTTAAATGGATTTGCGAAGTTTGCAAAGGTTACTGTGAACGGAGTGAACAGTAACCTTTTTTTGCTTTCAATATTCGCTATGCTATCTGTCCTTAAAGAATATTTTTAATAAGAATATTCAAGAACTGATGAATTAAAGATAACTCATCAGCCTGAAAAACAGAAAGATCTTTTGTTACGGCATCCACCCACTGCTTGTCCAGGCTGTTATGGTATCGGAAAACAGTTTCGCCGTCCTCTGTAAGGGTAAGAATGACCTCACGCTGATTTTCTTCGGAACGCTCTTTTGTGATGAGGCCGAGCTTCGACAAACGCTTGACCTGTAAGGAAACAGCAGGGAGGGCAGCATTAGTTGCCGTAGCAATATCACGGAGCCTGCAGCAGGGATTCTGGCCAATGAAATCGATGGTATGTATCTGATCAGTCCGTAGCTTGTGCTGGGTTCCGTAGCAGCGGGTGTTCCTTCCGGCATCATACATTTTGCGGTTGTAATTGATAATAGAATTAATAATTTGTGATATAAGTTCTGTATTCATATTAATAAAGTTACTCCTAAGATTTTTGTTAATAATATCATACGAAATTTACCAGATGAAAACAAGGGAAAGTTAGAAAAACATACAAATTCAATTAAAAAAGTAAGTAAAGGAGAAAAAGTTATGTATCAGTTTGATAAAGAATTTGACAGACATGGAACAGAGGTAATCAAGTGGGACAGAATGAAGCAGGATTTCGGCAAGAAGGATCTGATTCCTCTTGGAATTGCAGACATGGACTTTGAAACACTTCCAGAGATAGTTTCAGCATTAAAGGAAAGGGCAGAGCATCCGACATACGGATATACATATGCATCTGAAGATTATTATAACAATTTCATAGCATGGAATAAGAAAAGAAATGGTTTTGAGGTAAAAAAAGAAGAAATGATCAGTGTTCCAGGAATTGTCTGTGCAAATGCATTTATCGTTGCAGCGCTTACGGAACCGGGAGACAAGATTCTGATGTGTACGCCGGTTTATGATCCTTTTTTCAAGGTTGTAGAGCAGCAGAAGCGTACGCTTGTAAAAAGCAGCCTTATCAGGAAAAATGACAGATATGAAATGGATTATGAGGATCTGGATCGCAAGATGGCGGATGGAGTGAAGCTTTTTGTTCTTTGTAATCCACACAATCCGATTGGGAGGGTGTGGGAAAAAGAGGAGCTGGAAAAGCTGAATGAGCTTTGTAAAAAGCATAATGTTCTTGTTTTTTCAGATGATATTCATTCAGATATTATTTTTGAGGGCCATACCTTTGTTCCATATATTACCATTTCGGAGGATGCAGCAAAAAGGAGTGTATGTGTTGAGGCGCCATCAAAAACCTTCAATGTGGCAGGTATTAAGACTTCGGTCATTTTTTCAAAAAACCCACAGCTCCTTACAAAGGTAAACGAGATTATCACGGCGTTCCATGTGGGTGTAAATTTGTTTGGATTTAAGGCGCTGGAAGTGGCTTATAAGTATGGAGAGGCTTATGTTGATGAGCTGTGTGCTTATCTGAAAGCAAATGCGGAGTATGTAACAAAATATATTGAAGAAAATATTCCGAAGGCACATACCTATGTACCGGATGGAACCTATCTGCTGTGGATAGATTGTACTGAATCCGGATTTTCACAAAAGGAACTTATGCAGCGGCTGGTGGATGCCGGTGTTGCCCCAAATGACGGCTCTCATTACGGCGAAGAAGGCGAAGGCTTTGTACGTATAAATATCGGCACGCAGAGAAGACGGCTGGAAGAGGCGATGGAGTGCATGAAACGGGCGCTTTGTTAAGACCGGATAATGAAAAAGATTTTGTACAAGGAGGTGCATAATGGAACGGGCAGAACAAATTATGATTAATGCAAAACAATATGAAACAGATATGATACGGTGGAGACGTAAAATTCATATCCATCCGGAGGTAGGCTTTGAGCTTCCCGGGACACAGAGGCTTGTAAAAGAAGAGCTCGAAAGGATGGGGCTTGAAGTCCAGTCTGATTTTGTGAAATCAGCAGTATTAGGGACACTAGATACTGGAAAGCCGGGAAAAGTAATTGCCGTACGGGCGGATATGGATGGACTTGCTATAAAAGAAGAAAGCGGTGAGCCTTTTTGCTCAGAGGTGGAAAATGTAGCGCATGCGTGCGGACATGATGCGCATACGGCAATCTGCCTTGGGCTTGCGAAATATTTGTCTGAACATAAAAAAGATATTCCCGGGGGAAAAATTAAGTTTATCTTTCAGCCTGCCGAGGAAGGACCGGCTCCTGGCGGTGCAAAGCTTATTATGGAATCAGGAGTTCTTGATGATGTGGACGCTGTAATCGGCGCTCATTCGCAGCCACTGTATCTTGCAGGACAGATAGGCTGCAAATACGGAGATGCCTTTGCAAGTGGAGATTTTTTTGAGGTGAACCTAAAAGGTTCGGGCTCTCATGCAGCCTCACCGCATCTCGGGAAGGATGTTATTGTTACGGCAGCAGAAATGATCAGCGCTATTCAGAATATCCGTTCCAGAGAGCTGCCTCCGTTAAAGAACGCTGTAATTTCAGTCTGTTCTATAAATGCGGGTCAGCTGCCGGTGAAAAATGTGCTGCCCGCGGAGTGTACCTTCGGCGGCACCTTCCGCGCTTATGATGATGAATTGAGAGAATATATTGCGAAAAGAATAGGAGAGATAGTAGAAATAATTGCAAAGATGAATGGCATTGAGGCAGAATATACGGACAGCTTTAATTATCCATACTTCCGAAATGACGATGATGTGATTGATATTGTGTATCATGCTGCAAAAGAGATGCTGGGGGCAGAAAATGTCATTAAAAAAGAAACCCCTGAGATGGGTTCAGAGGATTTTGCATGGTACACAAAAAAGATAAAGGCAGCCTTTTTCTTTTTTGGTATACGAAATGAGGAAAAAGGGTGTATATATAGTCTGCATAATCCCAAATTCCGTATTGATGAGGATGCGTTTGTCCCGACACTTTCCGTATTTGTAAATGCAATTTATTGTCTGATGGAGGATGAACGAATTAATGGAAAATCATAAAAATAAAATGCAGCTTTTGGCAATTTTGAGTTTATCTATGGCGAATTCTCTGGTAGGAACAGGGATTTCGCCAGCTCTTGAAACGATACGTGCATATTTTTCCGAGGCTCCGCAGCTTTTGGTTCAGATGATTGTGTCACTGCCGTCACTTATGGTCATTGTGGTTTCCTTCTTCTTTTCCATGCTTTCGAGGAAGCTTTCCATGCGTACGCTTTGCCTTATGGGATACAGCTTCTTTACTGTGGGGGGACTTCTTGGAGGAGTATGCAGTTCAATCTATGCAATGGTTATTACCCGTGTGATCATTGGTATAGGCTATGGTATCATGATGCCCCTTTCTATTGGGATGCTGGCTTATTTTTATGACAGTGATGAGCAGCAGCAGCTTAACGGAAAGGTTGTAATCTGGTCCAGTGTTTCTTCTATTTTGTGTATGATAGCCGCAGGATATTTGGCAGGCATATCGTGGAGGTGGGTATTCTGGGTATATCTGTTTGGAATTCCGTGTATGATACTTTGCCGAAAATATATTCCGAATGTGACAGTGGCATCTGAAGGCAACCAGATTAGCCTCTCCGTGATCCGCAAAACCGGACTTTATGCAATCGGTACATTTGTGATTTTTGTCAGCTATTTTGCAATCCTCAATAACTTTTCAGGGATTGCGTTAAATGAAGGTACGGTTTCGGAGGCAAGCGTCGGTTTTGTTATGCCAATTATGACGGTGTCCTCTCTTGCAACAGGACAGTATGCGGAATGGTTCAAAAGAAAGCTTGAGAGATTTACGATGCCTGCAGTCTGGGTATTGGCAGTGGCGGGATTTTTGAGCCTGCTCGTAAGGAACAGCCTTATTTTTTCCATTATAGGGCTGATTTTCTTTGGCATGGCACTTGCACTTGCCGTCTCAACACTGAATGCGGAGGCAGGAATGGTATGCAGTAAGGATGAGGCGCTAAGTGTCGGAACAGTTATTATGTTTATGAGGAGCTTCGGTCAGTTTATTTCCCCCGTACTATTTACCGGGGTTAGCAGGGCGCTTACCATTTCAGAGCGAAAATTTCCATATATGGGTTCTGCAGCCTTGTGTACAGCTATGTTGTTTGTGTTTTGGCGGGCTGCCGGAATGAGAAAAGAAAGATAAATAAATTCCACCTGTACGGTTGGAATATCGTTCGAGGGACGGAAGTTTTAAGATGCCCTTCCTCGAATAATGTCCCAACTGTGCAGGTGGAATTTATTTATCTTTCTTTTTAGTAATGGTATATTTTTTTCTTCTTTATAAGAAATATAATGGTTAATATAAGTGTCATAAGCTCTGATACAAGGACTGCTGACCAGATGCCGTCAATGCCGAAAATAAGAGGCAGAAGAAGAAGGGACGCTATCTGGAAAACAAGAGTCCTAAGGAAGGATATAACAGCGGAGACGGCTCCGTTATTCAGCGCCGTGAAGAAGGCGGAGCCGAAGATGTTATATCCGTTTACAAGGAAGGTTAGCGCATAGATGCGGAAACCGTGGCAGGTCAGCACAAACAATTCTTTATCATAGCCTACAAATATGGATGCAAGAGGAGCGGTCAGAAGCTGCGAAAGAAGTGCGAGGGCGATACCCCAAAAGCCCACCAGCTTAAGGCTCATGCGGAGCATATTTTTAAGCTCTGTGTGGTTCCCGGCTCCGTAGTTATATCCGATAATCGGCGCGCATCCAATGGAATATCCTAAAAATATTGCTATAAATATAAAGTTTACATACATAATTGTGCCGTAGGCGGCGACTCCGTCTTCTCCGGCAAAACGCAAAAGCTGAAAATTATATAAAGCATTTACAATAGACATGGAAAGATTAGTCATAAGCTCGGAAGACCCATTCGTACATGCCTTCAGAAGAATCCGTCCGTTAAAATGAAGCTTTCTAAGCCTTAAGAGGCTGCTGTTCTCCCGTGAAAAATAGAAGACAGGAAACAGCCCGCCCATAAATTCACTGGCCGCGGTAGCCGCCGCCGCGCCTGCAAGACCCCATCCCAATATTGCGATAAATAAAAAATCCAGTATCATGTTCGTGACACCGGCGGCAATGATGGCGTATAGTCCGAGCTTTGGCTTTTCCGCGGTTACGAAAAAGCTCTGGAATACGTTCTGCAGCATAAATGCCGTCAGGGATATAAGCAGTATTCTTCCGTAAAGTATGCAGTTGTCAAGAAGGCTTCCCTTCGCCCCTAAAGCTATGGCAATCGGGCGCAGGAAAAGAAAACCGAGGATTGCCAGAGTCAGCCCTCCGATAACTGTTACCCATACCATCATAGAGAAATATTCATTAGCCTTTTCCGGTTTACCCTCTCCAAGGGCTTTTGCCACAATTGCGCTGCCTCCGGTTCCAATCATAAAGCCCAGGGCGCTGATGCCCATAAGGAAGGGCATGATAAGGTTTATCGCGGCAAAGGCAGTTTTTCCCACATAATTAGATACGAACAAACCGTCTACGACTCCGTATATGGAAGTGAAAATCATCATTATAATAGATGGCATGACGAACCGTAATAATTTTTTGTAAGTAAAATGATCAGAAAGCTGGATTCTCATAAAAAACCTCCGTATTTATTAACTCTGCATTTTCCCGCAGCCTTGATGTGTATTTTCTGTACAGGCGAAGAAGATCCCTTGTTTCTTCGGGGGTCATGTCCTCAAAGGATTTCTGCTCTATCGCTATGAAGGGCAGTATTTTTTCGGCTGTCAGAGTTTCCCCGGCCGGGGTGAGAAAAATGTGCATACTGCGGCCGGCTCCTTTTTTTAAGTAAATATAGCCATCCTTGCAGAGCTTTTGTACAGAAGAATGGATTGTCTGTTTGCTTAAAAATGTCATCCGGCAGATATCCCGCTGAAGACAGCCGTTCCCCATTACAGCAATGGCGTAGAATATATCGAAGGCGCTGTCGGAAAGCCCTGTCTTTAGAGCCATGTCATGATAAATATCGTTCAACTCCCTGTAAATTTTGTTGAATTCCTTTAATTCCCCGTGAATCGTAAAATGCATAGACGCTCCCTCCCTCAAGTCCGATTTCGGACTTGCATGTAAAGGATATTATAGTCTGATTTCAGACTTGTGTCAAGCAGAAAGTTTTCCAACCGTACAGGTAGAAAATTTTCCACTTGACATGTATATCTAGGTGTGATATAAAATATATAACGAAATACGATATATCGTAATGTAATGTATCGAAGTGTTATGTAAAAGAAAGAAGGGACAGCCGCTTATGCAGGAGAGAATTCAAAGAGTCTATATTCCCATGACAGAGACTGGGTTTTATATATTATTCTGCCTTAGGGAAGAGATGCATGGCTATAATATCGGGCAGAAGGTTAAAAAAATGACCGGCGGGGAGGTTACCATAAGCCCTGGAACGATGTACGGAACTTTATCTAAGATGGAGAAGGATGGACTAATCCGGTTTATCAGAGAGGAAGAAAAGAGAAAGCTGTACCGGATTACGGATCTTGGCAGGGAGATTCTTGATATTGAGCTTTGCAGGATTGAACGGTTATATAAGAACAGTAAGGGGGAATATAAGGATGAAAAATAAAGTATTATTCCGGTTTTGGACAATTACGGATTATGAAAAAGAAGAGCAGTTTTTAGCAGAGAGGCATAAGGAGGGCTGGGAGATTAAGCGCTATATACTGCCTGGATTTTATATTTTTGAAAAATGTACGCCCCGGGAGATGGTATACAGACTTGATTTCGGCCAGGCTGAAAAGGGAGAAAAGGCAGAATACCTGCAGATGTACCGGGATTATGGATGGGAATATCTTTTTGATGTAAACAGCTTCAGTTATTTCAGAAAGCCGGCGGATTCGGCGATGAGAGATACGGAAATATTTAGTGATAATAAGTCACGGCTGGAGATGGTGCAGAGGATTTTTATGAAGAGAATGGTGCCTGGATGGCTTAATAAAGGATTTATATGAGATGTATCCAGAGACAGCCCTATATTTCAGATGACGATAAAAAGGCATTTTTATTATTTCTTAAGTCTCTTCTGAAGGGAAAGGTTTATGTAGAACTTGCTGCACTGACAGATAACCAGCTCAAAAATTATTGGACAAGCGCCGGGCCGTATGACGAAATTTTTTATTATATAAAAGGGAATGTTAACGAAGTGAGGGACGATTTTGTCCTGATGATTTCCGGTGAGCATGTAGAAGCGAAAATGAAGGAATATGCAGCAACAGCAAAGGAACTCAATACCCATGATCAGATTTATTCAGCAATGGTTGTGTATGGCCTGCTGACCTACGAAGATGGTGAGGTCTTTATTCCAAACAAAGAATTGATGGATCGGTTTAATGAACTGCTGCTTTCTAATGAGAGCCTTGGCTATGTATATAATCTGGCGAGAGAGTCGGAGAAATTATCCTGAGTGAAGAAATAATGATGCTATTATTCTTGAACTGAAGACTGGCAGTACACCGGAAGAGGCTATTTCGCAGATTAAGGGTAAAAAGTATGCTCTGCGGTTTAAGGGAAAGCTTGGAGAAAACCCCAAACATACCGGCAGGATTCTGCTGGTGGGAATCGGTTATGATAAAAAAACAAAAAGACATTCTTGTAAGGTAGACATATTGTCATAATGATATTCTTGAATTGTTTTTTTTAATGGCTTATAATGTATTATGCTGTGCAGGCTATAAGAAAATGATTCAGGAGGACATATCTATGCTTGAGGTTAGAAATCTGACATTCAAGGTGAATGAAAATGGAATAGAGAGAAGTATTGTTAAAAATATCAGCTTCGAAGCCGCGGACGGAGAGATGCTTGTTATTACCGGCCCTAACGGAGGGGGGAAATCCTCCCTGGCAAAGGTGCTGATGGGAATTGAGGCGGCAGATGAGGGGCAGATTATTCTGGACGGAGAGGATATTACTTCCCTTGACATTAACCACAGGGCAAATGCGGGAATCGGCTTTGCGTTTCAGCAGCCGCCCAGATTTAAGGGCATGACGGTCATCCGGCTTTTATCTCTTGCGGCAGGAAGAGAGCTTAAAAAGCATGAGTGTTGTAAAATGCTAAGTGCGGTGGGCCTGTGCGCAAATGAATATATTACACGAGAGGTGGACGGGACGCTTTCAGGCGGTGAGATGAAGCGGCTTGAGATAGCAACGGTGCTTGCAAAGCCCCATAAGCTGTGCATTTTTGATGAACCGGAGGCGGGAATCGACCTCTGGAGCTTTTCCATGCTGGTACAGCAGTTTGAGAAGATTCATGAAAGGAAGGAACAGAGCCTGATTCTTATTTCTCACCAGGAGAGGATTATTGGGATGGCGGACAGGATTATGGTAATAGAGGACGGCAGAATCGGTGCGCTTGGCGCCAGGGAGGACATCCTTCCAACACTTATGGGCTCTGCAGATGCCTGCACCTGTCTCACAAGATAAATTACCTAAAAAGGAGATAACAGAGAAAATGACGTTAGATCAGATTACAGAAAAAATCCTGAAACAAATAGATGAATCAGGCCTCCGTCAGGAGGGGGCATTTAATCTCCGGCATAACGGAACTGCTCTCTGCCACGGGGACAGTGAGCATATAAAGATAAAGAAAAAGGAGGATAAGCCCGGTATTGACGTATATATTGACGGAGATGCAAAGGGAGAGCAGGTACACATCCCGGTAGTGGTAGACGCCTCCGGCATGACAGATATTGTATATAATGATTTTTTTGTTGCCGAGGGTGCCGAGGTTATAATCATAGCAGGCTGCGGCATCCATAACAGCGGGTGTAACGAAAGCCGTCATGACGGAATCCATTCCTTCCATGTGGCGAAAGGGGCAAATGTTCACTATGAGGAAAAGCACTACGGAGAGGGAGAAGGAACCGGAGCAAAGGTGCTGAACCCTGTTACGAATATTTATATGGAAGAGGATGCTGTATTTACCCTGGATACTGCCCAGATTAAGGGAGTGGATTCTACGCAGAGAGAGACAAATATTTCCATGGGAAAGGGCGCGAAGCTCTACGTGGTGGAAAAGCTTATGACCCATGACAATCAGACGGCAGTTTCGAATATGGAGGTTCAGATGAACGGAGAGGGAAGCTCTGCCCAGATTGTATCACGTTCAGTGGCAAAGGGAAGCTCGAAGCAGGTTTTCCATCCTAAAGCAGTGGGAAATGCGGGATGCCATGCCCATGTCCAGTGTGATTCTATTATTATGGATCATGCGGAGGTAAGCTCGATTCCGGAGATTAATGCAAGACATCTTGATGCAGCGATTATACATGAGGCAGCCATCGGGAGGATTAATGATGAACAGCTTGTGAAGCTTCGGACTATGGGCATGACCGAGGAGGAAGCGGAAAGTGTAATTATAGATAACTTTCTGAATTAGATACTGGCAGAGGGATGGAATATGAAGCTTAGAAAAAAGCTGCGGGTAATGAAAAAAGCACTCCACATGGAGCTAAGGGAGCATAAAAGCTCCTTTATTGTATATGTCGTGCTTCGCCTGCTTGTGATATTAATGATGATTCTTCAGATATTTAATAAAAATTATGAAAATGTATTTTTGTGTGCGCTGACATTAATACTGCTTGTCATGCCCAGCTTTATTCAGGTGAGGCTTAAGATAGAACTGCCTACAACGCTTGAGATTATTATATTGTTTTTTATTTTTGCCGCAGAAATTATGGGGGAAATCCAGTCTTATTATATCCGGTTTTCTTTCTGGGATACAATGCTCCACACGATAAATGGATTTCTGGCGGCTGCCATCGGATTTGCACTTGTGGATATTTTGAACCGAAGTAAGAAGGTTTCCTTTCAGCTGTCCCCGGTGTATCTGGCAGTGGCGGCATTCTGCTTTTCGATGACTATCGGAGTCATTTGGGAATTTTTTGAATTTGGCATGGATATGTTTTTCGGTTTTGATATGCAGAAGGATACGGTTGTGAACAGTATTCATTCCGTTATGCTTGATCCAACGAACAGTAATATCCCGGTAGGTATTGAGGACATTACGGATGTAGCTGTAAACGGGCAGAGTCTGGGGCTTGGCGGGTATCTGGATATCGGCCTGATTGACACAATGAAGGATTTGCTTGTTAATTTCGTGGGGGCGGTTGTATTTTCCATTATCGGGTATTTCTATGTGAAAAACAGAGGAAAAGGCAAGGTCGCAAAAGGACTGATCCCAAGATTGAAAACGAAGGATGCTGATTTTCTGGAACAGGCGGAGGAGGAAGAGACCTAAGGTTTATTCGATTTCTTTCGGGAGGAATGATATATGGAGTTCAGCCATGAGCTTATTATGCCAAATGAAGATCTGCCTTTTAAAATGTTTCTTTTTGAGGGAGCCTGCGGGAATTATTTCCGGGACAAGCACTGGCACCGTTCGGTGGAAATCTTTGCGGTTTTTGAAGGAAACCTTGATTTTTATCTGAATAATCAGGTCTGTCCCTTATGTTCCGGAGAATTTATGCTTGTAAACTCCAATGAGATACATTCCATTGATGCAGTCAGCCGTAATTATACGGTTGTGCTGCAGATTCCTCTAAAGACCTTTGAGAAGTATTATACGGCAGAACAGTTTATCCGGTTTACCCATGACGGGCGCAGGCAGGATGCAGAGATCATGAGTATTATACGGGATATGTATACAACGTACCGCAAAAAGGAGTGCGGCTATGAGATGAAGGTGGTAAGCAGCTATTATATGCTGCTTTATCTTCTTGTTTCAGGATACAGAGAATCAGAGGTTACTCCTGATATGCTAAGAAAGAACAGGAAGCTTGGCGGACTTTCTATGATTACAAATTATATCAAGGAGAATTATAAGTCTGATTTGTCTCTTGAAGCTCTGGCAGAGATTTTCGGATACTCTCCGGCATATTTGTCAAAGCTTTTGAAACGTTATGCGGGCATTAATTATAAGGCATATCTCCAGAGTGTGCGTCTGGAATGTGCGTATCAGGAGCTTATGAATACAGAACGGACTATAAGCAGCATTGCGATGGATAACGGATTTGCAAGCAGCAAGGCGTTTACAAGGGCGTTTCAGGAGAAATATAAGATGACGCCCAGTGAGTACAGAAAGAGAAGCATGGAAAGCAGAGGGAATATGTAGGCTGCTGTGAACGGAGTGAACAGTAGCAGAGGTAAGGCAGGTGGTAAAAATGAAAGGAATTTCGGATACATTTTTGGAACAGGGGTCTCTCCCGGTTTTAGACAGCTGGCGGATAGATATGATTACTCCGTACACCGGCTCGGACAGAAAGGAGGGCCTCATAAGTCCTGAAGGACAGAAGTATCTTGTAAAATATGCGGAGGCGCATACACGTTTTAATGACCTGGATACCAGTTATGTGAATAATGTGATATCAGAATATATGTCAAGCCATATTTTTTCAATTGCAGGGTTTGACGTACACCGCACCTTTATCGGAGTACGGGGAGAGAATCTTCTTGTTGCCTGTGAAAATTTTACTTCGGAACACAAATTTCTCATTGAGTTTGCCCAGTATATGAGGAAGCATTTTGATTCCGGTGATATTGGACGTGTACCGGATATCTGCCAGATTGATTATGTTCTTCGTCATGATCCTGTTTTATGTGATTTTGCAGAGAAACTATGGACATCCTACTGGGAAAGATTTATTGGGGATGCGCTTGTAGGAAATTTTGACCGGCATATGGGAAACTGGGGTTATATTACAGACACCCAGGCGGAGAAAATATACGCTGCCCCCATATATGATAATGGCAGTACTTTGTTTCCGGCTTTATCTGAAAAGGCAATGAGGGAGGATATCCTGCCCTTTGAGAAAGAGATTATGAAGAGAACCTGGCTGTTTCCTAAGGCAGCGCTTACGGTAAATGGAAATAAGGTCACCTATCTTGACATGATGTCATCAGGGTATGAGCCGTCCCTGACACAGGCTGTAAAAAAGACAGTTCCGGCTATTCTGGATAAGATGCCCTGCATATGCAGGTTTATTGAAGAACAGGACTTCTTGTCTGATACGAGGAAAGCCTTTTATAAAACGATGCTGCAGGCGCGGGCAGAGTATATTTTGAAGCCTGCATATGAGTGCTGTATATCCGGCAATTACAATCAGCAGGCATTTGGACGTCTTAACAGCAGAAGAGATTATACAGAAAAGGACTTTGAAGAGGATTATAAGGTATTTGCAGGAATTTAATAAAAGGACAAAAAACAGCCCTGGATCAGACCATTAATTGGTTGAGATATTCAGGGCTTATTTGTTATTATATTATTACGGTTTATAGGTTTGCGAAAGGAGGAAATAAAAATGAACGTGCAAAAGGTAACGGATAAGTCCTTCGGAAGATATGGGCGTGTCTTGAGCGGCTATGCTCTTTCGGGGCTTTTGGAGGCTATGAAGCATACACCGCTTCCGGATGAGGTAGTTTATGTGCCTTCTGTGGAAGAGCTAGAGGCGCTTCCGGAGGCCGCGGAATTTAAAAACAGGGCGTTTGGGGGCCTGCCTATTCAGATAGGGTACTGCAATGGAAAGAACAGGAAGCTTAATGCGCTGGAATATCACCGTTCTTCCGAGGTTAATGTGGCAGTGACGGATATGATTCTTCTGGTAGGAATGGAGCAGGATGTAGAGGCGGACTTTACATACGATACGTCACTGGTGGAAGCATTTTTTGTACCGGCGGGAACAGCGGTAGAAATGTACGCCACAACCCTTCATTATGCACCGTGCATGGCGGCGGACACAGGCTTTCGGGCTGTTGTTGTCCTCCCGGCGGGAACAAATACACAGCTTGATTTCCCGGCAGGAGAATCTGGGGAGGACAGGCTGATTACGGCAAAGAACAAGTGGCTGATTGCCCACGAGGAGGCTGGAATTGAAGGGGCTTTTTGCGGACTTAAGGGTAAAAATATTGAATTAATATAACAGGAAAGGAAGGATAAAAATTATGAGTAACATGCCAGAATTAAAAATTGGAGTAGTTGCAGTAAGCAGGGATTGTTTCCCGGAGAGCCTGTCTGTCACAAGGCGGGAGGCGCTTATGAAGGCGTACACAGAAAAATATGGTTCAGAGGAAATCTATGAGTGTCCGATCTGTATTGTAGAAAGTGAAATCCACATGGTACAGGCATTAGAAGATATCAAGAAGGCCGGATGTAATGCCCTTGTGGTATATCTTGGAAACTTCGGACCGGAAATTTCAGAAACTCTTCTTGCAAAGCATTTTGACGGACCGAAGATGTTTATCGCGGCAGCAGAGGAGAGAGGAGATAATCTGATCCAGGGCAGAGGAGACGCGTACTGCGGTATGTTAAATGCCAGCTACAACTTAAAGCTCCGCAAGGTTAAGGCATATATTCCAGAGTACCCCGTAGGGACAGCAGAGGAATGTGCGGATATGATTCATGAATTCCGCCCTATTGCAAAGGCTGTTATCGGCTTAAATAATTTAAAGATTATAAGCTTCGGACCAAGACCGCTTAATTTCCTTGCATGTAATGCGCCGATTCAAAAGCTCTATGATCTGGGTGTAGAGATCGAAGAAAATTCAGAGCTTGACTTGTTTGAGGCATTCCATAAGCACGATGGCGATGAGAGAATTCCGGCTGTTGTAAAAGAAATGGAGGAGGAGCTGGGCGCAGGCAACAAGAAGCCGGAGATACTTGCAAAGCTTGCGCAGTATGAGATTACCCTTAAGGATTGGATAGAGGAGCACAGAGGCTACCGCAAATATGTTACGATTGCAGGAAAATGCTGGCCGGCCTTCCAGACACAGTTTGGATTCGTACCATGCTATGTAAACAGCCGCCTGACTGCACAGGGTATTCCGGTTTCCTGCGAGGTGGATATTTACGGAGCACTCAGCGAGTTTATCGGAACGGTAGTAAGTGAGGATGTGGTAACCCTTCTTGACATTAACAATAATGTTCCGGCAGATTTATATAAGGAAGATATTGAAGGAAAATTCCCGTATACACACAAGGATACCTTCATGGGCTTCCATTGCGGCAATACGGCATCAGAAAAGCTTTCCTTCTGTGAAATGAAATATCAGCTTATTATGGCAAGGGCGCTGCCGGAGGAGGTTACCCAGGGAACTCTTGAGGGCGATATCAAACCGGGTAACATTACCTTCTACCGGCTTCAGAGTACGGCGGACAGTAAGCTTAGGGCCTATATTGCGCAGGGGGAGGTTCTTCCGGTCGCTACCCGGTCCTTTGGCGGAATCGGTATTTTCGCGATTCCGGAGATGGGAAGATTCTACCGCCATGTGCTTATTGAGAAGAATTTCCCGCATCACGGGGCGGTTGCATTTGGCAATTACGGGAAGGCTCTTTTCGAGGTGTTTAAATATATCGGCGTTCCGGTGGAGGAGATTGGCTACAACCAGCCGGCAGGTGTAAGATACCCAACGGAGAATCCATGGAAATAATTTGTTAGATAAAAAGCGTCAAAAGGTTAAAATACTTTTTGACGCTTACATAAAGCAGGAGGAAAAAATGTTATATATAGGAATTGATCTGGGAACCTCTGCCGTAAAGCTTCTGCTTATGGACGGCGAAGGGAAAATCCATAATATTGTATCAAAGGAATATCCCCTTTATTTTCCCCATCCGGGTTGGTCGGAGCAGAATCCGCAGGACTGGTATGAGAAAACCATAGAGGGAATGAAGGAGCTTCTTGCCGGTGCAGATAAATCACAGGTGGCTGGAATCAGCTTTGGCGGACAGATGCACGGCCTTGTGGCTCTTGATAAGGAGGATGAGGTTATCCGTCCTGCGATTCTCTGGAATGACGGGCGGACCGGAAAGGAGACGGATTATCTGAATCAGGTAATCGGGAAGGAGAAGCTGTCCGGTTACACGGCGAATATTGCGTTTGCCGGGTTTACGGCGCCGAAGCTTCTGTGGATGAAGAACAATGAGCCGGAGAACTTTGCGAAAATTGCAAAAATCATGCTTCCTAAGGATTATCTCGCATACCGGTTAAGCGGTGTACACTGTACAGATTATTCGGATGCCTCGGGTATGCTTCTTATGGACGTGAAGAATAAATGCTGGTCAAAGGAAATGATGGAGATCTGCGGCGTGACTGAAGAACAGCTTCCCAGGCTTTTCGAAAGCTATGATGCTGTAGGAAGGCTGAAGCCGGAGCTTGTGGACTCTTTGGGGCTTTCGGAGAATGTCAAAATTATAGCAGGGGCTGGGGATAATGCCGCCGCTGCAGTGGGCACAGGGACCGTAGGAGACGGTATGTGCAACATTTCCCTGGGAACATCGGGAACCATCTTTATTTCCAGTAAGACCTTTGGGGTGGATGAAAATAATGCCCTTCATTCCTTCGCCCATGCGGACGGCTGCTATCATCTTATGGGATGCATGTTAAGCGCGGCAGCCTGTAATAAATGGTGGAGCGAGGAGATTTTAAAGACAAAGGATTTTGCCGCGGAGCAGGCGGAGATTACCGCGCTTGGAGAGAATCAGGTATTCTATCTTCCATATCTTATGGGAGAGCGTTCGCCTCACAATGATCCGAAGGCAAGGGGAACCTTTATCGGGATGTCAATGGATACTACAAGGGCAGATATGACCCAGGCGGTGTTAGAGGGCGTGGCCTTTGGACTTAGGGATTCCCTTGAGGTGGCCAGAAGCCTCGGTGTTCAGATAGAGCGCACGAAAATCTGCGGCGGCGGTGCAAAGAGCCCTCTGTGGAAAAGGATTATTGCCAATGTTATGAATCTGAAGGTGGATGTAATCGAAAGTGAGGAAGGCCCGGGCTACGGCGGCGCCATACTGGCTGCAGTAGGCTGCGGCGAGTATGAAAGCGTCGAAGAAGCGGCCGGAAAGCTTGTGAAGGTTACAGGCACCGTGGAGCCGGAAGCTGAGCTGGTGGCAAAATATGAAGAAAAATACCAGAAGTTCAGGAAGATCTATCCGGCAGTTAAGGGTCTGTTTCAGGAATTTTAGGAATATGCTTTAAGCACATTTTTTCGGAATAAGGCAGGACAAGAATTTCGCGGCATGCTGCAGAGGACGGAAGTCCATGCGGCGGTGCCGCCTTTTGTTTGTCCGCTCATATTTATAGTTTTCCTTTACGTAGTCAATGTCTGCCGTATCGTCAAGCTCTGACAAGGCGGACAGAACATCCTTGTAGCTGTCGTCATAGTTAGTGTCATAATTCTTATTTATACTCATATGTAAATCCTCCCCTGATGTTGTAAATGGAATTTAAACAGTAATCATAGTTTGTGTACTATGGTAAACTCCTGACAACAGTTTCTTATTGTAGTGCATTTTGAGGCATAATGCAAGAGAGAACATGGAAAGTTCACAAAAATATTCATCTTAAGCTTTTGCAATGGTTTCCGCAACCAGCTGTTTTATATATTCTTTGATATATTTCCAGTCCCGGGAGATGAGCTTTTCTTTCGGTACAAGGGAGCTGCCGATTCCGACTCCAAGGAACCCGGCATGAAAAAAGGAAGAGATGTTCCCAGCGTTTACCCCTCCTACTGCTACAAATTCCGCAGTTTCAAAGGGACCCCTGAGGCTGCGGATATAGGAGAGGGGAAGCTCGCCGGCAGGAAATAATTTCATAATGTTCATGTCATATTTCAGGCACAGTGAGACCTCGGACGGTGACAGTACACCTGGGAGAACCGGAAGTCCCAGTCTGTGAAAATGTACCAGCAGCTCCTCAGTGACAGAAGGTGTCAGAAAAAAGGAAGCACCGGCATCTATGCTGCTTTGAATCCTCTCTTCATTTATTACTGTTCCGGCGCCGATTAGCACAGAGCTGCCGAAGTTTTCTTTCAAGAGACGGATTTGACGAAACGCGTCCTCTGAATTAGCGGCTATTTCCACAGCGCCTATGCCTCCCTCCAGTATACTTTCTGTGTATGGAAGAAGGAGATCGCTCTCAATATTTCTAAGTATGGCAATAATGGGATTAGCTGTAACAATTTCTTTTATATTCATGGGTATTCTCCTTTTATCGTTCCGGGGCGCGGGGGACGGAGGATAAATAATACATTAATTCTTCACGCTCTGGCAGTCCTTCGACATCCCCGGTGGTTTCAGTGGCCAATGCGCCGCATATTGCGGCAATTTTCCCGCAGGTTTTCAGATCATGATGCTCAAGAATTCCAGTAAGAAATCCAGCGTTAAAAGCGTCTCCGGCGCCTACGGGGTCTATGGATGTACAGGGAAAGGGCTTTATGAAATGTGCAGCTGCTTTGTCATATACATATGCGCCTTCTGCCCCGTTTTTAACCGCAAGGAAGGAGAGGGAGGGGGAGAGGCTCCGGATTTTATCGGCATAGGTATCTATTGATGCTTCCCCGAAAATAATGCCAGCCTCCCTGACGCCAAGCATAATATAATCAGAAAGTGCTATATAGTGCTTCATCAAGTCTCTGTAATCATTATCTTTCCAAAGCTTTAAGCGAATATTGGGGTCAAAGCTTACAGGTATCTTTTTTGTACGGCAAAAAGAAAGGAGCTTGTCCAGTTCTTCTCTGCAGGTTCTGCAGAGAACAGGTGTAATGCCTGTAAAGTGGAAGATTCTGGCGCCGGACAGAAAGTGATAATCAGCTTCTGTCAGTGAGACATGGCAGAAGGCAGAGCCGTCACGGTAATAAAATACAGAGGTTTCGCCGTGGGAACAAAGCTGCTTGATCATAATGCCGGTGGCGTATCTGGAATCAAGTACAACACGGTCAGTATCTATTCCTTCTGCCCGGATTTGGTTCAGAACAAATTCTCCGGGGCCATCGCTGCCGAGACGGCCAATCCATCCGGCAGAATGGCCCAGCTTTCTGACGCCGATTAAGGTGTTTGTCTCGGCGCCTGCGGCTTTACAGCTATAGTTATGCTTGTATTTCAGCGGACCGGGAGATCCCGGGGAAAATACCATCATTGTTTCTCCAAAGGATACAAATTCAGCCATAGTGAGAAATCTCCTTAAGTTTAATAATGAAAGGCCTCAAAAAGAGAGGTTCCAAGGAATCCGAATTTGTTAGATATATCTAATGCGGCCTTAGATATAAGCTGGCTGTAGAAGTCGGTTTTTTCCTCTGCGGCAGGAGTATATACGCAGGAAATGCTTATAGATGCAATACACTTTCCTGAAACATTAAGAATTGGGCAGGCTACGCAGAAGACATAATCATTGTCTTCGCACCTGTCAATCGAATACCCCCGTTCCCTTGTTCTTTTCAGCTCGTCCATTAATTCATCAAAGGATTTAAGAGTGTTTTTTGTATGTGCCTGAAGAGCGCCTCCGCCGGTAATCAGGCGTATCTTTTCTATGGGATAGGTGGCAAGTATCGCCTTTCCCAGCCCTGTGCAGTGCATAGAATTTCTGTCACCGATATTGCAGGTGGTTCTTGTGGGGGATGTTCCTTCTACTTTGTCAAGATATACAATCATGCCATTGTTTTCGACAGCCATAAATACAGTTTCGCTTGTCTGTTCACTGATACTTTTCAAGTATGGCAGTGCAACGCTGTGAATATCGTTTTTGCTCAGGTACGCATTGCCAATCTCAAAGGACTTAATATCCAAAAAATATGATTTTGAAACAGGGTCAAAGGCAAGCATTTTTTTGTCTACAAGCGTCTGCATAATATCAAAAATACTGCTTTTTGGAACATCCAGATTTTTATTTAGTTCCGCTAATGTGACAGATTCTTTTGTATGAGCTATGTATTCCAGTATGTCGATGGCTCTTGAAACAGCTTTGTTAATTTTAGGTTCTTTCATTTGTATGAGGTCCTTTCTGATTGAAGTGGATAAATGTATTATATCCGAAAATAACACTTAACATCCGTATATACGAACAAGTTAAATATAGTTTAGCATTAGCCGGCAAAAAAGTCAATGGATGTAGAGAAAAAGAAAATTTAGGGCAATATACATAAAAATAGCATAAAAATTATGTGAAATATGTCATTTTGCAATATGAAAATGAAAAAGTGAAAACAATATATTGACTGATAGAATTCGCTGTGCTATGATATTTACATATTTAAATGTTCGATATTTCGGACAACGTTCGAAAAAGGAGGAAAATCATGGAAGTAAAAGCAGTAGAGACATTTCAGGTGAAACCAAGATGGCTGTTTGTAAAGATTGAAACCGATGAAGGAATCACCGGATGGGGCGAAGCGGTACTTGAAGGAAAAGGAACCGTTGTTGAAGAAGCCGTTAAAGTATTCGGGAGAGAAATCATTGGTAAGAACCCGATGGATATTGAGCATATATTTCATTTGCTCTACAGAGGCTCCTTTTACAGGGGAGGCGCTATATTAGTAAGCGCTATCAGCGGAATTGAGCAGGCCCTCTGGGATATTAAGGGGAAGTATTTTCACATGCCTGTCTGGCAGATGCTGGGCGGTAAGTGCCGGGACAGAGTGAGGATGTATGCCCACATCGCGCCAAATGAAGATAATGCGGATGCGGACAGGGCGGCTGTTCTTGCAGAAAAGAGAGTGAAGGAAGGCTTTAAGTCGCTGAAGCTTCCGATGCATGCACCACTTCGTCATATTGATACATTTAAGACTGTTGAGAAATTTGTGGATAAGTTTTCAAGAATAAGAGAAATTGTAGGTGAAAATATTGATGTTGCTATAGATTTTCATGGAAGAGTTTCCCCTGCAATGGCGCCGATTCTTTTTAAGGAGCTGGAACCCTTCCATCCTATGTTTATTGAGGAGCCGGTACTTCCGGAAAATGTGGATGTAATGGCAGAGCTTGCCAGAAAAACTAATATTCCTATTGCAACAGGTGAAAGACTGTTTACAACCTGGGGATTCAGAGAAGTAATTGAGAAGCAGGCGGCAAAGGTCTTACAGCCTGATTTATGTCACTGCGGCGGAATTTTACAGACCTTTAAAATCGCGGCTATGGGTGCGAATTATTATTGCTCAATGGCGCCCCATAATCCTCTCGGGCCGATTGCGCTGGCGGCCTGTCTGCAGATAGATACCTGTATTTCTAATTTTACTGCGCAGGAGCATCCGACAATGGCAGAAGGGCATGATTTAGGAAAAGAGATTTTTAAGAAACCTTTTGTTATAAAGGACGGCTATATAGATATTCCGCAGGATCCGGGTCTTGGATTTGAGGTGGATGAGGACGCTGTAAGGGCACTTGCGTATGATGGATATTATACATGTCCCGTGGAATATTTCAGTGAAGATAATTCCCTGGGAGAATGGTAGGAGGTGCAATAAGTGGCGCTGCAGAGAAAGGATAAATCAAGCTTTAACAATCAGGCTTTAAATATGCGGCAGATAACACCTTACTTATTTATAACTCCGGCAGTTATAGCC
This sequence comes from uncultured Lachnospiraceae bacterium, assembly GCA_949502235.1. Classification (GTDB taxonomy): domain Bacteria; phylum Bacillota; class Clostridia; order Lachnospirales; family Lachnospiraceae; genus CAPEBR01. The sequence continues at coordinate 24,743 of CATBDC010000025.1, read as the reverse complement.
CTTGCCGCTCTGGTTGTTTATCCCCTTTTATATGGGATGTATATCAGCCTCTTTGAGACAAATCTGGCAAATAAATGGAACTTTGTGGGGATAAAGAACTACATTTCGATTTTCAGCGATTCTGATTTTTTTAACAGAATATGGATTACTTTAAAATTTACTTTCTTAGTAATTATCATTCATTTTATTCTGGGAATTATTCTGGGAATTGCACTAAACCGGAAAGGAAAGACTATCACTTTTTTTAGGGTTATATTGATTCTGCCGTGGCTTATGCCGGATGTGGTTGTTGCACTTATTTTTAAATGGCTTTTGAATCCGCTTTATGGTCTGATTAACAATACTCTTTTAGACTGGGGGATTATTGAGACGAATATATCCTGGCTTAGTGATGAGTTCTGGGCGTTTTTCTGTATTGTAGCAGTAGCAGTGTGGAAGGGATATCCCCTTGTTATGGTAAATGTCCTTGCGGCTCTGCAGAGTGTTTCGGCGGATATTTATGAGGCTGCGAAGGTAGACGGAGCTGGCGGCCTTCAGACGCTGTTTCGGGTAATCCTGCCCAGCATTAAGCCGGTGCTGACGACAACCTTGATACTAGATACTGTGTGGTGGTTTAAGCATTATACAATTATTCAATTACTTACGAAAGGAGGGCCGGGAAACGATACGTCCATCATCAGTATTGAAATTTACAAGCAGGCATTCGAATATTTTAAATATGGGAAAGCAGCTGCAATTTCAGTTGTTGTATTTCTCATCTGCCTGCTCATAACGAAGCTGTACAGGAGGTTTTTGGAAGGTGAAGACTAAAGGTTTAAAGAAGAAAAAGATACTTTCGGGAATCGGTACATATACAGTTTTAATTATTATGGCTGTTATTGTACTGATCCCGATCCTGTGGATGGTATCCACTTCTATTAAATTGGAGTCGGAAACAATAACCATACCTCCGCAGTGGATACCAGACCACCCTACACTGGAATCATATAAACGTCTGTGGAGTGAATATCCCTTTGCAGTCTATTTTAAAAACAGTATTATTATCAGCTTTGGAGCTGTTATTTTATCGGTAGGGTTTTCGTGTCTGGCAGGATATGGGGTCACAAGATTCAGATTCAGGGGAAAACAGTCTTTTCTTACATTTTTGCTGGTTACACAGATGTTCCCTTCGATTATGATGCTGATTCCGTATTATAAGGTCTTAAGTACTTATAATTTAAAGGATACTTATCTGGGCATGATACTTGTATATATATCGTTTACAATTCCGTTCTGCTCTTGGATGATGGTGGGATTTTTTAAGACAATCCCGCTTGAACTGGATGAGGCGGCAATTATAGACGGGTGTTCAAGATGGAGGGCATTCCGGCAGATTGTTCTTCCGATGACCCTGCCGGGGATATCCTCATCCGCTATATATGCGTTTATAACGGCTTGGAATGAATATATGTTTGCACAGATACTGATTAATAATCCGGAGCTTAAAACTGTGCCCCTTGGGATTGCGGAGCTAAACGGATTTTATAAGATACTTTGGAATGATATGATGGCTGCATCTGTAATTGCCAGCTTACCGCTTATTATTTTATTTATATTTTTACAGAAGTATTTTATCAGCGGACTGACTGCAGGAGCAGTAAAACAATAAGAGAGGAGAAACAAAATGAAGAAACGTATTTTAAGTATTATGATTTGTATTTGTATGGCGGCAGGAATGATAGCAGGCTGCGGAAAGAAAGAGGAGAAAACCGGGACAGAGGAAGGAAAAGAGGGAGGAGAAGAACAGATAGAGCTTACGATTTTATCTACGCTGATAACAGAAAATGAGGCACCTCTTGAGCAGGCTATGGCAGATAAGTACATGGAAGAACATCCAAATGTTAAAATCAACCTTGTGGGCCAGCCGGTGAATGAGATGGCAAAGAAGATTGTCGCATTAAACAGCTCTGACGAGCTACCGGACGCATTTTTCATGCCCACAGAATTTATGGCGCAGGCATATGACATGGGGATTATCGTAGACCATGAAGAGGTTCTCGGACAGGAATACATTGATACCTTAAATGAAAAGGTTGTGGAATACGGTAAAATTGAAGGACAGCTCATGATGGTTCCGTGGCATGTTATTCCGGTAGGGCTTGTGTACCGCTCTGACTGGCTTAAGGATGCAGGAATGGACACAATTGAAACAATGGATGATTTTAATGCCGCGGCAAAAGCTTTTACAAAGGACGGAGCATGGGGATTTAGTATGGTCGGTACACAGAACGGCTCGGGAGAGACTCGTTTTGTTCAGTATGCAAGAGCCTTCGGTGTCAATGAGGTTTATCAGAATGATTCCGGGGAGTGGGCTTCTGACCTTACGGGAGATAAATATAAGAAGGCGCTGCAGAGCTTTGTCGATCTGGCTGTAAAGGATGAGGTAGTCCCTCCGGGAGCAACCGAGACAGGATATCCGGAAGCATCCGCATATTTTGCAGAGGAAAAGACAGGCTTAATGATTACCGGTTCTAATGCAATCGGAGCAATAATAAGCGCAAATCCGGAGCTTGACGGTAAGCTTGCAAGCCTGCCGATACCTTCGGAGGAAAGGCATGTGACAAACCTCCAGACATCAGGCTATGCCATTACAACAGCCTGTGAGCATCCGGATGTACTGGCGGATTATCTGAAATTTATGACAGACAAGGAAAATGCAGTTGACTTTGCGGTACAGTCAGGCCGCCTTCCGGTTACGAAGGAAGCATTAGAGGACGAGGCATTTAAGACAGATGCATTTAAAGGCTTTATAGATTGTATGCAGTATGCACTGCCGCAGCCATCCTTTGCAGCATACACAGAGGTGCTGGATGTAATGGGAGAATCGTATAGTACAATGATAGGCAAGGGCACCTCCATTGATGAGGCAATGAAACAGGTGGAGAGCCGGATGAATACGATTTTAAGTGAAAATCAATAACAGAGAGAATTATGAGATGAAGAAAATAATTACACCTGTGGTTACTCCTTTTAAAGAAGATGAGAGCCCGGATTATGAAGCAGCAAAACAAATTATAGATTTTCTCATAGAAGGCGGAGTAGACGGAATTTTAGTGCTTGGCTCGACAGGAGAATTTACGAATTTAAGCCTTGAAGAACGGGCAGAATATCTTGAATTTTATGCAAAATATACGGCCGGAAGGACAGAGCTTTATGCAGGTACAGGGGGAATGGCAAAGAAGGATATCATTGTTTTGACAAACCTGGCAGCACAGCTGGGATACAGAGCATCCTTAATTATAGGTCCGTACTACTATGGCATACAGCAGGAACAGCTTTTTGTATATTATGATGAGATAGCAAAGGCAGTAGAGTCAGATATTCTTATTTACAACTTTCCGGCGCGGACAGGCCATTCGGTTGACAGTGATACAGTCGCAAGGCTGGCCGGAGTGAACCGCAATATTATAGGAATGAAGGACTCTGTGTTACAGCCAAATCATACGGGGCAAATAAGCGGGGTGATGCGGGGAAAGGAATTTCTCCTGTATTCAGGGTTTGACAATCAGTTCCTTTTTAATATAACCTTGAATGGCGCTGGGTGTATCGGCGGACTGTCAAACATTATCCCGGAAATATGGAGTACACTCATAAGGTCAGAAAATAATAAACAATATGAGGATGTATTTTTCCTGGCGTCACTCATTGAAAGGCTTATGCCGGTTTATTCCTGTGAAACAAACGCTTCACTCCTTCTTAAAAAATTAATGGTCTGCCGGGGACTGGATATAAGGGCTTCTGCAGTATTTCCATATAATCAGTGTAAGGATGCGGACTTTGAATATTGCAGAAGGCTTTTGGGGGAAGTGCAAAGAGAATTTAATAATTGGAAATAAAAATGTAAAAGGATACTGTGAACGGGAGTTAACAGTATCCTTCGCAAATTTATCGGCTTGCATATTTTTAGCATAGATGCTAGTATGAAAATATAAAACGGCTTGAAAAATATAAAAGTAAAGGAGCGGCGGGCATGGGGATATTTGTAAATCCAAATAACAGTGCATTCCAGGTTGCACTTAATTCAGAGATTTATGTGGATAAATCGGATATGATTGTTTATACAAATAAAGTGATAGATACGAATAATGCCTTTATCTGTAACAGCCGTCCCCGCCGTTTTGGGAAGTCTATAGCTGCGAATATGCTCACCGCTTATTATAGCAGGGGCTGTGATTCTCTTGATATGTTTGAAGGACTTAAAATAAGTGCTGATGAAGGCTTCCGAAAACATTTGAATCAATATAATGTAATCCGCATAGATGTGCAGTGGTGTTGTGCCAGTGTGAAATCAGCAGAGAAAACAGTTGCATATATTGAAAAGAATGTGATACATGAGTTAAGAGAATTGTTTCCTGGGATTATTACATCTGGGGTGGTTTCACTGCCAGATACTCTGGCAGCAGTAAATAAAGAGACAGGACAGAAATTCATTATCGTCATTGATGAATGGGATTGTCTGATTCGTGATGAGGCAGATAATAAAAAGGTGCAGGAGGAATATATTAACCTGCTTAGAGGCTTATTTAAAGGAATGAATTCTACAGAATTTATTCATCTTGCCTATCTGACGGGAATTTTACCGATTAAGAAAATTAAAACGCAGTCCGCACTGAACAATTTTGACGAGTTTACTATGCTTGATGCAAGGGGGCTGGCATCGTACACTGGTTTTACCGAAAATGAAGTGAAAGAGTTGTGTGAAACGTATAATAGAGATTTTTCGGAAGTAAAACGCTGGTATGACGGATATCTTCTTGGCAGGGAACACGTGTATAACCCGAAGGCTGTGGTAAGCCTTATGATGTGGGGGGAATTCCAAAGCTATTGGTCAATGACGGGTACTTATGAATCTATTCTTCCGTTAATCAATATGGATTTTGACGGACTGAAGACAGCAATTATTAAAATGCTTGCCGGAGAGGTTGTGGAAATTGAAGCGGGCTCTTATCAAAATGATATGATATCATTTAAAGATATGGATGATGTGCTTACATTGCTGATTCATCTGGGCTATCTGACCTATGATAAACTTAATAAGACAGCATTTATTCCAAATGAAGAAATTCGAAGCGAATTTGTCAGCGCTGTAAAGAAGAGAAAGTGGAATGAATTAATTGATCTTCAAATAAAGTCCAGTGCTTTACTGGACGCAACTCTTGATATGGATTGTGCTGCTGTATCGGAAGCTGTTGAAGAATTTCATATGGAGTATACGTCAGTTATTCAATATAATGATGAAAATTCTTTAAGCAGTGTTTTAAGTATAGCATATCTTAGTACAATGGAATATTATTTCAAACCTGTCAGAGAACTGCCAACGGGCAGAGGGTTTGCAGATTTGGTATTTCTGCCTAAGAAAGAGTATCCTGACATGCCTGCACTTTTGATAGAACTTAAGTGGAATAAATCAGTAAATACGGCGATTCGGCAGATTAAGGATAAAAAGTATATAAAAACAGTAGGGAATTACACAGGCGATATTCTATTGATTGGAATAAGCTATGATAAAAAGAAAACAAAACATGAATGTGTAATTGAAAAAATGGTTTTAAATCATTGATGTTCCAGCAGCACAGATGGAGATTTTTTCTTTACTGTTCACGGGTCAGGAATGTGCATTCCGTAAGAACATGATTCAGGTGTGAGGGGCGATTTTTGCGTAGCAAAATTTTGAATATCGCCCCGAATCGTTACTATGAGCGGCCTCCCAGGCCGTGAATAGTAACCAGTTCAGATGGAAAATTTTCTTGCAATTATATTTTGCATATGCTACACTATTTCTACAGATTCCCATTCGGGAATTTTGATTTCTATACATCCATTTTACGGATGTTCGGTGATTCGCTTGGAGGTTATCCTCCGGACGTACCCATTATCAGGACAGTTTATTGTGAGGTGATGCTTATGATTGTTTTGAAACTTTAGATTTGATATATGCTTCAGCCTTCTGAGAGTTCAAATGAGGGAGTTACTGTGAATGGAGTGAATAGTAGCATGAAGGGAACCTATATTATTTTAGAAAGGAAGGCATGACTTTTTATGCATACATAGCTATGAAAAAGAAAACGTATGATGATAAGATTACTGATGGGAATCATCCGACTCAGGATGTTTCCTCTGACAACAAAATATCCCACATTTATGACAAGCTTTTTAAACGGATTCTGACCCTTTCTGTCCGTTCAGTTCTTTTGCTTATTAACGCCCTGTTTGGTACAGAATATCCTCTTGACAGTACGATTACCTATAACTGGACCGAGCACCATGATGACGATCTTCAGCGGACAATTGCGGATACGATTTTAACGATTAACGGAAAACATTCCTATCATATGGAAGCTCAGATATACAAAGATGAGGAGATAGAATTCAGGGTCTTTGATTATGGATATAAGCATGCCCTGAAACATCGAAATGGCGGCTGTACCCTGACATTCCCCGAAGCACGGATTATTTTTCTGTCTTGTTTTGAAAAGCTTCCTGAAAATTATACCATTACGCTTGATTTTGGAACTCAGGGAATCTTTCATTTCACAGTTCCTGCTTTGAAACTTCTTGAATATACGCCTGAGGAAGTGTCGCAGAAGAATATGATTATACTGCTCCCGTTTATGCTGCTTAAGCTGCGTAAGGATATAGAAAAGGCGCGTACACCTGAAAATCTCGAAGCCTTGCGCACCCTGATTTTTGATGATATAATTGGTTTGATCAATAAAAATCTGGAGGTACGAAATATTACCTCTGCTGATGCAAAGTGTCTTATTGAGATGATCAGGAAGTTGTATAATCATTTGTATTCTCATTATGAGGAGTGTAAGGAAAGGGGGCTGAATGGTATGGTAGAGGAAACATTTGTCCTGGAAACTGATATTCTGATGGCAGAACATAAAAGGGAAGTAGTTGCGTTAGAGGCTAGACATAAGAAAGAGATTGATGAACTTAATCAAAGGACAGGAGTAATGTCTGCCGGCTACGAAAAAAAGATTGAAGAATTGAACAGAGAAATCGAAAGGCTAAAGCGTCAAAATAAGTAAACAACCCGGCGGCCTTCAGGACCGCCGGCTATTCTAAAGGTTCCCGTTTGTCTCTGGCAGATCGCCAGACTATTTCATAGTTACTGCTCACTCCCATTCACAGTAATATTTCATACAAAAGTATTCAGGATTAAAATTTTAAATATGGAGGATTTATATGGATAAGAGTAAAATTATATATAGTGGACTATGCTGCAAGGTAAATACGAAGGCTGCCTTTATAGATAAATGCCTGAAAACACCGGAAACGGCTGCTGATATGCTGATGTACATGGCGGCCTGTGCAGAATATGATGATAAGCCTTATGAAATGGAAGAGGGAAGTGATGGCTTCATATCATTAGGAATGGAGCTTAATGAGAAGAAAATGGAACAGCTTTACGAGGATTTGATCGAGAAACGGCTTCAGGAGGGAATATGGGGAAAGCTGACACTCATGCAAAAGAAGCTGTTAGAGCCAGTAGAGGTGATGCATCAGAGGGAAGTGAAGATTGATGTGCTCCCGTTTCTTGTGTATGCCATTGTCCGGAATGAGCGATGCAGAGAAATGCTTAAGAAGACTGCGGCAGACTGTGCCGGGGAGTGTCTGGATGTGTTTCGGGCATCAGAATATAATAAAGACTCATTTTTAAGGAAATTTTTGCTGGAGGAACGAAAAGCGGCAAAGCTTGCGGCGGGCCTGTTTCTTCTCTTCAGAAGAAACGGGGATGAGGGAAAATACAGGGACATTATGGCCGTTATTTATGCGGGATATCAGTCAGTAAAGAATGTGGTAAAGAAGCTGGACTGTCTGGATGGCGAGAGATATAAGGACTCTTTGTCCGGAAACCATGAGATGAGAATGGATTTGTCCCGGATGGTAATTCAGATGGTGATTGCAGAGGATCTTGACGTTCCTCTAATGTATGATTATGAATTTTGTCAGGCAGCCTGTATGCTGATGCTTTATGAGGAGGATTTCATGGAGGGACGGCAGAATGATAAAAGGGATATGGAGGAGGGAAAGCGGATATACAGAACATTTGCCAGGAAACATGCGAATCCGGGAAAATATTACGTCAGTGCATTTTTAGAGAACAGTATGGAGACTTGTATGTATCAGGCAAAAATGGAGGAGCTTTTCAGTGAGTTCGGTGTAGAGATGGGAGCTATAGCAGGGATGTATATGGAAAAATGGGAGGCAGAAATGATCTGCGCTATTTTTGAGGAGAAGGACTGGGAGAAGTATAAACATCTGCTTCTTATTGCAACCCTGTGTAAATATATCCAGCAGCTTGAGACCTTGTATGAGAGTGATATCCCTGAAGAGATACAGTACCGCCAGGCTTGCGAGGAAAATGCTGTAAAAACTTTGGAATATGAGATCAAACGTTTGGAGCAAAGAATAGGCGGGCTGGAACAGCAAAGGAAGGATAAAGAATGTGAACTGGCAGAGGCTGAGCTTAAGATAGAGCGTTTGAGAAGAGAACAGGCAAAAAAAGAGGCAAAATACGAAAAGGAGCGCGCAGAGCTTTTAGAGCTTCGACAGCTTCTCTCCTGTACAAAGCAGGAAAAGCAGGAGGAAGATAAAAAGACAGATATCGGGAGGCTGGGAAGAAGTGTCGTTATCGGCGGACACAGGAACTGGCAGAAGAAAATGAGCAAATGTCTTCCAAACAGCCAGTTTCTTGCATCTGATTATATGAATTTTGACCCGGCGATGCTTCATAATAAAGAATACATTATTGTGAACACCGATATTCTAAAGCATGGGATCTATTACAAGATTATGAATGAGCGCAGGAAGGGACAGAAGGTTTTATATGTTCATGGAAATAACGTAGAGCGCACTCTGCGGGAAATTTCCAGTCAGCTGCAGTGCTAAGCTTCTGGCAATCATGAGGGATTTCTGCTATAGTTATAAGTAACGATAAAGGATGCGGGAGGATTGCTGTAAACGGAGCAGACAGTAACCCGAGGGGGAGGAACGTGACATGGAACTGACACATTTTGACGAAAACGGGAAGGCACTGATGGTAGATATATCAGGAAAAAACGATACAGAGAGGGCGGCGACAGCCGTAGGGAAAATTCTTGTAAGCCGGGCGGTTTACGATGCTATTGAGGAGGGCACTGTTGGAAAGGGAGATGTGCTTGGTGTAGCGGCCACAGCGGGAATTATGGGAGCAAAACGGACCTACGAGCTTATTCCCATGTGCCATATTCTGCCGATTACCAACTGCCGGGTGCAGTTTGAGATGAATCCGTCAGAATGTGCTGTATACTGTTACTGTACAGTAAAGGTTACAGGCAAGACTGGCGTGGAAATGGAGGCTCTTACAGGAGTCAGTGTAGCGCTTCTTACAGTGTATGATATGTGCAAGGCTCTTGATAAATCTATGGAAATCGGGGAAATCTACCTGTGCCGGAAAACAGGCGGTAAGAGCGGTGAGATTTATAATAGGAAGAATCCCAAAAAACCGGCAAAGACGCTGGCAGATTTGGATATTCTTTGATAAAGTGTTAAGAGGTATTTTGATATTACTGTTTACACAGGTCTGTGCATTTGCTGCACAGACCGCAAGAAGGTATTTGAGAAAGGAGGATAATACTATGTCTATTACAGGATATTATGATGGAACGGCAGTTAGATTAGATGAGTCATTGAAGATGAACCAGAAAGTTATTGTTATACCAGTAGAAAATGAACATGATTTAAACGAGACAGCGGCAGGAGGGCTTCATAAATATGCGGATGTATCCTTGATTGATATGGAAAAGGATATGTGGAGAAAGGAAGCAGTTTTTAAGATGACAAAAATATTTATATAATACAGGGAGGAAAATATGGGATACGGAACAAGAGTAAAAGAGATACTTTATGGCGGAGATTACAACCCGGAGCAGTGGCCGGAGGAAGTATGGCAGGAGGATATGCGTCTCATGAAGAAGGCGCATATTAATATGGTAACATTAAATGTATTCAGCTGGGCGGCGCTGCAGCCGGATGAAGACACCTATGACTTTAGGAGGCTTGATAAAATCATGGAGCTTGTGCGTGAAAACGGCCTTAAGGTCTGTATGGCAACTTCTACAGGCGCCCATCCGGCGTGGATGGCAAAGCGGCATCCGGATATTCTAAGGACAGAGGCAAATGGTATGAAGCGGAAGTTCGGCGGGCGTCACAATTCCTGTCCCAACAGTCCGTCTTACCGGTATTATGCGCCGAAGCTTGCGGCAGAGCTTGCGAAGCGGTATAAAGATTATGATAATATCGTGGCATGGCATGTGTCCAATGAATTTGGCGGTGAATGTTACTGTGAGAACTGTGAGAAGGCATTCCGGGAATGGCTTAAGGAGAGATATGGAACAATCGAAGAGGTAAACAGAAGCTATAACACGGCATTTTGGGGACATACCTTCTATGACTGGGATGAGATTGTACTGCCGAATCTTTTAAGCGAACACTTTGAACATAATGGACATATATCAACCATGTTTCAGGGGATTTCCCTGGACTATATGAGGTTCATGTCTGACAGTATGCTTGAGTGCTTCCGTATGGAATATGATGTGATCAAAGAGGAAATGCCAGATATTCCCATTACGACAAATCTTATGGGCTTTTATAAGAATCTGGATTACCAGAAGTGGGCAAACTATATGGATTTTGTATCCTGGGACAGCTATCCTATGCCCCAGGATACGCCGGCAGAGACGGCGCTTAACCATGACCTGATGAGAGGAGTGGGGGCTCAGGATTCCTTTGTGCTGATGGAGCAGACGCCAAGCGTTACAAACTGGCATCCATACAACCGTCTGAAACGGCCAGGGGTAATGAGGCTTTTAAGTATGCAGGCGGCGGCACACGGCGCAGATGCCATTCAGTTTTTCCAGATAAGGAGAACCGTGGGAGCGTGTGAGAAGTTTCACGGGGCGGTGATTGACCATGCGGGAAGAGAGGATACAAGAGTATTCCGGGAGATTACGGAGCTTGGCCGGGATCTGGAGCGCCTTGGCGATGAGATTTTAGAGGGGCGCACACCGGCAGAGACGGCGATAGTTTTTGACTGGGATAACTGGTGGGCTCTCGAATACTCCGCAGGCCCAAGCATCCGCATGAAGTATCTGGATGCTGTGAAGGATTATTATACGCCGCTTCACGGACAGAATATCCCGGTGGATATTATCAGTGTAGAGGATGATTTAAGCCCTTATAAGGTTGTATTTGCGCCGCTTCTTTATATGTCAAAGACAGGATTTGATGAAAAGCTCCGTAAATTTACGGCAGATGGAGGAATCTTTGTAACAACATATTTCAGCGGAATTGTGGATGAACATGACTTGGTTTATCCGGGGGGATATCCGGGGCCGCTAAAGAATGTTCTCGGCATCTGGGTGGAAGAACAGGACGCGCTTCCAGAGGATGAGAAAAATGCCTTTACTTACGGAGGATGTGTGTATCCGGCAGAGATGCTCTGCGATATTATGCATCTTGAGGGGGCAGAGGGTGTAAGCAGTTATCTTAAGGATTTCTATCAGGATACCCCGGTCATTACGGTGAATTCTTATGGAAAAGGGAAGGCGTGGTATGTGGGAACTAGGAGTGATAAGAGCTTTTATGAGGAATTTGTAAAGGATATTATGAAGGAAGCCGGGATTCATGGGGTCATGGCAACACCCGAAGGGGTAGAAGCCGCAGCGCGGAAGAATGAAAAGGGGACGGTTATTTTCCTTCTGAACCATAATGAAAAAGAGGCGGAGGTTATTTTAGAGTCAGGGTGCAGGGAGCTGCTTGATGGGGCAGAGTATGAGTGCGGTTCAGCTGTAACGCTTGCACCGAAGGGGGTTATGGTGCTTAAAAAGGGAGAAGTATAGTGGGGCGGAAAAGTTTCCATCTGTACGGTTGAAGTATCCTTTTTCGAGGGACGGCAACTCGGGGCAGTTCTTCCCCACACAGGCAGGACAACGCTCCGGTGAGCTAACGACTAACTCCGACTAAGGAATTCAGGAGAGCCTTCATTCCTAAGTCTTCGTAAATCGTGGATCTCACCTTCGCTAAGGACGCCCTTTTAAAGCCTGCTTAGGGGAAGAACTGCCCCGAGCTGCCTGTGTACTGAAAAATCTCCATCTGTGCCACTGGAACATCCTTTTCAATGCACAGGAAGTTTTAAGATGCCCTTCCTGTAAGCAGACATCAGGGGGCGTTTTTAACGGAGGTGAAATCCACTGCTTACGGAGACTTAGGAGTGAAGGTTCTCCTGAACTCCTTAGGCTCCGTTAGCGGTTAGTTCACCGGAGTGTTGCCCAGTCTGCGTTAGGAAGGGCATCTTAAAACTTCCGTCCCTTGAACGATATTCCAGCCGTACAGGTGGAAAAGTTTACGAGCCGTCTTAACTTCAAGGGGAATTTATCCGATAACAAAGTAGCGGAATTTCAACCCCGCGGCAGTTTCCAAGTGTTCTTGCGAATAGGGATGCCTGGCTTGCTGCTTCGCGGGAATAAAAAAATGGTGATGCAGCATGAAAATATATGGAGACTACACATTTTTGCTGGACAGGCTAAATGTGCGGAATCATTCTCAGGTTAAGATTACAGAAGACGGAACAAAAATTGTACAGTTTGCGGATAAATTTCTGGAGGAGCAGAGAGCGGCGTCTAAGGATGAGGTATCGATTTCTCTGGAGGGTATGGAATATCTGCGGGACAGCCTGTCAGATTTGGGCGGAAGGACTCGTAATTATGAACTATTTGAGCAGTCGTCTGCAGCGGGCAGGGGTCTGTCACTTATGGATGGTCTTTGCCGGACTTATATATTACAGCGCCTGGACAGCGAGGATGTAAACGGCGTAAGTGGAAGGATTTACAGCGGGTTGGTGTCCCGGTATAGTGAGGAGCTTTCTAAGAAAGATGAAGAAAAATTTACATACCATGCAGAAGGTCTGGCAAAAGCTTATCATTCTATGCATAAGAGCCTTACGGAAGGGTATGAGAACGGTACGAGAGAAGTCTGGACTATGGACAAAAGCACGGGCGGGGATTTTAGCGGCGTTGAGTTTGAGATAGATGGAAACGCTGTCCGTTACCGCAGGCTTTCTAAGGAAGAAGAGCTCGAAAATCTAGACAAGGCTTTTGAAAGGCTGACAGAGGACGTTGATGAAAAAATTGCAGAAGAGGAAGCGGGAGGGTTTAGCCGGCTGCATAATGAAATAAAGCAGTATCTTAACCTTTTTGCAAAAGCGGAGTTAATGGAGAAAAAGGGGGAGTCTCTGAATATGGATGGGCGGCTGACGGGAGATATGCTTAATCACAGTGTTCAGGCAGCGCCCGGGAGAAAGCAGCAGGCACAGTATGAGAACTACCGCCGGATAAGCCGGATGACAGAGGATGTGAAAAGCCTTCTGGGGAATATTAAAGCATAGATATTATTATAAAGGGGAGTAAGCATGAGGTTATATCATGGCTCAAAAAGCGGAATAAAAGGGGAAATAAGACCAGATGCCGGGCGTGGCATGTGTGATTTTGGCGCAGGTTTTTATATGGGTGACAGGCCGGAACAGCCGATGGGGCTTATAGCTGGCTGGAAAAATCACAGATTTTATGATATAGAATTTACAGAGGGAAGCTTAAAGATTAGAAGGTTTGGAAATACCTATGAGGAGCAGCTGGACTGGGCTTTATTTATTGCATATAACCGGAATCCGGCTGAATTTGTGAATAAAAAGAGATTGTGTGAAAGATATGAAAGATATCATTCGGTATATGATGTTATAGTCGGTTTAATTGCGAATGATAAGATGTTTCAGCTTCTGGAAAGATTCTATGACGGTACGCTTTGTGATAAAGCGTTAATCGATGGGTTGTCCCGTGTGAAGCTGGGATATCAGTATGTACTGAAGACAAAGGAGGCATGTCTGGCGGAACATATTCGGATTATTTCGGACAGGCAGCTGACGGATAAGGAACGGAAAATGGCTCTTGTGCAGAATGATAATAAGCTTAATCAGATGTCGGGATTTATAGGAGAGCTGCAGAGAAGGTATCGAAGGGCGGAGAATGTAAGATTTTTTGACGAGATTATGGAGGAGCTGGGATAGGGTATGGGATTAGAGCATGTGCATTATGGATTCTGCAATATGTCAGGAAAGCTATTTGTTCTTGCTAACCGGAGAGGCTATGCTTCGGAAGCGTTTATTGAAAAGCTTATGAACTCAGAGACAGGGGAGCACCTGTACCACAGTGACTTTACGGATCTATGGATTGGGGAAACGTACATTATGGCAGTACTGGAGGATGAGGTCAGTATGGAACAGGGAGAGGTGCTAAGTGATGATTTCATGTACTGGGCAGGGTATCTGTTCAAGGTGTGGAGCCTGACCTATCCGGAGGAAACACCCAGGGAAATGATTATGCAGGCTCCGGCGGCAACTCTAAGGCAGATGTACCTGGGGCTTCATGTTATGTCCTTTGAGCAGGCAATTGCGGATTTGAAAGATCTGTATATTGATAATCAGAGGGCATGCTGTAATACATGCCCCTGATGGTACAGGCGGTTATCTGATAAAGGAAGCCGCCATTGTTTTAGATAATCATTAAAAACGTACTCCCGCCTCCGGGTGTATCCTGCACCATAAGTTCTATTTCCTGTAAACCGGCAAGAGAGGCGGCAATGGAGAGCCCAAGACCAAAGTGTTCTTTTTTATTTCTTGATTTATCGCTCCTGTAAAAACGGTCAAAGATCAGTTTTTTCTCCTCATCAGGAATACCGGGTCCATGATCTGTGACCGAAACCGCCACATGGCTGCGGGTACGGCTGTGGCCGTGGGAGCGCGGGGCATAAGCCGGGTCAGAAGCTTCGGCGCAGAGAATAATCCGATTCCTCAAGGACTTTGACAGAGTGTACCCGTCCGGACTTTCTGCGGTACACACCCCTGACAGGGCGGACGGGCTATCATCCAGCCCATAAGCGATTGCATTGTCCAGCAGGATTGTAATAATCTGGCGGCAGAGCTCTGGATCTGCCGTTACCTTTGGCAGGCCCTTTTCGGGAAGCCGGAGGAGGAGGCTTCCGCCCTTTGCGCGGCAGAGGGGTTCATACAGCTCTAAGATTTCTAACAGCATTTCATCAATTTCAAATTCCCTCTTTTTTACTGACCAGCTTTTTCGGTCTGTATCAGCCAGGAGGAGAAGATTTTTTATCAGGCGGCTTCCGCGGTCACATTCCTTTTTTATCATGGCAAGGAGCCTTTCATCTTCGGATGAGGTACAAGAGACAGAAGTCACCGCTGTCCGGATAACCATAAGAGGAGAGCGCAGCTCATGGGAGGCAGCGGCGGTAAACTCCTGCTGTTTGGCATAGGTTTCCTCCAGGGGCTTTAGGGAACGGCGTACAAACCGGCGTCCGCTTAAGAACAAGAGCAGGATTCCGAGGCAGTCTGCCAGAAAATAGAGGCCAGCGTTTTTCAGGAGTTTCTGGCGGCCTTCTGTAATATCCTGAAGGAGAATCAGCTTTTTATATCCAGAGGAAGTCTTAAGAACCAGGACATTCCCCAGATAGGCATCCTTTTGTTCTCCTGCTATCTGAAAGACAGAGGACTGAAGGAGAGTGGAGGATATAGGGCGGGAATAGGAATAAATACCCTCCTTTTCCGCAAGGATTCCTGCGCGCTTTAAAAGTGTCTCCCGGTCAGTAGGGGACTGATAGGAGCCGGAGAAGAAAAAGGGTACATGATTTTCTTCTATATGAATCAGGAGCCGGTTTTTCTGTTCCAGGCTGGCGAGAAAGGAATCAGAAAAGCTTTCATCGGTCTGAAGCTTTGACATTAATGTAAAGAGCTGATCCTGAAAATCTGATTTCAGGCGGCTTTTTTGAGAAGAAATATAGAACAGAAGCATTGCCGAGAGAATCAGGGTCATAATCAGTCCTGTGGTTAAGGTATAGATAAGCACCAATTTTTTCTGTAATCTAGGAAACATGACTTTCCTCCAGACGATATCCCGCGCCGTGAATGGTAGCGATAAAAACACGGCTTCCAAGGGTGCGCAGGTGTTTTCTTAAGAAATAAATGTAGGTATCCAGATTGCCGTCCTCCACAGCTCCGTCAGGACCCCATATGCGGGAAAATATCTGCTCCCGCAGCAGTGTCTTTTCTGGATTCCGCAGGAAAAATTCCAGGAGAAAGGCTTCTCTTTTAGAAAGCTTCTGTTTTTTATCTCTGCAGATAAGGGTGCGGGTGTCAGGCTCAAAGCTGATATCCGAAAAAGTCAGAGAAGCAGGCTCTGTAAAAATATTCGGGCGTCTCGAAAGAGCGCGGATGCGTGCCAGAAGCTCCTTTATATCATAAGGCTTGATAAGGTAGTCGTCTGCGCCGCAGTCCAGTCCGTCAATCCGGTCATGCACGGAGCCAAGGGCGGTAGTCAGTATAACCGGCACGGTAATGCCGCTCTGCCGGAGACTTCTTAGAATCGAAAGCCCGTCAATTTCCGGCAGCATGCGATCCAGAAGAATCAGGTCATAAGCCCCTGTCATGGCAAAATAAAGGGCTTCGCTTCCGGTATAACAGCAGTCGGCCGTATGATTTTCATTGCCAAGCTGAGTCTTTATCATATCACATAATTCTCTGTCATCTTCAATAATTAAAATATGCATAGGCCGCTCCTTGTCAGATTGTTATAGTTCACTTTGTTCACAGTAAACCCGATATATCATTGAAATACTTATAAAGTATACCAGAGAAATCTCAAAAAAATCTTTAAGAAATTCTGAGGATTTTCCAAGTTTTTTTGAGGAAATATGTGTATAGTGTCTGTTGTAAGGTTACTGTGAACGAAGCAGACAGTAACGGATATAGAAATGATGAAGGGAGTACAGACAATGATGAATGGACGAAAAATTTTCGCCCGACATTCTATGAAACGGGCAGCGGCATTTTTTCTTATTACTGTGATGACGGCGGGACTTTTAAGCGGCTGTCAGGAAAAAGATGACGGCAAAAACACAGTCTCAAAAGGACGTTATGTGGAGGAGGACATAGAGCTTCCAGTGAAGGAAGGGGACGAGATTTTAAATATCATAAAATCAAAGGATGGAAATCCGGTGCTTTTTATCTGTGAAAATAGTACTAGGCTTATCCGCTCTGAATACAAGGACGGAAATTGGGAGCAGATTCCTCTTGAATGGGTGAATGAGCTTTACGGGGAGGGAACACTTTATTTTCAGGAGGTGCAGGAGGCAGCAGACGGAACCCAGATTGTAAGGGGGATGTCTGAAGATGCACTTACGCATATTGCAAGGAGCACAGACGGAAAGACAGGCGCGGAATTAAACATTCCTTATCTAAGTCAGATGGGAGAATATGGATACCCGGCAGTGACAGGCCTTCAGATTGACGGAAATGGAAATTACTGGATGAATGATTTTTATGACTCCAAAGTACTTGTAATATCGTCAGAAACCTTTGAGGTGCTGGAGGAAATAAACTGCGCCCAGGTATTTTCCGGTGAGCAGAGAGTGCTGTACGCGGCAGAAGACGGTTGCATGGCAGTAAACACGGAGGACGGGGTATTTACCCTTTATGACACAGGCTTTCATGAGCAGGAGAGGATGAAAACAGATCAGGATGCATTAGCATGGATGTGCAGTGAAGGCGACATCTGGTATCAGATATCAGAAAAAGGAATTGAGCGGATGGCGCCGGGCAATGAAGTGACCGAGGTGGTCATGGACGGCAGCATGGGGAGGATGAGCCAGTCTTCCAATGTGGTAAGAGGCATGATAGCAGGAGCAGACGGGGATTTTTATGTGCTTTACCGTCAGGAAAAGGCTTCCAGCGCAGAGCTTGTGCATTACGTGTATAATAAAGAGCTTCCTTCTGTACCGGAACATACGCTTAAGGTATTTGGGCTTGTGGACAATCAGACAGTTCAGGGAGCAGTCGTGGGCTTCCAGAAGTCGCATCCGGATATACGGGTGGAGTTTCAGACAGCAGAAAATGAAGACATTTCCATGGATGATATCCGTACGCTGAACACAGAGCTTTTAAGCGGGAACGGAGCGGATGTAATCCTGCTGGACGGCCTTCCCGCAGACGCATATGTGGAAAAGGGAATCCTCATGGATCTGACAGAGCTTGAAAAGGAGCTTGCCGATGGGGAAGAATATCTGGAAACAATGCTTAAAAATACTGCGGAAAAGGACGGGAAAATATATGGAATACCGGTAAAATTCAGCATACCCATTATTTATGGCAATGAGGAGGTTAAACAGGCCTTACATTCTCTCGGGGAGCTTTCGGATTATCTGGAAATGAATCCTGAAAGCAGCGTTTTTGGACTTGCGGATAAAAGATTTATCCGGGATTTCCTGTTCCAGATGTATCAGGATGAGCTTTTAAGCACAGATGGAAAGGTTGATACGGAAAAGATGGCCGCTCTTCTTGAACTGGAAAAGAAGATTGCTGTTAATGCAAAATCAGAGATATTTGACGATGCTTCAACGACAGAAATGAGTATGGGAACAGCGGGAAGTATTTTCAAACAGGGGATGTTTTCAAATCAGGGAAGCCCGGCAATCTTGAATCATCCGGAGGGAGCTGCCACGGATCAGATTGACAGCGTTACTAATATGCTGATTCCGTATGAGGTTATGCGGAGGCTTAATCTTTCGCCGGAGACCTTGAAGGATTTTTATGTTCCGAAAGGAATTATTGGAATTAACAAGAATACAAAGCAAAGAGAGACTGCGGAGGAATTTGTGAAATATCTGTTTTCAAAAGAGGTGCAGAGCGCTCAGGTGGACGATGGCTTTCCGATATTAAACGCGGCACTTGAAGAGGTGGCGGAGGAGGCAGATAGTAAATTCGCGGAGGAATTTACAGTTATGTCAAGCTGGCAGATTGAAGGAGAAGGAGTTCTTGAGATTGAGGCAGGCTACCCTTCAAGAGGGGAGGTCGAAGCGCTGACAGCGATGTGCAGAACACTGAAAAATCCGGCCAGGCAAAATTTTGTAATCTGGAATATTTACCAGACAGAGGCGGATCAGTGTCTGGAAGGAAGCATTGACGCGCAGACGGCGGCGGAAAATATTGCGCAGAAGGTGGACACTTACCTTGCGGAGTAGGAAAAAAAGGGAAGCATGGAACGGTTATCTGTTCCTGCTTCCAAGCCTTATAGGAACCTGCGGGTTTGTACTTTTCCCGTTTTTGGATGTTGTCAGACGTTCCTTTTTACAGGCATCAGGAAGGGGCTTTACAGGATTTGAGAATTATCGTCTTGTACTAGAAAATGAAGCTTTCCGTCTGGCAGCGGGCAATACGGCAAGATTTATGCTTATCTGCCTGCCGGTTCTCCTTTTTCTTTCCCTCCTTATGGCTGTACTGGTAAATGGGCTGGTGCACAGAAGGAATCTTGTAAAAACAGGATTTCTTCTTCCTATGGCGATTCCTGCCGCGTCAGTCGTGGTATTTTTCCAGATGGTTTTTGATAAGGAAGGGTGGCTTAACAGGCTCTTAGAGGCTTTCGGCGGGAAAGGCTCTGACTGGCTTAGGGGAAACAGCGCTTTCTGGGTACTGGTGACCTGTTATATCTGGAAGAATCTGGGCTATGATATGATACTATGGCTTGCGGGACTCGTGTCTGTTAAGGAGGAGCAGTATGAGGCGGCAAGGGTACAGGGAGCAGGTCCATGGGCGTGCTTCTGGTATATTACCCTTCCCCAGCTTAAGGAAACAGCATTTGTGACAGGGCTTTTATCCTTTGTAAATGCTTTCCGGGTTTTCCGCGAGGCCTACCTTCTGGCAGGGGACTATCCCCATGAAAGTATCTATATGCTGCAGCATCTGTTTAATAACTGGTTTGTAAATCTGGATATACAAAAGATGACAGCCGCCGCGGTCATGCTTGTTATCCTGACAGGGGGGATATTAGGTGCGAAAGAGTGGAAAGGCAAGTGCAGGGAAAACCATAGTTAAGGTCACGGTCAGAATAATACTGGCCATTTTCCTGGCTGTTATGCTGTTCCCTTTATTTATGATCCTTTCGGATTCCTTCATGGGGCGGCAGGAGCTTATGGAAACCTGCGGGGCGGCTCTTGCTGATTATGAGGGGGAGGTGCAGCTTCGCATCCTTCCGCAGTATCCTACACTCCGGGCGTATGTAAGGCTCCTTTTCGATTCACCAGAGTATTTTACAGCATTTTGGAATTCCATGCTTCAAACGGTTCTTGTGGCGGCAGGGCAGCTTCTTGCGGCTGTGCCTGCGGCATGGGCGTTTGCCAGATTCCGGTTTCCGGGAAGAAGAATTCTCTGGTTTTTCTACATGCTTTTGATGATCCTGCCTTTTCAGGTTACCATGGTATCCGGGTATCTTGTGTTAAATGCGGCAGGGCTTATAGATACGAGGGCAGCGGTGGTTCTTCCGGGGATGTTTTCTACGCTGCCGGTATTTATTTTACAAAAAACCTTTGCAGGGCTTCCGGATGAGGTGATTGAGGCAGCACAGATTGACGGAGCAGGAGCTTTTCGGATTTTTGTTAACATAGGGATTCCGCTGGGGATGCCCGGGATTTTCTCAATTATGATACTGGGTTTTCTGGAGTTCTGGAATACCATAGAGCAGCCGATGACATACTTGAAAACAGAAGCGCTTAAGCCCCTTTCTCTTTATCTTCCGCAGATGGTAAAGGAGGAGCCAGGGGCCGCATTTGCTGCTTCGGTGGTGACAATGCTTCCGGCGCTACTATTATTTTTTGGTGGGCAGGAGAGTCTGGAGAGGGGAATTGCTTTGTCAGGAGTGGAGGATGGAGAAAATGTGTAAAAAAGCAGGCTGGCCCATGCGGGCCGCTATTATATTTTTTATAATTATGGCTGCAGGAACAGTGCTTTCAAGGGCGGCGGCCTCTGTGCTGGTGGCCCAGGTTCAGGTGAAAAAGGCAGGACGGGGGAGACTTACCTATTCCTATGAAGGGAAGGGGACTGTTGTACCAGTCTGCGAGGAACAGATCTTCCTCTGGCCAGGGCTTCAGGTGGAGAAGATAAGGGAGTCCGGCAGTACGGTGAAGGAGGGAGAATGTCTTGTCTGGTTCCGTATGGAATATCTCCTTTCAGAGATCGAAAAAAAGGAGGCGGAGATTGCCCGGATGGAGCTTTCCTGTGCCGGCCAGGAGGTGTCGGCCAGAGAACCGGCCAGGGTTCCGGCATCAGTGAGCGCCGGGATGTCCCTTAATGAGGCACAGCAGGCATATGCCGCAGCGCAGGATAAGACGAGGCAGGCAAAGGAGGCCTATGAAGCATTTCTTGGGGAAATGGGCGGCACCGCAGATGGAAGCGCAGAGGAAGGCGGGAGCATACAGACAGATCAAGACAGTCTTGCGGCAAAAAGATCGGAGCTTGAGGCTGCCCTCCGTGAGGCAGAGGCAGGTGAGGAGGCCGCCCGCCAGACATTTACTCAGGCACAGAACGGATATGAGCTGGCTCTTCGGGAGGACGAGGCGCAGAGCATAAATGCCGCGAATACCGTAGAGGCCGCCAGGCTGGGCGCTGCTGCCTCCCAAACTGAGATACAGACAGCGAAAAAGGAACTGGAAAAACTTAAGGCTTATGAGGCAGCAGGAGGAAAGCTTCTTGCTTCAAAGGAGCTTACAGTGCTTACATGTCCGGTGCAGCCCGGAGCTGTTACAACAGGCTCGGAGGTTATGACAGTGGGAAGCAGCGGCTTTAGGCTTAAGGGCCTTATAAAGACAGAGGATAAGGAGAAGCTTACCGTGGGAGCTAAGGCAGAGGTTCAGCTTATGACAGGAAAGAAAAAGACAGTGGAGCTTAATTCGTTTGGCGTGGAAAACGGGACGGCAGATACTGGGGGCAGTCAGGGCGGAAATACGGAGGACTCACTCATAGAAAGCTTCTGGTATGCGCCTCTTCCGGAAAATGCTGAGGCAAAAAGCGGGGACAGCTTTACGTGGAAGCTTGAGATGCCTTCGGAAAAGGAGTATGAGCAGACGATTCCGCTAAGCGCCCTGCGTGAAGGAACAGGCGACACCTTCTGCCTGATTCTTTCGGAGGAAAAGCATATGCTCGGAACTGTACAGACAGCAAAGCGTGTTCCGGTCACTGTGCTTGAGAAGGATGCAGAAAGCGCAGCCATTACCTCCACGCTTTCGGATATGGATAAGGTCATTGTGTCCTCGGAAAAATATGTGACAGAAGGGGACAGGGTTCGGGTGAAGGAATGAAAAATCTTAGACAGAAAAGGATGCTGCTTTTGCAGGCTGTTATATTTATTATGCTAAATATCTGGATATTAAGGAATCTATACGGGCTTGAGGAGTATGAAAACCTGATTTCCCTCTCTTATCCAGAAGGGGCAATATCGGCAGAAGCATTTTCAAGGTGGAAAGAAAGCGAAGGGAGCAGTAGGACAGCAGAAGCAGCAGTGTGGAAGGATGGCGGGGAAGATCTGATCTCGGCAGACAGTACAGGACGAGAGAGAAAGGCAGCCTTCTATCAGCTTAAGGGGCAACCAGCGGCCGTGTTTGGGGGAGGGCTTTTAAGGGGCAGATATTTTACCGAAGGCGAGGGGGATGTCTGTCTTTTAGATAAGGAAACCGTACGCTACCTTTTCGGCTCGGAGGATGTAACAGGGCTTAAGGTACAGCGAAATGGAAAAGCTTTACGTATTG
Organism: uncultured Lachnospiraceae bacterium; assembly: GCA_949502235.1. GTDB lineage: Bacteria > Bacillota > Clostridia > Lachnospirales > Lachnospiraceae > CAPEBR01. Next base: position 2,018 of record CATBDC010000025.1, on the reverse strand, counting down.
TGGGCATTTTGGAGGAAGAGAAGCCTCTTTGTATTGTCCCTGGGCAGGAGACTACATCATTTGACACCGTGACTGTACGCAAAAAGGACAGCGCCGCATCATCTAATCTGGTGGTCAGTATGCTTGAGGCAGTGTTTGGAGGAGCGGACACAGAGAGAATAGATGGAAAACTCTATACCGTGACGGCATGGCTTTTTTATTCGATAGTGATGTCTGTTACTTTTGTTCTGGCAGGGGGGTTGTGCTTTCAGGTTTATAAAAACAGAGGCACAAGGCTGACAGGGGGCCGTTGGTTTGGTTATTGTATTCTTTTTTTCTTTTTAGAAGCAGCATTGCTGATTTTTCTCTGGGGTGTGAGAGCTGCGGCACCGGGCAGCGATTATCTGCCTTCCTATTGGTCTGACTTTGACTTTTTCAGTAAACTTTTCAAAGAAAAGTCGGTACAGGTCAAAGACCTTATGATGCATCAGGAATTTTCTGTGTGGAAGCAGATACTGGAAATGTGGATGAATGCGGCAGGCGGAGTGCTTTTGGTGATATTGCTTACTGTTCACTCCGTTCACAGTAACATTCTGGGAGCCATTTAAAATTCGCTTCGCGAATGGGATTTGCTCACGCCTGAATCATTTTCTTACGGTCTGCGCAGTAAATGCGCAGACCTGTGAACAGTAACGTACAATGCGCCGTAATAATTTTTTTGAAAATAAAGGTGGTATTTGCGCGATAAAATGTTATAATAAAATCACTGTTCATACAGGACTTTGCACTTACTGCAAGGTTTGTAAGAAAATGCTCCAGGAGTGTATAAAATTGCGATTATTCTGGAAAGAAAAGGAGAATTATGTTATGAGTAAATACGCAGGAACACAGACAGAGAAAAATCTTGAGACTGCATTTGCAGGAGAGTCACAGGCAAGAAATAAATATACTTATTTTGCTTCTGTGGCAAAGAAGGAGGGCTATGAGCAGATCTCTTCTCTGTTTTTAAAGACAGCGGACAATGAGAAAGAGCACGCGAAGATGTGGTTTAAGGAATTACAAGGGATTGGCGATACGAAGCAGAATCTGGCTGCAGCAGCGGACGGTGAGAACTTTGAATGGACAGATATGTATGATGGATTTGCGAAGACTGCAGAGAGCGAGGGCTTTCCGGAGCTGGCAGAAAAATTCCGGCTGGTTGCGGCTATCGAGAAGCATCATGAGGAGAGATACCGCGCACTGCTTAGCAATATTGAGAATGCCGAAGTTTTTGCAAAGAGTGAGGTGAAGGTGTGGGAGTGCCGTAACTGCGGACATATTGTAGTTGGAACGAACGCGCCGGAGGTATGTCCGACATGTAACCACCCCCAGAGCTATTTTGAGGTGAGCGCAGAGAATTATTAAGGAAGTATACGGACATCAGGGGACGTAGTCCCCTGATGTTTTGCAGATATATGCGTGAGCAAATCCCATTGGTTACTGCGAACGGAGTGAACAGTAACAACCATTGCCGAAAATTCCGGCAAAATGCAAAAAAAGTATTTGCAAATTAATTACTTTTGTGATAAGATATCTGTTGTGAGCGGAGATGGCGGAATGGCAGACGCGCTAGATTCAGGTTCTAGTGGGAGTTTATCCTGTGAGGGTTCAAGTCCCTTTCTCCGCATGAAATTTAAAAGATGAAATGCCGTGGATTCATTGGATTCACGGCATTTTTCTATGAAAAAATAAAAAAGGGGCACAGAAGGGGACGGTTTTCATATATAAGTACCGAAGTGGGGAATGAGTTTGATTATTTAGTCTGTAAATTCTGTATAAGTGCTTCCTGCAGTACTTGGGAGAAGTTTATACCAAAATCTATTTTGATTATTCTAAAGCTTGGGAGCCACCTACGTACAAGTATTTTAAAGCTTGAGAGCCACACCGCAAAGGCTTTGTGTCCTTCACGGTTATAGGAGATACATATTCTGTTAAGCGGAGATTTTACTTCTGGTTTCATGGTGAGAAGTAGCGTTGCATAAGCAGGGATTTTTTTAACT
>CATBDC010000024.1 GCA_949502235.1 uncultured Lachnospiraceae bacterium | reverse complement strand
TTCGATTCAAATTCCAGAATGGTAGAATTATTTGCATCAGATTTGAATACAGACCGACTGATTCTGGGGCTGGAGCTGTATGCCGGCAGAAAGATTGATCCAGACAAAACTCTTCTTATCTTTGATGAGGTACAGGAAGTGCCGAGAGCCCTTTCCTCACTCAAATATTTTTATGAAGATGCTCCCCAGTACCATATTATCTGCGCTGGTTCACTTCTGGGTATTGCTCTGCATGAGGGGACGTCATTTCCCGTAGGGAAGGTAGACTTCCTTAACCTTTACCCGTTATCCTTTAAGGAATTTCTAATGGCAGTTTTCGGTGAGCGGTTCGCCCAGCTTTTAGATAAACAGGATTACCAGATGATTACATCATTTAAGCAGACGTATATTGATGCTCTTAAGCAGTATTATTTTATCGGCGGCATGCCGGAGGCAGTGCAGAGATTTGCCGATGAAAAGGATTTTAATGAGGTACGAAAGATTCAGAAGCGGATACTGGCAGCGTATGAACAGGATTTTTCGAAACATGCTCCGCCAGAGATTGTCCCGAAGATTCGTATGGTGTGGAATAGTATTCCCTCTCAGCTTGCAAGGGAAAATAAAAAGTTCCTCTATGGACTTGTGAGGGAAGGAGGACGGGCAAAGGAATATGAAACGGCAATCATGTGGCTGTGTGACTGCGGGCTTGTTCACAGGGTCAGCCGTGTAAACGCGGGGAGGATTCCCCTGAAAGCTTATGAGGATCATAAGGCCTTTAAGCTGTTTATTGTTGATGTGGGCCTTCTTGGCTGTATGACTGGTCTGCACCAGCGCATACTGCTGGACGGAAACGCTTTATTTACGGAATTTAAAGGCGCTCTGGCAGAGCAATATGTGTGTCAGCAGTTTAAAACAATCGAGGATTTGGGCGTTTATTACTATACGAATGACAGAGGCTCCTGCGAGGTGGATTTTGTTGTTGATACCGGTGAGCAGATTATACCGGTAGAGGTGAAGGCAGAGGTTAATCTAAAAGCAAAGAGCCTGAAAACCTATGGTGAGAGGTACGTTCCCGAAACCTGTGTCCGTGCATCGATGGCAGATTACAAAAATGAGGGCTGGCTTAAGAATCTTCCCCTGTATGCGGTGGAAGAGATCTGCAAATGTGACGGGCAGTAACAGGAGACTTTGTCCATAATTAAAATTGGGCAAAATGAACAGAATCCCCGGAAATTTTAGTGCAATCTTCTCCTAATAAAAGCTTGTTAATTAATTATCAATATGGTATTATAATCAGGGATGACGGCAAAAAACGACAAGTGGTTTTGGATTCATCCCTGTAAGTTAGAAAATGCATGAAAAGGAGAAGAAAAACATGAGCTGCAAAGTCACAATCATTGGTGCCGGAAGTGTAGGCGCCACAATTGCGTACACATTATCCGGTGAGGATATGGCGTCTGAGATCGTTCTGATCGATATCAACAAGGAAAAAGTAGAAGGCGAAGTTATGGATATCGAGCAGGGAACCTGCTTCAGAGATCCTGTTGCTATTGTTGCGGGAGAATATGAGGATGCGAAGGGTTCTGACATTGTAATTATTACTTCGGGTATTGCCCGTAAGCCGGGTCAGACGAGGATCGAGCTGACACAGACGAATGTTGATATTTTAAAACAGATTACACCGGAGATTGTAAAGGCTGCTCCCAATGCACTTTATATTATCGTAAGCAATCCGGTGGATATTATGACCTATGTATTCACAAAGATTTCAGGGATTCCGGAAAATCAGATTATCGGTTCCGGGACTGTCTTAGATTCAGCAAGACTTCGCTGCGGACTTTCCGAGCATTTTAAAGTTGCACAGAGAAATATTCATGCCTATGTATTCGGCGAGCATGGAGATACGTCATTTATCCCTTGGTCAGCGGCCCGTATCGCAGGCGTCAATGTAGATGATTTTGTTAAGATGATGCCGCATCTTGGAAAGGAAGCAAAGGAGCTTGACAAGGAAGAGATGCTTACCTATGTACAGAAGTCCGGCGGCAAGATTATCGCGAATAAGGGGGCAACCTTCTATGCGGTAACGAGAGGGGTCTGCAGATTGTGCAGTATTCTCATGTCAGCGTCAGAGTCCGTAACAACCGTATCTTCCATGATGCACGGCGAGTATGGAATCGAGGATGTAGCCTTAAGCACGCTTGCGCTTGTGGGGCCGAACGGTATTCAGGGTAAGATTCCTATGACACTTACCGATGAAGAGGTAGAAAAGCTCAAAGCAAGTGCAGATGCTTTGAAGAATGTTATTGCACAGATCGAGCTATAAATGTTAAATTATACATACCATATTATATATTATTAAGAAAGGACAGCAAAAACTATGAAGTACAGTTATTATCCAGGGTGCACTTTGAGAACAAAGGCGAAGGATCTGGATGCTTATGCAAGAGCTTCAGCAAAAGCACTGGACATTGAACTCATTGAGATCCCCGACTGGCAGTGCTGCGGCGGAGTGTATCCTCTTGGCTCTGATGAGATTGCAACAAAGCTGTCTTCGGTCCGCGCCCTTAATGCGGCGAAGGAGAAGGGGCAGAGCCTGGTGACCATGTGCTCCGCATGTCATCATGTGATTAAGCGTGTCAATGATGATATGAAAAATGTAGAGGACATCCGCACAAGAGCAAATAATTATCTAGAGCTTGATAAACCCTATGCGGGTGAGACAGAGGTACTCCATTTCCTTGAAGTTCTCCGTGACAGGGTAGGATTTGACGAACTAAAGAAAAGGGTGGTCAATCCGCTGACCGGAAGGAAGGTTGGAGCCTACTACGGCTGCCTGCTTCTTCGTCCCAGTAAGCTTTTAAGCTTTGACGATCCGGAGAATCCGAGAATTATCGAGGACTTTATCCGCGCACTGGGGGCAGAGCCGGTAATCTATCCGTACCGCAACGAGTGCTGCGGCGGATATATTTCCTTAAAGGAAAAAGATATGTCAAAAAATATGTGTGAAAAGATTATGGAGAGTGCAGAAGGCTTTGGGGCGGAAATGCTCATTACAGCCTGTCCGCTGTGTCTGTATAATCTGAATAAGAGCGCCGGTGTGAAGCTTCCTGTCGTCTATTTTACAGAGCTTCTTGCAGAAGCTCTCGGTGTGAAGGAAGAAGCGAAAAAGGAGGTGCAGGCATCATGAATTCTGAAAAGAAACAGGCAGAGATGATAAAGGAAATCAGCGGCGTTAATCCCCTGAAATGCATGAAGTGCGGGAAATGCTCCGCAACCTGCCCGTCCTATAACGAGATGGACATTAAGCCCCATCAGTTTGTATCCTATGTGATAAATGAAGATATTGAAAGCCTTGTAAATTCCAAGTCTCTTTGGAAATGTCTTTCCTGCTTTGCGTGTGTGGAGAGATGCCCCCGGGATGTAAAGCCGGGAAAACTGATTGACGCGGCAAGACAGGTAGTGGTGCGCCAAAAGGGACAGGATTATCTGCTGGCGGATGAGATTCCAGAGCTTCTTGATCCGGAGCTTCCGCAGCAGCTATTAGTCAGTGCATTCAGAAGGTACAGGAGGTGAGATACAGGTGCAGAGGATAGGAGTATTTGTCTGCCACTGCGGGAGTAATATTGCCGCAACGGTAGACGTAAGTAAGGTAGCAGAAATGGCGCTTATGGAGCCGGGTGTTGTCCATGCCGAAGACTACCAGTATATGTGTTCCGAGGCCGGTCAGGCGAAAATCGCGGCGGCAATTCAGGAGAAAGGTTTAACAGGAATCGTTGTCTGTTCCTGTTCCCCGCGTATGCATGAGGCGACCTTCAGGAAGGCGGCAGAGCGTGCGGGCCTGAATCCGTACATGGTGGAGATTGCCAATATCCGTGAGCATTGTTCATGGATTCATAAAGACATGGAGGAGGCAACAAAGAAAGCTGTTATTCTAATGAGAGCGGCAGTTGCCAAGGTGAATTTAAATACGCCCCTGCAGGCGGGCGAAAGCCGGGTCACCAAGAGAGCCCTTGTTATCGGGGGAGGCATTGCCGGAATTCAGACAGCCCTTGATATTGCAGACGCAGGCTATGAGGTGGATATTGTAGAGAAGACACCAAGTATCGGCGGAAGGATGTCACAGCTTGACAAGACCTTCCCAACGCTGGACTGTTCCGCATGTATTTTAACCCCGAAGATGGTTGAGGCTGCGGCCCATGATAAGATTAAGATTTATACATATAGTGAAGTGGAGAAGGTAAGCGGCTTTGTAGGGGACTTTACCGTAGACATCCGCAAAAAGGCAAGAAGCGTGGACATGAATAAATGTACCGGCTGCGGCGTCTGCCAGGAGAAATGCCCGTCCAAGAAGGCTCCAAGTGAATTTAACAGAGGGTTAAATACAAGAAGCGCCATCTACACTCCGTTTGCACAGGCAATCCCTAATGTGCCGGTGATTGACCGGGAGGCGTGTATTAAGTTTAAAACCGGAAAGTGCGGAATCTGTTCTAAGGTATGTCAGGCAGGAGCTATTGACTATGAGCAGAAGGATGAGATTGTAACAGAGAAGTACGGCGCAATTGTAGTTGCCACAGGCTTTGATACCATTAAGCTTGACAGATATGACGAGTATGCATACAGCCAGAGTAAGGATGTCATTACCTCCCTGGAGCTTGAGCGTGTTATGAATGCAGCAGGGCCGACCCACGGACACTTAGAGCGTCTTTCCGATGGAAAAGCACCCAAGGAGATCGTGTTTATCCAGTGTGTGGGGAGCCGGTGCGCAGACGACAGGGGCAAACCCTACTGTTCCAAGATCTGCTGTATGTACACGGCAAAGCATGCAATGCTCATCCGTGATAAATATCCGGATGTAAATGTAACCGTATTCTACATTGACGTGCGTACGCCGGGCAAGAACTTTGATGAATTCTACAGAAGAGCCGTGGAGCAGTATGGAGTTAATTATATTAAGGGACAGGTGGGAAAGGTCATCCCGCAGCCGGACGGAAAGCTTCTGGTGCAGGGCAGCGACCTTCTTGACAACAGACAGATTTTGAAAGAGGCAGATATGGTAGTCCTTGCAACGGCCATTGAGCCAAACCCGGATGTGAGAAAGATTGCTACTATGCTTACAGCCAGCATTGATACCAATAACTTCCTTACAGAAGCCCATGCGAAGCTCCGTCCGGTAGAGTCACCTACAGCAGGTATTTTCCTCTCCGGTGTATGCCAGGGGCCAAAAGATATTCCTGAAACAGTGGCACAGGCAGGGGCAGCGGCTGTAAAGGCTATCGGGCTTCTTGCGAAGGATAAGCTTCTGACAAATCCGTGTACCGCACAGGCAGATATTTTGCTTTGTAACGGATGCTCCACCTGTGAAAATGTGTGTCCTTACGGCGCGATTACATACGAGGATAAAGAGGTGAATGACCACGGTATCCGTGAGACGCGCCGGGTAGCAGTTGTAAATAATGCTCTCTGCCAGGGCTGCGGTGCATGTACAGTTGCATGTCCGTCAGGAGCCATGGATCTGCAGGGCTTCTCAAACAGACAGATCTTAGCGGAGGTGGATGCAATATGCCGTTAGAAAATAAAGAATTTAAACCGAAAATTGTAGCGTTCTGCTGTAACTGGTGCAGTTATGCGGGAGCTGATCTGGCGGGCAGCAGCCGTCTGACGTATCCTGCTGATGTAAAGATTATCCGTGTTCCCTGCTCCTGCCGTGTGAACCCCATGTTCATCTTAAGGGCATTTGAAAAGGGAGCGGACGGAGTGATTATGTGCGGATGCCATCCGGGCGACTGCCACTACAGCACCGGAAACTATTATGCGAGAAGACGTATGACCTTATTATTCTCTATGCTTGACTATATCGGTGTGGAAAATGGGCGTACCCGCGTGGAGTGGGTATCTGCGGCAGAGGGTGTGAAATTCTCTGAAACGATGAACAGTTTTGTGGAGAAGATCTATTCTCTTGGCGAAAATGTAAGATTGGGGGATTTAAGATGCAAGAGCTAATTAACCGTGCAAAAGAGCTGCTGGCAGACGGGACTGTGGCACGGGTTCTGGGCTGGAAGGCCGGAGACTTGCCTTATAATCCGGAGCCGGCATACTTTGAAAGCCCGGAGGAGCTTAAGGATTTTGTATATAATGGCTTCTGCGGTGCAAATTTAAGCAAATATATGATAGAGGCTTCCAGGCTGGAAGGAAAGACTATGGTCTGCTTAAAGCCATGCGATACCTACAGCTTTAACCAGTTAATCAAGGAGCACCGTGTAGACAGAGAAAAAGCTTATATCGTAGGCGTGGGCTGTAAAGGAAAGCTTGATATAGAAAGAATTAGAAAGCAGGGTATCAAGGGAATTGAAAGCATCAAGGGTGCAGAGATTACAGATGATGCCGATACTCTGACGATACAGACCATTTACGGTGAAAAAACGTGTGCCTATGCAGACGCCATGCTGGAGAGATGCCATGTCTGCAAGGGCAAGGAGCACATGATATTTGACGAGCAGATTGGCGAGTCAAAGGAAACAAAGGACGCAGAGCGTTTTGCAGAGGTAGAGAGAATCGAGGCTATGAGCCCGGAGGAGAAGTTTGCATATTTTCAGAGTGAATTAAGCAAATGCATCCGCTGCAATGCATGCAGAAACGCATGTCCGGCCTGCAGCTGCCGGAAATGTGTCTTTGACAGCAACAAGTTCGACAGCTCACAGAAAGCAAATGTGGATTCCTTTGAGGAAAAGATGTTCCATATCATCCGTGCCTTCCACGTAGCCGGAAGATGTACCGACTGCGGCGAGTGCAGCCGTGTATGTCCCCAGGGAATACCGCTTCACCTGTTTAATCGTAAATTTATCAAGGATATTGACGAATTATACGGTGAGTACCAGGCAGGAGCAGACACTGATTCAACAGCGCCGCTGACAGACTATACGTTTGAGGACGCGGAGCCAAGCATTGTAGGAAAGAGGGGATAATGTATGTATAAGATAGCAAAAGAAAATCTTTCCGCATTATTCCAGAAAATCGCGGAAACCAGGGAGCTGTATCTTCCTGTTAAGACAGCCGGACAGACGAACTTTGGGGCGTGGAACGCGGATGCGGAGGTTGATCTTGACACATTGAAAACAGTGAAATCAGCAAAGGATGCATTTTTCCCCCAGAGCGAGAGTCTTTATAACGTGAAAAAAGAGGGAAAGAAAATGTCTATAGAGCCGGAGACCTTAAAGGAGCAGGATTTTGTTGTATTTGGCATGAGAGCCTGCGATGTGAAGGGCATGGAGGTTCTTGACAACGTATTTTTATCGGATCCTGTAGATACCTTCTATGCAGCAAGAAGAGACCACGGAACTATCGTAGCCATGGCCTGCCATGAGCCGGAGGAGACCTGTTTCTGCAAGGTGTTCGGTGTGGATGCGGCCAGCCCTGCTTCTGATGTTGCTGTGTGGACAGTGGGAGAGGAGCTTTACTGGAAGGCACAGACTGAAAAGGGCGAAGCCCTCACAGAGGCTGTAAAGGAGCTTCTGACAGAGGCAGAGCTTTCTGGCGAGGCAGCGGTTGAAGCGGAAAAGGATTCAATTCATAAGATTGTGGAGAAGCTTCCCTATAGGAACCTTTCTTTAGAGGGATGGAATGGAGACGCTCTTTCTGAGAAGTTTGATTCTCCGATCTGGGAGGAATTATATAAGCCCTGTCTGGCATGCGGCACCTGTACCTTTGTGTGCCCTACCTGTCAGTGCTATGATATCAAGGACTACACTGCAGGAGATACTGTTTCCCGCTACAGATGCTGGGATTCCTGTATGTATTCAGACTTTACAATGATGGCCCACGGCAACAACCGTACGAGCCAGATGCAGAGATTCCGTCAGAGATTTATGCACAAGCTGGTGTATTATCCGGCAAATAATAACGGAATGTATTCCTGTGTAGGCTGCGGACGCTGTGTGGAAAAATGCCCCCAGGCCCTTAACATTGTTAAGGTGATTAAGGCATTTCAGAATCAGGGAGGTGAAAAATAATGGGTGAATGTACATGTCATAAAAATTATACATTAGATACTCTGATTCCAAAGGTAGGCGTGATTACGGATATCCGTCAGGAAACGCCGGATGTAAAGACCTTCCGTGTCAATGCGCCGGAGGGAGGCAAGCTCTTCCCCCATATGCCGGGACAGTGCGCTATGGTCTGCGCCCCGGGGATCAGCGAGGGTATGTTTTCCATTACCTCTTCGCCTACAAACAAAGAGTATCAGGAATTCAGCATTAAGAAATGCGGAATTCTTACTGATTATCTTCACAGCCTTGAGGTGGGCGATGAGATTACTGTGCGGGGGCCTTATGGCAATTCCTTTCCAGTAGAGACAGAGCTTAAGGGGAAGAATCTGCTATTTATCGCAGGAGGTATCGGCCTTGCTCCCCTTCGTTCCGTTATTAACTATGTGCTGGATAACCGCGGAAATTATGGAAGAGTGGATATTGTCTATGGTTCCCGTTCCGCGGAGGATCTGGTACAGTTAAAGGAAATCCAGGACGTCTGGATGCATGCAGAGGGTGTGAATGTATATCTGACCATTGACAGAGAACAGGAAGGCTGGGACGGACACGTAGGCTTTGTGCCCAATTATGTAAAGGAGCTGGGATTTAGCACAGACTGTACTGCACTTGTATGTGGTCCTCCGATTATGATCAAGTTCGTGCTTGCAGGATTAAAAGAGCTTGGGTTCACGACAGAGCAGGTATATACGACACTTGAGCTCCGTATGAAATGCGGTGTGGGCAAATGCGGCCGGTGCAATATCGGCTCCAAATACGTATGCAAGGACGGCCCGGTATTCCGGTTTGACGAGATAGATGAGCTGCCTAATGAATATTAAAGAAAGGATACATAGAGAACATGGAAAAGATGGTAAATGTATATTTTAGCGGCAAGAAATACAGCGTCCCGGCAGATCTTACGATTATGACCGCAATGGAATATGCCGGTTATACCTGGAAAAGAGGCTGCGGCTGCCGCCACGGTTTCTGCGGCGCCTGCGCGACTATATATAGAATTAAGGGGAAAAATGAATTGAAGACATGCCTTGCCTGCCAGACACAGGTAGAGGAGGGCATGTATGTGGCAAGTATCCCGTTCTTCCCTTCTGATAAGAGAACCTATGAGATTGAGGACATTAAGCCGACCCAGCAGATTATGATGGAGCTTTACCCGGAAATTTACAGCTGCATCGGCTGTAATGCCTGTACAAAGGCCTGTACACAGGACTTAAATGTTATGCAGTACATTGCGTACGCGCAGCGGGGCGAGTTCGAGAAATGTGCGGAGGAATCCTTTGACTGTATCGGCTGCGGCTGCTGTACCGTAAGATGTCCGGCAGGTATCTCTCATCCTCATGTAGGTGTTCTGGCAAGACGCCTTACAGGAAAATATATTGCTCCGAAGACAGAGCATCTTGAAAACCGGGTAGAGGAAGTGAACAGGGGCGAGTATGACGAGCTTATTGAGCAGATTATGCAGAAGCCCATCACAGAGCTTAAAGAGCTTTACAATACGAGAGAGATTGAGAAATAAGGGAGGGACGTAAATCATGTATACACCATATCCAGAGAATATGATGGAATCCGTTAAAAAGGTAGAGGCTACAAGAGCAGAGCGTATGTCTACGGAGCCAAGACGTCTGACTGCCGATGAAAAGGATGCCCTCCTTAAGGAATTCCATCCGGATTATAATCCGGAGGCATTTGCAGAGATTAAAGTTGGCCCGAATAAAGGACAAAAGGCGCCGATTGAGCTGGCGGAAATGATTCACTCTACAAGCCGTATCCTGAATGAGGATATTGATATTACGAAAATTGACTATGACGTGGATGTGCTTGTAATCGGGGGAGGCGGCGCAGGTTCCTCCTGTGCCATTGAAGCCCATAATGCAGGCGCAGATGTTATGATTGTAACGAAGCTTCGTATCGGCGATGCGAATACCATGATGGCTGAAGGAGGCATCCAGGCTGCGGACAAAGAAAATGATTCTCCGGTACAGCATTATCTTGACTGCTTCGGCGGCGGGCATTTTGCTGCAAGGCCGGAGCTGGTAAAGCGTCTTGTAATGGAAGCTCCTGACGCGATTAAATGGCTGAATGAGCTGGGTGTTATGTTTGACAAGGATGGGGACGGCCGTATGGTAACAACCCACGGCGGCGGTACATCCAGAAAAAGGATGCACGCATGTAAGGATTATTCCGGAGCCGAGATTATGCGGACACTCCGCGATGAGGTATTAAACCGTAAGATTCCGGTGGTAGAATTTACTTCTGCAGTGGAGATTATTAAGGATGAGAAGGGTCAGGCTGCAGGTGCAGTTCTTCTCAATATGGAAACAGGAGATTATTCTGTTGCAAGAGCAAAGACCGTTGTGATTGCAACAGGCGGCGCGGGAAGAATGCATTATCAGGGCTTTCCAACATCCAACCACTACGGGGCAACGGCAGATGGGCTGATACTGGGATACAGGGCAGGAGTACCCCTCCTTTATCAGGATTCCATTCAGTATCATCCAACAGGCGTAGCTTATCCTGTACAGATGCTTGGCGCTCTTGTTACAGAGAAGGTCCGCTCCGTTGGCGCGCAGCTTGTAAACGGTAACGGCGAGGCGTATATTCACCCATTGGAGACCCGGGATGTCAATGCTTCAGGCGTTATCCGTGAGTGCAGGGAGGGCCGCGGCGTAGAGGCTCCCGGCGGACAAAAGGGCGTATGGCTTGACACGCCTATGATTGAGATCCTTGGAGGAGAGGGAACCATTGAGAAAAGAATTCCTGCCATGTTCCGTATGTATATGAATTATGGAATTGATATGAGAAAGGTACCGATTCTTATTTATCCGACACTGCATTATCAGAACGGCGGACTTGAGATTGACGGAGAAGGCTTTACGAAAACAATTCCAAACCTCCTGGCAGCAGGAGAGGCAGCAGGCGGTATTCACGGAAGAAACAGGCTGATGGGAAATTCCCTTCTTGATGTTATCGTATTTGGCCGGAATGCGGGAAAGAAAGCAGCGGCAAAAGCGAAGGAAGTAGAGCTTGGTACAATGAATCTTAACCATGTAACAGACTATGACGAAGAGTTAAAGGGCGTTTCTCTGGACACAGGAGATGTGTCGCCGAAGCTTCTTCCGAAATATGCCCGTCACGAGAGATAATTTGAACATACGGAGAAAAGTTTTAAGGCATCCGGTTTCCGGCACAGGGAACCGGAGCCAGAATAAAAATAAGGAGATTAGATTATGCGTGAGATAGAAGTAAGTAAGATTACGGATGTCGTAGAGAAGCTTTGTATCGAAGCAAATAACCATCTTCCCGAGGATGTAAAGTGTGCAATTAAAAATTGCCGTGGGTGTGAGGATGGAGAAATCGCAAAGGGCGTTCTTGATAATATTATTGAGAACTTTGAGATTGCGGATAATGAGAATGTGCCCATCTGCCAGGACACAGGTATGGCATGTGTATTTTTAGAGATTGGCCAGGATGTGCATCTGACAGGCGGAAACCTTGCAGATGCGGTTGACGAGGGCGTGCGCCGGGGATATGATAAAGGGTATTTGCGGAAATCGGTTGTAAAGGATCCGGTGCGCCGGGGGAACACAGGCGACAATACGCCGGCTATGCTCTACACAGAAATTGTTCCAGGCGAAAAGATTAAGGTTACCGTAGGGCCTAAGGGCTTCGGAAGTGAAAATATGAGCCAGATTCGTATGTTTAAGCCTTCTCACGGCCTCCAGGGCATCAAGGATTTTATTCTTGAGGTTGTGGAGACGGCAGGACCGAATCCGTGCCCGCCTATGGTTGTAGGCGTTGGAATCGGCGGAACATTCGATAAAGCAGCGCTTCTTGCAAAGAAGGCTCTTATGCGTCCCATTGACTCCTCTAACCCGGATGAATTCTATGCGGATCTTGAGAAGGAAATGTTAGAAAAGATAAATAAGCTTGGAATCGGGCCGCAGGGCTTTGGAGGAAAGACGACGGCTATCGGCCTGAATATTGAAACACTGCCTACACATATTGCAGGCATGCCATGTGCAGTTAATATTAACTGTCATGTAACACGCCATAAAACGGAGGTGATTTAGATGGCGGCAAGAAAGATTACATTACCACTTACAGAGGAGCTTGCAAAGACACTCCATGCCGGAGACAGCGTACTTGTAACCGGAACAATCTATACATCCCGGGATGCCGGACACAAGAGAATGTGTGAAGCGCTGGAAAAAGGAGAGAAGATACCGTTTGACCCCACAGACGCCACCATCTACTATGTAGGGCCGACTCCGGCAAAGCCAGGACAGGTTATCGGCTCGGCAGGACCCACAACAAGCGGGCGTATGGATGCATACGCACCGACTATGATGTCAGTGGGCGCGAGAGGTATGATTGGAAAGGGGGCGCGTCTTCCAGAGGTTGTGGAAGCTATGAAAAAATACTCCGGCGTATATTTCGGAGCAATCGGAGGAGCAGGCGCGCTTCTTGCAAAATGTATTAAAAAGGCAGAGCTTATTGCTTATGAAGATTTAGGCGCGGAGGCGCTTAGAAGGCTCTATGTGGAGGATATGCCGCTGGTAGTCATCATTGACAGTGAGGGAAATAATCTGTACGAGAGCGGACGGGCGGCTTATCTTAACGAGCATAAGTAGAAGGGAGTCATAGGACATGGAGTTATTTGGAGGAATATTAGCGGTGAAGGCCGTGACATTTCTTACATTTGGGGTTTTTGTAATTGCTGCCATCGGATATTCCATCGGCAGGATTGAGATAAAAGGAATCGATCTTGGAACTGCCGGAGTATTTATTGTGGCTCTAGTCTATGGGTGCCTTCTGTATGTGAAATTATCGGATAACCTGATGGCAGGAGAGGTGTCCTTTGCCGGGGACGCATTAAAGATTGTTGAAAATATGGGACTCGTATTTTTTGTAACCTCCGTTGGCTTTATTGCAGGACCCAATTTTTTTGGAAACCTGAAGCGTAATTTTAAATCATATGTCCTTTTAGGAGCCGTGATTATACTTGCAGCAGCAGCTACCTGTATTGTATGTATTTTCATCGGAAGCAATTTCACGGAGCTTAGTCATGATCAGTTTAAGGCGATTCTGGTGGGCATCCTTTCAGGGGCGCTGACAAGTACACCTGCGTTTTCCGCGTCAAAGGCGGCTGTTGGCGCAGACCTGGAGCCGCTGGTGTCCGTTGGATATGGTATTGCCTATCTGTTTGGCGTTATCGGCGTTGTGCTTTTTGTGCAGATTGTGCCTAAAATTATGAAGGCAGATATGAATGAAGAGGTGGCAAAAATTGCCGCAAAGGAAGGAGAAGGGCGGAAGAAAAAGAACCTGATTCTTACAGAGGTGGATGAGTTCGGCTTCATGGCCTTTTCACTGGCGGCGGTAGTGGGAATTCTTGTGGGAAGTATAAGCTATCGGAACTTTTCCCTGACCACCACCGGCGGATGCCTTTTGACAGCTCTTGTATTCGGACATTACGGGCATATCGGGAAGATTTCCATCGTGCCGAAAAGCTCTACGCTTAAAATGCTGCGGGAATTAGGACTTATGCTGTTTCTGATTGGGGCAGGAGTATCCGGAGGAGCAAAATTTGTGGAATACTTTGAGCCGGTTTATTTCCTTTATGGTGCAATTATGACGATCCTTCCAATGATTATCGGCTTCATTATTGCGAAAAACATACTGAAGCTTCCGCTTCTTAACAATCTCGGTTCCCTTACCGGAGGTATGACAAGCACGCCGGCCCTTGGAACCTTGATCAATATGGCCGGGACAGAGGATATTGCGGCGGCGTATGCGGCAACCTATCCCATTGCGCTCATTGCGGTAGTGCTGGCTTCGCAGTTGATTATATTGTTCTGCTAGGGCAGTTGGGGACGGGGTAAAATGAAAAAGTGCCTGTCCCCAAAGATTCCTGATTTTTCTGTTTACAAAACATTCACAGGAGTATATAATAAACGTCAGCAGATGATGTTACTGCAATCACCGAATTCTTACAATAGAATAGGGAAGTCTTTGTGGCAGGGTGCAAGTCCCTACCGATGGTATAGTCCATGACCCGCTAAGGCGGCTGATCCGGTGACCTTATAAGGAGGAATTCCGGAACCGACGGTATAGTCCGGATGAGAAAAGACATTTTTCTGCAAATATTTGCCCTGGACGCGTGCGCTCCGGGGTTTTTTATTTCTATGGGGCACTGCCTTTTAGAAATAAAAGAAAAATTATTTGAGGAGGATTGGTGAGATGAGCCAGACAAATGAAACTTTGAAACGTAACGTAGTAACAGGAAGAAGAGCAACGGTAAGAGTAAAGACAATCGCTTTTGTTGGTCTTATGGGAGCACTAAGTGCGATACTTATGCTGCTGCGCTTCCCGATTCCATTTATGCCGCCATTTATGTCCTTTGACCTTTCAGGTGTGATGGAGATGCTGGGGGGATACATGTTTGGGCCGGGGGCGGCGTTCTGTATTATACTGGTGAAGATTTTGCTGCAGCTTGTGATACAGGGAAGTCTTTCTTTAGGAACCGGAGAGATTCAGAACCTGATTTTAAGCAGCTGTTATGTGCTGCCGGCAGTATTTCTTTACTACAGGAATAAGACAAAGAAAAGAGCAGTGGCCGGAATGGCAGTCAGCACGGTTCTTGTGGCGGTTGTTGCTGTATTTACAAATCTGTACATGATTATTCCGTTTTATGCAAATCTTATGGGTAATACAATGGATGATTTTGTAGCTATGTGTACGGCAGTAAATCCGATGATGAAGGATGCCCTGACAATGGCGCTTTTCGGAATTGTGCCGTTTAATCTCATTAAATATGGCGCAACGTCCGTAGTCACGTTTCTTTTGTACAAAAAGTTAAGCAGATTTATCAAAGGAGTGATTGAGCGATGAAATTTACATTAGACAAAGAAATTACCTATGAGGCGGCAGTGGCGCGCATGTTTGAGATGCTGGGAACGGATAAGATTATGGCGCTGGCGTCAAGTAAGGACGATTATGTTATGGTGAGGAATGTAAGCTGCCTGTTCTATGATGAGAAGATATATTTTAAGACAGATAAAAATTTCCGTAAGACTAAGCAGATGCTCTCCAATCCCCATGTGGCAATGTGCTGGAGCGGTATCCAGGTAGAGGGACTTGCAGAAAATAAAGGTCTGGTTGTAGACGAGCCGGGGCGCAGGTTTGAGGAAGGCTATAAGAAATATCTGTGGCAGAGCTATAATAAATACAGCCATGAGGATACGGAGATTCTTATAGAGGTTTCACCTAAATTTGTGGAAATCTGGGATACGAGTGAAGAAGGGTATGCGTTCCAGCTGTTTCTGGATTTTGATAAAAGGACTGTAGAAGTAAAGCAGTATGATGAGAAATAAAAAGTTTCGATGCCTGGGGACGCTCGCCCCAGGCATCAAACAATCAGAGTATTTCAACTTTACAGGAATGTACTTTTGTTTTTTTATCATAACTGATACCGACAGCAAGTATTTGCCCGGTATATTTCGGAGTTTCACCTAATTTCCCCTTAAAACGGAGCATATAGTTTTTGTCCTTAATCTGCTGAATGGCTGCTTCTGGTGTATCATTTACCTTTAATTCCAGAATCATTGCGTTAACATTTTTCTGTTCCGGGTAAAAAATAAAGTCCACATATCCCTTACCGGCCTTGTCTTCACGTTCAACGCGGTATTTATCCCGTGCAGACAGATAAACCAGATTCACTACGGCGGCTAATTCAATCTCGTTGTTATAAGAGAAAATAGGAGATTCCGTGTTATGGGCAAATTCAAGGATATCAGCCATTGTCTTTGTATCAAAGTTCAAGGTAGCTGAAAGCATTTTTTTAGAAATGTTCGCAAGGTTGTAAATATAGCCCAATGATTTTTCCTTTTTCATCATAGAAGCATAACTGTCCATTAGTTCCTTATTCGGTATAGATACACAGCCATTTTCAAAAGTGAGGAGACCATATATTACCATTGCGGAATATATTTCATCCTTTGTATTAAGACGCATAGAGGTTGCCGCATATTCCTGGATGTCGGCAGAGACAGAGCCGCCGGCAAACATAAGCGCTAAATCATCCTGTACATCTGCAATATTATCTTTGATATATCCCAAAATAGAGTCATAAGTACCGGAACTTGTCCAGTAGTTGGCAAGCTCATTGTCAGTCAAAGCACACACGATAGAGCGGGGATTATAAAGCTTTTCGCCTGCTTTCGTGTGATATCCGTCATACCATAAGCGCAGATTTTCACGTGTAATTCCCGGACTTTTTGTTGTCCGCATGTAAATGTCATATAGCCTGTCAACTTCAGCATCAGTAAAACCGAAATAATCACTGAAACGTGCTCTTGTTGCCATGTTATATTCCTTGAACATGTTTAGCTCGGAGCCGTCCGAATATTTTGCAATTGGCAGAATACCGGTCATATAGGCCAGTTCCACGTATACCTTACCCTTTAGCAAAGATTTCAGAAAAAGCAGATAATCCATCCTTTCCTTTTCTGTGATGAAAGGCATATGAAATACAGCATCCCATTCATCCATTACAAAAATGAATTTCTGCCTGCTTTTTTGAAAAATATATGTCAGAATATCCCAGACTGCTTTTGTTGTGTCAATTGCATGCTCCGGATATGCCTCGGCAAGATCAGAAATGATCCCGTTTTGTATGCGGTCAATATACTGCTGATAATTCATACAATTTCTAGGCAATTCACTAAAATCAATATATATCACATCATGCTGGTTTAAGTGTTTCCTGTAAAATTCTGAGGACGAAATCTTAAGATTATAAAATATGTTTTCGGCGTTTACCGATTTTCCGAAAAATGCTCCGAGCATATTTGCCATAATACTTTTCCCAAAGCGGCGGGGTCTTGTAATACAGAAAAAACGTTCCTCCATTCCAAGTGCAGGGATAAGCTCTTCAAGCAAAGATGACTTGTCAACAAAATACTTTCCAGATACAGCAGCCTGATATGAATTAACTGGAACAAGGCTGTTTAAAAACATTCCCATATTTGCAAATTCCTTTCCGGGGATTTTCTTAGATTATACAGGAAGGCGAAGCCGGCTTCAAGCATAAACAGATAAGAAATCATCCCCTAAATTATTCAAACAGGCTTAGCTGTTTATAGATTCCTTCTTTTTTTCCCTGCCATGCCCTTTCTCTTTGCATCAAAGTTTTTGGTAAATGCTCTAAAAATGGGGATTCCTCTTTTGATGTGGTAAGAATCAGGTTTTCCCTGGCTCTGGTAATCCCTACATAAAACAAACGGCGTTCCTCCTCTTCACTGGACGCAGTACTTCCGCTCTCAAAAGGAATGAGGCCTTTTCTGACTCCGAAAATAAAAACTGCTGGAAACTCCAATCCCTTTGAGCCGTGAAGAGTCATTAAGGTAACAGCGCCGGATTTGTATTGCTTGTTTTTGCAGCGTTTCAAATCGCTTTCCACACCAAATTTCAGCGCATTTATAAAATCTGCTGTTGTCTGGTAGAAAATGGCTGTCTGGCACAGCTTCTTTACGGCCTTATTACTATTAAGCTGTAAATCGGACATCCATTCTTCAAGAACTTTCGCAGGCTTCTTTTTTTTTAATGAAGGCATATATTTTTCTGCCATGTTTACATAAATGCTGTCAGTCAAATCTCCTTCTTCAAGCCCCCATAGAAGCTTAAGTGCCGTCTGTCCTGCCAGCCTGTTTTCAGGCTGAACAAGACTTTCAAAAAAGCTTATTGTCCCACGTACAGCCGGATCTAAGAGATAATCATCCCGTCCGGACACGATATATGGAATTCCTTCTTTTTTAAGACATCCTTCTAAAAGCTCTGCCTGCCGGTGTGTCCGGTACAGAACTGCGATGTCGTCAAAGCTTCTCACGGCGCCGTCAGTTTCTGGAAACATTTCCTGTGCATCCAGCATACCGATTCCCCCTGCAAGGCGGTTGATTTCTTTTGCAATGAAAATGGCCTCTGCTGCAGCGCTTTCTGCCCTGGCCAGCCGGACAGAAGGGCCGTCTGGCCTGTTTGGATTTAAATGCCGGTATCCGTCAGGATTTTTGGAAATAATTTCGGATGCAAGAGCAAGTATCTGCGGCGTGGAGCGGTAATTCTCCTCTAGTATGATCTGCTGCGTTTCGGGGAATTCTTTCAAAAGCCGGTTAAAGCACCCTGAATCAGAACCGCGGAAACCATAGATAGCCTGGTTAGGATCCCCGATAACGAACAGCTCTTTTCCGTTTTTATTCCAGGCCTTCAACAGCGCATACTCAAGGGGGCTTATATCCTGGAATTCATCTGCCAGAAGATAGGAAAACCGGGCTGTATCGGCCATTTTATCCTGGATGAGGCGTAATGCCTCTATCAATATGTCGTCAAAATCCAGAAGCTTCCATTCTTTAAGGGCGTTCTGGTATGCCAGAAAGGCTTCTTTAAGTTCAGGCTGGGGTAAATCCTTTTCTGTACAGCCCACGGAATGAAAGGAGCTTGTTTTATAATTTGAGATTTCGGTAAGAAAACGGGAGGCCGTCATGTCCAGGCAGAATGTTTTTATTATTTTGTCTGCCAGATCCCGGGTTTGTGTTTCGCCTGCAAGCGAAGAGTCACTGCCGCTTTCCTTTATAAGCTTCCATGCAATGGAGTGGAATGTCCCGATTGTAAGCCTTCTTACAGCCGCATTTCTTCCTGAATGCTTCCGGATGCGTTCCCGCATTTCCGAAGCCGCCTGATTTGTAAATGTT
Source organism: uncultured Lachnospiraceae bacterium (assembly GCA_949502235.1). Classification (GTDB taxonomy): domain Bacteria; phylum Bacillota; class Clostridia; order Lachnospirales; family Lachnospiraceae; genus CAPEBR01. Next base: position 35,249 of record CATBDC010000024.1, on the reverse strand, counting down.
ACGGCAGTAATGTAAGAGGGCTTTATGCGTCTTGTCTCCAAAAGATGCAGAATACGGGAGACAAGGGTATGCGTCTTTCCGGTTCCGGGACCAGCCATTACCATAGTTACACGGCCGGCGGTTTCTATGGCACGGCGCTGGTTTTCATTGTGGCAGCGTTTATCTGATATGTCTGCTTCTGTGTTATGCTCTGCTAAACATTCGGGAGCCTGCATGGGCAGCCGGCTGATAGTCTGCATGCTATCTGAAGCATGAGAGGAAGGTGTGTGACGGGAAGCCGGGTCAGCGGACATTATCTGTCCGTCAAACAAGCTTAGCTGTCCATTAAGCCTGTCCAGATCAGAAGGGGTAAACAGGCGGATAATACCGTACTGTCCATCAAATCCGGGTATTCTGGCGACCTCACCTCTGCGCAGTCTTCCGATTCCCTCCGAAATTAAAAGTCCTGACACACTGCGGATCTCCTCCAGGGGGATTTCCCGCAGAATATGAAATTCTGGCCCCAGCTTATTAAGCATATGCCGGTACTCCTTCTGAACCTTGACGCTTTGAGCGGAGCAGCCCACGGACGCACCGATAATTTCCGGCAGAGGAACCAGGCTTTCATAAGGCGCCGCATGTTCCTTTTTATACCCTTCCGCCCGGTCTGCCAGCTGTTCGATACGGTGGGATACCCCTATGGTCAGCCGCCGTCCGCAGACAGGGCAGACTCCGCCGTATTTTTCTGCATCTGCGGGAGCAAGGCATATGCCGCATTTTCTGTGGCCGTCATAGTGATATTTTCCCTCCTCCGGGAAAAACTCAACAGTGCCCTTAAGGCCGTTCCCGGTCTGAATGGCGTCCTTAAGCCCCTCATAGGACAAGGGGATATCCAGAAGATTCGCTTCCCGCCCGAGCTTTGCCGGGGAATGGGCATCGGAGTTGGAGATGAGCTGATAGCGGTCCAGTGCGGACACCCGCCAGTTCATGGGCGGGTCAGAGGAAAGCCCTGTCTCCATTGCGTGGATATGGGAGGACAAATCACCGTAACATTCCTCTACGGAATCAAAGCCGGAAAAAGCGCCGAACAGGGAAAAGTGGGGCGTCCAGATATGGGCGGGTACATATACTGCGTTTTCGCACAGCGTAAGAAGAATCTCCAGCAGGTCATGGCAGTCAAGACCCAGTATGGGCCTTCCGTCTGAATGAATGTTGCCGATAGCCGCAAGCTTACATGAAATAGTTTCCGCGTCCTCAAGGCCCGGCAGCAAAATAAGGCTGTGCACTTTGCGCACCTTGTCATATTTTTTATAAATGGAGCTGATTTCCCCGGTGATTACAAAATAAGGCTGCACGGTATCTGCAAGAGAAGGATCCTCTATCCGGTATTCCTTTTTTAACACATAAAGTCCGTTTCCCGAAGGCTCAAGCTTTTCCGTAAGCTCCTGCCTCCATGCAGGATGCGTGAAGTCGCCGGTTCCTACAATTCCGATACCCTTGCGCCTTGCCCACAGATCCAGAACTTCAGGGGTGCAGTCCTTACTGGTTGCCCGGGAATAGCGGGAATGGATATGTAAATCTGCTATATACATAAAAATACCTTCTTTCGCAATCTTATAATATATTCATCATAGGTAAAATCAGCAGCGGGGTCAAGGGGGAATTTTTATATGGCGTTGACTTTTGGTAACGTATATGTTACATTTATTTAAACAGATGCGAGGTACTATGAGCATGGAAAACACAAAGAAAGACAATGATATTATAAAAAAACAAAAAATGGTAAGGCAGCAGCTTGTAGATCAGTATATTGGATACAGGAGGCTTAGGAATCTCACGCAGGAGGAACTGGCAAGTAATATGGGAATTAAAAGACCCAATATAAGCCGTTTTGAGACAGGTCAATATAATCCGACCTTAGACTTACTGGTAAAGATGGCTGAAAGTATGGATTTGGAGCTTCATATAGAATTGGCGGACAGACAGGAGGAAATCGGCGATGAATAAAAGTAATAGCTTATTTTATACAAATGTAGAGTATACCGAGGGGGTAGATAATCTTTTTAAAGGTTTAGAAAGATATGCGGAAAAAGGAACTAACCCGGTATATATTATTAACAGGCCATTAGAAGAAAAAATGGTATCTTATGGCTATGAAAAAGCAATTGTAGTTTTAATACCAAAGCATAAAATTATGTTTATAAATTATGGAAATAATGAAGAAAGGTTTGAAGATTTTTATGAAGATTTCCTTGAAGATCTGGGACAGCTTTCAAAAAAGTATGATTATATGAAAATTCTTGGCAGACCCAGACAGTGGAAGAAAGATTTTACTGCAATGTATGATTATGATGAGATAGAGCATCTTGGCTTGTCAGATTTCTTAAGAGAAAACAGACTGCGGACAAAAGAAGATATCAGAAAAGGCGAGTTCCTGATTTCGCTGCTGACCGGCAGCATTAATGACATAGAAAGGACGGGAATTGACTATCCGGATACCTTGCTGGAAAAGATCAGAAGAAAGATCATCTTATTTGACGGCGATCAGACCAGATTTATTTTTGATGAACCTCATAAGGACAGGATTATTATTCAAGGACTTGCAGGTACTGGAAAGACGGAGCTTCTTTTGCATAAAATTAAAGAATTGTATTTAAATAAAGAAGATCTGAAAATTGTGTTTACATGCCATAATAAAATACTTGCTGAAAATTTAAGGCAGCGGATCCCAGAGTTTTTTGATTTTATGAAGGTGGATGAGCAGATTAAATGGAATGAAAAATTATGGGTTATGAGCGGCTGGGGCTCAAAAGGAGATTTTAATTCTGGTGTATATAGTTATATATGCAGCTATTATAACGTTCCATTTGAAAGATTTTCCTATAATATAACATTTGACGAAGTATGCAAAAGGGCGCTGCAAAGGCTTAATGAACTTATGGGCTTCGAAGAATGCTTTGAGTATATTTTAATTGACGAGAGCCAGGATTTTACTGATAGTTTTTTTGCTCTGTGCAGAAAGGTGACGAAGAACTGCGTGTATATAGCAGGCGATATTTTTCAAAATGTATTTGAGACAGAATCTGTCAGTGAGGTTAATCCAGATTTTCTACTTAATAAATGTTACAGAACAGATCCGAAAACACTTATGTGTGCCCATGCAATAGGGATGGGCTTGTTTGCTGACAGCCCTGATAAGTATATGAGGTGGCTGGATGATAGGGCGTGGGAAGCTTGCGGATATGATGTCAAAAAATCTGAAGGATTTTATGACTTATATCGGAGGCCGTTAAGGAGATTTGAAGATATAGGAAACACAGGGATTAAAAATATTGAAATTCTGTCTATTGACAGAAAAATGTATGTTACCCAGATTCTAAATATTATTGAAGATTTGCAAAAAAATAATCCTACATTACGGCCAGATGATATTGGAATTATGTTTTTGGAAAATATTAATAATAATTACAGACTGGCAAATAATCTTCAACTTGCTATCTCGGAAATGTTTGGATGGGATGTGAACATTGGCTATGAATCAAAGGAAAAAAGAAAGGGAACAGTCTTTGTAAGTAATAGAAATAATGTGAAGGGTCTTGAATTTCCATTTGTAATTTGTCTTATGCAGAGTAATCTGGACAGAGATTTGCAAAATAGAAATTCGATTTATATGATGATGACCCGGTCGTTTATTACAACGTATTTTATTCTGCCAAATGACAATGAAGATGTTATTCAGTCAATAAAAAGAGGTGTAGACTTTGTAAATGAAAACGGATATCTTCATATAAAAGAACCAGATCAGAATCAAAAGAGAGTGCTTAATAATGCCATAATTAATCGAAGTAATATTTATAAGTCTCAGCACGATATTGTCGAAGAGCTTATGGATAAAATGAGCATAGAAAAGAGTTACAGAAGCAAGCTGCACAATATAATTAAAACCGGCTATAAGGATGAACTGGATCGTGACAGATTATATGAGATTATCAAGATGAATTACAGTTTAATGAACTAAGGAATGATCAGAATGAAAATTATTGAAAGAAAAATAGGAGAGTTTTTCTGCAAAAGGATGCTGAAACCAATCCGCAGTAAACAAGATGTTATACTTCTTTTGCTGGAAACACTGAAATTAATAAATGATACAGAGAAAATATCAAACGAAAGAGGAAAAATAATTATATATGTGGATAAAATGAGCAGAGTCTTTTATGAAACAGATGATAAGATGTTTTCGTTTTATTTTCCTTTTGCATTAGATGAAAAAGAGCCAGAATCTTATAGGATTTATGACACACTTACAGATTTGGAGATAAGCAATCAAATGATATCCCTTTTAATAAGTATTTTTAAAAAAGATGGGAAACTGGGGGAGTCTCTGGAATATGTGATGGATTATATTATTGAAAGTGCTGAAGATTATGAATACAGAAATATTGATGATATCTGGAGAGTGCTGTTCAGACTTTGGTATACGGAAGATGGATATATACGATATGACCATGATCCGGAACATGAAAATTCAAAGCTTCACCCATTGTATCATCTGGATGTAAATTATTCTTCAGGCTGTACATATAAGATTGGCCTGAATAATTCTTTTCAGGCTGATGACTTTAGAAATATATTAGATATAACAACAGACAGTTTTTATCTGACATCAAAAGGCTAATGAGGGGCCATATACTGGTCCCTCATTATTAAAAAATAAAGCTTTTTATTAATGCTTTGCATAAGCCGCTTTTCTTTTAAGTCCCGGCTCTGCGGAGAACTGTCCGTCATTTGGGACATCTTCTATCTTCCTGTTACTTAAGTTTCCAACCTCCATTGCATCTGCAAAGTTAATCGGGTGATTGCGCATATGAACCTTCAATAACTCAAACAGGCGAAGCGTAGGCCGTTTTGCTTCCAGAACACCGGATACATCTATATATTTACATCCTGTCTGTGTGGCAAGCGCTTTCAGGCGCTCATTAATCTTGTAAGCTGTCTGGCTGTCGGATATAACTGGTACGATATAAATAGAAGCCTGTGTCTTTGTGTGTATCATATAAAGGAGCCATTCGTATTTGGAGATGAAGCTGTCTACGTCTACGTTTTCATCAAGAATATCAACATCCCCCATGTTCACAAAAATTTTGCGTGGATTTAAGTCATAAAGGCATACTTTCAAATAGCTTTCAATATGTTCAATGCGTATATCTTTGATGCTTCTGTTATAAATCGGCTCTGTGATTCGGAAGGCCTGTGTAAGCTCTCCCACTGGAAGAGAAGCAAATGTGTTGGAGCCAAAAAGTACAACACCGCCTGCTTCTGTAATACTGTTAAGTTCACGATAGGTTTCCATTTCGTCGTCTCCTTGATTATGAATCGATGGTTTTCTTGCTGCAGATATGTGGGTGGGTTCTTCTGTAACATTTACAGGGCTGTTTGTGTTTCCTGACAGCTGGCTCTTTAGCGCGGCATTAGCCTCCTGTGCCCGCCTGTCGTAACGGCGGTTGATGAAATAAACAACTACGTTAGCGGACACGACAACAAGATTTAGAAGATATACAACTAATACGTAATTAAATCTGTGGTTATAAAGCTTTGCTGAGATTCCGGCAATATATCCTGTAATGATAAGCAGGATAAACTGGAGACTCATGTTTCTTGCTGATTTGGCCTTGATGTTCTTGGCCAGGTTCATAGGCCAGGAGAGCCCAAAGCAAATCAGCATGGTTGACTCGAGAAGTTCGGCCATTTTTATTCCCTCACTTTCTTTTCGTATAACTTTGTTTTTTTCTTACACCTATAGTCTAGCATTGACCTTTGATTATGTCTAATATATAATATTTATAAAATTAATAATGTTTACATTATGAATATTCGTTGTTAAGGAACAGGAACGATGAAAAGGATAAAGGAGAAACAGACATGGAATTTATGCAGATCCGGTATTTTTTAGAGGCAGCGAGAACAAAGCATATGACCAACAGCGCTAAGAACCTGCACATTACACAGCCAGCCCTGACGCAGGCGATCAGGAGGCTTGAGGATAATCTGGGGGTTCCGCTGTTCGCCCCAAAGGGGCGCAATATTGTGCTGACGGAATATGGGAAGTATCTTCAGAAGAAGCTGGAGCCTCTGATGGCACAGATTGATGATATTCCCGAGCAGCTTAAGATGATGGTCGCGTTAGAGGGCGAAACGATACATATGAACGTTCTTGCGGCATCAAGTCTTGTAATGGAGGCGATCATTGAGTATAAAAAGGAGCATGGGGACATTAATTTTCAACTCCAGCAGAATTCGGAGAGTGAACTATACGATATTGCAATAAGGACAAAACTATTTTATCAGGGGGATGGAAAGGAAAACAGCTTTGCATGTGCAGAAGGAATTTATTTAGCCGTGCCGAGAAATAAGAAATATCAGAACCGCTCATCTATCTGTCTTTCAGAGGTGGCGGAGGAGGGCTTTATCAGCCTGCTGGGCTCAAGGGAGTTCCGCTATATCTGTGACCGCTTCTGCCAGCATGCGGGATTTACGCCAAAGGTTATTTTTGAGAGTGATAACCCGTCTGCTGTAAGAAATATGATTGCGGCTAACATGGGAATCGGGTTCTGGCCGGAGTTTACATGGGGGAGTGCGCAGAATGAGCATGTAAGGCTTTTAAAAATTGAGGAGCCGGTTTGTCAGAGGGATATTATTATTAATTATAACCGGAATAAGACGGACAACCGCAATGTAGTAGAGTTTTATGAATTTTTGAAGAAATTTTTTATGGAGAGGAAGCTTAGAGGCTGCCGTTCGCACCGGGTGGGGGAAGATATATAGATAAAATAAATATATAGTTATATTTATAAAAATAATCGATTAGACGAAAATTGCACTTGGTACTATGATAGACATGATAAAGGACCAAGTGAGATAATGGAGGACAAAATGACAGCTCCCATTGTAGAGATGAAGCAGGTAAAAAAGAGATTTGGATATATAGAGGCTCTCCGGGGGGCAGATTTTACCGCTTACCCGGGGGAGGTTACAGCGATTGTGGGAGACAACGGCTCTGGAAAAAGCACACTGATTAAAATACTGTCAGGCGGCCTCAAGCCAGATGGGGGTGAGATCCGCATTAAGGACAAGGCGTTCTCTTCACTTACCGTAAGACAGGCTATGGAACAGGGAATCACTACAGTATATCAGGATCTGGCTCTTGACAATTGTAAGGACTGCGCGGGAAATATATTTCTGGGAAGGGAAATTATGAAGCATAGATTTTTCCTTGATCATAAGCTGATGCGGCAAAAGACCCGGGAGCTGCTTAATAGGCTTCAAATTTTCATACCGGATATCACTCAGCCGGTGGAAAAGATGTCAGGCGGGCAGAGGCAGGCTCTGTCCATCGCCCGGGCTGTCTATGCAGGCGGGGATATTATGATATTTGACGAGCCAACCTCTGCTATGGGTTTAAAAGAAACATCCCGTATCATGAGACTGTTTTTGGAACTGAAGAAAGAGGGAAAAACAATTATTCTTATCAGCCACAACCTGTTTCAGGTGTTTGATATTGCGGATAGAATCAGCGTCATACATAATGGGCTTTTGGTAGATTCATTCCTGACTAAAGACAGCTCTCCCCAAAAGCTGCATGAAATGATTGTGGAGAAGGAAGAGGGGATGACAGATGAAGAAATGGTTTAGCAGATATTCCCAGCAGATTTTTCTCTTTGCCGTTATGATGCTTATCTGTATCGTCCTGACGGTGCAGAGTAAATATTTCCTGACCTGGAAAAATATAAGAAACATTCTTGAGGCCAACAGCTACAGGCTTATTCTTGCCATTGGAATGACCTTTGTTATAGCCTCCGGCGTTATGGATTTGTCGGCAGGAGCCATGGTATCTATGTGCGGCGTGATTATGGCTGTGGGGCTGCATGCAGGGCTTCCGGCAGGGGCAGCAGTAGTGCTTGGAATCGGCACCGGAATGGCAATGGGCGCGATTAATGGTGTTCTGATTCATTATACAGGGATTAACTTTTTTATACTGACACTGGCGGCGAGCGGAATGCTTCGGGGAATTTCACTTATGATTACTGACGGGAAGCCGATCACGAGATTCGGACAGGATTTTATTTTTCTTGGAATCGGCCGAATTGGAGAAATGCAGCTGTCAGTCATTTTTGCGGCACTGCTTGTGATGCTTTCGATTCCGCTTATGTTTCATATGAAGTGGGGCAATTATGTACAAGCCTTAGGAGGCAATAAGGATGCTCTTGAGAAATCAGGTATCCATGTGGGCGGCTTAAGGATTTCGGTGCATATGTTTCTTGGGGTTATGGCTGCAGTAACGGCAGTAATTATAACAGCCAGGCTTAATTCAGCAGAGCCGAACGCAGGCATGAATATGGAGCTGGATGCCATAACCGCCGCGGTTATGGGCGGCACGGCAATCAGCGGCGGCAGGGCGAGTATTGGAGGAACTGTTCTTGCCGTGCTGATTTTAGGTGTGATACGAAACGGCCTTACTCTGATGAGCGTATCTTCGGATTATCAGCAGTGGATTACAGGATTTCTTCTGCTTTTGTCCGTATTGATTTCTGAAATTAGGGTTCGTAAAACAGGAACCTTAATGAAATAAATTCTATAAACTAGGAGGATGTATCATGAAGAAAAAAGTACTTGCAATTCTGCTTGCAGTAAGCTGCATGGGTATGATGATGACAGGCTGTGCGAGCGGAGAAGAGGAAAAGGAGCCTGAAACACAGGAAGAGGTTAAAGAGGACGCCAAAGAAGAGGATGAAGAAACAGAAGCGGAATCCAGCGGCGTAGACAAGGTTCTTGCTGATATTGAAAAGCAGATGAATGACGCATTAGGTGAGCTTCCGGAGAGTGGAAAAGGGGAGCGTATCGGTATTCTCATAAGCTCTACGGCAAATGAATTCTGGGGAACCATGAAGACACGTTATGAGGAGGCCGGGAAGGAATTAGGAATTGAGGTTGAGGTATTTGAGGCGGCTGCCGAGGATGATTCAGCCGGTCAGCTTGATGCCCTTCAGACAATGATTCCCATGGATTTTGACGCGATTATTGTATCTCCTATAGATGGAACAAATCTGATTCCTGGTATTGTTGCAGCAAATGATGCGGGAATCCCTGTTATTAATCTGGGTCCCGGAGTAGATACAGACGCTCTTAAGGATGCAGGCGGACATCTGGACGGAAAGATTACTGTTAACTTTGAGGAACAGGGCAGCACTGTTGCAAATGATATGATTTCCCGTATGAAAGACGGCGGCGAGGTCGCTATTTTATCAGGCCTTGAGGGCGCAGGGCAGAGTGTAGGCAGAACAAACGGGGCGAAGGCTGTATTTGAGGAGACAGACGGAATAGAGCTGGTTGCAGCACAGGCATGCGATTGGGATACAGAGAAGGCATATGAGGCCACAAAGGACATTTTAACAGCTCATCCGGAGCTTAAGGGGATTTTTGCATGTAATGACAATATGGCGCTGGCAGCAGTACGCGCTCTTCAGGAAATGGAAAATAAGGATGTTATGGTGTACGGCGTTGACTATACCTCTGATGCAAAGACCGCTATCGAGGAAGGCACAATGATGGGAAGCATGACCTATTCAAGCACCATTTATACAAAGGCTGCAGAGGAGATGGCAATGCTCCTGGCACAGGGAAAGACCTTTGACGCACCGGTATATCTCCCCCTTACACTTGTAAATCAGGATAATATAGCTGATTTTGACGGATGGAGATAAATAAGGTGAAATATCTGATAGAAACAGCGCTTCTGACCCACGGCCTAAGGTCTGTAACAAACGAGGAAATACGTAAGGACTGGACAGAAAGGCACGAGAATCTTGCGTGGGTGTCAGAAGGAAGGATTATTATCGGCGGAATAGAACAGTATCTGGAGTTCAGAAAGAGAGCGAAGGAGCTTATACGCATAGACTGTGGCTTGCTGGATAGGGCCTTAAAGGAGGGTCTTTCCGGCGCCCTGACAGCCTCCGGGACTATGAAGGTGTGCCAGAGGCTTGAGGTTCCCTTTGCGGTAACCTGCGGAATGGGTGGAATCGGTGAGATTAAAGGTGAGGAGTTATGCCCCGACCTTCCGGCTCTCGCTGAAATTCCGGTTTCTCTAATTTCTGCCGGCCCTAAGGATATGCTGGACAGAAGGCAGACTATCTCGTGGCTGATAAATCACGGCGTTACTGTTCTTGGGGCAAAAAGAGACTGGTGCACCGGGTATATTTTTACTGGTGAAAGGATAGAGCTTCAGGGGATATATAAAGGTGAAGGAAAGCCACCCCTTCTGATTATCAATGAGATTGATGAAGATAAAAGAGTGCAGGATGAGGGCATTCTTGCGGCAGCAGTAAATGCAGGCAGGAAGGCCCAACAGGAAGGAAAGTATTATCATCCTGCGGCAAATGGAAAGATAGATGAGCTGACAGATGGATATTCCTCCCGGATTCAGCTGGAAGCCTTATTAAATAATGCCCGGTTTTTGGATTAGCTGTTGTAGAAAAAGAGATGGGGAAGAAAACCTTCCTCATCCCTTTTTCTTTACTTTAGCCTGTTTCTGAAAGAAAGAAATCCCATAACAGTAAACTAAAGTATATCCATTCAGTCCTTCTGCATATTTCTCTGTACTAATCTGTTCAATTGCCTTATCACAGTCCCTATCCATATCGGACGCCTTTTTTGATTTCTTGGCTTCAATGATGATTGCCCGGCGGTTTCTTTTATCCTTGAGCAGTATATCGGGTCTACCTAATCCGTTTTCCTTGTTTGATTCAACATTATATCCGCGTCCTGTGAAGATTCCGGCAAGGAACGCATGATAATAGTCCTCATGATAATCATTGTAACTGATTGTGTTCCATAAAAGTTCTGATATGAGTGTGGTCGCTTTTTCTTCATCGCCTTTCCAAAATGCTTGAATGAGGTTATGAAGCTTTGAGGTGTCGGCCGTATTCTTAAAGTATAGAATTACTGTGTCTTCAAATATAGAGGCAATCTCCTTATTAGGAATTTTGAGGGAAACGGCTTCACCTTCTTCACCGGGCTTGGCCTTTGTAATATATCCTGTCATAAGCAGTACGCTCCATAGATTATCCTCTGATGCGTGGAGCGTGTCATAGGTAAGTTCATCGGAAATTGACTGAGTTATGGTTCCGCCATTCAGAAGTGTCTCGAATTTTTCTGTTACATCAAAATCTGTCCGCTCAACAAAGGCAGACAGGATTCCGTTATGGCTTGTAAATTTCCAGTAATTCTTTGGCTTTGCATTTTCTCTCTTTTTTAATGCTGATATATAATTCATGACATCCCAGGGGCAATATAAGAAGTTGTCGCCAAACACATAGCCGTCATACCATTCTTTTATAATAGCTGCTTTATCATTCCGATCAGCAGCGGTCAGTATTTCTTTTACTTCATCTTCTGAAAAGCCAAAGTATTCAGAAAAATCTTCGTCCAATACAGAATACGAGGCAAAGTTATTTGCGCCAGTGAATATGCTCTCTTTTGCTATACGGAGACATCCGGTAATCACGGCGAATTCCAGGAACTCATTATCTTTTAGTGCACAGCTCATCATCCCCTTGATTATATCAAGCATAGAGGAATAATAATTGTTTGTCTTAGTATTCTTCTCACTTGCTTTTGCCAGGGGAACATCATATTCGTCAATCAGGAGGATCACTTTTTTCCCATAAATAGCGTGCATCATCCGCATGATAGTTTTGAGGGAGTTCTGCACTTCTGCATCGGATGCCTTATTGAACATCAATCTCTCAAAGATCTGCACATCAGCAGGATTAGCAGCAGGTTCTCCGGCTAAGTCAGATACCGATTTGCACAAATCTGCAATCGTATTTTTTAATTTATCATAAGCGACAGCAATCTCGTCTGCTTCGGCATCCTTTAAAGAAATAAAAAGCACGGGATACTGATTCATCCATTTTTCGCAAAATCCCTTGTGCTCTGTAATCTTAAGACCATCAAATATATCCCTGCTTTCTTTTCTTATACTAAAAAAATTCGACAGCATGCTCATCATTAAAGTCTTGCCGAATCTTCGAGGCCTGGTAAACAGGGTGGCCTGGTTGTCGGTTTCTTCAACAAGCTCATATATGAGATTTGTTTTATCAACATAATAATTATGTGATCTGCGCAAAGCTTCAAAGTCTGATTTACCTACGCCAATTTTAAACGTCATGCCAAGCCTCCTTTCTGTCACCGGAAATTTAAAGTACTGTATCTATTTACATATACTTTATCATAGGACTATTGAAATATCAATTTATTCTTTTTATGAGGCGAATTTGTGTTATACAGTAGTTACTGTTCACACAGGACTTTGCATTCACTGCAAAGTCCGTAAGAAAATGATTCAGGCGTGAGCAAATCCCATTCGCGAAGCGAATTTTAAATGGATTTGCGAAGGTTGCTGTGAACGGAGTGAACAGTAACATACAGTAAGGTACTGTTCTTCATTCCGTTCACAGTATCACTTTTCTTCGGATAATTCTGCTAAAATGTAGGGTAATCTTGTATTACCCCCGGATATTTGATATATTAATGTCAGGACATACAGGAGGGATGAGATATGAAGGTTGAAATTATTAAAAATGCAGCAGAATTAGAATCATTAACTCCGTTTCATGTGGATCATCTTCTATGGGGAACGAAAAGTATTCCTAAGACCTATGGATACTTTGGATTTGTGCCGGATGATGCATTTTACCTGAAGATGATATGTGAGGAGAGGGATCCACTATGTACATATACCCATGATATGGATCCTGTATACAGGGACAGTGCGATGGAAGCTTTCTTCCAGTTTGAGTCAAAGGTAGCAAGGCTGCAGGCGGTGTATCTTAATTTTGAGACAAATTCCGGCGGCGCGCTTTTGGCTGGCTGCGGAAAAGAGCGGATTTACCGTTCCTACTTTACAAAGGATATGTGCCGTGCCCTTAGGAGTACTGCAAGGGTGGAAAAGGATTTCTGGACATGGAATATGAAGCTGCCGGTTTCCATATTGGAGGAGATATATGGCCCCCTTCATCTGGGGGAGGGGAGTACCTTTACCTGTAATTTTTACAAGATATCGGAGACGAAGGAGATTGAGCATTATGCTTCCTATTCCCCGATATTATCCGATATTCCAAGCTTCCATCTGACAGAATTTTTTGAGACCGCTGTTATTACAAAGACGCATCAGGAATGATAGAAAAGGAGTATGTCAATGAGTGAACGGACAAGAGGAAGAGTTACAATTCCAACCGATGTAGATGTGGTGCCGGAGACACTAGAGCTTGTTAAGCGGTGGGGGGCAGATGCGATCCGTGACTGCGATGGCACAGAATATCCGGAGGAGCTTAAGGCTGTGGATGCGAAGGTGTATTCCACATATTACACCACAAGGAAGGATAACACATGGGCTAAGGCCAATCCGGACGAGATTCAGCAGATGTATATTATGACGCCGTTTTACAATGCAGCGGCGGATGTTCTAAGGATCCATCTGATGAACCATCTCTATCCAGATATGCTTGCGGTAAATGCACGGGATGATATTAAGAGATGGTGGGAGGTTATAGACAGGACCACAGGGGAGACAGTACCCTGTGAGAGCTGGAGCTATGAGGAGGAGACAGGGGATGTTGTCATCTCCCATACAGAGGCCTTTCACGATTATACAGTAAGCTTTCTGGCCTATATTATGTGGGATCCGGTGCATATGTACAATGCGGTGACCAATGACTGGAAGGGTGTGGAAAGGCAGATTACCTTTGATGTAAGACAGCCGAAGACGAGAGAATTTTCCATGAAACGCCTGCGGAAATATATTGAGGATAACCCTCATATTGACGTGATACGCTACACTACATTTTTCCATCAGTTTACTTTGATTTTTGATGAGCTTGCAAGAGAAAAATATGTGGACTGGTACGGGTATTCGGCTTCCGTAAGTCCATATATTCTTGAGAGGTTCGAGCAGGAGTACGGCTATAAATTCCGTCCGGAATTTATTATTGATCAGGGATATATGAATAACACCTACCGGGTGCCTTCTAAGGAATTCCGGGATTTTCAGGAATTTCAGAGAAAAGAGGTGGCGCTTCTTGCAAAAGAGATGGTAGATATTACCCATGAATACGGCAAGGAGGCCATGATGTTTCTTGGGGATCACTGGATTGGAACAGAGCCTTTTATGGATGAATTTAAGAAAATCGGCCTTGACGCGGTTGTGGGCAGCGTAGGAAATGGCGCTACCTTACGGCTTATCAGTGATATCGAAGGCGTTCGGTACAGAGAAGGGCGTTTCCTTCCATATTTCTTCCCGGATACATTCCATGAGGGCGGCGACCCGGTGAAGGAGGCAAAGGTAAACTGGGTGACTGCAAGAAGGGCGATTTTACGAAAGCCCATTGACCGTATCGGCTATGGCGGATATTTAAAGCTTGCAATGGAATTTCCGGAGTTTATAGATTATGTGGAGAGTGTGTGCGATGAATTCCGCACCCTTTATGAGAATATTAAGGGAACGGTTCCCTACTGTGTAAAGACTGTAGCTGTGCTGAACTGCTGGGGGAAGATGCGTGCATGGGGAAACCATATGGTGCACCATGCGATTTATTATAAGCAGAATTACTCTTATGCGGGAATCATTGAGGCACTTAGCGGAGCCCCCTTTGACGTAAGATATATTAGCTTTGACGATATCAGGGAAAATCCTGGGGTTCTTGATGAGATTGATGTTATTTTAAATGTAGGAGATGCCTATACTGCCTACAGCGGCGGAGAGAACTGGAAGGATGAGAGAATTCTGACAGCCGTGAAGCGGTTTGTTTACAGAGGCGGAGGCTTTATCGGCGTGGGCGAGCCTGCGGCATGTCAGTGGGAAGGCCGTTTCTTCCAGCTGTCCGGTGTTATGGGCGTGGAAGAAGAGACAGGTTTCACCCTGAATGTGGATAAATATAACTGGGAAGAGCATGAGCATTTTATTACAGAGGACTGTGAAGGAGAGATTGATTTCGGAGAGGGAAAGAAGAATATATTCGCCCTGGAGGATGCATTAGTAATTTGTGAAAAGAACAAGGGCGTGCAGCTTGCGGTAAATGAGTTTGGCGGCGGAAGAAGTGTGTATATCAGCGGCCTGCCTTACAGCTTTACAAACAGCCGTCTTTTATACCGTGCGATTCTCTGGGCAGCGGGAAGCGAGGATAAGCTTTACTGCTGGTTCAGTACGAATGTGAATGTGGAGGTGCATGCCTATATAGAAAATGGAAAATACTGCGTAGTGAACAATACCTATGAGCCGCAGCAGACTACCGTTTACACGGACGGCGGCGCAAGCTTTGATTTGCGGCTTGCAGAAAATGAAATTGTCTGGTATACAATCTGATATTTAAGGAGGATTTTAAGATGGATAAACCAGTATTAGTGATTATGGCGGCAGGAATGGGAAGCCGCTATGGAGGCCTTAAGCAGCTTGATCCGGTAGATGATGACGGACATATTATTATGGACTTTTCCATGTATGATGCAAGAAGGGCAGGCTTCGAGAAGGTAATTTTTATTATTAAGAGGGAAATCGAAGCAGATTTCAAAGAGGCTGTGGGAAACCGTATGTCCCGCTTTATGGAAGTGGAATATGCCTTTCAGGAGATAGAGAGCCTGCCGGCAGGATACAGTGTGCCGGAAGGAAGAACTAAGCCATGGGGAACAGCCCACGCGGTTCTTTCCTGCATAGACAAAATAGACGGGCCGTTTGCAGTAATTAATGCGGATGATTATTATGGATCGGAGGCATTTGGGCTTATTTATAACTACCTGTCTAAGCACGAGGATGATGAGAAATACCGCTATGCGATGGTTGGATATAAGCTTGGCAATACAGTGACAGATAACGGCCATGTGTCCCGCGGGATCTGCGAGACCAACGAGGCGGGAGAGCTTACGGGTGTCTGTGAGAGAACGAAGATTGAGAAGCGGGGCGGCGGTATTGAATATCTGGATGATGACGAGACTACCTGGGTTCCCGTTTCGGAGGATGCAGTGGTGTCCATGAATATGTGGGGCTTTACAAATAGCTTCCTGAATGAAATCAAGGAAGGCTTTCCTGCATTTCTTGATAAGGGGCTTAAGGAGAATCCTATGAAATGTGAGTATTTTCTTCCGGCAGTTGTAAGCCGCCTTCTTGACGAAGGCCGCGCGTCTGTGGCAGTACTTAAGTCTGCTGACAAGTGGTATGGCATTACCTACAAGGAGGATAAGCCTGTAGTAGTAGAGGCAATACGTAAGATGAAAAAGGAAGGGCTCTATCCGGAGCACCTGTGGGAGGAAAAGTAAATGGCGGCAGTGAAAGAGGAACAGCTTCAGGAAGTAATTGATAATTTTAAATATAAAGGGACGCTTATGGATAAGCGTCCCTACGGCAGCGGGCATATTAATGATACCTACCTGCTTACCTTTGAGAATAAGGAGGGAGCAGAAACACGGATTATCCTTCAAAGAATGAATAAGACGGTGTTTCCAAAGCCGATAGAGCTGATGGATAATATTATGAATGTCACCTCGTATCTTAGAGAGAGGATTGTGGAAAGGGGAGGCAATCCCTTAAGAGAGACGCTGAATGTAATTCCTGCGGCGGATGGAAAGGCTTATTATGTGGACTCGGAGGGAGAATACTGGCGTTCCTATATTTTTATTACAGACGCCACAAGCTATGACCAGGTGGAGAAGCCGGAGCATTTTTACCAGAGTGCAGTTGCTTTTGGAAACTTTCAGCGGCTTCTGGCAGAATTTCCGGCAGATACACTTCATGAGACAGTAGAGGGCTTTCATGACACAAAGGCCAGATTTGCTGTGTTTAAGAAGACTGTGGAGGAGGACAGGCTGGGAAGGGCGGCATTTGCCAGGAAGGAGATAAATTTTGTTTTGGAAAGAGAAGCCGTGGCAGATTGTTTTGGGGATCTTCAGGCAAAGGGAGAGCTCCCCTTACGTGTTACCCACAATGATACGAAGCTAAATAATATTATGATTGACAATGAGAGCGGAAAAGGAATCTGCGTCATTGATCTGGATACGGTTATGCCGGGGCTTGTGATGAATGACTTCGGCGATTCTATCCGGTTCGGCGCCAGTACCGCGGCGGAGGATGAGCAGGATTTAAGCAGGGTGTCCTTAAACCTGGAGCTGTTTGAGATGTATGCGAAGGGATTCATAGAAGGATGCGGCGGAAGGCTTACAGAGAAGGAGATAGAACTGATGCCTATGGGGGCAAAGGTTATGACCTTTGAGTGCGGTATGCGTTTCCTTACAGATTATCTTCAGGGGGATACGTATTTTAAAATTCACAGGGAGAATCATAATCTTGACAGGTGCCGCACACAGTTTAAGCTGGTTGAAGATATGGAAAAGAAGTGGTATACTATGCAGGAGATTATTAAAAAAATAAGTCAGGAGGCAGGATAATATGGCAAAAATATTGATTACCGGCGGCGCAGGCTATATCGGGAGTCACACCGCACTAGAGCTTTTGAATGAGGGATATGAGGTTGTAATCTATGATAACCTAAGCAACTCATCAGAAGAATCTTTAAAAAGAGTAGAAGAGCTGACGGGAAAAACACTGAAGTTCTATAAAGGAGATGTGCTGGATGCGTGTGCTCTAACTGCAATGTTTGAGGCGGAAAAGATTGATGCGGTTATTCACTGCGCGGCTCTTAAGGCAGTCGGAGAATCTGTTCAGAAGCCGCTGGAATATTATCATAACAATATTACGGGTACGCTGATGCTTATGAAGGTAATGCGTGAAATGGGCGTGAAAAATATTGTATTCAGCTCCTCTGCAACGGTTTACGGAAGCCCTGAGGTGATGCCGATTACAGAGGACTGCCCCAAAGGACAATGTACGAATCCTTATGGGTGGACAAAGTCTATGATGGAGCAGATCATGACAGATCTGCAGAAGGCTGATCCAGAGTGGAATGTTATTCTTCTCCGTTACTTTAACCCGGTAGGTGCACATAAGAGCGGACGCATAGGTGAGGATCCGAAGGGAATCCCTAACAACCTGATGCCGTATATTTCCCAGGTTGCAGTGGGAAAGCTTGAAAAGCTGGGCGTATTTGGAGATGATTATGACACGCCGGACGGAACAGGGGTGCGTGATTATATTCATGTTGTAGATTTGGCAGTAGGACATGTGAAGGCAATTAACTATATTTTCACCAATCCTGGTCTGGATATAATCAATCTGGGCACAGGCGTGGGGTATTCTGTACTTGACATGGTGAAAGCATTTGGAAAGGCATGCGGCAGAGAGATTCCTTATGAGATTAAGCCCAGGCGTGCAGGAGATATTGCCATGTGCTATGCGGATCCGGCAAAGGCACTTAAGGTGCTGGGCTGGAAGGCGGAGCACGGGCTTGATGAGATGTGTCAGGATACATGGCGGTGGCAGAGCCAGAATCCCAATGGATATAACTAAGTAATTAACTTCCCTTTTAGCTCAAAAGGTGCTATAATAAACCTACTGTGACAAGCGGTAGGTTTTTTGTTACTGTGAACAAAGTGCGTAGTAACAGATTTTTGAGGACATGAGTATGAAGGAAATACAGGAAGAAAGACAGAAAGTTAAATTAAGGGGACAGCTTCGGATGTATATGCAATGGCCTGCGGTTATGGCGGTTCTTCTGCTTGCACTGAATATTTGGATTTACTGGGCCAACAGGCGTGCCGGCATCCTGATGTTTATTTTTGTTGCGGTGTACATTCTCGTAACGGGAGTTTTATATCTTTATAGTAAGTCGCTGCTTATGAAGGATCTGGTGGAATTTGCTGCCCAATACGGCATTGTGCAGAATACGCTTCTTAAGGAGCTGGCGGTTCCTTACGCAATTCTTCTGGAGGATGGAAAGACAGTCTGGAGGAATGCAGAATTTGAGCGAATCCTCGGTGAAAAGAACTGTAAGGAGGCCTACCTTAGCAAATGTATGCCGGAGCTTAATAAAAGCATTTTTCCCAGAGAGGAAAATGATATCGTAGAGATGGACGTTTACTTTGAAGACCGGGAATATAAGGCGGAGCTTCGAAGGGTATCTGTCCAGGCTTTTAATGCAACGGAAAAGCTTCTGGAGCTTCCAAAGGAAAAGGAGTATTTTATTGCTGTTTACCTTCAGGATGTGACAGAGCTCAACCGCAGTATTAAGGAAAATGAGGAACAGCGTCTTGTGGCGGGGCTCATCTATATTGATAATTATGATGAGGTCATTACAAGTGTTGAGGAGGTGCGCCAATCCCTGCTGGTGGCGCTTGTCGACCGTAAAATCAATCAGTATATAGCTAAAATAGACGGAATTGTAAAAAAGATTGAGACGGACAAATACTTTATTGTTGTGAAAAGGCAGTATTTTAAACAGCTGGAGGCAGATAAGTTCTCCTTGCTGGAGGATGTAAAGTCTATTAATATCGGCAATGCTATTCCGGTAACTCTAAGTATTGGACTGGGGTTAAGCACAGAGGCCTATGCACAGAGCAATAATTATGCCCGTGTTGCCATAGATCTCGCACTTGCAAGGGGAGGAGATCAGGCTGTTATCAAGGACAGCCACGGAATCACTTATTACGGCGGCAAGAGGGAGCAGATGGCGAAGAATACCCGTGTAAAGGCGCGCGTGAAGGCGGAGGCCCTGCGGGAATTTATTACTGTGAATGATAAGATATTTGTCATGGGCCATAAGTTTACGGACGCGGATTCCTTTGGGGCTTCTATAGGCATCTGCCGTGCGGCAATTGCGCTGGGGAAGAAAGCCCATATTGTTATCAATGAGGTATCGGCTTCGCTTAGGCCCTTATATACACTATATTCAGGAAATCAGTCTTATCCGGAGGATTTATTTCTAAGCTCGGATGAGGCTGTGAATATGGCGGATGAGAATTCACTGGTAATTGTTGTTGATACAAACCGCCCCCAGATGACAGAATGTGAACAGCTGCTTCACATAACGAAGACGATTGTTGTTCTGGATCATCACAGGCAGAGCAGTGACAATATTGAAAATGCACTTTTGTCGTATATAGAGCCTTACGCATCGTCCGCGTGTGAGATGGTTTCAGAGGTCCTGCAGTATATTGTTGACGATATTAAGATACCGGGCCTGGAGGCAAGCAGTATGTATGCCGGAATTATGATTGATACAAGTAATTTCGTCAGCCATACGGGAGTGCGGACCTTTGAGGCGGCTGCATTTCTTAGAAGAAACGGCGCGGATATTACACTTGTACGCAAGATGTTCCGGGACGATATGGAATCCTACCGTGCTAAGGCGGAGATTATAAGCAGCGCCGAGGTTTATCTTGAAAAATTCGCAATTGCAAAGGGCGTGGATCTGAAGATTGAAAGCCCTACGATTATAGGTGCCCAGGCGGCAAATGAGCTGCTTGATATCAGCGCTATTAAGGCTTCCTTTGTACTTACAGAGTATAATGGAAGGATTTATGTAAGCGCCAGATCTATTGATGAGGTTAATGTCCAGATTATTATGGAAAAATTAGGCGGAGGCGGACATCTGAATGCTTCCGGGGCACAGTTTGATCATACATTTATGAGTAAGGCTGTGACGGATTTGAAAAGAGTACTTGATGATATGACAGAGAAAGGAGATATTTAGATGAAGGTAATATTAACAGAGGATGTAAAGTCCCTGGGGAAAAAAGGGGAAATTGTAGAGGTAAGCGATGGCTATGCGAGAAACTTTATTCTTAAGACTAAAAAGGGTGTTGAGGCCAACGGAAAGAATTTAAATGACCTGAAGCTGAAAAAAGCAAGTGAGGAAAAGCATGCACAGGAGGTTTATGAGGCAGCGAAGGCCTTGGGAGAGCAGATTGATAAAGGGAAAATAGAGGTGTCCATAAAAACAGGAGAGGGCGGAAAAGCATTTGGTTCCGTTTCTTCAAAGGAGATTGCCCAGGAGGCTGGAGTACAGCTTGGGCTCGACATTGACAAAAAGAAGATTCTGCTAAAGGAGCCTATTAAGACCCTTGGCGTACATCAGGTGGCAGTAAAGCTGCATCCAAAGGTAACGGCTAAGTTAACCGTGGCAGTAACAGAAGAAGTGTAGGAGGAAATTATACATGGAGGAGGCGCTCATTAAAAGGATTATGCCCCATAGTATTGAAGCGGAGCAGTCTGTTGTAGGCGCTATGCTGATGGATAAGGATGCTGTTATGACAGCATCAGAGCTCATCAGCGGAAGGGATTTCTATCAGACAGCCTATGGGGTAATCTTTGACTCCATGGTTGAGCTGTTTAATGAGGGGAAGCCGGTCGATCTGGTAACCCTCCAGGAGCGCTTAAGAGGGAAGGATGTTCCGCCGGAGATTACCAGCATGGAGTTTATGAGAGATCTGGTGACGGCGGTTTCTACCTCTGCAAATGTGAAATACTATGCAGAAATTGTGGCAGATAAATCGGTGATGAGAAAGCTTATTAAGCTCAATGATGAGATTTCTAATATCTGTTACGCAGGGAATGAGCCTCTTTCGGCAATACTGGAGACAACAGAAAAATCTGTGTTTGAGCTTTTGCAGAAAAGAAACACAGGAGATTATGTACCCATTAAGGATATTGTGCTAAGCGCACTTGACCGTATTGAAAAGGCATCTAAAAATAAGGGCGTGGTGACAGGAATTCCCACAGGGTTTATTGATTTGGACTATAAGCTGTCCGGCCTGCAGCCATCGGATCTGGTGCTTATTGCGGCCAGGCCGTCTATGGGCAAGACAGCATTTGTCCTTAATATTGCACAGTATATTGCTTTTAAGAAGGAAAAGGGAGTGGCAGTATTTTCTCTGGAAATGTCAAAGGAACAGCTTGTAAACCGGCTTTTTGCGCTTGAATCCCAGGTAGATTCCCAGGCAATCCGGACAGGTAATCTTAAGGACTCCGACTGGGAGAAGTTAATTGAGGGCGCCGGAATTATAGGAAAGTCAAATCTGATTATTGACGATACGCCAGGCATTTCGGTATCAGAACTTCGCTCTAAATGCCGAAAATATAAGCTGGAGCATGATATACAGATTATCATTATTGACTACCTGCAGCTCATGACGGGAAGTGTAGGCAGACACGCAGAATCCAGGCAGCAGGAGATATCCGAGATATCCAGGTCTCTGAAGGCTCTGGCAAGAGAGCTGAATGTTCCGGTAGTGGCGCTCTCACAGCTTAGCCGTGCGGTAGAGTCAAGGCCGGATAAGCGCCCCATGCTCTCAGATCTCCGTGAATCCGGGGCTATCGAGCAGGATGCCGATGTTGTAATGTTTATTTATCGTGACGAATATTATAATAAGGATTCCGAGTTTAAGAAACAGGCAGAAATTATTATTGCAAAACAAAGAAACGGTCCGGTAGGGACCGTTCATCTGGCATGGCTTGCAGATTTCACAAAATTTGCAAACCTAAGCCGGCAGGAATAGACGTTTTAATTTTTCAACTGGACCGCCGGAGGCGGCAGACTTCCTGAAAGACTGCTGCTGTCTGATAAGCTGGTCCAGTTTTTTAAACTGCTCTTCTTCCTGCCGTTCTTTGGCATCCAGCAGAAATGACATCTCTTTTGTAAACATCGACATAAGTATTTCATTATTATTTTCCAGTATCCGTTTCATCTGCAGCTGTTCGCGTGTCCTTTTAATATCCGGAATTAATCCCTTTAACTCCTCGAAAGGAACGCCCTGCTCATAGAGCTCCTTGATGCATCCATACAGCTTTGCATCATCCTTTGTTTCCTTTTTTAACTGTTCAAGCGCATTGCCCATAATAAAAACCCCCTTATTAGTAAATGCTTGTCTTATATCAATTATAAGATAGCATATGAAAACTGCGAAGAAGGTCAAAAGGGGTCGCATATAAAAAATATGTTTTTATATTGGAACTTTATTATTTAACTTCAGAAATAGCATCTACCGGACACTGCTCTGCACATGAACCACAGTCAATGCAGGTATCAGTATCAATCATAAAGTCCTCCCCCGGGCTTTTGGCGTCGATAGCCTCTACTGGGCATTGTGCCGCGCAGGCTCCGCAGCCTATACATCCATCACCAATTACAAATGCCATGATATGTACCTCCTTTTTATTGCATACAGATGGAAATTTTTCCAACACATAGGAAGTTCAGGGCGGTTCTTTCCCACCACAGACAGGGCAGCATTCCACTGAACTAAGGATGCTAAATGTCTGGCTGGGGGAAGAACCGCCCTGAACTTCCGTCCTTTGAACGGTATTCCAACCGTACAGGCGGAAATTATTTTCCTTCAGAAATAGCCTCTGCCGGGCACTGACTTGCACATGAACCACAGTCAATACAAACGTCAGCATTAATCTCATAATGCTCTGCTCCCTGAGAAATAGCGCCTACAGGACATTCAGCTTCGCAAGCTCCACAGCTTACACATGCATCACCAATTACAAATGCCATGATATGTACCTCCTTTTTATTCTGTTACTGTTCATTCCGTTCGCAGTAACCTGCAAAAATCCGTTTAAAATTGCCTGCCGCAATGGAACAGCAACTTTGTTCTATTCTCTATAATAATACAAAAAGCTAAAATATACAAGCAAAAATCATGGACTAAATCAAGTACAAAAATTTAAGAATTTCTTCAACAAATTTTCACGGAATTAGTGTATAGTATTTTTGGTATAAAAGAAAAGTTAAGGGAGAATATATTATGAGAAAGAGATGGCGGATGACTGCATTTATATTATGTATGTCATTATGTATGTGCGCATGTGCTTCTAAGAATGAAGAGGAGCATAAAACAGAGGCAGAAAAGAAAATAGAGAATCCGTCCGAGATAGTGGAAAAGGAATATCAGAAAAAACTTGATGCCATAGAACCAGCAGCTTACGGTAATGTATCGGGGCTTGAGCTTGAGGCCGGTTCATATATCTCAATTATAGGGAAGGGCAGGGACGGAGAATACTGGAAGCAGGTAGAAGCAGGCGCAAGGCAGGCGGCGGCAGACCTGAATGAAGAGCTGGGGTATAAGGGCAAGGATGAGGTGAGAGTAACCTACAGCGGCCCGGCAGAGGCGGACAATGTGGATGAGCAGGTGAATA
This sequence comes from uncultured Lachnospiraceae bacterium, assembly GCA_949502235.1. Taxonomy (GTDB): domain Bacteria; phylum Bacillota; class Clostridia; order Lachnospirales; family Lachnospiraceae; genus CAPEBR01. The sequence continues at coordinate 11,134 of CATBDC010000024.1, read as the reverse complement.
TTCTCGATGAGGAGCTGGCAAGATATCCTATTGGTTTAAGTATTTCCATTGCGGATACGAAGGCATGCGGCGTACAGTTTGATCTGGCGCTGGATAATGGGATTCCTATCGTTGCTTTTGATTCGGGCAGTGATTATCAGGGGCTTATGGCAACAGTTTCTACGGATAATTCTGGCAGTGCACAGACTGCGGCTGAAAAAATGGCAGAGCTTATGGGAGAATCAGGAGAAATCATTATATTTGTGCAGGATTCTACGTCCATGTCTGCGATGGAAAGAGAGAATGGATTTGCGGAGAAAATAAAGGCTGATTATCCGGAGCTTTCCATCACCCAGATTTATCATATGGATCAGCTGGACGAAGTAAAAGAGGCCATGGTAAAAGAAAGATATCCCCAGAGCATGGAGGAGAATAGCACAGAGGAGAATAGTACAGAAGAAAAGAGTGCAGAGGAATTAAAGGCAGAGGAGCTTGCGGCAGAGATTACCGTAGAAGAAATCATGGATTATATACTTGAAAAGAATCCGCAGGTTAAGGGTATTTACGGGACGGATGGCACGGCTGTGAGGGCGGCGGCAGAGGCAATTGCAAGAGCAGAGAGAGACGATATTATTGTTATAGGATATGACGGAGACGAAGAAGAGCTTGAGGCACTAAGGGACGGCAGGGTAAAGGGATTGATGATACAGAATCCCTTTGGCATGGGATATGCGGCAGTAGTTGCCTCCGCGAGGGCGGCTCTTTCTATGGGAAATGAGGCTTATGTTGACACAGGAGTTATGTGGGTGACACAGGAGAACCTGGAAAGTGAAGCAGTAAAGGCGTGGCTGTATTAGATACAGTCACGCCTTTGGAAGTGTGAAGATAAATTCTGTTCCCACGCCTTCTGTACTGACAACATTAATGTTTTCCCCATGGGCCTGAATAGCCTCCTTTACAATTGCAAGGCCGAGGCCTGTTCCTTTTTTATCTTTTCCCCGGGAAATATCGGTTTTATAAAAACGCTCCCAGATTTTGTTCAGGGCGTGTCTTGGAATCCCGATTCCGTAGTCTTTGATAGAGATGTATATTTTATCCCCCCGCTCTGTAGTTTCAATAGTAATGGGAGAGTCGGCATCGCTGAATTTTATTGCATTATCTATAAGGTTATAAAGAACCTGTTGTATTTTTCGCTGGTCGGCAGTTACCTTCATATATTTCGTGGCAAAAATAAGCTCTATGGATATTTTCTTTTGTTTGCACCGGCCTTCAAAGGATTCCGCAACATTTTTTATCATCTCGTGAATATCAAAGACTTCCCTGTTAAGGAGAAGGTTTTGAGTATCAAATTCGTTTAATGTAAGCAGATCCTGGGTTAAGTCAGTCAGCCTTTCTGTTTCAAATAATATAATTTTTAAATATTTTTCCTGTAGTTCAGGAGGGATTGTGCCATCTGCAATTGCTTCTACATAGCCCTTGATAGAGGTAAGGGGCGAGCGGAAATCATGTGAAACATTTGCTACGAATTTTTTCTCATAATCCTCCATATCCCGAAGCTGTGAGGACATATAATTTAGGGAGGCAGAGAGATAACCCATCTCATCTTCCGTAGTGACAGGTATTTCATAATCCAGATTTCCGGAGGCATACTGCTTTGCGGCTTCTGTTATCCGGCTTAAGGGCTTATATACAAAAAAGTGAAATGCCAGTAATATGACAAATGATAACCCGTAAATGACGGCCAGGGTGGCATAGGAGGCTTTTAACAAAATGTGGACTGTTTCATCCAGCTCTGCCATGCTTTTATGAATCAGTAAATACCCTCTGGGCAGGTAATCCTGAACTACAGGGGCAATAACAGTGATGACGTCCTCATCGAAATAACCGTGATAGTCGCCGGTAAGATATTTGGTGCTTCCTGTTTCGGCAGGATTAAATTCTTCAATGACAAAGGGAGCCGGCGGAAATTCATCAGATTGTGCTGATGTAATTATGCTGCCTTCCCGGTCTACGAACCAGAGGGCAGCATCCAGGTGAAGCTCCATGCCGTTAAGCTGTGTGCGTACATCATTTAGCGACAGCTGTTCGGAAAAATATCCCGGCAGATAATCAGTAGTTATAAGAGTGGCCTCACGGTAAAGCCTGGAGGACATTTCTTTTTCAAGAGGGCCTAAGGCGAGCCCGGAGGTCAGGGTTGCCACAGAGAATATGCTTAAAAAGCCGAAGATGACATATATAATAATAAATTTAATATATAATGTGCTTTTCATGTCCTTACTTGACCTCGAATTTGTATCCAATGCCCCATACGGTGGCAAGGCTCCAGCCATTATGGTCCTTTATTTTTTCCCGGAGTCTTTTGATATGCACATCTACTGTCCGGGTGTCTCCGATATATTCATATCCCCAAATCTGATCTAAGAGCTGTTCTCTTGTGAATACCTGGTTTGGCGAGGAGGCAAGAAAATAAAGCAGCTCAAGCTCTTTAGGAGGCATCTCCACATTTTGCCCGTCAACAACGACGGAATAATTGGTAAGATTAATGTTGATTCCCGGGTAGCTGACCTGCTTTCCCTTAGGAGTCTGGGCAGACTCTGGCTTCGGGGCTGCCTGGCAGCGTCTTAAGACTGCCTTTACTCTTGCCACAAGCTCCTTGGAATCAAAGGGCTTCATGATATAGTCGTCTGCCCCCAGCTCCAGTCCTAATACTTTGTCAAAAACCTCTCCTTTTGCAGAAAGCATAATGATCGGAACGGCAGATCTTGTTCTTATCTCCCGGCAGACCTGATACCCGTCAATGCCAGGAAGCATAAGATCTAAAAGAATAAGGCCGGGCTGATAACTGTCGAAGGCTGCTAAGGCCTCCTCCCCGTCATGGACCATCATTGTGTCAAAACATTCCTTTGTAAGATATAAGGAAATAAGCTCTGCAATATTTTCATCATCATCTACAATTAATATTTTTTGTTTGTTTACCATTGTTGTTCTCCCTTGTTAGGTGGAATTATTTTAGCTCTGCAATTGTCACTCCTGCGTCTCCTTCGCCAAAGGCGCCCAGGCGGAAGGAATTTACATGCTTTTGGCGCCGCAGATAATTGTGGATGCCAGTACGCAGCGCACCTGTGCCTTTGCCGTGGACGATCCGCACATCGTTAAGGTGGGCAAGGCTTGCGTCATCTAAATATTTGTCAAGTAAAGCAACTGCCTCATCAACGGTTTTACCCAGAAGATTGATTTCATGGCTTACGGATAAGGATTTGCTCATGCCTACCTTTCCCCTGCCGGTCTGCCTTGCCGTCTTTTTAAGATAGGAAGGCTGTTCCTCTATGATCTCTAAATCTGAAATGTGCACCTGGGAACGGAGAATTCCCATCTGTACCGTTACATTTCCCTTTGAATCGGGGGCCTGTGAAACAGTTCCCGTCAGATTCATGCTAAGAACCCTTACGCTTTCTCCGGGTTTAAAGTCCTCGGGTTTATGGGCCTTTTTCGGCTTCCTGGGCTCCTGCTTCATGCCTTTTTGGGCCTCCTCCATCTTTTTCCTTATGCGTTCCCGCTCTTTTTCCATCTCTGCCGCAGAGATGGATTCTTTTCCAAATTTATGGAAATTGCGCATGGTTTCATCTGCGGTTTCCTTCGCTTCGGCTAAAATGGCGTGAGCCTTTTCATGTGCCTCCCTGATTATCCGTTCCTTCTGTTCTTCCAACCGTTTCTTCTGACCTTCTATTTCTGTTTTCAGGCGTTCCAGCTCAAGGCGGCTGGCTTTGGCCTCTGCCTGTTCCTTTTCTATTGTTTTCCTGCCTGCTTCCAGATCCGTCAATAAATCCTCGAAGGATTCCTCCTGATCCGTAAGCCTTGAACGGGCATCCTCAATGATGTGCCCGGGAAGCCCCAGCTTTCCCGCAATTGCAAAAGCGTTGCTTTTTCCTGGGATACCGATAAGCAGATGATAGGTGGGGCGGAGAGTTTCCACGTCAAATTCACAGCAGGCATTTTCTACGCCGGGGGTTGTAAGGGCATATACCTTAAGCTCGCTGTAGTGGGTTGTAGCCATTGTGCGTATTCCCCTCTCATGGAGATAATGCAGAATGGAGGCTGCCAGAGCCGCGCCCTCTGTAGGGTCGGTTCCCGCGCCCAGCTCGTCAAACAATACGAGAGAATTTTCGTCTGCCTGATTTATAAAGGACACAATATTTGTCAAATGCGAGGAGAAGGTGCTTAAGCTTTGTTCAATACTCTGTTCATCCCCGATGTCAGCATAAATATTTGTAAAGACAGCAAGCGCCGAGCGGTCAAGAGCCGGAATGTGAAGCCCGGCCTGCCCCATAAGGTTTAAAAGCCCCACGGTCTTTAAGGATACTGTCTTTCCGCCGGTGTTAGGCCCGGTGATAATCAGAAGATCAAAATTCTCCCCTAATGACACTGTAATGGGGACAACTGTTTTCCTGTCAAGCAGGGGATGGCGGCCTTCCCGGATATGGATTTTCCCCTCTGTGTTAAAAACAGGACAGCTTGCATTCATATCAAGGGCCAGCGCGCCCTTTGCAAAAATAAAATCAAGTGCAGTAAGAAGGGTATAATCGGTTCGTATGCTGTCTATATATTCCGCGGCATCAGAGCTTAAGCGGGAAAGGATGACCTGAATCTCTTCCTGCTCCTTTCCGTAGAGCTCCTTTAAATCATTATTAAGCTTTACGATTGCCATGGGCTCAATGAACAAAGTGGAGCCTGTAGAGGACTGGTCGTGAATCATCCCCGGAACCTGGCTTCGGTATTCGGCCTTCACAGGAATACAGTACCTGTCTCCGCGCATGGTAATCAGTGCGTCCTGAAGATAGGTGCGTAAATTTCCGTTTACCATTCCGGAAAGAGTGGAATGTACCTTATCATTCATCTGTCCGATCTGGCGCCGGATATGTTTTAAGGCAGGGCTTGCGTCATCGCTCACCTCATCTTCATCTAAAATGCAGCGGCGGAGCTCTGCGGTCAGGACAGAAGCAGGAACAAGCTGGGTAAAATAGGAGTCTAAGCAGTCAGGGGGAGCATCGGCAGTGTCCTGGCGTCCGTAGGACTTGGCCTGTCCTGCCGCCTCTAAAAGCCTGCAGATGCGAAGAAGCTCCCCTGTTCCCAATACTCCGCCGATTTCTAAGCGGCGCAGGGAATCGCTGACCGGATTTACCCCGCCGAAGGAAGGACGCCCCTTCTTTACAATACGTGTAAATGCTGCCGCTGTCTCTTCCTGTGCGGCTTCAATCTTTTCAATATCTGTGTGCGGCTTTAGCTTACGGCACTTCTCCTTTCCGCCAAAGGAAGAGGCGTGTTCAGTTAGAAGCTCTATTATTTTATAGTATTCAAGCTTTTGTAATGTCTTTTTATTCATATTTTTCACCTGGAGTTATTCTATTACTGTTCGTTATGTTTACAGTAACTTTATTTTACCTTATTTGGAGCGCAAAGAAAAGGATAAATATTGAACATTTACAAGCTATCATGTATACTATAATAGATGTCAAATAAATTTGCGAAGGTTGCTGTGAACAAAGTGAACAGTAACGCGAAGGAGATTTGGATGTAATGGATAAAAAAGATGGTTTGGAAGAGGAGCACAGGGAATCGGAGGAAGAGTATTCTTTTTTGCAGGAAGTTATCAAGGACGAAACAGGCGGAAGGAAGCTTCGCAGCGGGATTCTTCACATGATTGCGTTAGGATTTGTGTTTGGAATTGTCGCCTGCTTTAGTTTTTCTGTGTCTAAACCATGGATTGAAGAAAAGCTGGGCGGAGATCCGAAGCAGGTTACGATTCCTAAGGATGAGCTTGAAGAGGAGGGCAAGGAGGAAGAGCAGGATGAAAATGCAGAGACTGGACCTGTGCAGGAGGAGACGCAGGAGAACAGTGCACCGGACGCAGAAAGCTACCGGCAGATGCTTCAGTCTCTAAGGGATATTGCAAGGGTGTCCGGGAAATGCGTTGTAGAGATTACGGGGCTTACGGGAGAAGAAGAGGAAGCGCAGGAGCCTGGGGCAAGTAAGGACAGTATATCAGGAATTATCGTTGCAGATAACGGACAGGAGCTTTTGATTTTAGGAAAAAGGTGTCCGGTAAAGGATGTAAAAAGTATTCTGGTGACATTCGCGGGAGGAGACGGCTATGAGGCTGTTGTGAAAGCGTATGACGCTAATCTGGGACTGGCGGTATATGCCGTGCCCAGGGATGTTATTTCAGATGAAACATGGACAAAGATTGATGAGGCAGTGCTTGGAAACTCTAATCTTGTCAATACAGGCGATACGGTTATTGTGCTCGGAAAGCCCTTCGGATATGCCAATGCATACAATTACGGGCTTATCTCTTCAGATGCCATGAATATAAATCTGTCAGACGGACAGTATGAACTGATTTATACGGATGTTTCAGGCTCCGGGTCCGGAAGCGGCGTCATTGTAAATGTGAGAGGAGAGGTTATAGGAATTGTCGATCAGACCCTCCTGGAAGAGGATAGCCGAAACCTGATAGCAGGCTACAGCATTTCTGATATTAAGGAGATTATTGAGCTTTTATCCAATGGCGGGAGCGTGCCGTATATAGGAATATACGGAGTTGACGTATCAGAGGATATGAAGGAGCAGGGACTTCCCCAGGGGGTTTATGTAAAGGAGGTTGAAGCAGACTCTCCGGCCATGACTGCAGGCATACAGAACGGGGATATTATAACCAGTGTTGACGGGGGCGAAATCATAGATGTAATGGGATATCATAATATACTGATGGGCAAAGATCTGGGAAACAGGGTTGTTCTAAAGGGAAGCCGTCAGGGAACCGGCGGAGAATATGTAGATATTGATTTTACCGTTACAATTGGTTCAAAGCAATAAGGAATTGACATATTTTAAGACTAAACATAGAAAGAGGCATGAAAATGAGATATATTAACACACTTGTACCAGGAGAACTTATTCGTAACATATATTTGTGCAAAGGAAAACGTTCCGCAGAGACCCGTAATGGAAAGCCCTATGATAACCTGACTTTACAGGATAAGACAGGATCCCTGGACGGGAAGGTGTGGGATCCGAACTCCAGCGGCATTGCCGAATATGAAGAGATGGATTTTATTGAAGTGTATGGGGAGGTTACAAGCTATAATAATAACCTGCAGCTTAATATCAAGCAGATAAGAAAAGCCCAGGAAGGGGAATATGTGCCCGCAGACTATATGCCCACAACGGAAAAAAGCACAGACAGCATGTATCAGGAGCTTTTAGGCTATGTAGGAAAAATAGAAAATAGATATCTAAGACAGGCAGTAGAATATTATTTTGTAAAGGATGAAAGCTTTATAAATAAGTTTAAGTCCCATTCTGCGGCTAAGAGTGTCCACCACGGATTTTCGGGCGGACTTCTTGAACATACATTAAGCGTGGTAAAGCTCTGCGAATACATGGCAGGTGCTTACCCGATTTTAAACCGGGACTTATTATTTGCAGGTGCTCTCTGCCACGATATCGGCAAGGTAAAGGAGTTGTCCGCCTTTCCGGAGAATGATTATACAGATGACGGACAGCTTCTGGGACATATTGTAATCGGAGTAGAGATGATAAGCGATGCCGTGAGGGAAATCCCGGGCTTTCCCGAAAAGCTTGCCAGTGAGCTTAAGCACTGCATCATTGCCCATCACGGCGAGCTAGAGTACGGCTCTCCGAAGAAGCCGGCATTAGCCGAAGCGCTGGCGCTTAACTTTGCAGATTGTACAGACGCAAAGATGCAGACACTTACAGAAATATTTAAAGAGAAAAATTCAAATGACTGGCTGGGATATAACAGGCTGTTTGAATCAAACCTCAGAAAAACAGTAATAAAGTAGAAAAGGGACAGGGTAATTTGAATCCGGGACGGGGTTTTTTTTTAAAAACCCCGTCCCGGATTCAAATTACCCTGTCCCGGATTGGCAAACGGAGGATGTTATGCAAAAAAATGATATAGTGATAACTGAAATTGAAGATATTGGAACTGGCGGAGAAGGTATTGGCAGGGCAGAGGGATATGCTCTTTTTATCAAGGATACGGTTATAGGCGATGTGGTGGAGGCTAAGATCATGAAAATGAAAAAGAATTATGGCTATGCCAGGCTTATGCGTATTCTTTCACCATCGAAGCACCGTGTAGAACCGAGATGTATCTTTGCAAGGAAATGCGGCGGCTGCCAGATTCAGGAAATGTCTTATGAAGAGCAGCTTAGGTTTAAGGAAAAGAAGGTGAGGGGAAACCTTGCGAGAATCGGCGGCCTTTCGGATGAGCTTCTTGCACAGGTGATGGAGCCTGTTGTGGGGATGGACGAGCCTTTCGGATACAGGAATAAGGCGCAGTTTCCCATAGGAACAGACAAGGAGGGAAAACTTGTAGCGGGCTTTTATGCGGGAAGAACACACAGTATTATTCCTAATACGGGCTGCGCGCTTGGCGTGCCGGTAAATAAGGAAATTCTGGAATGTGTGCTGGAGTTTATGAAGGAATACCGGATTTCAGCTTATGATGAAGAAAAACACACAGGGCTTGTGCGGCATGTGTTAATCCGGTATGGCTTTAGGACAAAGGAAATTATGGTCTGCCTGATTATTAACGGAGAGTGTCTGCCTCATAGTGAAGTGCTCTCGGAGCGGCTTTCAAAGATTGAGGGAATGACAAGTATTACTGTTAATGTGAATAAAGAAAGGACGAACGTGATTATGGGTTCTCGTGTGAAGCCTTTGTGGGGACAGACATATATTACGGATTATATCGGGGACGTGAGATATCAGATATCCCCCCTTTCCTTTTACCAGGTAAATCCGGTGCAGACGGAGAAATTATATGGACTTGTCCTGGAATATGCCGGGCTTACGGGAGAAGAGACAGTATGGGATATGTACTGCGGAATTGGTACGATTTCTTTGTTCCTTGCACAGAGGGCAGGCAGGGTTTATGGAGTGGAAATTGTCCCCCAGGCAATAGAGGATGCAAAAGAGAATGCCAGAATAAATAAGGCAGAAAATACAGAGTTTTATGTGGGGAAAGCGGAGGAGGTTCTGCCGGAGTATTATAGGAGGTATGAAAAGGAGCATCCCGGGGAGAAGGCCTATGCGGATGTGATTGTGGTGGATCCGCCGCGTAAAGGATGTGATGAGGCGCTGCTTCGGACTATGGCAGATATGGGACCGGAAAGGATTGTGTATGTAAGCTGTGATTCGGCCACAATGGCGAGGGATGTGAAGATGTTAAGACAGGAAGGATATGAGGTGGAGAGAGTGAGGGCGGTGGATATGTTTCCGCAGACGGTTAGTGTGGAGACCATTGTACTTTTGTCCCACAAATCACCAGATAGTGTCATTAATGTGACGGTGGATTTTGGAGGAGATGAGGGTTTTGGTGCATAGAATATCAGATATTCCAAATCGTCCTCTGCATTTAGTTTATGGATGGCATAATCACCAATATAAAACTCTATCATATTTTCTATGATAGGAATCTGTCCTGTTTAGTGCCAGTGCTGCCGAAGGCACATTACAGGGTCTATAAACCAGTTGTGTAAAGACCTTATCTTGGGTATGATTAGAGTATCCGTACAGGAGAATCATCATAGAGAGGGAGGAACTGGCAGTGGTTCATGTCCGCATCAAAGAATTGTTGGGGGAACGAGGGCGTACCAAATACTGGCTGAACAAGCAGACTGACATTGATTACAAGAATTTGAGTAAGCTGATGGAAGATGCGACAAGCTCTATCCATTTTGAGACTATGGAGAAGCTGTGTGCTGTTCTGGAATGTACGCCGAATGAATTGTTTGAAATCAGACCTATAGAAATAGGATAATCTTTCCATGTGTGATAGCTGATACATGGGGAGATTATTCTTTTATTGGAGATATATTTATAGCATCAAAACTTACAAGTTATGACAGCGACTGCTGTCCTACGGTTTTGCAGGGCTTTCAGTGGTATCACGCTTACCGAAAGTGATCTGTACCATCAAACCCAAAGTTTGGAGCAATTGATTGCGGTCTGCAGACTTTATTTCCTCTATGCTGTCTGCAAACGAAAATGAAACCTTTGCCTTTGCTATAACAGCGGATGGACGGGTGCTAGGAAGTATCGGTGTTTTCCGCCAGGGAAATATTCACAGGCAGACAGTCGAATTAGGATATTATATTGAGGAAGGATACTGGGGAAAAGGGCTCATGACGGAGGCCGTAAAACAGGTTTGTGAATATGTTTTTATGAAAAGTGATATTATACGTATATACGCAGAGCCATTTGCGTATAATACGGCATCCTGCCGTGTGCTTGAAAAATCAGGCTTTCAATATGAGGGAACACTAAGAAATAATGCTGTAAACCGCTGTTACCATACAATGGAAAAGATGGCGGATGGAAAGGAATAAAGGTGTTTTGCCGCCTCTCTTTTTTGTGCAGGGATAGAGAGGAAAAATTTAAGGATAAGCCTTATAATAATAAAAATATATTTATGTCCATAAAGCACAATATGTGCGGAAAAGGAGGTATCTCATGGAATGGGTTCACAGATTAAATCAAAGCATGGATTATATCGAAGAGCATTTGACAGGTGAAATTGACTATGAACAGCTTAGCCGGATTGCCTGCTGCTCCACCTATCACTATCAGAGGATGTTTACTTACATGGCGGGCATCACTCTGGCAGAGTATATCCGAAGAAGAAAAATGTCTTTAGCAGCAGTAGACCTGCAGGGCGGGGATGAACGGATTATTGATATTGCACAGAAGTACGGATACCGTTCTCCGACTGCATTTAACAGGGCGTTCCAGTCTTTTCACGGGATAGCCCCATCGGCCGTTAAGACTGCGGGTGTATCCGTGAAGTCCTTTTCCCCCATTGTGTTTAGAATTGCAGTAAAAGGAGCGGCAGAAATGAATTATAGAATTGAAACAAAAGAAGCATTCCGCATTATTGGTGTATCTGCACCGCTTGATAAGGAAATCGAAAATAACTTTATGGTTGTGCCTAAAATGTGGCAGGATGCCGCTGGAAATGGAACAATACAGAAACTGGCTGGAATGATGGATATGCCGCCAATGGGACTTTTGGGTGTGAGTGCCTGCAATGATGAAGAACAATGGAAATATTTTATTGCCGTTTCCAGTA
>CATBDC010000023.1 GCA_949502235.1 uncultured Lachnospiraceae bacterium | reverse complement strand
TATAGGAATAAGAAAACTCCCAACAAAAAAAGTGGGAGTTTTTCAGTGCCCTCATTTTACTGGCTTTGCAGTGATTCTTGACTGTTCCAAGACAGCAGCTTTTCAACCGTATCCCCCAAATTTATAAACTTCAACATACCCTTATCCATTATTTTGTTTTATAGCTCTTATCTGGAGAAATTCCAAATCTTCTGACTTACATCTGATGCACCAACAACCAATGTAAACTATCTTCGTATTGCTTTCTGTCCGCTGCTACATCTAATATTAAGTCTGATAGTTCCTTCTGCGCATATTTCATCTCATAACCATTTAACGCCAAAAAGACTAACATAACATGGCACCCCAGTCTTTTATTGCCATCTATCATTGCATGATTTTTAACCAGCCCATAACAAAGTCTCGCCGCCTTTGCCTGTATGCTTGGATATAATTCTCCTCCACCATAAGATTGGAAAGGACTTTCTAATGCAGATTCAAGCAGACCTATATCCCTAATCCCATCACTTCCTCCGGTAGTCTCTATTAACTGAGTATGAAGTAATAGAATCTGTTCTTTTGTCAGCTTTATCATTTTGCAAGCACCTCATAAGATTCCTTATTTTTCTCAATCAATCTCTGGGATATACTCAACACATCTTCATTTGATGCAACAGCATCACGTTCTACTTTACTGAAATCTATGACAAGATATCTTGGTACATTATTTTTTAATATAACAGCTGTTCCATGTTCATCCACTAATCTTGCCACTTTTGAAAAATTCTGATTTGCTTCCGTAATAGAAACCATTGTATTTGTGTTTATTGTCATCGTTCATTCCTCCTGATAGTTCTATTATATCCCATTTATAGGACGAATTCAACCTATTCCAAGGCCCTAATTCCCTATTTACACATAGTACACCATAGTTATAATGAATATCCTAAATTTTTCATTTTCAATAATACAACGCAAAATGAAATTTATCATCTTCATTACCAATAAACATACATCTATACATTCCATTATATTTCGTGGATATGGGAGTAACAAACTGTTCCTTATGCGCCATATTATAATTGATTTTTATTTGACCTCTATCTTAAAATCCCTTTGGCTTATGTATAAATCATGGTTTACTTTTTGTAAATTTTTTACTCTGTTACTTTCTCCTACTGTATAATGAGCATTTTGTTTAAATGGATATCCCAATCTCACTATTATATCCATTAAAACTACTGTTATTATATTCACTCTATAACGATTTATGTCCAAAAATATCCCCTTCCATAAATAAAAAACCCCTGCAAATGGCATTCTCACGCCATCTACAAGGGTTCTCATTCTTATCTATTTTCACCTGATTTCGACAAATTTCTACTTATTCATCTGCGCCGCAACCTCAGCCGCAAAGTCCTCATTCTTCTTCTCAAGGCCCTCGCCTGTCTCGAAGCGTACAAATCTCTTAAGCTCTACCTTAGAACCGATTTCCTTAGAAACCATCTCAAGATATTTTGCTACAGACTCTTTATTCTCTGCCTTAACATACTCCTGCTCTAACAGGCATACTTCCTTTAACTCCTTGTTAAGACGTCCGGCAATCATCTTCTCGATAATATTCTCCGGCTTATTTGCATTTTTCGGATCGTTTTTAGCCTGTGCGATGAGAATCTCCTTCTCATGCTCCTTGTAATCCTCCGGAACCTCATCGGTAGACACATACTTCGGATTCAGGGCAGCAATCTGCATAGCCACATTCTTAAGGGCCTCTTTTACTGCGTCAGAGGTGTCCTCTGTCTTTGCCTCAACAAGTACGCCGATTTTTCCGCCTGCATGGATATAAGACACAACGATTCCGTCCTCAGAAACGATCTTTTCAAATCTTCTGATGTTCATGTTCTCGCCGATCTTTGCGATCATAGCCGCCAGCTTATCCTGAACAGTCATGGATGTATCAAGCGCCCATGCCTCAGCCTTAAATGCCTCAATATCTGCTGCGTCTGTATCTGCTGCCTGCTCTACGACTTCCTTTACATATGTCTGAAATACTTCATTTTTAGCAACAAAGTCTGTCTCTGCATTAACCTCTGCAATCGCAGCCACCTTGCCGCCATCCTTGATTGTGGTTGCGACAATACCCTCGGCAGCGATTCGTCCTGCTTTCTTCTGGGCAGTTGCAAGACCCTTTTCACGAAGAAATTCAACAGCCTTGTCGAAATCACCGTCTGTAGCAGTCAGTGCCTTCTTACAGTCCATCATTCCCGCGCCTGTCATCTCTCTTAATTCTTTTACCATACCAGCTGTAATTGCCATCTTCTATTCCTCCTCAGCTGCTGCCTCTTCCTCATATACTTCCCCGGCAGCTTCCTCATCATAATAAGCATCCTCTTCGCCTGTTGCACCCTGATTAGCCTCAATAACAGCATCAGCCATCTTAGAAACGATTAACTTAACTGCACGGATTGCATCATCATTTCCCGGAATTACATAATCTAATTCTTCCGGATCACAGTTTGTATCAGCGATTCCGATAAGCGGGATGCCAAGTGTATGTGCTTCCTGAACGCAAATTCTTTCCTTCTTAGGATCAACTACAAAAATAGCGTCCGGGATTCTCTTCATCTCTTTAATTCCGCCAAGATTCTTCTCAAGCTTTTCCCATTCCTTCTTAATCTGAATAACTTCCTTTTTCGGCAATACGTCAAAGGTTCCGTCCTCGGACATCCTTTCAATCTCCTTAAGACGGGCTACTCTGCTCTTAATTGTCTTAAAGTTTGTGAGCATGCCGCCGAGCCATCTCTCATTTACATAGAACATTCCGCAGCGCTCTGCCTCTGCCTTAATGGCATCCTGCGCCTGCTTTTTTGTCCCTACAAAAAGAATTGTGCCGCCCTCTGCAGCAATATCAGCCACTGCATTGTACGCCTCATCAACCTTCCCTACTGACTTCTGAAGGTCAATGATATAGATACCATTTCTCTCTGTGTAAATGTAGGGAGCCATCTTAGGGTTCCATCTTCTTGTCTGATGTCCGAAATGAACACCTGCTTCCAAAAGCTGTTTCATTGAAATAACACTCATGTTTCTTTCCTCCATTTGGTTTTAGTCTTCCGCACACTGAAATTCTCTCCCGAAACCGGTCTATATATGTTACTGCTCACTTTGCTCACAATAACATGCAAAAATTCATCTTAAATTGCCTTCGGCAGTGGAATTTTTGCAGACTTAGGCACCTGCCGGAATCCGGCATGCGTGTTTTTTGTTGCTGTTTTTTCACAACGGTGATAGTATAGCATAGAAACGCAGGAAATACAAGGATTTTGGGAGTAAAATTTTGTTAAAAAAGGACTGCCCGTTACTGTTCACTCCCGTTCACAGTAACCTTCGCAAATCCATTTAAAATTGCTTTCGGCAATGGGATTTGCTCACTCCTGAATCACTTTCTTACGGTCTGGCATAGTAAATGCGCAGACCTGTAAACAGTAACGAATAATAAGCAAAAAAAGAGCTGTATATACAGCTCTTTTTTGTTACTTTCTATAAAATTTAATAACGTACATAAATCATACCGCCCTGCACCGGTCCAACCTTAACACTTTCTCCTGGCTGCGGAGCATGAATCATCTGACCGCCTCCGATATAAATACCGCAATGATCCCAGTTCGTACATACATCACCCGGCTGCGGATCACTTACCTGCGGCCATGTCATGAAGGTATATGTCGTACCGAGACGTCCATAACCGCCTGTCAGACAATACCCCACCAGACCGGAACAGTCAAAGGAGCCCGGTCCTGTTGCCCCCCACACATAAGGAAGCCCGATACAACCCCATGCACGGTCAACAACAGCGTTTCCCGTAACTGCACTATACGGAGGTTCTACATAACTGTCATTTCCGCCGCCTCCGCCGGAATATGATGGATTAGACGGAGTTACTGTATTCTGGTTCTGATTCTGCTGTTGCTGCTGTGCTGCCGCTTCCTCCTGCCTGCGCTGCTCCTCTTCCTGGCGCTTGCGCTCTGCCTCTAACGCAGCTGCCACAGCCTCCTGAATCATTCCATCAAGATTCTCTATCTCATCACTTTTTTCTTCAATTGTTGTATTCAGCTCCTGTGACTGTGCTTCATACTCTACCTGAAGGCTTTCAAGCTCTGTCTTCTTTTCTTCAAGACCCGTCTTGATATCTTCTACCTCCTGCACAGTATCTTCATATTCATGAAGCATGTTCCTGTCATATGTATGCACCTTCTGGGCATATTCAACCTGATTCAGCAGCTCAGTTATACTCCCTGATGACGCAACCTTCTCAAGGGCAGAACCATTGCCTTCCTCGTACATGTATTTAATACGGAGCTTCATGTCCTCATACTGATTCTGCTTCTTTTCCTCTGCCACAGCCAGATCTTCTTCCGCCTGAATCAGCTTCTCACCAGTAGAAATAAGCTGGTTCTGAAGCTCGTTCATCTTCGTCATAAGAGTGTTAAGCTTTGTCTGCAGATCACTGACCTCATTCTCTGCAGCCGCCTTCTTATCCTTCAGCTCGTCTACTGACGGCGTTGCCGAAACAGTCGTTATCATCAAAGAACTCATCACAACAGATGCAATGAGCGCTCTTACCAGTCGTCTCTTCATAATCTCACCCATCCTTACTTAATTATTCATCAGTCAAAAGCTACATGATACTTCTCCCTCAAAACTATGCAGCCTTACTCCCACGTGCATAACTAGGATACTACAACTTTCGATTGATTTCAATGTTTTTTTTCAAATTACCATATTTTTACCAATAACGCACAAAGGTCGGTGTGCCGACATCATAAACATTCGATATCTTTACCACATCATTTTCCTGCGGTGCATGAATCATCTGGCCGTTTCCGATATAAATACCTACGTGTCCCGGATAATACACGACATCGCCCGGCTGCGGGTCACTTACAGCTCCGCCGGCCCCCTGTGATTCCGAATAATGATCTAGTGAGACGCCTGCCGCACTGTGGCAGTACATAACCAGACCGGAACAGTCAAAGCCCGATGGACTGGCTCCACCCCAGACATACGGAACTCCGAGCTGATTATATGCCGCATTGACAATCATCTGGGCAAGTGAGGTGTCACCTGTACCGCTGTAAACCGGATTCGTAAAACCGCCGCCTGCCGTGCCGCCGCCTGCTGCTCCCTCCTCCGAAGCACCGCCGCCATTTCCCTGCGCTCCGCCGGGAGTACCGCCCGCCTGCTGCCTTGTCACCTCTGCAAGCGCTTCCTTAAGAAGTTCTCCGATATTTTCTACCTCTGCCTGTTTTGATGCAATCATCTCATTCAGGTGATTTTCCTCTGCCTCAAAATCCGCCTTCATGGCCTCCATACTCTTCTGCTCTTCCTCAAGGGCAGTTTTAAGTACATAAACATTCTGTCTCGCTTCAATATAATCTTCTAATTTCTGCCTGTCGTAGCTATGAACATTTTGTATGTATTCTGCCTTATTTACAAGATCCGTAAAGCTCTCTGCAGTCATAATAGCTTCCAAAAGGCTTCTATCCCCCTGCTCATACAGGAAGCGGATACGGAGCTTCATATCATCATACTGCTTTTTTTCTGTCTCTTCGGCCTGGGCCAGATCCTCCTTTGCCTGAATTACTTCTTTTCCCTTGTCAACCAGATTCTTCTCAAGCTGGCTGATTTTTCCTATTGTTTCCGTAAGCTGGGCTTTTAGGGCATCCACACTTTCCTGTGCCGCCTGTTTTTCCTGCTCAAGCTCACCAACCTCTGGTGCTGCCATAACCGGGGTTACCATCATTGTACCTGCAAGTGCAGCGGCAAATACAATTCTGCCAAATTTCTTCATATCTAATCTTCCTTCTATTAACTATTTTTCGTCATATCCAGCTAGATTATGACATAGTTACCCCTTCTATACCCCACATCTAGATTGATTATACATGAGCAGGCATATTTTTGCAACATATTTTAACATTTTTGTAACATTTTATATTTACTTTTATATTTACTGTTTGTTACTGTTCACAGTAGCTGTTAAGATTCGTATAGCCCATCAGGCTCATATCCACTTCGCGGGCCGCCTCCCGTCCTTCACGGATTGCCCATACAACAAGAGACTGCCCTCTGTGCATGTCCCCGGCAGTAAATACCCTCTTTACACTTGTCATATATCCTCCCTCCTCTGTGGCAACATTAGATCTTTCATTTACACCTACTCCAAACGCCTTTGTAACATAAGCCTCGCTCCCAAGAAAGCCTGCCGCTATCAGAACAAGATCCGTCTGAACAGTATATTCACTCCCTGCCTCCTCTGCCATAATCATGCGCCCTGTTTTTTCATCTTTTTTCGGCGTAAGCTTCACCAGCACTGCTTTGCATATCCGCCCGTTTTTATCCTTTATGAATTCCTTTACTGTTGTTTCATACACGCGGGGATCCCGGCCGAAAACAGCTTTTGCCTCCTCCTGACCATAGTCTGTCTTTAATACCTTCGGCCACTCCGGCCACGGGTTATTCTCCGCCCGCTTTTTTGGTAATTCTGGCATCATTTCTACCTGCAGTACTGATTTTGCCCCGTGACGAATGGCAGTTCCCACACAGTCATTTCCCGTATCGCCCCCTCCGATTACCATCACATGCTTTCCCTTTGCGCTTATAAAGCTTCCTTCCTTAAGCTCCATCTGGTGCTGCCAGAGAGCCTTCGTTGTAGATTTAAGGAAATCTACGGCAAAATAAATCCCTTCTGCTTCTCTGCCAGGCACCTTAATATCTCTTGGATTCGATGCGCCGCAGCAGAGAATCACACAGTCAAACTCTTTTAATAAGGAAGAAGCCTTTCTGTCCTTTCCTACGTTGCACCCGGTAACAAAGGTAATTCCTTCCTCCTCCATAATAGATATCTTCCTGTCAATAATCTGCTTTTCAAGCTTCATATTAGGAATTCCATAGCGCAAAAGCCCGCCGGGCTTATCCTCACGCTCAAACACGGTCACCAAATGCCCCCTGCGGTTTAACACATCTGCCGCAGCAAGCCCGGAAGGGCCTGAACCTACAACCGCCGCCTTTTTTCCTGTACGCACCTTCACCGGCTTTGCGGCGGCATAGCCCTTCTCATAGGCATTTTCTATAATCCCATACTCATTTGCCTTAGTTGTCACAGCATCTCCGTGGAGGCTGCAGGTACATGCCGCCTCGCACAGCGCCGGACATACACGTGCGGTAAACTCCGGAAAATTATTTGTCTTCTTTAACCGGTAGTATGCCTCCTCCCAATTACCGTGATAAATAAGATCATTCCACTCCGGCACCAGATTGTGGAGCGGGCATCCGCTTGCCATACCCATAATCATCTGGCCTGCCTGGCAGAACGGAACGCCGCAGGACATACATCTGGCGCCCTGGCGCTCTTGCTCCTCCCTGGAAAGCGGCGTATGAAATTCCTGAAAATGCGAAATTCGTTTTTGAGGATCTTGTGCCTCCTTATCCTGTCTTTTATAATCCATGAATCCTGTTGCCTTTCCCAATTTCAACACCTCCTATCTTCCTTCCTTGATTGCGTAGAACGCTTCTGTCTGTGCCTGCCCGCTGCTCATCCCCTGCTCCTCAAGCTGCAGGATTGTAGTGAGCATCCGTTCATAGTCCTTCGGAATAATCTTCTTAAACCTGGGCAGATATTCTGTAAAATTGTCAAGAATTTCTTTTCCCTTTTCTGAATCGGTGCAGGCAACATGCTCTTCAATCATGCTCTTTAATTCATTCACCTCAAACTTTGAAGCCACACGCTCTATATTTACAAGCTGTTTATTTACATTCATATATAAATCACTGTCCATATCGAGTACATAGGCAACTCCTCCGCTCATGCCCGCCGCGAAATTCTTCCCGGTTCTTCCAAGAACAGCCACACGGCCTCCTGTCATATATTCACAGCCGTGATCGCCGACTCCTTCTACAACAGCAGCCGCGCCGGAATTGCGGACAGCAAAACGCTCTCCTGCCACCCCGTTAATAAAGGCTTTTCCGCTGGTTGCCCCGTAAAGCGCCACATTTCCGATAATAATATTTTCATCATGCCTGTATCTTACGTTCTTGGGCGGATAAACAATAAGCTTTCCTCCCGAGAGGCCTTTGCCGAAATAATCATTGCTGTCCCCCACAAGCTCCAGTGTAAGTCCCTTTGGTATAAACGCCCCGTAAGACTGCCCTCCTGCACCTTTACATTTCACCACATAGCTGTCTTCCGGAAGTCCCTCCGGATATCTCCTCGTAATTTCAGAACCGAACATCGTCCCGAAGGTCCGGTCTGTATTCGATACATCCACCTCTATGCTTTTCTTCTCCCCCTTTAAGAGAGCCGGAAGAAGCCTCTTTACAAGAACACGCTCATCCAGTGTCTTTTCCAGTTCAAAATCGAACAGCTTTTTCGGGTTACAGGTGACAGGGGTTCTGGTCCCCTCATATGGATTGTGAAGAATCTGTTCCAGCTTAAGCGTGGCCGCCCGCTTAGAGACCGGCGCCTCTTTTACTCGCAAAAGCTCTGTCCTTCCTACCAGCTCATCAATCGTGCGGACTCCCAGCCTTGCCATATATTCTCTTAAATTCTGCGCAATAAATCTCATAAAGTTCATGACATACTCTGGTTTTCCTGCAAAACGCTCCCTAAGCTTCGGATTCTGGGTCGCTACCCCCACAGGGCAGGTGTCCAGATTGCAGACACGCATCATCACACATCCAAGAGTCACAAGAGGGGCTGTGGCAAATCCAAATTCCTCAGCACCCAAAATAGCGGCAATAGCTACATCCCGTCCGGTCATAAGCTTTCCGTCTGTCTCAAGACGCACGCGCTCTCTAAGGCCGTTCTGAAGCAGCGTCTGATGAGTTTCCGCAAGGCCCAGCTCCCACGGAAGGCCCGCATTGTGGATAGAGCTTCTGGGGGCTGCTCCCGTACCGCCGTCATAGCCGGAAATCAGGATAAGCCCGGCTCCGGCCTTTGCCACACCGGCAGCAACGGTTCCAACTCCTGCTTCTGATACCAGCTTTACAGATATTCTTGCGTCCTTATTTGCGTTTTTGCAGTCATATATCAGCTGTGCCAGATCCTCTATGGAATAAATATCGTGGTGAGGCGGCGGAGATATAAGACTTACACCTGGAGTTGAATGTCTTGTTTTCGCAATCCAGGGATATACCTTTCCTCCCGGCAGATGCCCTCCTTCTCCGGGTTTAGCGCCCTGGGCCATTTTAATCTGGATTTCCTTTGCGCTTACCAGATATCTTGAGGTCACGCCAAAGCGGCCGGAGGCTACCTGTTTAATTGCCGAGCATCTGTCGGTTTCAAGCCTTTCTATCTCTTCTCCTCCCTCACCGCTGTTAGATTTCCCGTGAAGCCGGTTCATGGCAATTGCCAGTGTCTCATGTGCCTCCTTGGAAATAGAACCATAGGACATGGCCCCCGTCTTAAATCTGGTCACGATCTCATCTACACTTTCCACCGCTTCAACAGGAATACCCTTTTTCGGATATTGAAACTCCAGCTGGCCCCGCAGATTCATGTGGGCGCCCTCTTCATCCACCATGTCCGCGTACTGTTTAAACATCCCATAGTCTCCGTTCCTTGCTGACTGTTGAAGCATATGTATGGTGCGGGGGTTATAAAGATGCTTTTCCCCGCCGCTTTTTGATTTATGCTGCCCAATACTGTCAAGAGTGAGATCTGTTTCAAGGCCAAGGGGATCAAATGCCTGCAAATGCCTTGCCATATAATCCCTGGCAATTTCCTCTGTCCCGATTCCGCCCACTCTGCTTACTGTATCCGTAAAATATTTCCTGATAAATTCCTCCTTAAGTCCTACTGCCTCAAAGATTTTCGCCCCCTGATAGGACTGTATAGTGGAAATTCCCATTTTTGAAGCAATCTTTACGATTCCGCTTAAAACTGCATGATTGTAGTCATCCACTGCCGCATAATAATCCTTCTTTAGCATATCTGTATCAATCAGCTGCCTGATAGACTCATAGACAAGATATGGATTCACCGCACAGGCACCGTATCCCAGAAGAGTAGCAAAATGGTGCACCTCCCTCGGCTCCCCTGTCTCTAAAATGACAGCAACAGAGGTTCTTTTCTTTGTGCGGATCAGATGCTGCTGAAGACCTGAAAGAGCCAGGAGCGAGGGCATGGCCACATGGTACTCGTCCACACCCCGGTCAGAAAGAATCAGTATATTCGCGCCTGTGCGGATCACACGGTCTACTTCAATGAACAGATGCTCCATTGCCTTCTCAAGACTGGAATTTTTATAATAAGTAATTGGAATCTCTGCTGTTTTAAATCCGTCCTCTTTCATATTTTTAATCTTTAACAGATCTGTATTTGTCAAAATCGGATTAGAACATTTTAGCATCTTACAATTTTCTGCTTTTTCTTCCAGAAGATTTCCATCCGCGCCGATATAGACAGCCGTAGATGTTACGATTTCTTCTCTTATGGCGTCAATAGGCGGATTTGTAACCTGGGCAAAGAGCTGCTTGAAATACCCGAAAAGATTCTGATGCTTATCGGATAATACTGCCAGCGGAGTATCAATTCCCATGGAAGCCGTCCCCTCCGTCCCGTTTTCTGCCATATTTAATATAGAAGTTTTTACCTCCTCATAGGAATACCCGAATGCTTTCTGAAGCCTCTGACATTCCTCCTTTGTATAGCTTACCACCTTCTGGTTCGGTATCTTCAAATCCTTAAGCCGGATAAGATTGCTGTCAAGCCACTCTCCATAAGGCTGACGCCCCGCATACATTTCCTTCAGCTCATCATCGTCAATCACCTTTCCCCGGACAGTATCTACCAACAGCATTTTCCCCGGATGAAGACGTTCCTTCACTATAATGCTCTCCGGAGGGATATCCAGAACGCCCACCTCGGAAGAAAGAATCAAGGTATCCTTATCTGTTATATAATATCTGGAAGGACGGAGCCCGTTCCGGTCAAGCACGGCTCCCATACAGTCTCCATCGCTGAAAAGAATAGATGCCGGGCCGTCCCACGGCTCCATCATGGTAGCATAATACTGGTAAAAATCCTTTTTCTTCTGAGACATATTTTTTGTATTCGCCCAGGGCTCAGGGATCGCAATCATCACTGCAAGAGGCAGCTCCATCCCGCTCATCACCATAAACTCAATAGCATTATCAAGCATGGCAGAATCAGAGCCTGAGCTATTAATTACCGGAAGCACCTTATGAAGCTCACCCTTTAAATATTCGGACTCCATATTTTCTTCCCTTGCCTGCATCTTATCCGCATTACCCCTGATGGTATTAATCTCTCCGTTATGTACAATGAACCTGTTGGGATGAGCCCGCTCCCAGCTTGGATTCGTATTTGTACTAAATCTGGAATGTACTAAAGCAATTGCTGATTCGTAGTCCGGATCCTGGAGATCCTCAAAAAAGGATCGAAGCTGTTCCACTAAAAACATGCCCTTATAGGCAATTGTCCGGCTTGATAAGGATGCCACATATGTATCGTCACTGCTCTGTTCAAAAATACGGCGCACGACATAAAGACGCCTGTCAAAGTCCAGACCCCTTTTCACTGTCTCCTGACGCCCGATAAATCCCTGCATAATGCAGGGCATACATGCAAGGGCGCGGCTTCCCAGCACCTCCTTTTTCACCGGAACCTCACGCCATCCTAAGAATTTCATTCCTTCCTTTTTTACAATTACTTCGAATATATTTTTTGCCTGGTTTCTCTTTAACTCCTCCTGGGGAAAGAAGAACATTCCCACTCCGTAATCTCTTTCAGAACCTAAAAGGATGCCGAGAGGTTCACAGACTTTGGAGAAAAACCTGTGTGAAATCTGTAACAGAATTCCAACTCCATCGCCTGTCTTACCTTCGGCATCCTTGCCAGCTCTATGTTCTAAATTTTCAACAATCTTTAATGCGTCCGCCACTGTATCATGGCTCTTTTTTCCTTTGATGTTCACGACTGCACCGATTCCGCAGTTATCATGCTCAAACCCGGGACGGTACAGCCCGGGAAATCCCCGCCTGCAGCTATCATTCATAGTACTTCCCTGCCCTTTCCTTATTTCGATACTGTTCACTCCGTTCACAGCAATCTTATTTCTACTTACTATACAACATTTATCCCCAATTGTAAACAAAAAATTTCTGCCTGAATAGCTGAAATAAATTCAACGGACGGAAGTTCGAAGATGTCCTTCCTAACGCAGACTAGGGTAACACTCCGGTGAACTAATCGCTAACTACGACTAAGGAGTTCAGGAAAGCCTTCACTCCTAAGTCTTCGTAAACGATGGATTTCACCTTCGTTAAGAACACCCTCTAATGTCCGCTTATAGGAATGACATCTTCGAACTTCCTGTGCATTGGAAACGAATTTTCAGTACACAGGCCAGGAAGGGGTGCATTGGTAACGGATTTTCCATACACAGGCAGTTCAGGGCGGTAAGGAGCGTCCCTGGTGAACCATCACTGGAATATCTTTTTCGATGCACAGGAAGGTTTAAGATGTCCTTCCTATAAGCAGACATCAGGGGGCGTTTTTAACGGAGGTGAAATCCACTGCTTACGGAGACTTAGGAGTGAAGGCTCTCCTGAACTCCTTAGTCGCAGTTAGCAGTTAGTTCACCAGAGTGCTGCCCAGTCTGCGTTAGGAAGGACATCTTAAAACTTCCGTCCCTCGAACAAGACACCCACCCTTTATCCGGCCAGATGGCTCCCGGAAGCTTTCAGGGTTTCGGGGAATGCGTTTTCCATCCTCTGCATCAGGACATAGATGGCGGAGGCTGCTGCCGCGCACAGGACTGTCACGCCGCCTATGCGGATTCCCTCCTTTAGCATCCAGTCAAACCAGTGAAAGTATGTCCCGGCCACTGACAGTATATTTGCCGTGATGTGCCCTGCCGCAGGCGCCAGAACAGAGCCATATTTTTCATAAACATAGGACAGCATCATCCCCATTGCAAATCCATACAGGCTCTGCACCAGATTTCCGTGGGTAATTGCAAATATGACAGAGGAATAGAGGGCTGCCGGCAGGAATTTCATCTGCATGCGCATACGTCTGTACATCAGCCCCCTGTATGCCAGCTCTTCACAGACAGGCATGAGTATCCCAAGGCACACGATCTGCATCCAAAGGGAAGGCTGGTAAAGCATCTCCATCGTATCCTCATAGGATGTACTGTAGGAGGATAGGTTCGAAAGGACTATGAGATTATTAAGCCCCAGGCACATAGCTGCCGAAATTCCTATAATCAAAGGATATTTATAAAACGGTGCCCTCTTGACAGAAATCTCCCCTGCGCCTGCTTTTTCCTTTACCCGATCCCTGTGCATCAGGAATAAGAAAACAGGAATCGTAATAAGAGCCGCGGCACCCTCCATGGGGACAGCAAGGTCTACCGCCCACTTAAGCACCTGGGCAGACATCTCCTGCATCTTATCTGCATTATTCATAAACTGCACAAGAGCCTGTGCGTCACCTGCTGCTTCCTGTCCTGCAAGGTATCTCCATATAAGCACAAACGCAAACATCATGCTTAAAATGATGGAAATCCCAAACTTTATCAGTAAAGGAGACCATATACTCCACATATGCCTTCCGTAGCTCTGCCTCTGCTCCATGTAAACCCTCTTTTCTATAGCTTAATTTTCACTACATCCACATCCAAATCCCACAAAAATTTATCCAGATCCTTAAAGGATAAAAATACGGTTGCCGTATTCTCTAATGGATGAATCCCGAGGCTTTTACATCTGCTTAAATCCTTATCAATAAAAAACTCTACCGCGTGGTCTGTATCATTCATAAGTCCAAAGGGTGATACACTTCCCTGCTTAAGTCCAAGATACTTTTCCAGCCTGTCCTCGGAGGCAAAGCTTAGATTTCCTCCTCCCAGCTGTCTGCCCAGCGCCTTCAGATCTATCTTTTTATCCTCTTCACATGTTACGAGAAAATGTCTCTTCCCCTTAGAATCCCGTAAAAAAAGATTTTTGCACAAGGTTCCTTTCTCCGGCAAGCCCAGCCTGTCCATATCCTCCATTGTATGAACCGGCTCATGTTCTACCACCTCATATTTAATCTTCAGCTTATCTAAAGCATCATATACACGCTTTTTCTGATCTTCCATATACAAATATCTCCTTTTCTCTTATTATAGCAGGGCAAAAAGCTCACCGGCCGCACGTTCATAGTCAGCCATCCGTTCTGCCTTCTTCAGTTTTTTAAGCTTCTTTTCTTCCTCCGGGAAAAGTCCTCCCAGATAGCACCATATTTCCTTCATTTTAAACAGTACATTTTTATCCCCGAAGTTAAGCGCTCTGTAATCCCTAAGTATCTTGTCGTGGAAGGCACAAAGCCTTTCTGCGCCAGCCGTTCCTTCCCCCTTTATCTCCCCTAAAAGCCCCGGATTTCCGATAATCCCCCGCCCAAGCATGACTGCAGGAACCTCTGGAAAGCGTTCTGACATTTTGTGACAGTCCGAAGCATGGAAAATGTCTCCGTTATAGCAGAGGGGATTTCTGCTTTCCTTCACCGCTTCGGCAAATACGGAGAGATTCGGTACATTTTTATAAAAATCCTTCTGCACCCGCGGATGAATAATCAGTTCTTTTACCGGATATTTGTTATAAATTTTAAGAAGCCTTTCAAATTCCTCCGGTGAATCTCTGCCAATTCTGGTCTTTATAGATATCTCTGTTTCTGCTTCACTATAGATTCTGTCAAGAAATTCCTCCAGCTTTTCCGGCTTTGCAAGAAAGCCGGAGCCGCGGTATTTTGATACAACCGTCTTAGACGGGCATCCAAGGTTCAGGTTTACCTCCCTGTATCCGAATTTCTGAAGCTTCTTTACTGTAGAGAGAAATCCTTCTGCATCATTACTTAAAATCTGGGGTACGAGATATATTCCCTCGTTATTCTCCGGGAGAATCTCCTTTAACTCCTTTGTGCTAAAGCCTTTTTTTGTATGAGGCACAAGAAAGGGAGTGAAATACTTATCCAGGGGTGTAAAATACTGATGATATGCATTTCGGTAAATGTAAGTAGTAATGCCCTCCATCGGCGCAAGATAATACTTCATGACTTAGTTCTTTCTGTACAGCCAGTATGCGCCGTATGCCGGAATATTTACACCTTTTGCTTCCATTTCCTGTCCTGTAATCAGATCCATATACATACCGTCATCTTCATTAATCCAGGCCGTTTTATCAAATTCGCTGAAATTAAAAAGTGCAACCAGCTTTTCCTCACCGCTGGCACGGACAATGCCCAGAATGGATTTGTCCCATGTATCCACTGTCCAGACATCTGCATCGCCGCAGAAAACCTTTTTATCCCTGCGGATAGCCTCCAGCTTTTTCAGGCCGTCAAAGATTCTCTGCTGTACCGTGCCCTTTTCTTCTTTCATCCTCTCCTTCTCCCACTGGAATTTCCCTCTGTGGAGATAACGGGAATCATCCCATTTCTTGGGATCCTTATGATAAGTATAATCGTTTTCCTGCCCAATCTCATCTCCGCTGTAAATCACCGGGATACCGGACTGGACAAGCATATATGCATGAAGCATAAGATCCAGGCGGACCGCCCGGTCAAGAGCCTCGCTGTCCCGCTCATAAGCCGCCTTCTCAATACCGCTTAGGGATGCCGTGGTCCCGCACAGCCTTGCATCTCCTGACGTGGGATCTGAATTATAAAGCTCTCCTCTTGCAAAGGAGCCAGGATACTGACCGGTAAGGAAATTATTCAGATACCGTTTGTGGCTTACCTCGCCGATTCCAAACTGCATAAGCCACAGGTAGTCAAGTCCCCAGCCGATATCATCATGGCAGCGCAGGTAATTAAGAAATACATAATCCTTTGGCAGAGTATTTACCACGTTCATCTGCTGCTTTAACAGCATGGCATCCCTTGTTGCCACGCTGTGCCAGGTGGTGGCCATTGTCGTAACATTGTAAAGCATATGACATTCCGGCTTCTCAACACTTCCAAAGTAAGGCACTACCTTATCCGGCGCCATAACAACCTCTCCCAGAAGAAGTACGCCCGGACATACGATCTCCGTGATAATTCTCATAATCCGCACAATATTGTGTACCTGGGGAAGATTCCTGCAGTTCGTGCCAAGCTGCTTCCAGATATAAGGAACTGCATCGATTCTGATAATGTCAATACCCTTATTTACCAGATTCAGCATATTATAAATCATCTCATTTAACACAACCGGATTCCAGTAATTAAGATCCCACTGGTACGGATAAAAGGTGGTCATAATAAACTGCTCCATATCCGGAAGCCAGGAGAAATTTCCCGGTGCCGTAGTAGGAAATACCTCTGGCATAGTCTGCTCAAACTGGGCCGGAATATCATAATTATCATAAAAATAATATCTGCTCTTGTACTCCGGATCCCCCTGCCTTGCTCTTTTTGCCCATTCATGATCCTCAGAGGTATGGTTCATAACAAAGTCCAGGCAAATACTGATTCCCCGTTTGTGACACTCATCAGCAAGCCTTTCCAAATCTTCCATTGTCCCAAGCTCCGGCTTCACCTTCCTGAAATCTGAAACCGCGTAGCCGCCATCGCTTCTTCCCTCCGGCGAATCAAGAAGGGGCATCAGATGAAGGTAATTTACGTTACATTCTTCAATATAATCCAGCTTCTTTAAGACTCCCTTAAGATCCCCGGCAAAAGCATCCACATACATCATCATGCCCAGCATCTGGTTTCCTTTGTACCAGTCCGGATTCTCCTCACGGCCCGCGTCTATCTTTTTTAGCTGCGGCCTTCTCTCCTTATACCAACGGAACATCTCGTCACACAGGCTTTCAAACATATCTGTACGGCCGCTGTACAGCTCGTGGTACAGCCACTTAAATTCATCATAGTATTTTAAAAAGCGGTCTTTATACTCCTTGTTATAAGATTCAATAGGAATTTGCATAGAACGTCTCCTCCTGTAATATTTTCTTTTATATATATTACCACTTTCCAGTGATTATCTCAAGACACACCCTATTCTCCGATTATCTTAATTAGTACTCTCTTGTCTCTTTTCCCATCAAATTCAAAATAAAAAATCTGCTCCCATGTTCCGAAATCCAGCTTTCCATCTGTGATTGCCACAACAGTCTCCCGTCCCATGATGGTTCTCTTTAGATGCGCATCTGCATTATCCTCATATCCATTATGCCTGTACTGGCTGTAAGGCTTCTCCGGTGCAAGATGCTCCAGCCATTTTTCATAGTCCTGATGCAGTCCGCTCTCATCATCATTAATGAAAACACTGGCCGTAATGTTCATGGCATTAACAAGTACCATTCCTTCCTTTACTTTGCTTTCCCTGACTGCCTGCTGCACCTCATCCGTAATATTAACCAGCCCCCGTCTTGCGGGCAGATGAAAATGTAGTTCCTTTCGATACGATTTCATAATCTTTTCTCCTAATCTTCTTAAAACTTCGTGACTATTTTAACATATATCCCAAAAATAATACAGCCCTATTCTAGTTGTTGTGTTACTGTTCACACCCTACGGGTGCTCCAGTAACGGCATCCAGCCATTAAAAGTCACCTTCGGTGAGGGGCCGGATGCCAGGCAGCCACTACTTTTTTTGGCCGGACACCGTGCAGCGTAGTGCACGGTGCCGTGTGAACAGTAACGTTGTTGTTACTGTCTACTCCGTTCACAGTAACAATCATATTGACTTTATTTTCATGCCGTAGTATGCTAAAAACTGTTAATTCACTGAATATTTCCGGTTAAAGGATGTGTACGATATGAAAATTATAAAACAAACAGGCATTATTTTTACAATCTGCTGGCTTAGCATTATTATTCAGCAGATCCTCCCTTTTCCATTTCCTTCAAGTGTAATCGGACTGCTTCTTCTCCTTCTCTGTCTTCTTACCGGACTGCTTAAAGTCAGCCATATACAGGAAAAATCGGATTTTCTTTTATCCAACATGGCATTTTTCTTTATACCTGCGGGGGTGGGAATGATGAACTATTTTGATATATTAAAAGAAAACTGGTTCTCTCTTGTGGTGATCTGCGTCCTTTCAACACTGATTACCTTTGCCGCTACTGCATTCAGCATCAGACTTACTATAAAATTCATCAATCGGAGGAAATAATATGTCAGAGATATTTGAATCGCCGTTTTTCGGCATTGCCCTAAGCATTTTCGCCTTCTGGTGCGGACAGATGCTCAACAAAAAGACAGGACTTCTCCTCTTAAACCCGCTGATTATTGCAATTGTCATAATTATCGGAATTTTACTGCTATTTAAGATTCCTTATGAGGCTTACCAGGAGGGAGGGAGTATTATAAATATGTTCCTGGCTCCGGCAACGGCATGCCTTGCGGTGTCCATTTACGCCAAAATCCGCATTTTGAAGGAAAACTGGCTTCCTATCCTTACGGGCTGCTTTTGCGGATCTGCTGCTTCTATGCTAAGCGTTTACGGATTATGCCGGTTTTTCGGGCTTGATGATGCTATGACAGCATCCCTGCTTCCCAAATCTGTCACCACTCCCATTGCGGTCAGCATCTCGGAGAGCCGCGGCGGAGTCGTTCCGGTTACTGTTGTTGCCGTTATTTTTACGGGAATACTTGGAAGCATCCTGTCCCCTCTTCTCATTAAGCTGTTCTGTGTAAAGGATTCCATGACCGCCGGACTGGCCATCGGAGCCTCAAGCCATGCCATCGGCACCTCAAAGGCCCTGGAAATAGGAGAAACTGAAGGGGCAATGAGCGGGCTGGCTATCGGTATATGCGGCATCATAACCGTACTTCTTTCTATGCTTTTATAAAGCTTTTCTGCCTGTGTGGTGGAAATATCGTTCAAGGGACGGAATCTCGAAGATGTCCGTCCCTCGAACAACCTTCCAACCAAACAAGCTGAATATTTTATGGCTAACGGTAAAGCTGCTCCGTCTCTCTAAGAAGGGCCTTTCTTTTCCGGTAGTCCGGCAGCACCTGCTCCACAACTGCCCAGAACGCTTTCGAATGATTCATCTCAATCCTGTGTGCCAGCTCATGGACGACTACATAATCGAGTACCCCCTCCGGCATCAGCATAAGCTTCCAGTTAAAGTTCAAATTACCCTTACTGCTGCAGCTTCCCCATCTCGTCTTCTGCTCCCGTATTGTAATCCTTCCATATGAAATACCCATGATATCCGCATAATAGCGCACTCTCTCCGGAATAAGCTCCATTGCCATACGGACGCCTCTTTTTCGCATCTCATCCGTAATCTCACGCTTAGCCTCCTCCCCCTTTCTTAACTTCTCCTGCTGCGTTTTTATCCACTGGCTTTTTTCCTCAAGAAACCTTTCCACCTGTTTTCTTGATACTCTGTATGGTGAACGGACCACAATGCGACCGTCTGGTTTTACCTGAATCGCAATCGTTTTTCTGCCAGAACGGATCCATTCATATTCTTTCATTTTACCCACTCCTGCTTTCTTATGGCCTTGCGCAGTAAATGCGCAGCTCTGTAAACAGTAACAATATTATCATACAGTACAGTATATCGCAAGTTACTGTGAACAGAGTGAACATTAACCTTGCAAACTTTGCCGCAGTTTGCTAAACTAAGCTTAAAGGAAATTTAAAGAGGTGATTTATATGGATATACCAGCATTATCGACCTATATGGCCATGAATAATTTGAGCATGAATGTGGACATTGCCGTGATGTCTAAGATACTTGATACGGCAGAAGCCGCCGGGGAAGCGCTTGCGCAGATGGCGGACGCCGTGTCCGTACCGGGACTTGGGGAAAATATTGATATTATGGCATAGAAAGGCTGCTGTGAACAAAGTGAACAGTGAGATAGAAAGAACCGGGATTACCCGGTTTTTTCTATGCCTGTGCACATTTTAATTACTGTTTACAGGTCTGCGCATGTGAACAGTAGTGAACAGTAACGCATTTTATGACAAAATGTTCCATTCTGCCGCACTCTTAACCATAATATTGTTTGCATATCCGCTTTATTGCATTTACAATATAAATAAAGAGGAGGTAATCTCATGGAAATTTTATCAAAAAGACTCCGGCAGCTTCGCCGTGAGCAGGATATGACCCAGAAAGAACTTGCATTTCTCTTGCATGTGCAGCGTACCACCATTGCCGGCTATGAAACCAAAAACCGGCATCCTCAGTTAGATATTATTGTTAGTATTGCCGATATCTTCGGGGTAACTACAGATTATTTATTAGGACGTACAGACAAAAAGTATTAAATAATTGAAATATTCTTATTATGGCTGACTCCTCTGCTCTTTCTGGTTTATATCTTCTTTACTGACTTTGTCTGTTTTTGTCGAATTATATCTATTTTTATCTAATAATGTCTATTTATTTCCTTTTATTTCCATTTATGTAAATTTTCATATACAATGATTTCATTTGATTATTATATTTAGGGGAGGGAACTATTATGGATTCAATCCACAGATTAGTCTTTCGTCTCGGTATCCGCTCAACATACCAGGGATTCCGTTACCTTACTTATGCTTTGTATCTTTGCCGGCAGAATGAAGATTATCTTCTGTCCGTTTATAAGCATCTTTACCTGGATATTGCACAATACTATAATGTGAGCAGAGACAGTGTGGAGCATTGTATACGAACGGTTGTCACAATTTGCTGGGAAAAGGGAAACAGGCAGTTCCTTATTCAGATGGCAGGATATGAGCTGACACAAAAACCAACTAACAGTGAATTTATTGACATTCTCCATCATTATCTAAAGACACACGAAGACCGCCTGAACTAACAGGCGGTCTGCCGCATAAACTTATTTTATTCTCCCAGACCGCTCTCCACAGCCTCTACCATTGCCTTTAAGGCATCCTCTTCACCCGGTCCGTCGCAGACCAGAGTAATAACATCACCAGATTTTATACAGGCGCCAAGAACACTTAGTACACTTTTAGCATTTGCACTTGTATTTTCATACTCAAACATAACCCTGCAGCCAAATTTATTTGCTGTATTGCAAAATATGCCGGCTGGCCTGAGATGAAGACCTGTAGGATTGCTGATTACTACTTTTTGTCTTACCATGGCACTATCCCTACTTCCTTTTTTCTAAAATAACACTCACCGTCAGTGATTTTTCAAGCTCACAGCCATCCGGGAGCTCAACCTCCACCGGAACCTTGTAATTACCTGCTTCTGTATACCCCGATAAATCAATGCTTATATTATTATCTACCGTAAGCTTATCTAAAATATTTTTTGGTCCTCTGACCTGGACGACCAGGACATCCACTGTTTCATATTTTAATGTCAAATCTTCATCCAGCCCGTTGACTACCAGTGTTCCCAGAGAAACATCATATGACTTGGTCCCGTCTTTTTCAATAGAAATTGTCACGACAACAGAACCCGCATTTGCATCCACCAGCCTTACCGTATCAGGAATAAATTCTATAATATCTACTCCCTGTTCTGTTCTGGCTGTCAGTCCCTCAAATGACAGGGCTGATGACGGAATCTCTATCTTATCAAGAGCTGCCAGTGCTTCCTTTACTCCTGACACCTGAATCTCCTGAGGCTCATATGTGATACCGGCAAAATTGTACCCTTCTGCCGCTGTGATCTCTGACGTATCAAAAACAAGCGGAACACTCTTTGTTTTCAAAAGCTGTACACTTACTGCCACACCGTCTACACCAAGATTATTTGCAAGGAGCGACTGATCAATTACATTGTTCTCATCATCATACAATACAAGCTCTGACGGAAGAACCGTATCAGAGGATAATCCGGATACACTTACTGCCGCTTCCACCCTGCTTATCTTGCCGATTACAGAAACCGGACCTCTGATTGATATATTCTCCGGGACTGCCTTTATCTCACCTAAGGCATATCCGTCTCTCACCGTTCCGGTCGTTGCTGGAACAATCGGGAATTTCTTTGTCTGTTCTTCTTCAAGCCTTACCTGAAGGTTTCGCGGTGACGTATATGCATCCTTATATTCACCCTCATAACCGTTAATTACAACGTCTATGGGAATCTGAGTGTTTAACGTAAGCTCCTTCATATCCGCGACCGCGACTATGTTCTCACTTTTTATTTTATTAAGAACTGATCGGTTCGCACTTACTGTTACACTTACAACCTGCGTATTATCTACTATCTGATAGGTCTGATTGGCCTCTGCCAGAACCTCTTCATTTATTACGGTGACCGGGATATTATGATAGGTCTGGGTCGTCTCCGGATCATCAATGTTAACCACCATGAACCACAGCATAGATGCTGACAGGAAGGCCAACATTTTAAGACCAACATTATTCATCAGTCCCTTTTTCATTCCTATGCCTTCCTTTCCATAACATTGCTAATCTATTAGTTTCCGGTTTCCTGTCCTGAATATGTGTAAGCTTCTCCCTAAGCTCTTCCCTGTTTACTCTGCGGTCAAGAAAACCTCCCTGGGCTACAGATACAGCTCCTGTCTCTTCTGATACAACAATAATAAGTGCATCACTTACCTCGCTCATGCCTACCGCTGCCCTGTGCCGTGTGCCCAGATCCTTGCTAAGTCCCATATTGTCAGAGAGAGGAAGATAACACGTTGCCGATACGATTCTGTCACCGCGAATAATAATCGCCCCGTCATGAAGAGGCGTATTATGCTCAAATATATTCATAAGCACCTGCATAGAAACCACACAGTCCATGTGTATTCCCGTACTTTCATACTCCGTCAGATGGATTGCCTGCTCAACAACAATAAGAGCTCCTGTTTTCACACGTCCCATATTATATGCGGCATCAATAATGCTTTCCATCGTCTCCTCACTGAATCTTACGCGCTCTCTTCCTGATTCAAAGGGTACAATTGATGTTAAAAACCTTCTCTCCCCAAGCTTTTCCAGTGCTCTCCTAAGCTCCGGCTGGAATACAACAATCGCTACGGTTGCCAGTACTGTAACAGAATTCTTGGCGATATAAAGGATCGTATGCATTTTAAAAATAAAAGCGACCAAAATAAATACACCCAGAACAACGATACCTTTAAGCAGCATCCATGCTTTTGTATTTTTGATCCATATCATCAGATGATATATCAGATATGAAAGAATCAATACTTCCACAACATCTGTCAGACGGATCTCCGGAAGATATACACCTGTCATAAATTCTCCCAGTATTGCTGAAATATACTGCTCCATCCTGGCCACCTCCTTTTTTTATCTTATATTTATATCTTCGTCACAATCCGGCTGTCACTTAAGATTTAAATCCTGTTTCAGACTCTGGGTAAGGAGCATTTTATCTACCTCTTCCATATCGCGTCCTCTGCCGGGTGCCCCTTCCCTCACCGGAGAACGGTTTTCAGGCTTTTTCCCCTGCTTCTTACTTTTTCTTCTTACCTCTGCGGCATCAATAATCTCTGTCTCTCTGTGTCCATTAATGCGCTTCACTGTCTTCTCAGGAGATGATACCGATAATTTCGGAATTGCCTTTACATAATAATGGTATTCATCATCCTCGTATTCAAAACGTTCAGTCCTGGAATAATCAACAGCGAAAAGGAACAGCTCCATAATGAGCCCCACTACAATTCCTGCTGCGCCTCCGACAATCAATGATGTAAACTGGCTGTTCAATCCAAAATACATATCTCCGGCCGTAACAACTACAATATTTACAATAGCTCCCGCTACAACTGCTATTTTCCAGGCATGGTTTACCGACTGCCTGCGCACTGTATATACGACAAGATAACAAATGATGCAGGCCGCAATCATAACCCACATTTCTTTATTCTGAAACACGGTTTTTATATATGCGGAAACCTGTCCCATAAGCCCCGCCGCATCAGAACCCTTCATCCCGGCGGCAGCCTTTTTAATATATTCCATCATATAATATACGATCCCGCCGCATCCTACGGCTGCAATTGCCGCCATAGGCATCACAAGCGCATATGCAATGGGAATCACGCAGGGAATCTTCAATGCAAAAGCGATGGGTGTAAGAAGCACAATCAGTGCCATCCTGGGAGTAAGCCTGAAATAGAAAATGTACATAACCAGAAAGATTCCCGCCGTTACTCCTAAAGCCGCCAGTGAAACTGCATACATATGTACCAGTATCAATACGCTGGCAGCAATGATCGTCATAACCGTAGGAAAAAATGTACAGATAACAGCCAAAGCCAGTATCACTGCCGGACTTGAAGCAAGCTTCATGAACCCGACATTTTTATTAATCAGATAAAACGCTGCAAGAGCAACAGCAAACTGAACCGCTTTATCTATAATTCTGGAATTCTTGGAGTACAGCTCCTGAAACCTTTCCCTAAGTACGAATAAACTATCCATCTACTTATTCTCCTTTTCATACATCTTCAGTAATTTTGTCAGATCATGATTGTATCTTTTCACTCTCTGTCTCGCATTCCTGTGCTTCTTATTATATATATGGCTTGTTATAACAGCATAAATAATAACAACTGCCAGATATCCCGCAGCCGCAGCAATCCCCAGGGTCATAAAGAGCTTTACCGACATATGCGACATAAAGTAATCAAGCCCGGCCAGTACGACAAGAGCTCCAATACAGGCATAGCCCACAGTAGTCCAGAAAAAGGAAAACAAAATATGCATGCCTGTGTAATCCTTCCGATAATATTCACTGATTTTAAAATCCTCTTTTCCCTGTCCCTGTTCGTACATTGCAAGGCTCGTCATCAGCCTTACCTTCCGCTCATCTAACATAATTCACCTCGAATCTAAACATCATTTTCAGTATATCAAATATCAGTACCCTTGTCCAATACTTATAGTTAAAAAATACACTTTTTGGACTCCCGCTGCCTTCAGAACCCTGGCAAGAGAATCTATGGTGGCTCCTGTTGTATAAATGTCATCCATTATAAGCACACTTCTTAACCTGATAGACGAGGCTCTGACAACAAATACCCTTTTAAGGTTCTGTCTTCTTTTTTTGCTGTCCAGCTTTTTCTGAGGCACTGTGTACCGGACTCTTTCCACCAGGCCCTTTGCAACAGGAATCTTTAATATCCTGCCTGCCTCCTCTGCCAGAAGCTCTGCCTGATTATATCCTCTCTTTCGTCTGCGTCTTTTATGAAGAGGTACCGGGATAATTACCTGAGGATTCCATTTACGGATAAGCGCACCGTATTGTGCGGCTATCTGGGCCGCATAAGCCTGAGCATAAAATCGCTGATTATGGTACTTGAACCGGTAAACAGATGTGCTCACCGGTTCTCTGTGAAGCCAGAGCGCTGCACCCCTGTCATAATCATGACAGCTATGGGCACAGTCATAGCAGTATTCCTGTTCTTTATACCTGACAGGCTTACCGCATTTTAAGCATCTCGGCTCCCGCACAAGAAGTCCCTCCAGCTTTTCTGCGCACGCCAAACACACCCCTTTCTGATTTACTTTGCCGCAGAAAGGGCAGGTATCTGGCCATAACAGCTTTCTTATTCTTATTTTCATATAAATTCACGTATCCGCTCTGCCAGACTTGTATTTCTTTCCTGCTCTCTTGTATTTTGGATCATTTCCTGAAAGACCGTGTCACTCCCTACCAATGTCACACAGGATTTCGCTCTTGTAACAGCCGTATAAAGGAGATTCCTATAGAAAAGCTGCCTGGGTCCTTGCAGCAGAGGAATCACAACCGCTGGATATTCGCTCCCCTGGGCTTTATGTACTGTTATTGCATAGGCCAGCTCCAGTTCCTCCAGAAGACTGTACGGATATTCCACAAGCCTGTGCTCATCATATTCTACTGTCACTATCTCCTCGTATGTATTAATACTTTTGACAATTCCCATATCCCCATTAAATATGCCCAGTCCCTTATCAACTGTCATGCCATATCTTGTCTTTACTTCCCATTCAAGCTGATAATTGTTTTTGATCTGCATCACCTTATCGCCCTCACGGAAAAGACGTTCCCCGTATTCTCTTTCATTTTTATTTTTATCCGGCGGGTTTAAATATTCCTGAAGAATCTTGTTCAGACGCTCCACACCAAGAAGCCCTTTCCTCATGGGAGTCAGCACCTGAATATCATGGATTCCGGCATTTACATATTTGGGCAGCTTCTTCTGAATCAGGGTCAGAACAACGCTGATGATCACATTAGCATCCTGCCTTTTAAGGAAGAAAAAGTCTCTGCTTTTATTATCCAGAAGGACTGGCTCTCCCCGGTTAATCTTATGGGCATTTACAACAATATCACTCTCACCTGCCTGCCGGAAGATCTTTGTCAGCCTGACAACAGAAAAACATTCCGAAGAGATAATATCCTTAAGCACGCTCCCCGGCCCAACACTTGGAAGCTGGTTGCTGTCTCCCACAAGTATCAGCCTTGTTCCCGGCATAACAGCATCGGCAAGCGCATACATAAGCGGGAGATCCACCATAGACATCTCATCAATAATAATTGCATCCGCTTCAAGAGGATTTTCCGCGTTTCTGTTAAATCCCGTGTTACCTTCCTCCTCCGGATTCCCATTGACCTCTAAAAGGCGGTGAATCGTCTGGGCCTCATAGCCCGTAGCCTCTGTCATGCGTTTTGCCGCCCTCCCCGTGGGGGCGGCAAGCAAAAGCTTAAGCCCTTCACTCTCAAAGAAATGAATCATAGCATTAATTGTTGTCGTCTTACCGGTTCCCGGACCTCCTGTCAGAACCGTCACCCCGTGCAGCATGCTTTCAAGCACCGCATTCTTTTGCATTTCATCAAGCAAAAGCCCCGTACTTTCCTCTATTGCATGAAGACGCTCCTTTAGCGCACTGTCCGTCATGTCAAATTTTACATTCAGATCATGCAGCATTCTCGCAGTATTAAGCTCCATATAATAATATTTTGAGGCATATACCCGGGTTCCCTCTTCCGTCTTTTTAAGCACGATCTTTTTCTCCATGGACAGGTCCATAAGATATCCTTCTATGTGGTCAATCTCCACCTCCAGAAGCTTTCCCGCCCGGTAAAGAAGAGCCTCCTGGGACAGATAAATGTGTCCTTCCCCCACGCTCTGTAAAAGAGTATAGAAAATACCGCTGCGTATGCGGTAGTCAGAATCTGTATGAATCCCGACCTTTGCCGCAATTTCATCAGCGGTCCGAAATCCTACTCCCGGCACATGATCTGCCATCTGATAAGGATTTTCCTCTATAACACGGTAAACGCTCTGTCCATAATGGTCATATATCTTCGCTGCAAGAGTTGTAGATATCCCGTATTTCTGCAGGAATATCATAGCCTCCCGCATGTCTCTTTTTTCTTCAACCTGAACGGCTATTTCTCTTGCCTTACGCTCGCTGATTCCTTTTATCTCAGCAAGCCTCTCTGGTTCCTCCTCAATAATCCGAAAGGTATCTTCCTTAAATTTCTTTACAATTTTTCCTGCAAGGGATGCACCTACCCCTTTTATGGCGCCGGAGCCAAGATAACGCTCAATAGATACCAGATCCTCCGGCTCACAGATCCTTGCCGTCTCCACCATAAGCTGGGTCCCGTAAAGCTTATGGACCGTGTATTCCCCGGTCATCTCCATAAGCGATCCTTCTTCAATATAATGGAATTTTCCCACGCAGGTAAGATCACCGTCATCATTATTTAAGTTAAATACCGTGTATCCGTTTTCATCATTCCGATACACAATGTGCTCTACATATCCTTTTATCTTTTCCATCTGTTTTATATGTCTTTCCTGCCACTCATCAGTTCTACAAATTGACCAGTCCCGACTGCCACAACCTGCATGGGCTCTTCTGCAGTCATTGTGTTAATCCCTGTTCTCTCCTCTATCATTTCCTCCAGGCCCCTTAGCATGGCCCCGCCGCCTGTCAGCACAATCCCCCTGTCCAGTATGTCGGCGGAAAGCTCTGGAGGAGTCCGCTCAAGAACACTGATGACTGCTTCCACAATCTGCCCTGTTGTCTCCTTAAGTGCTTCTTCTGTCTCTGAAGATGTAACTGTAACTGTCTTTGGAAGCCCTGTCACAAGATTCCTGCCCCGAACCTCCATCACCTCATTTTCAATCAGAGGGTATGTGGTCCCTATCTTGATTTTAATATCCTCAGCCGTCCGCTCGCCAATCAGCAGATTATGCTTCTTTCTCATATACCGCACAATCGCTTCATCAAAATCATCACCTGCAAGCTTAATCGATGTATTCACTACTGTGCCGCCCAGAGAAATAACTGCAATATCCGATGTGCCGCCGCCAATGTCCACAATCATATTTCCGCAGGGCCTGGAAATGTCAATTCCTGCGCCGATTGCCGCCGCCACCGGCTCTTCGATCAGCTTTACCTCTCTGGCTCCGGCCGCATAGGTCGCTTCCTCTACGGCCTTGCGCTCAACCTCTGTAACCCCGCTGGGGACGCAGATACTGATTCTGGGCTTTTTGAAGGTCCTTTTTCCCAGCGCCTTCTGCACAAAATATTTTATCATCTTCTCTGTCACAGTATAATCAGAAATAACGCCCTGCCTTAAGGGCCGGATCGCCACTATATTTCCCGGCGTCCTGCCCAGCATCAGCCGTGCTTCCTCGCCAATCGCCTTTACCTCATTACTGTCCCTGTCAAATGCTACTACGGAAGGCTCCTTCAATATGACCCCCTTCCCCTTTACATATACAAGAACACTGGCTGTTCCCAGGTCAATCCCTATATCTACTGCCATTTACGAAACCCCTTTCGCTATACCATCTATCTTATATCCTTATCCTTCGTTTCTTAAATTAATGCAAGTATCATTATAATCAAATCAAGGACAATTGGAAACCCCTTTTTCCTTAATTCTTTGTGAATACGGATGACCCGCTGTCGAAAAATGAAGCTATCTGTCAAGCATAGGACGGATATATTTCCCCGTATAGGAAACCGGGTTGTCCGCAACCTCCTCCGGCGTTCCCCGGGCAATCACTGTTCCTCCCTTGTCCCCGCCTTCCGGACCCATGTCAATAATATAATCTGCTGTTTTAATCACATCCAGATTATGTTCAATTACGACTACCGTATTTCCGTCTGCCGCCAGGCGGTGCAGTATTTCCGTCAATTTATGCACATCCGCAAAATGAAGGCCTGTGGTGGGTTCATCCAAAATATAAATTGTCTTTCCAGTGCTCCTTCGGCTTAGTTCAGATGCCAGCTTGATTCTCTGGGCCTCTCCGCCTGAAAGCTGGGTGGAGGGCTGTCCAAGACGGATGTAGGAAAGCCCTACATCATAAAGTGTTTCCATCTTTCTTCTGATGCTTGGAATATTTTCAAAGAAATGCAGCGCCTCCTCTACAGTCATATTCAACACATCATAGATACTCTTACCCTTATATTTTACCTCCAAAGTCTCCCGATTATACCGTTTTCCGTGACATACTTCACAAGGAACATAGACATCCGGCAGGAAATGCATCTCTATCTTTAAAATACCGTCTCCTGCACACGCTTCACAGCGTCCGCCCTTTACGTTAAAGCTGAACCTTCCTTTTTTATATCCTTTCGCTTTAGCATCTGCCGTAGATGCAAACAAATCCCGGATCAAATCAAATACACCCGTATAGGTAGCCGGATTAGATCGGGGAGTACGCCCAATAGGAGACTGATCGATATTAATCACCTTATCCAGATTCTCCATTCCCTTGATATCCTTATGCTTTCCCGGTATT
The DNA here is from genome assembly GCA_949502235.1 of uncultured Lachnospiraceae bacterium. Classification (GTDB taxonomy): domain Bacteria; phylum Bacillota; class Clostridia; order Lachnospirales; family Lachnospiraceae; genus CAPEBR01. The sequence continues at coordinate 24,507 of CATBDC010000023.1, read as the reverse complement.
GTCCGCGCCCTGTTCAGCTCCTTTGCAAGACGCTTATATAATATTTCATTAATCAGTGAGCTCTTCCCCGAGCCTGAGACACCTGTGATGCATGTCATAATCCCAAGGGGAATCTTCACATTCACATCTTTCAGGTTATTTTCCTTTGCCCCTGTAATCTCAAGCCATCCTGAAGGCTTTCCCCTCTTCCCCGGAACCGGTATACGGATGCTGCCGCTTAGATACGCACCGGTGAGAGATTTTTTATTCTTCATGATCTCCCCGGCAGTCCCTGCCGCAATCACCTCGCCGCCATGCTCACCGGCGCCCGGGCCGATATCTACGATATAATCCGCCGCCCGCATGGTGTCCTCATCGTGCTCCACAACAATCACCGAATTCCCCAGATCCCGCAGATGCTTCAAGGTCCCCAGAAGCTTATCGTTATCCCTCTGGTGCAGGCCGATGCTGGGCTCGTCCAGAATATATGCCACACCCACAAGGCCAGAGCCAATCTGTGTGGCCAGACGGATTCTCTGGGCCTCTCCGCCGGAAAGAGAACCTGTAGCGCGGGCCAGTGTCAGATAATCAAGCCCCACATCCATTAAAAATTTGATCCTTGCCTGGATTTCCTTTAAAATCTGTCCGCCTATAAGGAGCTGCTGCTTTTCAAGCTCTAAGTTCTGCATAAATCTCTGAAGTTGCTCAATGGACAGCGCCGTTACATCTGCAATATTTTTATCTCCTACCGTCACGGCAAGAGCCTCCGGCTTTAGCCTCTGGCCGCCGCATTTGCTGCAGGGCGTAATGCGCATAAACTCCTCGTACTCTGCCTTCATGGTATCAGAAGAAGTCTCCCTGTAGCGGCGCTCCACATTTTTAATAAGGCCTTCAAATTCAACATCATATGTGCCCTCGCCCCGCTGTCCCCGGTAATATACCTTAATATTTTTACCTCCTGTCCCGTAAAGAATCACATCATGAATCTTTTTCGGGTAATCCTTAAAGGGCGTATCCAGAGAGAACTTATACTCCCTGCAGAGGGCGTCCAGAATGGCATACGTAAAGCTTTTTTTATCATTGCAGGACTGCCATCCCATCACCGCAATCGCACCATCCTGAATACTTAAGTTCTTGTCCGGAATCATAAGCTCCTCGTCAAATTCCATCTTATAGCCCAGCCCAAAGCATTCCGGGCAGGCCCCAAAGGGGTTATTAAAGGAAAAGCTTCTGGGCTCAATCTCATCAATGCTGATTCCGCAGTCCGGGCAGGAAAAGCTCTGGCTGAAATTCATAGACTCTCCGTCAATAACGTCCACCGTCATAAGACCCTCTGCAAGATGGAGTACATTTTCTATGGAGTCTGTAAGACGCTTTTCAATGCCTGCCTTTACAACAAGACGGTCAACAATAATTTCAATATTATGCTTAATATTTTTATCTAAAGCAATATCCTCTGATAATTCATATAAATTTCCATCGATCCTCACACGTACATAGCCGCTCTTTTTCGCCCGCTCTAAAAGCTTCTCATGGCGCCCCTTCCTTCCCCGGACAACCGGAGCTAAAAGCTGAATCTTAGTCCTTTCCGGGAGCTCCATAATCTGGTCTACCATCTGATCCACGGTCTGCTTTTTTATCTCTTTTCCGCAGTTCGGACAGTGGGGAATCCCAATCCTGGCATAAAGGAGGCGGAAATAGTCGTAAATCTCTGTCACCGTTCCGACCGTTGAACGGGGATTGCGGTTCGTGGATTTCTGGTCAATGGAAATGGCAGGTGAGAGCCCCTCTATGCTCTCAACATCCGGCTTTTCCATCTGTCCCAGAAATTGTCTTGCGTAGGAAGACAGAGACTCCATATATCTTCTCTGCCCCTCCGCATAAATCGTATCAAAAGCGAGGGAGGATTTGCCGGAACCGCTGATGCCGGTAAGCACTACCAGTTCATTCCTCGGTATATCCAAATCAATATTCTTCAGATTATGTTCATTTGCCCCGCGTATTTTAATGAATTGTCTGTTTCCCTTTTTCTCTGCCATTGTACTATTCATTCTCCTGTAATATTTTTTTTAGCTCTATCAATTTATCACGAAGCTCTGCAGCCGCCTCAAAATTAAGCTCTGCAGCCGCTTTCTTCATCTGCTTTGTAACATCTCCCACAAGTTTTTTAAGCTCATCTGTACTCATAGACTCCGGATCCTTCTCTATGCAGAGCTCTTCTGCAGCTGCCTTTCTGGAAATGCTGATCAGATCCCGCACTCCCTTCTTAATCGTGGCAGGCGTAATGCCGTGCTCCTCGTTATATCTCATCTGCACCTGGCGGCGCCGTTTTGTCTCATCGAGAGCCTGGCGCATGGAATCCGTAATTGTATCCGCATACATAATCACATGCCCCTCTGCATTCCTTGCCGCACGTCCGATTGTCTGAATCAGGGACGTCTCGGAACGAAGGAAGCCTTCCTTGTCTGCGTCCAGAATCGCCACAAGGGTGATTTCAGGGATGTCCAGTCCTTCCCTTAAAAGGTTGATCCCCACCAGGACATCAAAGACATCCAGCCGCATGTCCCGTACAATCTCCGTTCTCTCCAGCGTATCAATGTCCGAATGAAGATATCGTACCCGGATTCCAAGCTCACGCATGTAATCTGTCAAATCCTCTGCCATGCGCTTTGTCAGAGTGGTAATCAGAACCTTGTTCTTTTTCGCTGTTTCTTTATTTACCTCACTTACCAGGTCGTCAATCTGCCCCTCCACCGGACGGACAAACACCTCCGGGTCAAGAAGCCCCGTAGGACGGATAACCTGCTCTGCCCTAAGAAGCTCATGCTCCGCCTCATACGGTCCCGGCGTGGCGGAGACAAAAAGCACCTGGTCAATCTTGCTCTCAAACTCATCAAAGCTTAAAGGGCGGTTATCCAGTGCTGAGGGCAGACGGAATCCATATTCTACAAGCGTCCGCTTTCTGGACTGATCTCCGTGGTACATGCCCCCTACCTGGGGAACTGTCTTGTGGGACTCATCAATCATCAATATAAAATCATCCGGGAAGTAATCTATCAATGTGTGGGGCGGCTGTCCCGGCTCAAGTCCTGTCAGATGTCTGGAATAATTCTCGATCCCTGAGCAAAAGCCCGTCTCTCTCATCATCTCAATATCAAAATTGGTTCTCTCTGAAATTCTCTGTGCCTCTAAAAGCTTTCCTTCGCTTTTAAAATATCGGATCTGCTCCTCCAGCTCTTCTTCAATGGCTTGGATTGCCCTGTCCATGCTCTCCTTTGACACAACATAGTGGGAGGCCGGAAAGATCGCTATATGATTCAAGTCCGCCTTAACCTCCCCTGTCAGCACATCCACCTCGGTAATTCTCTCCACTTCGTCCCCGAAAAATTCAATCCGGTATGCAAGTCCTTCCTGGACTGCCGGAATTACTTCTAATACATCTCCGTGCACACGGAAGGTTCCGCGCTTAAAATCCATCTCATTTCTGTCATATTGTATCTCTATCAGCTTGCGCACCACGTCATCTCTGTCCTTTATCATGCCCGGGCGCAGAGAGATTACCATCTCCTGATAATCAATGGGCGATCCCAGGCCATAGATACAGGACACGCTGGCAATGATGATGACATCCCGGCGCTCGGATAACGCTGCTGTGGCGGAATGGCGAAGCTTGTCTATCTCATCGTTGATAGAGGAATCCTTGGCGATGTAGGTGTCGGATGAGGGGACGTAGGCCTCGGGCTGATAGTAGTCGTAGTAGGAGACAAAATACTCCACTGCGTTTTCCGGGAATACCTCCTTGAATTCTCCGTATAATTGTGCGGCAAGCGTCTTGTTATGAGCTATCACAAGCGTTGGTTTATTCAGCTGGGCAATCACATTCGCCATCGTAAATGTCTTGCCGGAACCCGTAACCCCTAGTAAAGTCTGGCATTGGTTGCCTTCCCTGAAGCCTTTGACCAGTGCTTCTATCGCCTGCGGCTGGTCTCCCGTAGGCTGGTATGGGGCATGCAGTTTGAATATATTCTGCTCATTTTTCATGGCCGAACCTCCTTACTATGTTCACTATTGGCCCGAAAATTCCCTTGATTTTCATTAAAATTCATGTCTCAAGGTATTCTTTTTCCGGCTAATACAGCAATTACACGAATAAAGTCACTAAAACTGATTTTCCTGACCAGGCAGTACTGTTCAATATTCCATAGCAAAGAATAGCACAGAGAAGCCTGTATGGAAAGTCCGTATGGCTATTTTTATTTAGAACGTTTGTTCTTTTCCAATTGTACCAAAAGAGACATATAAATACAAGAGGAAAATTGAAAAACTTTTCTTCTATGCTTTTGTCAGCTTTTTTCTGCATGTAATGCCTAAAAATGCTCAAAAAGAAAGAGGCAGATTCACTGCCCCTCTCCCAAATACCATTCGTCAATATCATCCATCTCTTCAACATCGGAATAATCATATTTTTTTATTCCGCCATTATCTTTCTCCATACTTTCCTTTTCTTCCTGCAAATCAACCTCTTCCTGAAACATTTCTTTTAGCATCTGTACGTCCACACTATCATACGGATGGACATCTTTGATGAACTCTTGGATTTCTTCTTCACAATCTTCGATAATTGCCTGCATATCCGTATATGTATCTACTGTTATAATAGATTTTGCATGTCCCATTGATACGGCAACCGCTTTTTGATTGATATTATTTTTCATTGATTATTCTAAAGCTTGAGAGCCACCTGAAATTTAAAACCTGGGATCGAGGGTTGCCGTGAAGATGTTCTGATGAATAAAATAAGCTTACTTCATCCTGTCATATAAGTCCTGCCGCGCCTACTATTCCTGCTTCATTTCCCAACGAAGCGACTCTAAGCTCTGGAATTTCGCTCCTGTTTTTTCCAAAACAACTCTGCATCATACTTTCTGACAACGGTTTCGTAAGAACTTCTCCTTGAGCAGCTATCCGACCTCCAAGCAGCACAAGCTGTGGACGGAAAATATTTACAATATTTACAATTCCAACTCCTAATCTTCTGATGTAGGAATCTACAATCTCCTTCAAAACCTCATCCTCTCTTGCCATCGAGAATATTTCTTCCGGTGTCAGCTCTTTTCCAATAGATTTCCTGGCGTCCCGAATAAGCGCCGTTGCAGAAACATAAGCTTCCAAACATCCTTTTCGTCCACAAGTGCATTGCTCGCCATTTTCTACAATCACCATATGTCCCAGTTCGCTTCCACCAATCCCTTTTCCTTCATAGATACTTCCATCCAGAATAATTCCCCCGCCCACACCTGTTCCAAGTGTAAGCATAATAACATCCTGATAATCTCTGCCCGCACCTGCTATCGTTTCTCCCAAAGCAGCACAATCCGCATCATTTGCAATATAAATCGGTATTGGCAGATGAGCCTCCATTTCTTTTACAACATCTACATCTTCCCACCCAATGTTATTAGAATAACGAACGATTCCTTGTTTTCTGTCTACCGTGCCAGGTACGCCGATTCCCACTCCTACACACTGATCCATTGGTATCTTCTGCTGTTCTAAAAGCGCAAGGGCTGCTTTTCCAATCTCATCAATCACTTTCTCTGCCGGACGGACTGCATTTGTCTTTATCGTCTGTTTTGCAATGATATGCTAATGAACATCTATCAGACCGATCTTAGTATCCGTCCCGCCGATATCAATTCCTATCCTCACCTGCGCCGCTTTCGCCCGGATCGTGGTAATCAGCGCATCGCAAGTCCCTTTGATCGTATATTTCCCGCTGCCGGCCGGAAGAAAGAAGCTGTCCCCTTTCTTATAATTCAGAATCTCACCCTGATTTGAGATGGTTCCTTCTCCATCCAGTATTAAAATACTGGCAAAAGATTCTTCCGAAACCTTTCCGGTAAGTTTTTGCATCACTTTCCCATCCAGATTCAATTTGTCAACGGTAAAATAATCACAGTCTGCCACATGGGGATAACCGCTGTTGTCCTTAATGATCGGAATTCTGTTTGTAACCGCAAGAGCCTTCTCTATGTGCAGGTCTCTTTTTTTTCCGTCTTTTCCGACCCTTCCATAGTCATATACGCGATATGTGATATTCGAGTTCTGCTGAATTTCCGCAATCAGGATATTCTTTCCAATAGCATGGATCGTTCCCGATTCGATAAACAATACATCTCCCTTTTGCACCGGCACCGCATTGAGCACTTCAAGAAGTGTATCCTCCTGAATCCGCCTTGCAAATTCTTCCCTGCTGATTTCTTTTTTGAATCCATAATATAAAAATGCATCCTTGCCGGCATCCATGACATACCACATTTCCGTTTTTCCGTACTGCCCCTCATTTTTTAAAGCATACCGGTTATCCGGATGCACCTGGATGGACAGATTATCTTTCGCATCAATAAACTTTGTCAAGATCGGGAAATCCCGGAATCTCCTGCAGTGTGTTCCAAGGACTTCTTTTCCCTCTTCATCTATATACTGCTGCAAAGTCTTCCCCGCATATCTGCTATTTACAATATAAGACGGCCCGTCCGGGTGACAGGATAATTCCCATGCCTCGGCAAGCACTTCCCCATCATACCCTATTCCATATTCTTTTTTCAACCTGCTGCCGCCCCAGATATAATCCTTACAGCTTGGTTTTAATTTCAATATACTCATAGCTTTTCTCCATTATTTTGAATTATATTACGGTACCAATATGCCGAATCCTTTAGTATTCTTTCCTGCGTCTTAAAATCTACGTAAATCAACCCAAAACGCTCGGAGTAACCTTTCGCCCACTCAAAATTATCCATCAGTGACCATTGGAAATATCCACGCAGATCAATCTCTCCTGCCGCACGTTTTAACTCATGGAGATATCTCGCAAGGAAGTCAATCCGGTTCGGATCATGTACTTTACCGTCTATTGATAACACATCATGACAGGAAAGGCCGTTTTCTGTAATATAAATTGGTTTCTGATAGCGCTCATACAAGAATTTCGGCCCCCAGTACAGCGCCTCCGGGGTTACCGGCCAGTCAATGGCTGTTTTTGGGAATCCCTCGCATCGTCTTACATCCTCCGGTTTCCCATCCGTCCCCATACGGACACATCTTCCGTTATAAATATTCTGTCCGTATACGTCAATCGGCTCCGCGATCAGCTTCATATCCTCCTCCGTGATTTTCGGAAGATACTTCTCGTAACGTCTCAGTCCTTCCTCCGGATAATGCCCCAGAAGCACCGGGTCTGACCACCACGACACATTCCAGGTCCAATTCCTGTCATCCTGATTCATGGCAAATAATGCCTGCCTTGCCGCTTTTATATCTTCAGGCTTATCTGTCTCAGGATAACACATGCCGCAGGTGGGCGCATAACCAATCGTAATTTCTTGTTTCCCATACTGGCGAAGCTTCTGCACCGCCCTTCCATGCGCCTTCAATACGTTGTGAGCCATTGCAAAGGTATCGCACAAAGGGGATTTTAACCCCGGAGCATGCTCGCCTGTCAGAAATCCAAGTCCTACAAAGCACTGAGGCTCATTTAACGTAAAAAAGTGTGTAACACGGTCGCTGAACCGTTCGGCCGCAAGACGTGCATACTCTCCGAACCATTCTACGCTCTGCGGATTCATCCATCCGCCCCGTTTATATATCTCATAAGGCAATTCCCAATGATAAAGCGTAATATAAGGTTCAATATCATATTCCAGAAGTTCATCGATCAAGGAGTTATAAAAGGCAATCCCTTCCTCATTGACACAGCCGAATCCATCTGGAAGCACTCTTGACCAGTCAACCGAAAACCGGTAGCCTTTCAGCCCGATCTCTTTCATAAGCTTTACATCTTCACGGAACCTGTGGTAATGGTCGCACGCTGTTTTGCCCGTATGCCCTTCAAAAACATGCCCCGGCTCATCCGTATAAATATCCCAGATATGTCTTCCTTTCCCGCCGGTATTTACAGCGCCTTCAATCTGATAGGCGCTTGTCGCCGCACCCCATACAAAATCTTTTGCAAATGCCATAGTTCTCCCTCTATTCCACCAATTGTAATACTGCCTGTGTTATTTTATCTAACTTCCAAACTGCATCATTTTCATCCGAGCCGCATACTCCGATATAAAACTTGATTTTTGGCTCTGTTCCTGACGGCCGGATGCAGCACCATGCGCCTTCCTCCAGTTCAAAATACAGCACATTCGATGCCGGAAGCCCTGTCTTACTCTTTGTACCATTCTTATAATCTACCAACATGTCTTCTCGGTAATCCCTGAACTGGAGCACCTTAAGGCCGCCAATCTGTTCTGGTACTTCACTGCGGATTCTTTCCATCATTTTGCTTATCTTTCTGATGCCTTCCTGACCTTTTAACGTAATGGTAGAAAGCCCTTCTTTATAATAACCATATTTTTGATACAGCTTTTCCATCTGGCCGCACAAGGTAATACCCTGGTGCTTACACCATGCCGCCGCTTCGCACAATGCCATTACTGCTGCAACTGCATCCTTATCTCTCGCATGTGTTCCTACAAGGCAGCCATAGCTTTCCTCATACCCGAATAAATACATATACGTATGATTCTGCTCAAAAAATTTAATCTGCTCTCCAATATATTTAAACCCTGTCAGAGTTTCGATCAATTCTACCTGGTAATCTTTCGTGATCTCACCCGCCATCTTACCGGATACAATCGTTGTAACAACAGCGCCGTTTTCCGGAAGTTTTCCCAAAGCTTTTCTCTGCGCAAGCTGATATTCCAGAATCAGCATCCCAGACATATTCCCTGTAAAACTTACATATTCCCCTGTCTTCGTATCCTTCGCGTAAACGCCCAGACGGTCTGCGTCCGGGTCTGTCGCCAATACGATATCCGCATCCACTTCCTTAGCCAGCCTAAGCGCCAGAGCAAACGCATTCTTATCCTCCGGGTTCGGATAAGAAACAGTTGGAAAATTACCATCCGGCAATTCCTGCTCCTTTACCACATATACATTGGTAAATCCCAGTTCGCGAAGCACTCTTCTGACCGGAAGATTCCCTGTCCCATGAAGTGGCGTGTAGACAATCTTCAGATTCTCTGCCTCTTCCTTAATAATCTCTGGATGAATGACCAGTTTTTTCAGCGCTTCTATGTACTTATCATCCATCTCTTCCCCAATCACCTGATACAGTCCGGCTTTTTCTGCCTCCTCCCGTGATGTGATTCTCACCTGTGCATAATCTGTAATCGCGTTAACTTCCCCTATGATCTCCTTATCCTTAGGAAATGTAATCTGGGCACCATCTTCCCAATATACCTTATAGCCATTGTACTCCGGCGGATTATGGCTGGCCGTGACTACGATTCCCGCTGTACATCCAAGCTCTCTCAGCGCAAACGACAGCATTGGCGTGGGACGAAGAGACGGGAAGATGTATGCCCTGATTCCATTTGCCGCAAGACAAAGAGCTGCCTCCTCTGCAAATTCCGGAGACATATTCCGGGAATCATAGGCAATCGCCACACCCTTTCCCTGTGCCTGCCCTCTGATAATAAAATTTGCCAGCCCCTGGGTTGCCTTGCGGACCGTATAGATATTCATCCGGTTTGTACCCGCTCCGATAATACCCCGAAGCCCCCCGGTTCCAAACTCCAGATCCCTGTAAAACCGTTCCTCTATCTCCTTGTCATCTTCTGCGATCCCCCGCAGCTCTTTCTTTGTCATTTCATCAAAATAAGAATCTGTAAGCCAGAATTCATAGGTTTCCCTTGCTTTCATTTCTAAAATCCTCCTCTTCCTAATTCATGTTCTTAACTATAGGATTTACATCTTTTGTTTACCCAGTCCTTCTCCAACGCTCCTCTATTATGCAAGGATCAGCGACATCAGATAAAATGGCGCGGCATCCTCCATATGATCGTCAAGAATCTCGATCTCAATGCGGTGTTTTTTTCTCTCCCCGTGATGGAGGATGGGAATCAGCTGTGCAGAATCTCCCCAGTCCGCTTCAAAATTCCCGTCCAGTATCCGGGCGCGCCCTTCATCTCCATCCAGTATCAGCCTCGCCCGCAGCGCCGGCCTTGCAATCGTCTGCCGGAACTGTACACCGATACAGGATGCTTCTACCTCAAAGGAAATCCTGTCGTCCGGCCTGCTGCCTATCCATCCGTTTTTAAAAATATCCAGATGTCCTGTTTTCTCCTCCGTATCAATATGGAATCCGGAAAGCTTTGGCAAGACTTCCCTCACAGTAATCCTTCTGGCATGTTCATATGCATTAGCCGTCATCGGCTCTGGAAACCGGCTTTCCTTTTCCCTCTCATGCATTCCCGCCTTTACTTCAGAAAGAAATGAGATAATCTCACCGGCCACCAGCTCATGTCCTTTATCATTAGGGTGCAGCCCGTCCTCCGTCAGTTCCTCCTGATATACACCTTTCCTCATCCTCCGGTACAGCGTATCCTTCATACTGACATGGGGAATATGATACCAGTCTCCCACCTCATTATGGCATTCCTGGACATTGGTTCCCGAATCATAATACACATTATTTAAAATCAATACTGCTGGTTTGGACTGACAGCACAGAAGCTTTCGTATCACACCCTCAAAAGTTTCCTGGAAGAACACCTCATGCCCCTCCTTGTCATTAACGCTGAAATCCACTACAACTACATCCGGCTGATACATCAGCAGATCCTGCCATATTCTGGAAACTCCAAAGTGGGATGTGGTCCCTCCAATCCCTCCATTTACATAAGAAAATTCTGCCTGCGGAAACGCATCCTTCCACCATTGAAATACACGGTATGAATATGCCTTCTCTTGTTCTGTCGCCATACATCCCTGTGTGATGGAGCCTCCAAAAAATCCGATTGTCAGTCTTTCTCCTTTCTCGGCTCTGCACATACATTGTTTTAACCTTGTCAAATCAATCTGTCCCATACTTATTTCCATCCTTCTATATTCAGATTTTCAATATACACTGAAAGTTCATCCGCCATCTCTTTGGCTTCTGCTATCCGCAGATGTCCCGGGGTTCCTTCTCCGTTCCGCCTGAACAAATACTGCGTGATCCTTTCATCTTTTAATTCTTCCACCGCCTGTCTGATCGCCTCGTCCCATGCCTTATCATGGTGTAGCAGTGTTGTACAGCACACAATATGTGCCGATGGATAGGTTTTTCTAATCTTCCTTAGAAAATCTTTATAATGCTGCCTCCACTGCTCTGACTTTTCCCCGTGAAAATCCTCTTTCATATAATCTTTCGGATTGCTGTCATTCTGCCCGAATGCTACGATCACAAGCTGAGGGATATATTCCTGGAAATCCCAATCCAATACCCTGCCAAACTCCGGAGCATAGCGGATCTTATCCCATGCCGTTTCCATCCCTATGTAATCCGGAGCATGAAACCACCCCGTACCGTCCATAAGCGCAATGCCGCCCTGGGCAATATCATGAATCTGGGCGTTTAACCTCCTTGCCGTCATCCATGCATAGGAATACCAGCTATTAGAATATTCCCCGTTATGTTCCGGGTCCTCACACCCGATATAATCCACGGCTTCTGCCACCTCTCCGGCAGATACGGAATCTCCGTACACTTCGATTCTCCTGTCCGGTTTCTCCGTTGGTTCAAGGACTTTTGCTCCGTCTGCAAGCTCTATCCCAAGAAGCTTTACCTCATGGCAGGCATCCTGTCTTTTAAATATAAGCGCCTCGTGCTCCTGTCTCTCTGCATATTCAACCGGAATTTCCAGAACTCCTCTTCCTTCTTCCGGAAGCATCAAAGACATCTGTTTCCCATCAAGGAAACATCCCAGGTAATTATCCCAATACGCCCGATGATTCTCTACATAGAGCTTCAGCCGGTTTCCTGTAAAACGCAGGCTCACCCATGTACACGGATAGATAAAAACCGGACACTCCTCTTCGCTCCAGTCAATTCTTCCGCTGTAAGATAACCTCTCATCATTCATCCTGACCCGCATAATCTTCTCCTTTCACAATTCAAATACCCCGCAGTAATAAACACCTTTAAGCACGGGCAAATCTGTCAAAAATAACCGTCAGAAAAAGGCAGTTGATCCAGACGATCAACGCAAATCCTATGATACAGAAGACAGGCATTGCCGCCATTACCACAAATGCGCCCAATGCAATACACAGAACCGGTATACTGTTAAGCGCCGCCATAATCATCGTAACCGGGAGATTGCGAAAAGCAAGGTACAATGCATTGACAAGCGTATTTTTTATGCTGTTTCTAAATCTTGCCTGCAGAGGGAATGCATAAGTAAATACAAATATCCACAGAACCACAAGACATCCAATTGCAATATTGAATACCCCCGGAAGGTTCTTCCCATATAGGATATCAAATAACAAAATGCCGCCTGTACACAAAAAAATCATCCACAGCTTTATACTCTCTTTCCATTCTTCACGAAATGCCTGCATATATTCTCTTGCCGCATACCGGCTCTCCTTCCTGATACGCCTCAGAGAAACCTTATACATAGCCGTAAGCGATGTGCCAATCGTGACAATCGGCAGAGACGTAACCACGAACAGGACATTCAGGATCATCCAGTCGCCAAGCCCTCCCATAAACTCAAAAAATGGATGTTCAATTGATAATTTCTTCAAAATTCATACCTCCCACTTTTCATTTTTTCACATACATATCTAAGAAACAGCCGGCTCTCATCCAGATTTTCCCCGGACTCCGGAAATGCAAGCAGCAGCTTTTCATCCTCTTTTCCAGTGACCTTTTCTGTAAACGTATCTGTTCCAAGCATCAGCGCCCTGCACTCCCCCTCATCCATATAAACCTGCAGACCATTTTCTGGATCCTCCGTTATCCCGTCTTCTAATATCCGAAAGTTCCCTCCCATTTCCCTGCAATGCCTGTAGAAGCTCTCCGACAGGATGACCGCGTCAATCTCCCGGTTGCGCCATTGAAAGAAAAATTTTTCATAAGAACTTTCATTGGTTCCCTCTATCTGAAACTGGTCATAAGAGAAATTATAATCAGAATCAATAATAATCCGTTCTTTAGGAATGGCTGCCATCCCGGCAAAATCATCCCGTATTCTCAAATCCCTCTCGCCATCCATTTTCTGGTTTACAATCATGCAGGTAAACAGCGGTTTTTTATTTCCACCCCCGTAATGCAGCGCAAATAAAAGGATCAGAGCAATGGCAAAAACGAAAATCAGCATATGGTACCAATAATAAGTGAATACGTAAGAACACGCCTCTTTCCTTGTCATGGAGGATGTCTTTTCTTTTATATCCCTTAAATACTTTTTCATCCCAGAATCTGCCCCTCCTCTGATTCTTCTACATCTGCCTGTATGACCGAAACTCACACAGGCAGAATTAACCTTATTGATTCAAGATTTCCAGATTCCGTCCAATCAACTCACATCTCTGCCTTACGCAGTCTGCTGACCGCAGCGGATCTTTCGGCGTTGCAAACAGATAATTTTCCAATCTGTCAATAGTCGTTGTCGCTACATGCATTCTGGTATCGCAGGATGCATAGTAGATATAGACATCCCCATTTTCCTTTGCAATCGCCCCATTGGTGAATACTACATTAGATACATCTCCAATTCTTTCATTTCCTAAAGGAACCAGGAATACCCCTGAAGGTTCGGCAAGCACTCTGGATGGGTCCTTCAGATCCGTTCCAAACACATACAGTACATAACGCAGTCCCGCCGCTGTATTGCGAACGCCGTGGGCAATATGGATCCAGCACTTTTTCCCCCTGATCGGCGGCGCACCGGCTCCGTTCTTGGACTCTGTAAGGGTATGGTAAATACGTCTGCTGATAATCTGCTCTTCATCAATCACCGCATGGCGGATATCCCCGCACAGTCCAAATCCTATCCCTCCGCCGCTTCCGGTCTCGATAAATCCATCCATCGGCCTTGTGTAGAAGGCATATTTCCCGTCAACGAATTCCGGGTGAAGCGCAACATTCCTCTGCTGGGGAGATTTTAATGTCTGTAAGTTGTCCAGACGTTCCCAGTTTTTCAAATCTTTTGTCCTGACAATTCCTGCCTTTGCTACTGCCGCAGACAGATCCGCATTCTCTTTATCCTTGCTCTCTGAACAGAACAATCCATAGATCCAGCCGTCCTCATGCTGTGTAAGCCGCATGTCATATACATTCGTTTCCTCCGGACAGGTATCCGGCAAATCGACCGGATAATCCCAGAAATGGAAACCGTCAATCCCTGTATTACTCTCCGCTACCGCAAAAAAGGATTTCCGGTCGTTTCCTTCCACGCGTACCACCAGATAATATTTCCCATTCAGGTAGATAGCACCGGAGTTCATCACCGCATTGATTCCCAGCCGCTCCATAAAATATGGGTTCGTCTCATCGTCAAGGTCATATCTCCAATATACCGGCGCAAATTCTCTTGTCAGCACCGGATACTGATATCGGTCGTATATTCCGTTATAAAAGCTGCTTTTCTGATTTTTCCTTGCAATCAGACCGTCCACCTTTGCCTGTTCCACATAATACTGTCTATGAAGCATCTTTTAGCCTCCTCATTACCTCAAAACACATTCTTCCGTTGTGGTACGGACACTTCCATGGTTCTACGATTGGCTTCTCTGCCGGATTCCCTTCTTTGTCCACTGCCAAGAACCACTCTGACCCCTGCCTTTTATCTATCAGCCGCTCTGTGATGTACTGCCAGATGTCCTCTGCCGCCTTAAGATACTTTTTTTCCTGCGGCAGCTTCTGATATCCGTTTAAGAATCCTACCACTGCCTCTGCCTGTACCCACCAGACGCGGGTCGTATCCACAACTCCATTCTCTGCCTCATTTACCACCGAATGATCTATATATGCCCTGTTATAAACATTTTCTGTTATTGTCCTTGTAATCAGGCCAAGCTTCTCTGTATAGGATCTGTCATTTAGAATCTTAAGTCCCCGGTCGATCAGCCATGAAGCCTCTATGTCGTGTCCGTAGGAATAGAGATCGATTAGCGTATTCCACTCTTTGTCAAAAAAGACCTCCTGCCGGCCAAGCCTCCGGTTATAAACCTTATCTGCAGCCAGATCCAGCATATACCGCAGCCTGTCTGCCACGCATTCTTCGCCTGTTACACGGTAGAGTTCCGTGTATGCTTCAAATACATGCAGCAGCGTATTCATTGTCTTTTCAGCCATTACACCATTTTCAGAAAGCTTGTCATTTTTTGCCGGTCGGAAATCTCTTTCAAAAGCTTCCATGTACCCATACTCATCCGTACACTTCTCTTCTACAAGACGGTACAATTCCCGTGCAATTTCAATTGCTTCTTCATCCTTTGACGCATCATAGTAAGATGACAGAGCATAGATTGCAAATGCCTGGTTATAGGTATGCTTTGTGGTATCCTCCGGTTCCCCCTTGTATGTAAGCGACCAGTATACGCCGCCGTATTCCCTGTCCAGGCAATGCTCCTTCAGGAAACAAAACGCATGCCCGGCACTCTCAAGGAGTTCCCTTTCTCCCAGCATCAGATACGCATTAGAGAAAAACCAGAGAATCCTGCTGTTTAAGATACATCCCTTTACCGCCTCTTTATCAAGCTTAAGGTCATATCCCAGGTAACCATAGAATCCTCCGTATTCCCTGTCTTTCATGCTCTGCCAGAATGGTATGATATCCCTCTGCAGATGCTTTTTTACTTCTGTTCTCAGCATGATTATTCCTCCATGTCTCTGCACCACTCCCGGAATCCCTCAGGACATGACTCCTGCGGGATCCCAGAAGCCAAAGACTTCACATATATTCCTATCTTCTTCCAGGCTCCGTATCTGTCTCCATGACAACACTATGCTCTTTGATATAAGCCACTATTTCGTCCACTTTCGTAAACGCAAGTCCTACATAAGTATCCGCCGCACCGTAATAGATGGCAATTCTGCCGCTTTGAGAATCGTGGATTGTCGCACAGGGAAACGTCACATTCGGCACAAACCCGCGCTCCTCATACCACTCTTCCGGTGTCAGGAGAAACGTACTGCACCGGTACTTTACCACAGACGGTTCATTAATATCCAAAATCGCGCCGCCGATACTGTATACATACCCGTTGCAGGTTCCAGTTACTCCGTGATAGAAGAGAAGCCACCCTTCGCTGGTTTCGATCGGAGCCGCGCCGCCGCCGATCTTGACATTCTGCCACCATTCTTCGCCTTTTCCCATTACATGCCGGTGCCTGCCCCAATATACCATATCAGTGCTTTCCGAAATAAAGATATCCCCAAACGGCGTATGGCCGCTGTCGCTCGGCCGCGACAGCATCAAAAACTTTCCATTCACTTTTCTTGGGAATAGTACCGCATTTCTGTTAAATGGAAGAAACGGATTCTCAATTCTTGTAAATGTTTTAAAATTCTGTGTCTTTGCAACACCTATAGAAGCGCCGTAAAAATCCTGGCACCAGATTACATAACAGGTATCTTCCACCTTTACCAGCCTGGGGTCATATGCATACTTCGGCATAAAATCATTTCCCTCTTCATCTTTGAAAGGAATCTTCTCTTTGTCAAACTCCCAGTAAATGGCATCCTTACTTCTTCCGAGATAGATATAGGGAATCCCGTTGGTCTGCTCACCCCGGAATACTCCGATAAATTCCCCTTCATAAGGCATTACCGCACTGTTGAATATACGCGCGACTCCCTCGGCCGGATTGCGTCCGACCACAGGATTGTCATTGTACCGCCAGAGCGGCATCCATGCCTTACTGTCGACAGGACGTTCCTGCCAGGGCATATTCGGCACTGCCTCTCCGATTATCTTAACATCACTCATATTAATCTCCTTCATTCTTATCTAAAAGCGCTTAACCCTTTACAGCTCCTGCTGCCAGTCCGCCGTAGATTTGTTTCTGGCAGAGGATAAATACAATCAGGGCCGGTACCATCGTAATAATCACACCCGCGCAAATATAGTTATACTGATTTCCAAGCGGCCCCGTAAACTTAAACAGCGAAGTCGCAACAGTGACCAGTCTGTTCTTGTCCTGCAGATAAAGATTTGCCGTATAGTATTCGTTGTATACTCCAACACCTTTCAAAATCATGACTGTAACAATCGCCGGTTTCAACAGTGGAAACAGTATTCTAAAGAATACGCCGAAATAAGTACACCCATCCATAATCGCTGATTCATCCAGCGAATCTGGAATATTTTCAAAAAACTGGATGAAGATGTAAATAGAGATAATATCTGTTCCACACATCATGATGATATATCCCGGCAGGAAATTGATCCATCCCAGACTATACATAATCTGGTACACGGATACCTGCATGGCAATACCCGGAAGCAGCGAAGCAAATAAGAACATATTCCTTACCAGACCGTTCCCCTTGAATTTGAAACGGCTGAGCACGTAGGCAAGCATAGAACCTGTCATGATAGAACCTGCCAGTACACATACCAGGATAATGATGGAGTTTCTGAATGCGATCCCCATATTAGCCTGGGACCATGCTTGTATAAAGTTTTCAAAATAGGCCCAGCTCTGAGGGAGTGTCATAACATTTGTGGACGCATATTCTTCCGGCGTCTTAAATGCAGTTATGACACATACTACGATTGGAAGCACGGATATAAATGCCCCAAGAATCAGTGTAATATATTTTAAAACGGTAATTATGATTCTTTTTGTTTTCCCCTTTGACATTATTTTGCACCCCCTTTTGCTGCCATTGCCATACGTTTCTTACGTTTTCTGATCTCACGGATCGGTTCCGAATCACCCACGCCAAAATAATATTTCTCAATTCCCTTCTGTATCAGCGTTGCAATCATGATCAGTACAAGCAATACCACTGCCATCGCAGATGCAAGACCCACCTTCTGGCTTTCATGCGCCAGTTTATTCATGATTACAAAGTAAGTTCCCGTGCCAAAATCACCGCCGGTAATAACATATGGCGGCTCGAATACACTTAAAGAACCTGTAATAGAAAGGATCATATTCAGCACAATAATCGTTTTAATATTTGGCAGAATAATATAGAAAAACTTCTGGAAACTGTTCGCCCCGTCAATATCACCTGCTTCATAAAGGGATGCGTCCACCGACATGATTGCACCGATAAACATAACCATGCCCTGTCCCATATACCTCCATATGGAAGTTGCCGCAACCGATATGTTATTGATACTCGTATCCTTCAGCCAGTAAGGAAGCTGTTCTAAGTTAAACCCACACCACTGGAGCACCGTATCAAATACAAACCCTCTGGTATAGAAAAACTTAAAGATAAAACCTACCGCGATACCGCATACCAGATATGGGAAAAACATAAGCCCTTTGAAACCCCCGCTTCCCTTTACCTTGAAGCTTAAGACTGATGCAAAATACAATGCAAGCGCAAGTTGTATAAAAGACGCCACGATATAGTACAAACTCAGCTTTAATGCCTGGAAACAGTCTTTTCTTGTGAAGACCTCTATATAATTCTCCAGTCCCACAAATTCCCTGTCACCAATATACTTCATATCATAGAAGCTGAATCCGATCATCTTAAAAAACGGCACATAAGTAAAAATGACCAGCAGCGCTACCGGCACTAACATAAATGCAAAAATACACAGTTTCCGGTTTACTTTTCCTGACTGGATCCATGCTTTGAAGCTTTTCTTTTCGTTCATCAATCCCACTCCTTTCTTAATCGGGGGAAGCGTTAATCCCCTCCCCCGTCTTTTTCATCTAGTGTTCTACACCGTTTGATTCCTGAGCGGCCGTCCACTTCTCATTCCATTCGTCAACCATCTCATCCATTGTCTTCGTTCCTGATACCGCTTCCTCGACAATCTCTGTCGCGATAGCTCCTGATACATTTACTCCAAGCTCAGAATCGTTATTGATATCATTAAAAAGATTCTCTTCTCCTTCTTCTGCCGGATTATTCACTACAAGTCCGATTCCGTCCAGTGCTTTCAAAGCCTCCGGATACTCATCGCCGATTACTACAGAAAGTCCGCCTTCTCCCTGTGCGAATCCGGATTTCTCTACCAGCCATTTGATATAACACATAGCTGCAATCTGATTATCCTTGGAGCTGTTGCAGTTAATACCATAATTATAATCAGGACCTGCAGCCGCATACTGTTTTCCGTCAACCGTAATCGGAAATGCCATATATCCGATGTCATCTGCGTGTTCTCCTGCCTGCTGTATCTGTACCACAGACCATGAACCAGGTACCATACATCCAATCTGGCCGTTATTCAGCATTCCCTTGCTTCCTTCCCAGTCCGTAGTGGTGGGGTCTTCCTCTGTAAGTCCTCTCTTTACCGCCTCATAGAGCGTATTATAAACGGCATAAGGGCCTGTCCCATCACCTCTGTCTGGAACGGATTCTCGCCTTTTGCAAGCCCTGTATTTGCAAAGTCCGGGTCTCCCGTGGCGCCGCCGTCAATCAAAGAATCCCATGCCGTCATCGTCCAGCTTGCGGCAAAATTGGTATATAACGGGATTGCATCTGTTTTATCCTTGATTGCCTGGAGTGCATCCAGAAATTCATCCGGTGTTTTCGGCAGCTCTTTGACTCCCGCGTCCTCGAATACCTTCTTATTATATATCACGCCCTGGACATTTGCCATGGACGGAAGGCCGTACACCGTATTCTGGTATGTAAAATTATTCAGCATATTATCCTCATAAGTTTCTGCCAGCGCTGCCTTGTCTCCCAACACGGTAAAGTAATTTCCCAATTCATCTTTATCCACTGTTGTGGGTATCATACAGATGTCTCCCCAGTCGCCGGTGGTAAGACGCGTGGTGATATCATCCGCATATGCCGTGATCCCTTCATATTCAATATTTACGTTCGGATATAGTTTCTGAAATTCTTCAATATAACCTTTAAAAGTAGTATCCACCACATCTGTCTTGTGAGTCAGGAACTTAAGATCCGCCTTGATGTCCGTGTAATCCTCGCCCACCGTAATCTGATCAATCGTTACATCCATCTCCTGCTTTTCCACCTGCTTCTTCTGCCCGCAAGCGCCTAATGACATCATCATTACCGCTGCAAGCGATGCTGCAAACATCCTTTTCAAAACTTTGTTTTTCATAATTACTCTCCTTTTGTTTTTTTATTTTAAGGCCGCAGAGCCTTAATATCTTTTACACTCTTTCCTTCTATGATCTTGTCGCCTGCATATATGGTTCCATAATCCATATCCGGATTATCTTTCCTTCTTAACAAAATATCTACTGCCGTCATAGCTATCAATCGGATATCCGGACTACAGGACGTAAGCTGTTTTAAAAAGGCGTATCCGGACGAACACGCGGCATATAAATGATCATATGCAATCAATGAAACATCTTCCGGAATTTGGAATCCTTTCCGGAGCAGTTCTTCATACAATAAACCTGCCGTGTGAAAACCGATGCAAACAAATGCAGTCGGCATAATCTTCGGAAGCACAATCTGTTCCGTATAAATGCCATCTTTCAATACCATGTCATTTTTTATAATCCACTCTTCTCTTACAGCCTTCCCGTATTCCCCCATCCCTCTGCAGAATCCAAGATAATGCTCCTGCATGTAGTCCCTCGAATCAGCAGGGGCAACAAATGCAATATTTTCATGTCCTCTCTCCAGCAAATATCTGACTGTCCTGCATACTCCCATATAAGGATTCTGCCGTACCAAATCACAGACCGGCATGCTTTCCTGGATAAACTCAATCCGATCTTTAACATATGTACTGTACTTTGAATCATCTGACATGGATTCCAAAACATCAAGCAGTATAACCGGAACATTCATACTCCGTAATAATTCCTCTATTTCTTTGCTCTTTACCTTACTGATGATCATCAGGCCATCTACAGAACTGTCCCATTCTTCCAGATTTATCCCATTAATCCCTTTCTTCTCCTCAACGATTTTCAGGAAAACGGAAATATCCTTTTTAGAAGCCGCATAAACTATCTGCTGATAAAGTATCCATTGGAACGAACATGCCATATTAAAATATTCTTCTGACAGCAGAACACCAAACCTGATTCCTTCCTCTCTTTTCCTTTCGTGATACCTTGAAACATCATATCCCAATTCTTTTGCCATTCTTACGACAGTACTTCTCAGAGAATCGCTCACCCCTTTCCTGCCGGAAAGCGCATTCGAAACCGTTACTGTACTAATATTTAATTCTTTTGCAATATCCTCCAGCCGGATTTCCTTTTTCTGTTTCATACCGCGCAGCTCCAGTCGCCATACAATTCTTGGTTATCTTTTATTAATCTTTCTAGATTAACTTAATTATATTATAGTTAATTTTATTATTCAACACAATATTTTACGTATCTTTATTTTCTACATATTATACAATTATTAATTCTAATTTTTGTGCATATTTACCATATTTTTTTGTTTTTATTCGACTATATACAAACCTATTTACAATTAATAAATTTAAAATATGTTAATATATTTAGATTTTCAAATTGAACTTTCTGTCTCATATCATATAAAAAGGCAATAAAATATACCGGAACCACCCCGGCATATCTTATTGCCACAATAAAGATTTTCCACCATTATGACTTTCAATTACGTTCTTTCACCGTTTTCTTCTCGACTATTTTTCCAGTCACAATCTGGATCCCTTCAATATACTTTTGATGCTTAATCTTCTTTATCAAAGATTCAACACATGCCTCTGCCATTCGTTCCATATTAACGCTATATGATGTAATCCTGTCTGCATCCATTCCGCCGCCGACTGGAAGAAAATCATCAAACCCAACAACAGATATATCTTCCGGAACAGAATAACCCATTTCCTCCAAATCCTGAATCACAACCTGTGCTGCAGAGTCACAATTACATACATAGGCTTCCAACTCTCTTCTTCCATATAATATCTTATCACCAATTTTTCCATATTGACTGCGATCTGGGATTTCCCACTTAGCCTCAAACTCTATATGATTTTCCCTCAAAGCCTTCCGGTACCCCCAAAACCGGTCGGCAATGCTGTCTGTAGCTTCTATATTTCCAACAAAACCAATTTTTCTATGCCCATTTCTGATCAGATAATCTGTCAACAGATAAGTTCCGTAATATCCATCAGAAATCACCGTATCAAGCGCAATAGACGGCTTATAGGTATCAAGGAAAAAAACTGGAAGTTCTGATTTTTCCAACATCATACAGATATAATTCTCATCCATTTGTCCCATAAAGATCAAGCCGTCTACTTTTCCATCCCGCAGAACTTTGGGAATATTCGTTTCCTGTTCGTCCTCTTTGGAAAGCAATTCCATAATGCCGTAGTATTTATTATTATACAGAGTCTTTACAACCTTTTCATACAACTGTCCATAAAAAGAAAGCGAATATCCATAATAGTTCTCCGGAATGATCACTCCTATATTTCCCGTTTCTACAACTACAGATTTTCCGGATGGATTTGCCGTATATCCCATGCGGTCAGCCACCTGCTTTATTCTTATCCTAAGTTCATCACTCACTCCGGGTTTCCCTGACAATGCTTTAGAGACTGCGACATTACTTACTCCGACTTTCGCTGCTATATCTGCCAAAGTCACATCCTTAGCCATATATTTCCCTCATTTTCATAAATTCAACTATGTTTATTTAATCTTATTTAATTAATTTTCATAATACATTAAATTTATGGAATTGTCAACAAATCATAGTTTGTCAACGTAACGGTCGAGAAAATACATATAGCAATGCTGACATCCCTCGCTGCATTTTACACAGCCGTGCCATGGATTCCATATATCATGCATAGCATCACCTCAAATCAGAAAGCACCGTTCCAATATCCCCGTCAATGCAAATGGACCGTGTCTCAATTTCTTTCGGGCAGACCGCTTCGCCGTAATTGACACAGGCATAGACAGCGCTCGGATTTTTAGCTGTCATCTGCCAGAACGGGTATTTAATAATACCCGGGGTGTTATGTTTATTGCGCACCATTTTTATACTGTCTGGTATATCAAAATTCCAGGCTGTCTGGATTCAAAAGAAAATACTTCATTCCCATGATGACAAATCCTTCTTCATTTCTCCAAGGTTTTGCCGTTCCGCCTACAATCACTATTTTCTTAAAGGAATCTGGAATATTACGCAGAGAACGAAATTCCTGCGACTGCTTTTCCTTTGATGTCATATCATAGGCTGCTTGAATATAATATCTCTGGCTTCCCTGATTCACTACAAAATCAACCTCAAGCTGCCTGCGTATGCGTTTTCCTTCTTTATTTTTTCCGTACATATCTATAATGCCTGTATCAACATTATATCCGCGGATTAGCAATTCGTTATAAACGATATTCTCCATAATATGGGTCGGCTCCTGCTGCCGGAAATTTAATCTTGCATTTCTAAGACCTACATCCGTAAAATAATACTTTAAATTCGCACCAACATATTTTCTTCCTTTAATATCATAACGATTGGATTTTGAAATCAGGAATGCTTCCTCAAGGTAATCGATATGTTTGGATATTGTTTTATTCGTATAGCTAATCTGGCGTTCACTTGCAAAGGTATTGGAAATCCGGGTTGGATTTGTCGGCGCCCCGATGGCAGATGCCAGAATATCAACCAGCGTATTCAAATCGTCCATACTTTGAATACCATTTCTTTCCACAACATCCTTCAGGTATACGTTTGTAAAAATGTTTTTCAAATATTCTGCCTTCTGGCGTTCCGTATGAAATCCGGCAACCTGCGGCAGTCCTCCATAAATCATATAATCGTTCCATACATCCTCATATTCTCCATCGCAGGCAGAATAGAATTCTGCAAAAGAAAGAGGATAAACCCTGATTTCATCTCCCCTGCCCCGAAACTCTGTTACAATGTCACTGGACAGAAATCTGGAATTGCTGCCTGTCACATAGATGTCAATATTACTTATGCGGAGCAGGCTGTTCAGTACCTCTTCAAATCGGGGCATAAATTGTATTTCATCTAAAAGCAGATAATATCTTTCATCGTCTTTTACTGCAGTTTTCACGTGCTGATAACATATTTTTGGATCTCGTAATTCTTCATTTGCAATACCATCCAGCGCAATCTCAATGACATGGCCCTCATCTACGCCATTTTTCAGTAAGTATTTTTTAAATATTTGAAAAAGTAAAAATGATTTTCCACATCTTCGTATGCCTGTAATCACCTTTATCATTCCATTGTCTTTTCTCAGAATAAGCTGCTGAAGGTAACCATTTCTTTCAATTTCCATTCTTCCACTCCTTATTTTTGTGCAAATACACAATTTTAAGTAATACTATTTTACTACAAGCAGAATCTTATTTCAATATGTTATTCCTATTTTTTGTGTATTTACACAATTTTATGTAATATAGGGGAAAAATAGGAAATCGGATCAATCGTGTCAATAATTTTTCCTTGCCCGCAGGAAATCTTTGTATCGCCCTGCTGCTGATTATTCTAATGCTTGAGAGCCACTGTTTTAAGGCTTCAGAGCCATCAATACAAGTCTATTT
>CATBDC010000022.1 GCA_949502235.1 uncultured Lachnospiraceae bacterium | reverse complement strand
AGAAATCGAAGAACTTCTCTCCAAAGTGTCCGGGGCAAGCGGCGTTCTGATGAAATACATAGATGAAAAAGTATCAGAACTGGACGCAGAGCGGAAAGCCTTGCAGGAAGAAATCGTTACGGCAAATGTCACAGACACAGAGGACAGATTGAAGCAGATAACCAATCATGTAAAAACATGGGAAACGCTCTCTTTCGAGGACAGACAGGCGGTAGTCGATACGCTTATCAAAGTTATCCGCATTGCAGACGGAAACATTGAAATCACTTGGAACATATAACCATTAGCCATGAAAGATTGAAGTACGGCATTTTGAGGGAAATATTTTATGAGATATTTTTACTTCAATCCTCCCGTTTCGGTGAAGCCCTGCGGATTGTACAGGATCATTTAGACAGCAAGAATTTCTATGCTATTAATCCAGAATTTGACATCCGCTCCTGCTGTAAATAATATGTACTGCACAAACACGCCTCCGGCATCTGCCAGTTATACGGCAGGTGCCGGTTACTGTGAATTCTTATGCACTCTTGATTCTCCTCCCCTTCTCTGTTAAAATAATTTCATAACAACAAACCCAAGTCTTATAAAGGAGGTACGATGATTCCATGAATTCCATACCAGCTTCAGGCAGCGCATCACTCTACAATCTGGACTGTACCTATCTGGAAGATGTCCGTTTTAAAAGGGAGAGCTTAGAGACCATTACCATTATTTTTTTCGGGAAGCCTTCGGAAGATTTCCCTGAAAGATTTTTCTTTATGCCGGAAGGCAGAACATACGACTACAGGGCCTTTATCTTCGCCCTGACAGAGGAAATACATACCAGCAGCCTCTCCTCTGAATCCGGGCCATGCTATACTGCCCGTGCCGTTACAAATGATATTCCTGAACAGCGGAAAAACTGCCGTGTCTACGTAACCTTCCAGGCCGCCATCCTGCCCAAGGGGGAGAAAAAAGAAACCTTTGTCACAATCAAGGACATCGGCACCGGCGGTTTCCAGTTTGTTTCAAAGCAAAAGTTTGAAACAGATACGATTTTTACATCTATTTTTAGAAGTATCAAGGCTCCGGAATGTATCACGGCCCGCATACAGAAACAGCGTCCTGTACGGGAAAAGGGAGTATACAGCTATGGCTGCCAGTTTGTAGATCTTCCGCCTAAGCTTGAGATGCTTATCCGTAACTTTGTCTTCCAGACAGAGGCGCTCCAGGCAAAGGCAAAACGCGAAAGGGAAAATGCCTGAAAAAAAGATCCTTCATGTACTGAAAACTCCACGCATGAAGGATCTTTTTACAATTAAATTCAGACTGTTATATTTAGGCTTTCCACACAGTCTTTAAAATAGAACCAATTTTAGGCGTTGTACCATAAAGGAGTACGCCTACCCGGTAGATTTTTGCGGAAATTACACCAATTCCAGCCACAGAACCAATGAGTATCAGAACAGAAATAAGAATCTCATACCATGGCACCGTGCTCATGGCAATCCTGGTAAACATTGCCATTGACGAGGTAAAGGGAACAAAGGAGCATACCTTCATCAGGGTATTATCCACATTTCCAGATGCCAGGGAAAACATAACTACCATAAACGCAATAATAAACAGCATGGTAATAGGCATAACCGATGTATTAATATCCTCAAGCTTAGACGCTGTGGAGCCAATGGCTCCATAAAGAAATGCGTAGATAAAAAATCCAAGCACAAAAAATACAAGCATATATACCACCAGGCTCACAGGCATGTCAAAAATGGACCGGATAATCATATTATCCTCCCACTGCTCCCTATTTATACTGTAAAATAAAACTGCACAGCCAAATACCGCAATCAGCTGGGCAAGCCCCGCAAGGCAGGAGGCAATCACCTTACCGAACATCATAGACACTGGCTTTGCACTGGTAATCAGAAGCTCCATAGCCCTGGAGCTCTTCTCAGTAGCAACATTGGTAGCTATCATCTGGCCGTAAAGCAGAATCACCATATACAGGGCAAAAATCATAATATATGTGTACCAGTAATTTTTCATCTGGTCTTTTCCAAGGCTCACAGAGCTATTTTCAATCTGTACAGCTATAATTTCCCCGGCCTGCTCTTTGGACATACCGCTCTCTAACATTTTCCCCATACGGTAAAGATTCTGAAGCACATTGTCGGCAATTTCCGTATTACTGTCATACATGGAAAGATTGTCTACATAATAGGTATAGGAAGTCATATTTTCTAAAACAAAGGCACATTCCGCGTTTTCCGAAAGAATTTCCTCCTGAATATCCCTGTCACCGTCCTCTGTAATCCGCACATCATAGTCTGGAAATGCTGCTTCAAAGGCTTCCCTGACTGCCTCTGCTTCCTCTGGGGACCCTGCCTTTATAAGCATTACCAGATCTTTTGCGTCTGCCTTTTTACCTTCCCCGTCTTCCTCAAGAGCCGTTTCCCCGCTGCCATTTCCTGAAAATGCATCCACGATCCGGGGAAAAAACATAAGAACTGCAATCAGGAGTACAAGAAAGATCGTAACTCCTACAAAAACCTTATTTTTAAAATAATATTTTAGCTCAAATTTCAATATCTTACCAAACTGCTTCATTGCCTGTCCTCCTTCTCTGTCCCGCTGCCGGCGTATTCTACAAATATATCATTAAGAGAAGGCTCAAACACCTTCACCTCGTCAATATCATAGTTTTCCACAAGCCGCTTCATCATCCCCTGCTTTTCCTCTGGGGCAGCAAGACGGATGAGCAGGCTTCCGTCCTCAAGCTCTGTACATACTCCGCCGAAATCACTTTTTATCCTGTCCGGACTTTCGGTACGGACAATCAGGCGGTCACGCACATAGCTTCTTTTAATGTCGTGGAGTTCTCCGCTAAGGGCTGCTTTCCCAGAATTGAGAATCGCGATGCTGTCGCAGAATTCCTCGATGTAGCTCATCTGATGGCTGGAAAATAGTACTACCTTATTCTGTGCAATCTGCTCCTTGACCACATCCTTAAGAAGCATTGCATTTACCGGATCCAGACCGGAAAAAGGCTCATCCAGTATAATAATATCTGGATTGTGGGCAAGGGCTGTTATAAGCTGAATCTTCTGCTGGTTCCCCTTGGAAAGAGTGTCAAGCCTCTTATTCCGGTATTCTGCCATACCGAGCCGCTCAAGCCAAGCGTCTACTGATTTAACCGCCGCTTTATGGCTCATACCCTTAAGCTCCGCAAAATAAGCAAGCTGATCCACAATCACCTTTTTAGGATAAAGTCCTCTCTCCTCCGGAAGATAGCCGATCTGCACCCGGCTGTAATCCACAGGTTTCCCGTCAATAAGAACCTCCCCGCCATCCGCTGGAAATACATTCATCAGAATACGGATGGAGGTCGTCTTCCCCGCACCGTTTCTGCCAAGAAGCCCGAAGGCCTTTCCTCCTTCGGCTTTAAAGGACACACCTGTAAGAACCTGCTTGCTGCCAAATGATTTTTCGATATTCTTTAGTTCTAATATCACCTTAGTCACCTCCATGCTGTAGTTTTAAATACAGATTTTATTATATCACAGATTCTTCTCTAAACTCAAAAAATTAAGAATTTAAAATAAATATGGCCAGAATACTTTTTCAAGTTTCCGGCCATATCCACCAATTTCCTTATTTCAGCAGCATATACCCAATCACACATGCTACAATCACGATAGCAATCCCGAGTATAATAATGGGAAGCTTTGAGCCGCCGTCCTCATCATACTCAAAATCATCATCGTAATCATCCTCCGGCTCCTCATATTTCTTTTCTTTTTTCTTTTTTCTTTTTGTCTTCTCATTCTCCACGGAAAGCAGTTCATCGTACGCCTGCTTCATCTCCCGCTCCCGCTTTTCCCGGACAGCCTTGGGCGGAATGTTAGAATACTTCTGTTCCTCTCCTCCTGCCGCCTTCTTTTTCTGCGGTGCCTTAAACTTCTTCTTGCAGCTGTAGCAAAGAAGATAATTTGGATCCTTTTTCCCGGGGCGCAGTGTCTCGCCGCATATAGGACATTTCATTTGTACCTTCACCCTCCTCGTAATGTGTTATATTTTTATTATAGTAATGGATAACGGTCTGTAAGTGCCTTTACCATCTCTTTTACCCTGCCGATATTTTCTTCGCTCTTCATAACAAGAACAATACCTTCCGCAATCGTCTCCATATCCTCTTCCTTCATCCCTCTTGTGGTAACCGCAGGGGTGCCGAGACGCACGCCGCTTGTTACGAAGGAGGATCTTGGATCGTTTGGAACCGTATTTTTATTACACGTAATATGAGCCTCATCCAGGCGTCTTTCTAATTCTTTTCCGGTAAGCTCCTCACTGCGCAGGTCAAGAAGCATCAGATGATTATCCGTTCCTCCTGATACAATGCTGGCGCCCCGTGCAAGAAGTCCGCCGCACAAGGCTTTTGCATTTCTTACTGTCTGCTTCTGATATTCCTTAAATTCAGGTGAAAGTGCTTCCTTAAAGCAGACAGCCTTTGCGGCAATCACATGCTCTAAAGGTCCTCCCTGTATGCCCGGAAATACGGCCTTATTAAAATTAAACCTGTCCGCAGCCTCCTGATTGCAAAGAATCATGCCGCCTCTTGGCCCCCTAAGGGTCTTGTGGGTTGTAGTGGTAACAACATCCGCATATGGAAGAGGGCTTGGATGAACCCCCGCAGCCACAAGTCCTGCAATATGGGCCATATCAACCATAAGGTATGCCCCTGCTTCATCGGCAATTTCGCGGAAGCGCCTGAAATCAATGGTCCTTGCATAGGCGCTGGCTCCGGCTATAATAAGCCTGGGTCTCTCCCTAAGCGCTGTTTCCCGTACCTTATTATAATCAATAAATCCGTCATCTTCAACACCATAAAAGGAAGTTTCAAAATAATTACCTGATAAATTCACCGGGGAACCATGTGTCAGATGACCGCCATGATCAAGATTCATTCCCAAAATCTTATCGCCCGGCTTTAACATGGCAAAGAACGCAGCCATATTTGCCTGCGCTCCGGAATGTGGCTGTACATTTGCATAGTCACATCCAAATAATTCCTTTGCCCTTTCTATGGCCAGATTTTCTATCTCGTCTACACACCGGCAGCCCCCGTAATATCTTCTTCCAGGGTATCCTTCCGCATACTTGTTCGTAAGCGGGCTTCCCATAGCGGCCATAACTGCCCTGCTGACCCAGTTTTCCGATGCTATTAACTCAATATGAGAATTCTGTCTTTCAAGCTCTGCAGTAATAGCATCCGCGATTTCCTTATCTTCTCTCTTAATCTCATCAAATGTATACATACATGCACCCTCCTACGGGCACTATTATAACACTATTATGAGTTTGTTCCAAGAGTAACTTCTATGATTTCTTCCTTATATTCTCCATTTTCTTTCGGAATCTGCACAGTTACCTCTACAGTCTCACCCGGCCTGTAATACTGAAGCTGCTCCTTAAGAGCCTCCATACCGTTGACGCCTGCACCGTTAACGGCCGTGATAATAGAGCCTTTGGATATGCCGGCCTTTGCTGCCGCGCCGCCCTTTACTGCCTCATAAATATACACGCCCTGGGGCATCTGGTACATATTCGCAACATCGCTTTCCACATCATAGCCCTGTATACCAAGATAGCCCTGTTCGCCGTCAGGCACCTTTGTCCTTGTCTCCCGGTTCATAAGCTCCGTAATCACGCTGCTGGCATCAGAAATCGGGATCGCATAGCCTATGCCCTCTACCTCATTTACTGCAATCTTTGCAGTATTAATGCCGATAACCTCGCCTTTTGCATTTAAGAGCGCGCCGCCGCTGTTTCCCGGATTGATTGCAGCATCTGTCTGAATCAGCTCACCGTCAAAGTCATCCAGAGTTCTCTTCATTGCAGAGATAATACCTGTGGTCACTGACTGTCCGTAGCCTAAGGCGTTTCCGATTGCAATTGCCGGCTCACCAACCTGAAGCTTTGTCGAATCACCTAAAGTTGCCACTTTAATTTCTCCCATAGTTGATTCCTTAATATCATCTAAGTTTACTGCAATAACAGCCAGATCCTTTGCCGCATCTGTACCCTTTATATTTGCCGCCGCGCTTTCCTCATCAATAAAGGAAACCGTCAGAGTATCGCTTCCTTCCACCACATGGTTATTCGTAAGAATCAAAAGCTCCGTATCATTCTGGCTTATAATAATCCCAGAGCCTGCACTTGGTATCTCCTGCTCCTGAATCCCCCCGAAAAAGCTCTGTACCTGCTGGATGCTGATATTTGTAATCGAAACAACAGACGGCATAGCATTTTTCGCAATTTCCGTAATATCTGTGGATACGCTTTCTCCTGTGGAGGTGGTAAGCTTTGCATTCTCCACTGGCTTTGTCTGTACATTGCTTCCGGAAGCCTTTTCATCTGACGCTCCCAAGAGCCGCCCGGCCGCAAAGCTTGCTCCTTCAAATGTTATCCCGGCCACAAGCCCAAATACCAGCGCTGAACAGATAATCTTTACCAATTTCGGAACCTTTCTTTGTTTCTTCGGCTTTCTCTCCGGCTCCCCTGCTTCCGGTCCAGGTGTATAGTTATAATAAGTGTATTGGTTTTCCATAACTGATATCTCCCTTCTTTCTTTCTATAATCAGTAGTCTACTTCTAAATTGTGTTTAATCTGTGATAAAATCTTGTCGAAATTTTAAAATCCGCTGGAAAATCAAAAAAAGATTCCTATAGCATAAAAAAAGGAGAAGACACTCTTACAAGGTCTGCTCCCTTTTATTCTTTCGCTTATCTGCTGCCTGTCTGCTCTTCATACGCACTCTTAAGATCAAGAAGTGACTCTCTTAGAAGCGCATCTGACTGTACAGCGCTTTCATACTCCTTGTCCGTTGCTTCAAGGAGCTTCTGCACATCTTCATGTGTGCTGATAAACGGCAGGAATTCCTTAAGCTCCTCATCCGGATCGGTTTTCACCTCATACTCGCCGCTTGTCCTGTCTTTTTCAATATACAGCGTCCCAAGCCCGGGAACCTTCGTGTATATATCCTTTATCTTCATCTCGTATCTTACAAATGCAATATACGAACCCGTGTATTTCCCCAGCTTCGTATATACCCGGATATCGCCGTAATCTTCTATAAAGCTCTTAGAATCACCAAGGTGTCCATAATACTCCCTCACAGTCTCCGTAAGCTTAACATCGGTATTCTCACGCAGAGGATTCAGTATCTCTGCCTGGCTCCCCGGGTTTATGGTTTCTACAGTATCCCAATTTATCTTCTGTGCCTTCTGTGCTTTTCCGCCGGTAAAACCAAAGCCCGCAATACCTGTCACTGCTGCCAGTAACAGAAGGGCAATCCAGCCTTTCTTCATAGAATAACCTCCGCACAAACAGTATGTCACACCTGAATCATTTTCTTACGGTCTGCGCAGTAAATGCGCAATCCTGTGAACAGTAACAGCAGACACTTCTTCAGGTACACACCCGGGCGGATTCGAACCGCCGCTCCCGCCTCCGGAGGGCGGTGCTCTATCCCCTGAGCTACGGGTGCATAGATACTATATAAAATTGCCTTAGTTATAGTAACACATTTTCAAAATAAAGTAAAGGAAATTTTGTCTACAGGCTTAACTTTTTGTGGGCACAGTCATAGTAGTATGCCTGATTGGAAAGAACCTCTTCCCTGTCAACCTGCGTCATATTAATCTCAGTTACCATCGCACTCAAAAAATCTTTCCCTGAGGCCGCGCTTTTTCTGACAACAATCATCTCATGGACACTGCTCGGAAGGACATAGAAGTCCTCTCCCAGATAGCTTCCCACCTCTTCTAAACGTCCCGGATAAAGAACCGCAGCCGCACCAAAGCTTCTAAGATGATTACTTAACACATAAAGGACTTCTTCCCCCTTAAGCTCTTCTATATCCATCAACTCTTCAATGACAGAATGCATAGAGCGAAAATCATACGGGAGAAGCCTCTGCGTATTTTTACATGCCTGCTCATAAACCTGCTCTTTGGATATCTTCCACATCTTAAGATGCTCCTTCTTTACCGGCATTGCCGCTGTTCCGTATGTACCGGCCTCTAAAAGTACATAAAATACAATTGCAAGATCAAGATAAGGTACATAAGGCATCTCGCCTAGCAGCGCCTCATTGTCCTTCCTGTTTATCAGACGATAAACAATTCTTCCCTTAATCCCTTCATAATTGCGGATGATCTCTTCCTTCCACGGCTCCTTAAATCGTATTCTTCTATACAAAAGCAGGATCTCCTTAACAATAGCGTCAATTGTATCCCCTCTTTCGAACTGTCTGAAATATTCTTCAAGATAGATTGTTGGTGAAACATTATTTCCCTGTTCTGCAAAAAGAATGCCTTTGCGCAAGGTTCCATTATACTTCTGGGCTGTATGGACACTTACGCATACACTTTTCTCCAATCCCTCCCTGATCTTTTCTTCCACTGTCTGCACAAACTGATAATATGTCATAGCTCTCCCTTCTACAGACAGCAGTATTTTTTATATGAATATTATGGTATCTATATACTAAAAAAGCCCTGTACAAAATACAAGGCTTTTTCTCTTATTATTTTCTTATTATTTTCTTAACCTTATGCTCTGGAGAGATATTCCCCTGTACGGGTGTCAATCTTAATGCGCTCTCCCTGTTCTACAAACAGCGGAACCATAACCTGGGCGCCTGTCTCTACGATTGCCGGTTTCGTGGCACCTGTAGCCGTATTTCCCTTTACTCCTGGCTCTGACTCCGTAATCTCGAGCTCTACGGTAAACGGCGGCTCGATGGAGAACACCTTGCCCTGGTATGATTTCATTGTAACCATCTCGTTTTCCCTTACGAACTTTAGAGAATCTCCCACATCGTCTTTTCCTACCGGAGTCTGCTCAAAGGACTCCATATCCATAAAATAGTATAAGTCTCCGTCATTATAAAGATACTGTACTTCTTTTCTTTCAATAAATGCTTTCTTTAAGACATCCTTAGACGGGTTAAAAGTCCGCTCAACCACGCCGCCGTTAATTACATCCTTCAGCTTGGTACGTACAAATGCCGAACCCTTTCCCGGCTTTACATGTAAAAACTCCAGGCACTCGTAAACCTTTCCGTCAATCTCATATGTTGTACCCTTCTCAATATAAGCATCTGCCATTTCTATAAATCCTCCTTAACCGCGCCCGGACAGCGCATAATACGTTCTTTCACCGTTTCCATTCTATAATAAATTACACCTTTTTTCAACCTTTTTTTTGTTCCTGTTCATTCCCGTTCACAGTAACCTCTCTCTTAACACTTCTCTTATAGAAATATAGTACGATTTTCTCCAGATACCGCTTCAAAACAATCTGAATCTCTTCCTTCGGGTAAATAGGCTTTACAAGAATACTCCTAATCCCGGTCCGTTTTGCTCCCCATATATCCGTAAACAGCTGATCCCCAATGAACACCGTTGTATCCTCGTTTGTCCCCATTAGCTCCATGGCCTTTCTGTAATTTTTTATAGAAGGCTTATGGGCATTATAGATATATTTACTCTTTACATCCTCTGCAAAGGGCTTTACCCTGGGCTCCTGATTATTAGATATCAGACATGTGTCAAATCCTGCGCTCCGAAGTCTTTCAAAAAGGCGGAGCGCCCTGTTGTCAGAAGGGGCGCCATGAGGGACCAGCGTATTATCGATATCAAAAATAATTCCCCGAAAGCCTCTCTCATATAGCTTTTCAAAATCGACTACATAGGCAGACGCTTTATATTCATCAGGATAAAATATCTGAAACATATTTTCCGGCTCCTTTTTTATTTTGTCCTTTTTATTGCGGCCTTTATATCCTTACGGAACTTTACCCAGGCCTCCTCATTTTCCACAAAATACTTCGGACAATTTTTTTCAGTAACATCATAATGGCGGATCACATCATTCTCATCCAAATCAAACTTCATGCACAGCCACGCACAAAGCTGTACCATAGAGTGGTACGTTTCATCCGTGAACACGCCGGTTTCATCCGGATGGCAGCATTCAATGGAAACCGTGTCTATATTCCTGGAGTTGGAGGCATATGCCATCTCCCACGTAGGCACGCACTGCACAATCTCGCCTTCAATTCCTACAATAAAATTACTGCTTGCAGATGTAATGTGAGAGTCCTTAAGGCCCTCGAAATAATTGCGGTTATCCATTGCCGTAGCCCCCGGATTAGCCGTATAGTGAACCACAATCCCGGTTATCTTCTCTGTAGGCGTACCCGGCCTGGAATACTCATTTACCGTCAAAAGCTGCACGTCAATCTCCGGCTTTGTAGCATCAATCTTTTCACTGTCTATTTCAAAATACTTATTCGTAAACCATCCCGGCTTTATGAATCTTACAATCCCAAGCGCCGCGGCAAGTACTGCTAATAAAATCAGGCCCAGGCGGATATTTCGCCGGACCTGTCTTTTACGCTGTATTTCACTTAATCTTTTTTTACTTTTTCTTCTTTTTTTCTTCATATGTACTCTCCACCGTCTTATCTTGTTCCATTTTAGCACATTTTTAAAATAAAACTATGAAAAGATACTTAGAAATTTATGAAGATTTTGTGTAGAAGAGAATCCTTTTACTCGTCTACACTGTAATTTGGCGCCTCTTTTGTAATATGGATATCATGAGGATGGCTCTCCTTTAAGGATGCGGAGGAAATCTTTACAAACTGTCCGTTTCTCTTTAAGGATTCAATATCCGGTGCTCCACAGTAGCCCATACCGGAACGCAGTCCTCCCATTAACTGGAATACCGTATCCTCAACACTTCCCTTATATGCCACACGCCCTTCCACACCTTCCGGAACAAGCTTCTTGGCATCGCTCTGGAAGTAGCGGTCTTTGCTCCCATTTTCCATAGCCGCAATAGAGCCCATGCCGCGGTATACCTTATATTTTCTTCCCTGATACAGCTCAAAGGTTCCCGGGCTTTCATCACATCCGGCCAGCATGCTTCCCATCATACATACATTAGCGCCTGCCGCAATAGCCTTTGTCATATCTCCTGAATACTTAATACCTCCGTCTGCAATAATCGGAATTCCATACTTCCTGGCCGCCTCATAGCAGTCCATAACTGCCGTAATCTGGGGAACGCCGATACCAGCCACCACACGGGTTGTACAGATGGAGCCGGGACCGATACCAACCTTTACCGCGTCAGCGCCTGCCTTGATCAGATCCTCTGCTGCGGCCGCCGTGGCAACATTTCCCGCAATCACCTGAAGATCAGGGAATTTACTTTTTACCATGTCAACCGTGCGCAGTACATTGGCAGAATGACCGTGGGCGGAATCCATAACCACAACATCCACCTTTGCATCTACAAGCGCCTGTGCCCTCTCGATACAATTTGCAGTAATACCAATTGCGGCGCCGCATAAGAGACGTCCCTGTGAATCCTTTGCCGACAGCGGATACTTGATCTGCTTTTCAATATCTTTAATTGTAATAAGTCCCTTTAAGTTGAAATCTTTGTCTACGATTGGAAGCTTTTCCTTTCTTGCCTTTGCAAGAATCTTCTTAGCCTCCTCCAATGTGATGTCCTCTCTCGCCGTAACTAGTGCTTCAGAGGTCATAGATTCTTTAATCTTTTTTGTGAAATCTTCTTCGAACTTCAGATCGCGGTTGGTAATAATCCCCACCAGTTTCCCATTTTCCGTAACAGGCACGCCGGATATGCGGAACTTCCCCATTAGTTCATTCGCATCTGCCAGTGTATGCTCCGGTGAAAGATAAAACGGATCTGTAATAACTCCGTTCTCTGAACGTTTTACCTTATCCACCTCTTCTGCCTGCTGCTCAATGGACATATTCTTATGAATAATGCCAATCCCCCCCTGGCGGGCCATGGCAATTGCCATACGGTACTCTGTCACTGTATCCATGCTGGCGCTCATCATCGGTATGTTCAGCTTAATACTCTTAGTCAGATGTGTGGACAAGTCAACCTGATTCGGAATCACCTCTGAATATGCCGGCACCAAAAGAACATCATCAAAAGTAATTCCTTCTCCTATAATCTTTCCCATGATTTTATCCCTCTCTTTTCGTAATATTAAATGCTATAATACAAAATTTTATCCCTGCTTGTCAACAACTTTTTTAATTTATTTTTTCACCTTTCTGGGAGCCATTAAAAACATACCTTCAATAATCGTCTCATTGGGCTCAAACACAAGCTTCGTAACCTGTCCGTTCTCCGCCGTCACAAGCACATAACGCTTTGCGTCTGCCATGCCGGAGCTATAGTCTAAGACCCTTGCGTTACGGAACTGGTTAAGCTCGTCTGCCCCCTCCGGCGCAAGAAGCTCCATACTGCTGATATTCATGGAAAAAACTCTTTTTCTTTTCGCCTTATGCATAATCTTATCAATATCCAGATCCCCATTCACATACAGGTACTCATACTCCACATCCAGCCGCCGGATTAAAAACACCACCGCCGCAATCACCACAACCGGAACAATAATGGCAACCGGAAACATCAGCACCACAAACACCGACACAATCGCAACCGCCACAAGAAGCGCCTTAATAAACACATCCTTCATGGTTGTCTGCTTTTTCACAAGCTGCTCTGTATAAAAATCACTCATCTTCTTATCCTCCTGGTATCCAATTTCCTATTTATTAAACATTGTATCACATGTGTGAGTAAAAATCACCTGATAATTTGGATTTTGGCAGCGGACGCAGATTTGGAGGAAATGGGGGCCTGCGGCAGACGGGATAACACTCTCTCGTCTTAATCTGCTCCGGCTTCGGCTGCACTCCCTCGTCTTAATCTGCTCCGACTGCGCGGCTGCGATGAACAGCAGGTCCGGGGGAAGGCAGGGGCTGGGCTGCGGCCTGGCGCAGAATTCAAAAAAGTATATCTCTAAGCAAACAGTTAAGGGACGTTTTTAACGGAGGTGAAATCCACTGTTTACGAAGACTTATGCGCGAGGGCCCTCCCGAGCGTATTAGTCGCAGTTAACAGTTAGTTCACCGCAGTGTTGTCCCGTTTGCGTGAGATATACTTTTTATGAATTCTGTGTCAGGCCGCAGCCCAGCCTCTGTCTTTCCCCGGACCTGCGTCCCCCTATCTGCCCACTACAGCCGGACGGATTACATCATACCCATCCCGCCGCCTCCAGCCGGCATTGCCGGAGTCTCTTCTTTTATATTTGCCACAACGGACTCTGTTGTAAGGAGTGTGGATGCAACGCTTGTTGCGTTCTGCAGTGCACTTCTTGTAACCTTTGCAGGGTCAAGGATTCCGTTTTCTACCATGTCTACATATTCCTCTGTAAGAGCATCGAAACCAATTCCCGGCTTTGCCTCTGCCACCTTGCTGATGATTACGGAGCCTTCAAGTCCTGCATTTGCCGCAATGTGGTAGAGCGGTGACTCAAGAGCCTTTAATACAACTCCTGCACCTGTCTTCTCATCACCTTCGAGGCTCTCTGCAAGTACAGCTACCTCTTTTGCCGCATGGATATAAGCAGAACCGCCGCCTGCTACGATACCTTCCTCTACTGCTGCCCTTGTAGCCGCAAGAGCATCCTCCATACGGAGCTTTGCTTCCTTCATCTCTGTCTCTGTTGCCGCGCCTACACGGATAACAGCTACGCCGCCTGCCAGCTTCGCAAGTCTCTCCTGAAGCTTCTCTCTGTCAAAGTCAGAGGTAGTCTCTTCAATCTGAGCCTTAATCTGAGATACACGTGCGGAAATCTCATCTTTATTTCCAAGACCATCAACAATCACTGTATTTTCCTTCTGAACCTTTACAGATTTTGCACGGCCAAGCTGTTCCATAGTAGTCTCCTTCAGATCTAATCCCAGCTCTTCGGAAATTACCTGTCCGCCTGTAAGGATCGCAATATCCTTTAACATCTCTTTTCTTCTGTCGCCGTATCCCGGAGCCTTTACAGCTACAACATTAAAGGTTCCTCTTAATTTGTTAACGATGAGTGTCGTAAGAGCCTCGCCCTCAACATCCTCTGCAATAATGAGAAGCCTTGCGCCGGACTGTACAATCTGCTCTAAGATCGGAAGGATATCCTGGATGTTGGAAAGCTTCTTATCCGTGATCAGGATATACGGATCCTCAAGGTTTGCTTCCATCTTATCCATATCTGTTGCCATATATGCGGAAACATATCCACGGTCAAACTGCATACCTTCTACCAGATCAAGCTCTGTCTTCATTGTCTTGGACTCTTCAATGGTGATAACGCCATCGCCGGAAACCTTTTCCATAGCGTCTGCCACCATCTCGCCTACTTCCTCATCGCCTGCGGAAATTGCAGCAACCTTTGCAATCTGATCCTTGCCGTTAATCTTGCTTGACATCTTCTCAATAGCTTCTACTGCCTTGTCAGTTGCCTTCTTCATACCCTTTCTTAAGATAATCGGATTCGCGCCTGCAGCAAGGTTCTTGATTCCCTCGTGTACCATTGCCTGTGCAAGAACAGTAGCTGTTGTCGTACCGTCTCCTGCCACATCATTTGTCTTGGATGCAACCTCTTTGATTAGCTGAGCGCCCATATTTTCAAAAGCATCCTCAAGCTCAATCTCTTTTGCGATTGTAACACCGTCATTTGTAATAAGCGGCGCGCCGAAGGACTTGTCAAGAACAACGTTGCGTCCCTTTGGTCCTAAGGTTACTCTTACTGTATCTGCCAGCTGGTTAACACCTGATTCCAGTGCGGCTCTCGCCTCTGCACCATATTTAATCTCTTTTGCCATAATTCATATGCCTCCTGCTATTTTTATAATTTTTTAGTTACTGCATGTCTGGCGTGTAACTGCCATTATTCTACAACTGCAAGGATATCGTCCTGCTTTACAATGATATATTCTTCTTCGTCAATCTCAACCGTAGTTCCTGAATATTTGGAATAGATAACTGTCTGTCCCACGGAAATATTCATCTTAACCTCTTTTCCGTCAACACATCCGCCCGGGCCTACTGCAAGAACCTCTGCCTGCTGCGGTTTTTCCTTTGACTGCCCCGGAATTACAATCCCGGATTTAGTAGTCTCTTCTGCTACTAACTGCTTCAATACAACTCTGTCTCCTAATGGTACTAATTTCATTATGCTTCCTCCTTTAACTACTCTGAATTTATTTTGTTAGCACTCACAAAAAGAGAGTGCTAAAAACTTCTAGATATAAAATAGCACTCTCTTCATGTTTTGTCAACACACTTTTTTCAGTTTAGATTATTTTTATAAAATCCATTTTCCACCCGGAATACCATAACTCTTCCCGCCTTGCTCCAGTACCGTTCACGGATTGTCCCGGAACATACCAAAGGATCCTCTGGTAAAGAAATCGTACATTCATATACCGCGTCAAGTGAAAAGGTAGGAAGATCTACCTTCCCTGTCAGTAAGTATATGTTTTCTTCCTCAGGAATATACCTGATTATTTTACAATTATAGGAAAGATCGTCAAATACCCCGTCCCTTCGTATGGTCCTTATCATCCGAAGGCTTGCCGGGCACTCTTCAAACATAATTTCCCTCCTTATAAGTACACGGCATCAGTTATGTCCCCGCTCTGATTTAATACGCTCAAGCTCTGTAAATACATAATCATTTACAACCTTGATATATGTTCCCTTCATCCCGGAAGAGCGTGATTCTATCACACCGGCACTTTCAAACTTCCTAAGTGCATTTACGATTACGGAGCGGGTGATTCCGACTCTGTCGGCAATCTTGCTGGCAACCAGAATTCCTTCTGTGCCGTTAAGCTCTTCAAAAATATGAATAATCGCCTCCAGCTCCGAATACGACAGCGTGCCGATGGCAGACCGGACAATATGTTCCTTCCGGCTCTCCTCCGCGCTTTCCTCACTTACGGACCTTAGCATTTCAAGTCCCACCACTGTTGTTCCATATTCACTTAAAATAATGTCGTCAATCTCATACATCTCATCCTTCTTGTAGATGAACAGAGTCCCAAGCCTCTCCCCTGCGATATCAATGGGAGTAATAATGGCCTGATAACCCTTTACCTCTCCTTCTGAGAAGCCTAATGTCTGAAGATTTACGTTTTCCTTTGTGGAAAGGATGCTAAGAAGTCTTTCATTCAGCATCACGTCAATATGCTTTCCGACTTCATTTACTACTAATTCCTGAATATACGGCACCCCTTCACATTTGCTCTTTCCGAGCACTTTTCCTTTCCTGCTTACCACCAGCACATTCGAGTCCAAAATTTCTGTCAGAACTTCACATATATCATTGAACACTACCTTACTCGAATTGTTGTTGTGCAGTAACTTGTTAATCTTCCTTGTTTTGTCTAACAATTGTACGCTCATCAGCAATCCTCCATTTTTTAATAGTATATTATCATACAATTCCAAAACATTCAATGAATTTCCTAAAAATTTTATTTAATTTTTATTTTCACTGTATCCGCACTGCTCATTACTGCATAACAGCCGGTTTCCCTTCTCAATCATATAGCTTTTACACTTCGGACATTTCTTTTCAGAGGGCTTCTGCCATGACATAAATTCACACTCCGGGTTATCCTCACATCCAAAATAGCGTCTGCCCTTTTTCGTTTTTCTTACCACAACCTCCTTACCGCACAGAGGACATTTTACTCCTATTTTCTCCAGATACGGCTTCGTATTACGGCAGTCCGGAAATCCGGGGCATGCGAGAAACCTTCCGTGGGGGCCGTACTTAATCACCATATTTCTCCCGCACTCCTCACAGATTTCATCGCTTACCTCGTCCTCAATCTTTACATTTTTCAGCTCCTTCTGGGCTGTCTCCACTGCCTTATCCAGATCTGGATAAAAGTTCTCAATAATCGTCTTCCACTTTACCTTTCCTTCCTCAACGCCATCAAGGAGACTTTCCATATTTGCAGTAAAATTCACATCCACAATACTTGGGAAGGACTGCTTCATAATGTGGTTTACAACCTCCCCCAGCTCCGTCATATAGAGATTCTTGTTCTCCTTTGCCACGTACCGTCTTGCGATAATTGTAGATATAGTAGGCGCATAGGTACTTGGGCGTCCGATTCCCAGCTCCTCTAAGGTTCTTACCAGAGCAGCCTCCGTATAATGTGCGGGCGGCTGCGTAAAATGCTGTTTTGTATCAAACTCCTCTGGCGTAAGGACCGCGCCCTCTGCAAGGCTTTTTAACAGAACGCCTCCCTCTTCCTTTTCTTCCCCCGCCTCCGTATAAATAAGGCGGAAGCCGTCAAATGCGATCCTGGACGCTGCTGCGGTAAAACGGTATCTGCCCGCGCTAATCCTTACAGACGTTGTCTCATATCTGGCAGGCTGCATCCTGCTTGCCACAAACCGTTTCCAGATAAGCTGGTACAAACGGAACTGATCTCTTGTCAGGGAGTCCTTAAGCATAGCTGGCGTACGGCTTACATCCGTTGGCCGGATGGCCTCGTGGGCATCCTGTATTTTGCCGGTTCCGCTTTTTTTACTCGTCCCGGCCGCCACATACTCTTCCCCGTACTGTTTCTCCACAAACTGTCTTACACTGCCTTCTGCTTCCTCAGACACCCGTGTGGAATCCGTACGCAGGTAAGTAATCACGCCTACTGTCCCGTTTCCCTTAATATCAATGCCCTCATAAAGCTGCTGCGCAATCCGCATGGTCTTTGACGTGGCAAAATTAAGTGCCTTGGAGGCCTCCTGCTGCAGGGTGCTTGTGGTAAATACTACCGGAGACTTTTTTAGCCTCTCTCCTTTTTTTATATCAGTGACAGAAAAGCTCTCTCCTTCAAGCTCCTTCATGATTTTCTTAAGCTCTTCTTCAGAACCGATTGTAATTTTTCCTTCCTCTGTCCCATAAAACTTTGCATTTAAAAGCTTTTTCTCACCTGCTGCCTTTAGATTCACATCCAAGCTCCAGTATTCCTCCGGGGTAAATGCATTAATCTCTTCTTCCCGGTCTGCAATAATCCGAAGGGCAACGGACTGGACACGTCCCGCGCTTAAGCCCCTTTTTACCTTTGCCCAGAGAAGAGGGCTTATGCGGTAGCCCACAATACGGTCGAGGATACGTCTGGCCTGCTGGGCGTCCACAAGATCCATGTCAATCTCTCTTGCATTTTTTAAGGATGCCTTAACCGCATTTTTTGTAATTTCGTTAAAGCTTATCCGGTATACCTTTTTATTTTCAAGCTTAAGGGCCTGGCTTAAATGCCATGAAATTGCCTCTCCTTCCCGATCCGGGTCAGTTGCAAGATATACTTTATCCGCACGCTTTACTTCCTTTCTAAGATTCGCCAGTATCTCTCCTTTTCCTCTGATGGTAATATACTTCGGCTCATAATCATGCTCCACATCAATACCAATCTGGCTTTTGGGCAGGTCTCTTACATGTCCGTTGGATGCAGTAACCACATAATTACTTCCCAGAAATTTTTTAATTGTCTTCACCTTTGCCGGTGACT
This sequence comes from uncultured Lachnospiraceae bacterium, assembly GCA_949502235.1. Taxonomy (GTDB): domain Bacteria; phylum Bacillota; class Clostridia; order Lachnospirales; family Lachnospiraceae; genus CAPEBR01. The sequence continues at coordinate 37,379 of CATBDC010000022.1, read as the reverse complement.
CCACAATTACAAGATAGCGTGCCATATCACTAGTTCCTCACTTTTATATAATAATTTTTAGAGATTTCCTTTATTAGTCCTCTAATTTCCAAATCTGTCAGTATCTGCAAAAGCTTGCCGGACGGAATTTTTGTACTTCTTATAAGCTCACTTATGCTTTTCGGAAATAAATCAAGGCAACTATACACCATATTTTCGGGAGTTTCAAGTTCTTTTTCATTTTTATTTTTATTTTCCGGGGATTTACCTGCCTGAATATTCAGTTCGCTAAGAAGCTCCTCCGGAGAAATCAGTATGCCTGCCCCCTGTCTGATAAGGTGGTGGCATCCCTGGCTTAGAGGGCTTGTCACCGGCCCCGGAAGGGCATAGATATCCTTTCCCTGCTCAAGTCCCTGATCCGCCGTGATAAGGGAGCCGCTCCTTTCCTTTGCCTCCATAACAAGAATTATATCAGAAAGTGCGCTGATAATCCGGTTCCTTAAAGGGAAATAAGCAGGAAGAGGCGGCTCCCCCGGACATTGTTCCGACAGAATACCACCGTTTTTTAAGATATCCGCATAAAGTCCCGCATGTTCCCTTGGGTAACAGATATCCGCTCCGCACCCGAGTACGGCAAAGGTTTTCCCGCCTCCGTTTAAGGCTCCCCTGTGCCCCGCGCCATCGATACCTCTTGCCATGCCGCTTATAATCTGTATACCTACTTTTGCCAGCGCCTCTCCGTATTCCAGCGCCATTTCTTCCCCATAAGGACTGCATCTTCTGGCGCCTACAATGGCTGCAGACCTCCTTGTTTCACCGGGCAGCTCCCCCTTAACGTAAAGTGCATAAGGGTAATCCGGTATCTCCCGAAGCCTCTGGGGATAGTCTTTATCAAAAAAAGGAATAAAGCGGATATAAGAGCTTTGAAGCTTTTCAAATTCTTCCCCGGGCTTTCCCTCCTTCCGGGCCTTTTTTATGATCCCTATATCCTTTTCTGTCAAAAATTTCTGTTCCTGAAGCCGGCCCTCCTCTGCATAATATATATGTTCTCCTGTTTCAAATATTTCCCGAAGCCTTATTTTCTTCTTATCGGCAAGAGGCCTTACCGATGCAAACCAGTATTCGTATATCAAAGTCTCTACCTCCCCCAGTATTTTTTGTCAATTGTCCTGTAGCCTGCCGCTTCTTTTAAATGCCGGGCCGATATCCTTTCCTCTCCGTCCAAATCCGCAATCGTCCTTGCCACCTTAAGGATCTTATGATATGTACGGGCCGTAAGTCCCAGAGACGTAAAGGCCTGCTTCATCAAAAGCTCCTCCTCTTCTCCCAGGACGCAGTACCTTGGAAGTTCTTTTACTCCCAGCATGGAATTCCACAAAATTCCTGTTCCTTCATAGCGCAGTCTCTGAATTTTCCTCGCCTTTTTTACACGCTCTCTTATCTCTCCTGAACCCTCCGCCCTTTCCTTTGTATTCAATTCCTCATACCGTATCCTGGGTGACTCAATACAGATATCAATCCGGTCCAAAAACGGCTGACTCACCCTTCCTAAATACTGGCGGATCTGGCCTTCTGTACAGCTACATTTGTCCATATCCGGATAGTTCCCGCAGGGACAGGGATTCATAGCGGCAACCAGAATAAAATTTGCCGGAAATACATAATTTCCATGGCTTCTGGCCAGCCGGATTTTCCGCTCCTCTAGGGGCTGTCTTAACACCTCCAGCACTGATTTCTGAAATTCTGCCAGTTCATCTAAAAACAGAACCCCTCCGTGAGCCAGGCTGATTTCTCCCGGAGACGGCACTTGGCCGCCCCCAATCAGCGCCGCCTTTGTCGCCGTATGGTGAACATTCCTGAAGGGCCTTCCTGTAATAAGAGGCCTGTCCTTATCCAGAAGTCCCATAACACTGTATATCTTTGTTATCTCCATGCTCTCTTCTTTTGTAAGGGGCGGAAGGATAGTAGGAATCCGCTTCGCAATCATAGATTTCCCGCTCCCCGGAGGTCCGATAAGGAGAAGGTTGTGGCCTCCCGCCACCGCCACCTCGGCAGCCCGCTTCACCGCCTCCTGGCCTTTCATGTCACTATAATCTAAAAGGCTACCCCCAAGAGGATTTTCAAATCCTTTTCCCCGGACGTCTGGAAATGGACTTATCACTCTTTCACCCGTAAGATACCCGCAGATTTCCTCAAGACTCTCTCCCCCGATGATTCTGATTCCGTCTGCCAGGACGCCCTCAGGCGCATTTTCCGCCGGAAGGATACATGTCTTATAGCCCATGCGCTTCGCCTCCATAACAATCGGAAGTATCCCCTTCACTCTGCGTATCTTTCCGTTAAGGCTTAGCTCCCCTATAACAAGCGTATCTTTCAATGAATCCATCGGGATAAGCCCCGCAGACAAAAGCACGGCCAGGGCAATAGGAAGATCAAAGGAGGGACCCCTTTTTTTCACTGTTGCCGGTGACAGGTTAATAATTGTTTTCCTGGGCGGAAGTATAAGCCCTGAATTATGAATCGCCGTACGGACGCGCTCGGATGCCTCTTTTACCTCTGATGAAAGGTATCCAACCATATGAAACATGGGAAGTCCGCTGCTTACATCTGCCTCTACACGGATCAGCTCCACATGAAGCCCTTCAAGGGAAGCAGACGCCACTGAACTAAATGCCATTTACACACCCCTTTTCTAAGTGGATTATTGATTAAAAAATTCTAAGCTTCTGCATTTTCTGATATAATGACCGACACGGCCTGATTATATATAGAAATTTGAATTATGACTGTCTGAATTATGAATATCTGACAGATTACAGCTAGTATACCATGGTTTTGCACCATACTCAACAGGTATTTTTGCACAAATTTTCGGGTGGAAAAGCACAAACAATACTTTTTCATCATAGATTATATCAAATATGCCCAGAGGTGCTTTTTCTTGAAATCATTTCCCCAACCCCTCACAGCCGCCGAAGAACGATATTATATGCAGAAATACACGGAGGGAGATCTTGAAGCAAAGCATATTCTTATTGAACGCAATCTGCGCCTCGTCGCACATATTGTAAAAAAATACCAGACCTCCGCTGATGACACCGAGGACCTCCTCTCCATCGGAACCATAGGCCTCATAAAGGCTGTCGTCACCTTTGACCCTGACAAAAGCGTACGGCTTGGAACCTATGCCGCCAGATGTATTGAAAATGAAGTCCTTATGCATCTTCGGGCAAGGAAGAAAACCTCCCGGGAGGTCTCCTTATATGAGCCTATCGGTACAGACCGGGAAGGAAATGAAATCCAGCTCTTTGATATCATCGAAACAGAAGAAGATGACGCACACCGCAAGGTAGAGCTAAGTGACGATATCCAGACACTTTACAATAAGGTGGAGGCTGAGCTTTCCTCTAGGGAACGGCTAGTTCTCAAAATGCGCTACGGCCTCTACAATGAAGAAGAATATACGCAGCGAGAGATTGCAGCCCTTCTTGGCATCTCTCGTTCTTATGTTTCAAGAATTGAAAAAAGCGCGATAGAAAAGCTGCGCGAGTATTTCTGATACCCGTGCAGCCTTATTTCGCTGATGCCAGTCACATCTCCTCACGCCTTAATATATCATATTTCTCCGCTTTTCCGCCGTCTAATCCTACATACAGCACCTGCTTCGAATGGGGCGCATCCTTCTGCTCTGTCCCTTCCTCGTTCACAATCCTCTCTACTGTCACCTCCACATTCCTTCCGTCAGGCTTCATAATCTCTATCCTCTCTCCGACCGAAAACTTATTCTTCTGCCGGATACAAGAAAGGCCATCCTTCTCCTCTTCCACAATGCCCAGATAAGTATACTCCTTTACATACGTACTGTTATCATAGATCTGGCTCTCATCCCCCGGCTTTCCGAAATAAAACCCTTTTGTAAACTGCCTGTAGGTACAATTAGAAATCTGGTTCAGATACCACGGCATATTTTTTTTATAAACTCCGGGATCCTCAAGATAATCATCGATTGCCTTGCGGTAAGTCCTTGCCACCGTTGCCACATAAAGGGCCGTCTTCATACGCCCTTCTATCTTAAAGCTGTCAATTCCTGCGTCAATCATTTCCGGAATATGTTCAATCATACATAAATCTTTAGAATTAAAAAGAAAGGTTCCCCTCTCATTTTCATAAACCGGCATATACTCTCCCGGCCTTGTTTCCTCCATCAAAAAATATTTCCACCGGCAGGGATGAGTGCAGGCTCCCTGGTTAGCGTCTCTGCCTGTAAAAAAATTACTTAGGAGGCATCTTCCCGAGTAGGAAATACACATAGCCCCATGAATAAAGCTTTCAATCTCCATCTCCTCCGGAATGTTCTCCCGGATCTCCTTAATTTCCTTTAAGGACAGCTCCCTCGCAGAGACGACACGCTTTGCCCCAAGCTCCCACCAGAAACGGTAGGTTCCGTAATTCGTATTATTGGCCTGAGTGCTGATATGACGGTCTATTTCAGGGCAGATTTCCTTTGCCATCTGAAAAATAGCCGGATCTGCAATAATCAGGGCATCCGGTTCCATTCCCTTAAGCTCCCATAAATAGTCCTCCACTCCCGGCAGGTCAGCATTGTGCGCCAGGATATTCACCGTCACATAAACCTTCACTCCCCGGGCATGGGCGAACGCAATGCCTGCCCTCATGTCCTCCGGTGTAAAGTTTTTTGCCTTGGCCCTAAGGCCGAAGGCCTCTCCTCCTATATATACAGCATCCGCGCCGAATATAACCGCAGTCTTAAGAACCTCAAGGCTGCTGGCCGGTATCAGTAATTCCGGTCGTCTTTTATCCATCTCTTCCATGCTCCTCATTCTATGATCCTGCTGTCCGCGCCATCTGGGGCAGCCTCCTGGAAAGCATTTCCTGTCTGCTTCTTTCCGCGCCTGACGCTAAGGGCAATACCGTCTCCCAGCGGCAGGATAGCTGTCTCAAGCATATCATGATGCTTAAGCTCATAAAGATATTCCCTCATACGGCTGTGAATCGTACGATTGCGCCGTTCTACCGCAAACCGGGATTCCATCACCTCACCGCCCTGCAGTACATTATCCGACACCAGCACGCCGTCCTCCCCAAGGAGGCGCACTGCCTCCGGAAGATAATGAATATACTGTCCCTTCGCGGCATCCATAAAAATCAAATCATAGGGACCCTCTAAAGATTTCATCACCTCAAGCGCATCCCCTTCTATTAAAGTAATCTGTTCTTCCCTTCCTGCGCGCCTGAAATTCTCACGGGCAATGGGAATCCTCTTTTCATAATTTTCGATAGTCGTAATCCCAGCGCCCTCCGGCATATACTCACTCATCAAAAGCGCAGAAAAACCCACTGCCGTTCCCACCTCCAAAATCCGAAGCGGCTTCTTAATCATAAGAAGAACCTTTAAAAAGCTCCCGGTTTCCTTGCGGATAATCGGGACATGCGCTTCAAGCGCCTCCTGCTCCACCTGCTCAAGGAACGGACATTCCGGGCTCTCCAGAGAACGAATATATGTAATTAATCTGTCATCAGCTATCATATTGCCTCCCTTGGGGACAGGGTAAAAACCAATCTGGGACGGAGTATTTTTAAAAATACTCCGTCCCCAATTAAAAATACCCTGTCCCCATCTTTATACGTCCATGATAATGGGCAGTATCATTGGTCTTCTCTTCGTCTTTTTCCAGATAAACTCGTTCATGGTATCACGGATGACAAGCTTTATCTTACTCCAGTCCGCGTTTCTCTGATGGTTAAGGCAGTCTTCTACTGCGTCAGTGAGCACGCGCCTTGCTTCTTCCATCAGTCCTTCTGACTCTCTTACATAGACAAACCCGCGGGATACAATATCCGGTCCTGCAAGGAGCTGGTTGCTCCCCCGCTCTAATGTCAGGACTACTATCATAATTCCGTCCTCGGCCAGATGCTGCCTGTCCCTAAGGACAATGTTCCCCACATCTCCTACGCCCAGGCCGTCTACCAGAATCTCACCTGTGTGTACCTTGTCCACTACCTTTGCGGACTCGCTGCTTACCTCCAGCACGTCTCCCGACTGCAGCATGAATATGTTCTCCTTCGGGATACCAAGGGCTCTGGCAATGCCTGCATTGGCTTTTCTGTGGCGGTATTCACCGTGAATAGGGATGGCGTATCTGGGCTTTACAAGAGAGTATATAAGCTTTAGCTCCTCCTGGCAGGCGTGGCCTGACACATGGGCATCGGAAAAGATTACATTTGCCCCCTTTGCCGACAGCTCATTAATGACCTTTGATACGGACTTTTCATTGCCCGGTATGGGGTTTGAACTGAAAATAACCGTATCCCCGGGCATGATGGTTACCTTTTTATGCACATCTGCCGCCATGCGGGACAGCGCCGCCATGGATTCTCCCTGGCTTCCTGTTGTAATTAACACAGTCTTCTCAGGCGGATAATTTTTCAGCTGGTCAATCTCCACCAGTGTATTCTCAGGTACATTCAGATATCCCAGCTCCTGGGCAACCTGAATGATGTTTACCATGCTCCGTCCTTCTACCACAACCTTGCGGCCATACTTGCAGGCGGAATTGATAATCTGCTGCACACGGTCTACATTGGATGCAAAGGTAGCAATAATAATCCTTGTATTATAATGCTCCGCAAATAAATGATCAAAGGTGGCGCCTACTGTGCGCTCTGACTGGGTAAAGCCCGCACGCTCCGCATTTGTGCTGTCTGACATAAGCGCCAGCACACCCTTTTTCCCAATCTCCGCAAAGCGCTGCAGATCAATGGCATCCCCGAACACCGGCGTATAATCTACTTTAAAGTCTCCGGTATGCACAACAATTCCTGCCGGTGAATAAATAGCAAGAGCCGCCGCATCCTGAATACTGTGATTTGTCTTTATAAATTCAATTCTGAACTGCCCCAGATTAATAGACTGTCCATGCTTTACAACCTTTCTTCTCGTGCTTCTTAAAAGATTATGTTCCCCTAACTTCCTCTCAATAATACCCATCGTAAGCTTTGTGGCATAGATAGGCAGGTTCATCTCCCTTAGGGTATAGCACAGCGCTCCGATATGATCCTCATGGCCGTGGGTAATCACAAACCCTTTTACCTTCTGGATATTATCCTTCAAATACGTAACATCCGGGATTACAAGGTCGATTCCCAGCATGTCATCCTCCGGAAATGCCAGACCGCAGTCCACAACAATAATACTGTCTCCGTATTCGAAGGCAGTTATATTCATTCCAATCTTCTCGAGTCCTCCGAGCGGAATGATCTTCATACTTCCATTATTCTCTTTTTTCAAATTTACACCTCCACGTGCTTTCCGTTCTGATTTTGCTTTTCCCGGCACTTTTTGCACTGTCCAAAGAACTTTAATTCGTGGTTTTGCACATGGAACCCTGTCTCCTCCTCAATATGACGCTCTAATCCCTCTAAAAGATCGTCCCTAAAAGACAGTACTCTTCCACAGTCCCTGCATATTAAATGATGATGATGGTGCTTTCCGCCCGTATCTCCGCACGTATTTTCCCCAATCTCATATCTCACACATCCATCATCCAGATTAATGCGATCCACTAATTGCATTTCTAACAACAGCTGCACGGTCCGGTAAATGGTTGCCAGCCCAATCTCCGGGTAATCCTCCTTTACAAGCTCATAGATATCCTCTGCAGTCATATGCCTGTCCCGGTTTTCCGCCAGTACCTCCAGCACAAGCAGCCGCTGATTCGTAACCTTAAGCCCCTTTTTCTTCAGCATTTCTTTAAATTCTTCCTGACTGACTGACATTCTTACTTACCTTTCAATCTCCACATCCTCTAAAAGCTCCTCAAACACCTTCGCGATTGCGGCAAGCTCTCCTTCATCCTCCACAACGTCATAGATGCTTTCTTCTTCCTTTTCATCTGATGTGTCTTTTAAAATCAAACATTCTGCATCGTCTTCATCAGAATCCGCTACAAGAATATATGATATCCCATTGATCCTTGTCTGTTCAAGTACATAAAATTCTTCTTTTTTGTGTATTTCGTCAGACGTAAATGTAATCTTTTCCATACATGCTCCTTGTTTTGGCCAGCTTACCCCCTGCCCCGGTTAGTCCGCCTGATTACGGCCTGTTTGAAGGGAATCCAGATATGACTGTAATATAAAAACTGCCGCAATCTTATCAATGTACTTTTTGCGGTCCTCTCTTCTCACCTTATTTTCAATTAAAACTCTTTCAGCTGAAACACTCGTCAGGCGTTCGTCCCACATCTCTACCGGAAGCCCTGTCCTTCTTTTTATCATCTCGCCAAATTTGATTGCCTGCTTTGCCCGTTCCCCAATATCACCGTTCATATGCTTCGGAAGTCCGAGGACAAGTTTTTCTGCATGATATTCATACACCAGCTCTTCAATGCGGGCGCATGTCTTTCTAAGCTTATTCTCTTCCTTCCGGCATATCGTCTCCACCCCCTGGGCAGTAATCCCCAGTGGGTCGCTCACTGCCACCCCTACGGTCTTTGAACCGTAATCCAGACCTAAGATTCTCATATATTATACCCAGCCGTTATGCCTGATATACGTCTTAAGCATCTCTTCTACTAATTCATCCCGCTCCATCTTCATAATAAGGCTTCTCGCCCCGTTATAGCTTGTGATATAAGTCGGATCTCCTGACATAATATACCCAACCACCTGATTCACCGGGTTATAGCCTTTCTCGCTCAGTGCCTTGTACACAATCTCAAGTATATCTTTTGCTTGAATTTGTGGAGCGCTTTCTACTTGGAAAAACTGGGTGTTACTTAACTCTTTCATATACTCACGTCCTCCGCCAGGTTACTTTTTACACTCCGTAATCAGTAACGAAAATACTTCTTTATCATTCTACCTTATTGCTTCTAAAAATTCAATGAATTATTTGTAAATGATTTTTAATTTCTACATTTACGAGGTGATTCACCAGATTCTCCCTCGTTTTCTGTCCAATTTTTACATATTCCCTTGTATGCCCCACCTGATAAATGCCGTCTGGCCTTGTGACACACTCCTCCATAAGCACCTCCCTTGTGGTGCCGATGAAGAGCTCCTCATAGGCCGCCTGCTTCCTTCTGCCGAGCTCTATAAGCCTTCTGCTTCTTTCTGTCTTTAGCGGCTCAGGAACCTGTCCATCCATGGCCGCTGCCTTTGTGCCTGCCCGCTTAGAATATTTAAATATATGGGTCTCATAAAAGCACGCCTCATCAATAAACGCCTCCGTGCATGCAAACTCTTCCTCTGTCTCCCCAGGAAATCCTACAATCACATCTGTGGTAAGGGCCGGATTCTCAAAATACCTGCGCAGAATCAGACATTTCTCCATATATTCCCGGGCAGTGTAATGCCGGTTCATCCTCTTTAGAGTCTCATCGCACCCGCTCTGAAGAGACAGGTGAAAATGAGGGCATACCTTCCTAAGGCTGCTTAGCTCTGCCGCAAAATCCTCCGTAATAATCCGGGGCTCTAAGGAGCCCAGACGGATCCTCTTTATTCCGGGGATCTCATGAACCTTCCGGATTAAAGACAACAGATTCTCCCCTGTGTCATATCCATAGGAGCTTAAATGAATCCCCGTAAGCACCGCCTCTTTGCATCCCTCCCTGGCAAGAGCCTGCGCCTCTTTTACCACATCTTCCCACGGACGGCTCCTTACACGTCCTCTCGTATAAGGAATAATACAATAGCTGCAAAACTGATTGCATCCGTCCTGAACCTTAATATAGGCCCTGGTGTGCTCTGCCGTGCGCGTCAGAAAAAAATCCTCATACTCCTTCGTACGGCTGATATCCAATATATCTCCATGGGGGATGCCCCTCCTGCCCTCATGCCTTTCTTTCTCATATTCCTCAAGAACGGCGACAACATCCTTCTTCCTGTTATTCCCCAACGCAATATCTATATCCGCGTCCAGATTTTCCTCCTGTGCCTGCACATAGCAGCCTGCTGCCACCACAACAGCCTCCGGGTTTCGTTTCCTTGCCTTGTGAAGCATCTGCCTGGATTTACGGTCCGCCATATTCGTCACCGTACATGTATTAATAATATAGACATCTGCCTTTTCTCCAAAAGGCACAATCTCATATCCATGCCCCTCCAAAAGCTCCTGCATGGCCTGGGTCTCATATGCATTTACTTTGCAGCCCAGATTGTGTAATGCCGCTTTCTTCATATTCATTTCTCCCAACTTACTGTTCACTCCGTTCACAGTATCCTTCGCAAATCCATTTAAAATTGCCTTCAGCAAAGGGATTAACCTGTAAACAGTAACAACATTTTGTACAACTTCCTCTTGTATCTTTGGCAAATTGTTCCTTGACTTTTCCATGGGATACTCTTAAGATAAGTATATAACAAAAAATGGAACAAAGAGGAGGTTTTTATGAAAACAGTATTGATTTCTTTAAATTCAATTGATAAGGTAAAATCCTTTGTAAATTCAATTACGAAATTCGATTATGATTTTGATCTTGTATCCGGCAGATATGTGATTGATGCAAAGTCTATTATGGGTATTTTCAGCCTGGATTTATCCAAACCAATTGAACTTAATATTCACGCCGGCGAAGCTGATATGGATAAAGTACTTACATCATTGAAAGATTACCTTGTTGACTAATCATAACCAGTAATATCCGGTGAAAAACGGACCCTGCACAAGGGTCCGTTTTTATTACTGCTCCATTCGCAGCAGTATTTTACCCTACCTTTATAATCTCTGCCGTTTCGACAGCTGTTTTTACAAGCTCTTCTATTTTTTCACAAAGCTTTTCCTCTGAACGCCGTATCACCTCTACATTCGGCTTCGTCACAGGATGCTTTGCCACAAAGATAGTACAGCAGTCCTCAAAGGGCTGGATAGATGTCTCAAACGTACCGATTTTCTCCGCAAGCTCTACAATATCACGTTTGTCAAAGCCGATAAGCGGCCGGTAAACCGGTTCCTTGCACACATCATTTGTCGCTGCCAGGCTCTGCATGGTCTGGCTTGCCACCTGTCCGATACTCTCACCTGTAACCAGTCCCAGGCATCCGTCCTTTTGTGAAAAATGCTCCGCGATACGCATCATATAGCGCCGCATGATAATGGTCAGCTCCTCATGGGGGCACTGGTCATAAATATAGAGCTGTATATCTGTAAAATTCACTACATGAAGCTTTATGGGGCCTGCATACCTGGAAACGATTTTTGCCAGATCTATGACCTTCTGCTTTGCCCGCTCGCTTGTATAAGGCGGCGCATGGAAATAAACCGCCTCAATCTCCACGCCCCGCTTCGCGATCATATAGCCTGCCACAGGGCTGTCAATGCCTCCGGACAAAAGAAGCATTGCCTTCCCGTTTGTTCCCACGGGCATGCCGCCTGCTCCTGGAATTACCTGGGAATAAACGTAGATTCCATCTGTCCGCACCTCCACATTCAGCATCACATCCGGATGGTGCACGTCTACCCGGATCTCCGGAAACGCGTAAAGAACCGCTTCACCCAGATCCCGGCTTATTTCCATGGAATTTTTGGGATAAGACTTTTTCGCCCTCCTTGTCTCCACCTTGAAGGTCAGGTTTTTATCGGGATATGTCTCATCCATATAGGCCACCACATCCTTTTTTAGCCCCTCAAAGCCTGTATCTGTAAGCCTTACCACAGGGCAGATGCCCACCAGGCCGAACACCCTCTTAAGATGCGCTGCTGCATCCTCAAAGTCATACTCACCTACGCAGTCCACATAAATTCTTGCCTGGGATTTGTACACCTTAAATTCCCCGTCCACATCCGAAAGAGCCCTCCTCACCTGACGGACGAGAGCATCCTCAAACAAATACCGGTTCTTTCCCTTGATTCCTATTTCCCCGTATTTTAATAAAAACGTAGAAAAACGCATATTATTTTCTCCTCTTCTTTCTTTACATCAACGTCTGGTATATTTGCGAAGCATTGGTACTATATTATATAAAGTATCAAGGGTATAGTCAATCTCCTCCAGCGTTGTAAATTCTGACATACTGAACCTTAACGTTGCATCCAGGAATTCCTGTCCTGCGCCGATTCCCCGGAGTACTCCGCTCACCTGGGGATGGTTTGAAGAGCAGGCAGAGCCTGATGATACATAGATTCCTTTCTCCTCCAGGGCGTGAAGAAGCACCTCACTTCGGATTCCCGCAAACCCCACGCTGATAATGTGGGGAGCAGAGGTTTCATCATAAAGCCCGTGGACAGTGGTATTTTTAATCTTTGTAACTCCCTCGATAAAATGCTGCTTAAGCCCCCGCATTTTTTCTACCTTTTCATCAAGATTTTCATAAATAGTCCGCGCCGCAAGAGAAAGCCCTGCGATCCCCGCCACATTTTCTGTCCCGGAGCGTATATTTTTCTGCTGTTCTCCGCCGAAAACGATAGGTTTTATTTTCACCCTTTCATCAATGTACAAAGCGCCGATTCCTTTAGGCCCGTGGATTTTATGTCCGCTGATGGAGCACATATCAACCTTGAGCTTTTTAGGATAAATCCGATATTTCCCAAAGCCCTGGACGGCATCCACATGGAAAAGAATATTTTTATTATAAGCCTTTACGATTCCGGCTGCCTCCTGAATCGGCTGGACAGAACCCACCTCGTTATTTACATACATGACAGATACTAAAATCGTATCCTCACAGAGCGCCTCCTTAAGCGCCTCCAGACGGATCCTTCCGTAACGGTCCACGGGAAGGAATGTAACACGGTATCCTTCCTCCTCCAGATAGCGCATCGTGTTGATAATAGCCGGGTGCTCAATGGCAGATGTGATCAGATGCTTTCCGGAGCGGTTATTTGCTCTCGCGGCCCCGATCAGGGCAAGATTATCACTTTCTGTTCCGCCGGATGTAAAGAAAATCTCCTTTTCCTTTACTTTCCAAAGCCTGGCCAGAGTTTCTTTTGCTTCTTTTATATACTTCTCTGCCTCTACGCCCTTCCGGTGCATGGAGGACGGATTTCCGTAATCCTCGCACATGACCTTTTTTACAAGCTCACCGACACAGCCGTAAGCCCTGGTGGTGGCAGAATTATCCAGATATACTTCCTTCATATACTCACTTCCTGTTTCGTTTTCTTATTATCAGAGTATGTTACTGCCCTTCTAAATGGAACATAAGAACAGAAACAATTGAAAGCCCCGCTGTCTCTGTCCTGAGAATCCGTTTCCCAAGAGTAATTTCCCTGGCCCCTGCCTCTCTTGCAAGCAGGGCCTCCTCCTTTTCAAAGCCGCCCTCCGGGCCGATAAAAATCCCGACCGTCTGCCCGGGCTTTATCCCCTGAATGACCTTTTTCGTCTCTTCCATCCCCTCTGCAAGCTCATAGGGAAACAATACTACATCAAGCTCTCCCGCTTTTTTAAGAGCCTCCTCATAGGAAAGGATCTCCGTAACCTTTGGAATTATCCCTCTTCCCGCCTGCTTTGCGGCGCTTTCTGCAATCTGCTGCCATCGCTTACACTTCGCTGGTGCCTTTTTCTCGTCAAGCTTTACAACACAGCGCTTCATGGCTGTGGGAATAATCTCATAGACCCCCAGCTCTACACATTTCTGAACAATAAGCTCCATCTTATCCTGCTTCGGAAGCCCCTGAAACAGATAAATCCGGGAAGGAAGCTCCCTGTCATCCTCCTTTGCAGAAAGAATGGATAGCACAGCCCTGGCACCTGTCTCATAGGCACATATCTCACACAGATAACGGCAGTTGTTTCCATCGCTTACCATCAGACGCTCTCCCGGATGCATCCGGAGAACATTTTTCATGTGATTCACATCCGTCCCCTCAATATAAATCCGATCTCCTTCCACCTGGGAAGAAGTCACAAAAAAACTATGCATCCCTCTTTGCCGCTGTAACAGAAACCCATTCTCCCTGATGGTTCACCTCCAATATCTCAAGCCCCGCCGCTTTTACGGCCTCTACAACGGTCTCCTCCTTATCATCTATAATTCCGCTTGTTATATACACTCCGCCCGGCTTTAGCTGATGCATGATAACCGGCGTCAGGGGTACAAGCACATCCGCAAGAATATTTGCCGCCACAATATCATATTTCTCATAGCCCACCCTGTCCTGGACGGACTTATCATCAATAATATTGCCAATCATCACCTCATAGCTGTCCTCCGGGATTCCATTCTCCTCCATGTTCTCGTGAGCTGCAGCGATGGCACAAGGGTCAAGGTCTGTCCCCACCGAATACCCGGCCCCGAACTTAAGGGCAAGCATCCCCAGGATGCCGCTTCCGCAGCCTACATCAAGCACACGGGCCCCCTTTTTCACATACTTCTTAAGAGCCCGGATACAAAGCTGGGTCGTCTCGTGCATCCCTGTCCCAAAGGCCGTACCCGGGTCTATGTGGATGATAAGCTTTCCCTCGTCCTCTGCCTTCACCTTTTCCCAGGACGGAATCACAAGAATATCATCAATATAAAACTGATGGAAATACTTCTTCCAGTTATTCACCCAGTCCACATCCTCAGTCTGGGATCTTTCAATGGTGCACTCGCCCACATCCAGATATGCCCGCATTTCCTCAAGCTCTTTCTCTGCTTTTATAAGTAAGGCTTCTGAATCCTCCCCCTCCTCAAGGTAAAAGGACAGATACGCACATCCATCATCCTCCGGAATATCCGGCAGGATGTCCACAAACATCTGCGCCTTGTCCTCCTTTGTAAGAGGCACCCTGTCCTCAATCTCCACGCCCTCTACGCCAAGGTCATAAAGCATGCTGCTTACAATGTCCGTGGCCACGGTTGTTGTCTTTAATCGAAATTTATTCCACTTCATATTATGATTCTCCCTGCCAGGGGCTGCCCCCGATAATTTTGAAATAAGTCCGAAAAGCTATAAATATAGTTTTTCGGACTCGTGTCATTAATCCAAATCAACAATATCCACCTTAAACGCATCATCCTTCTCCTGATGCCCCGGTCTTTCCATCGCCAGATCCTCCATCAGCTCTCCCAGCCCGTCCGTATCGTCCAGCTCGCTGATGCGCATGCTCCGGCGGACTGCCTTTGTATCATATTTCTTTATATTCTTGTCCGAGAAGATATCATCCTCGTACCCGCCTGAGGTATCTGCACCAAAATCATTCCCACCAGAAGCTGATTTGCCGGGCCGCTTTCTCACAGATGGCTTCTTTTGAAGCTTCTCTTCCTCGAAGTCATCCTCATCAAAGTCATCCTCATCGAAGTCGTCCTCGTCAAAATCTTCCTCATCAAAGCCGTCTTCGTCAAAATCGTCTTCGTCAAAATCTTCCTCATCAAAGCCGTCCTCGTCAAAATCGTCTTCGTCAAACTCTTCCTCATCTTCAAAAAAATTATCCTGATACTTATGGCGTCCCGCCTTAGCTGTCCCGGCTGATTTGCTTTTTTTATCCTTTGCCGCAGATCCTTCCGGCTCTTCATCATCCATATCAATACCATACTCATCATAAAGATCATCAAGCTCCAGATTCCGGTTGCGCAGCTTCACCGCAAGAACAATAATAAGAACAAAGACAGCAAGGCTGCCTAAGCCCATAATAACGACCATCAACTGAAGATGCTTGTCTAAAAGGCCGCGGATTTTTCCTGTTAAGGAACCATCCTCCTCCTTTTTTTCCTCTTTTGCTGAAATCTCAACCCGCTGATAAGTCCCTTCTCCCACATCATACTGATAGTATCCTGTCTTTCCGCTGGTATTCATAGCATACAGAATATAATACCCGTCATGCTCATTATCCTGCCACACAGGAAACTCCTTATCATTGAGTGTCAGCTTTGCTTCCTGATAGCTGTCCGGAAGCTTTACCTTGGAGGTATCACTTAATACAACAATGGATGTAGTATCTGAGATTGCAATCTCTTCATACGGAGAAAAGGTTGCATTCTCATTATTATAGATGTAAAATTCCCCGGAATTCTGCGCATCCAGCAAATAGCCAAGATAAATTGTCCCGGATTCATTAGTTACCAGCTGCCTCTCCTGACCGTCCAGTGTAACAGAGGTTCTTGTATATCCTGACGGAATATCTGTGTCTGCAAAATTATCAGTCAGCGTATAGGACATACCATTCACTTCCACCTGCATGTCTCCTGCTGATGCCGCCGGCGCCGCAGTACCTGTTTTAATCTTGGACGGATCTCCCGGCCCGATTGATACTGTAGAATCACCTTCTTCAAATGACAGGGTTGCTCCATAGCCTGACGTAACTGACACATCCGTCAAAGACACCTTTGTACTTCCTTCCGCCAAAGCCTGAAACTGCATTGTGAAGGATACTTCTGAAGCTCCTCCTGTCCCTGAATATATAAGTGAGCCGCTTCCGTTCTCACTGACTCCTTCGCCTGACTCAAATCTAAGAGATGAACTGTCATAGCTTAGGCTTATCTCAACATCTCCAAGCTCACCTGTATCTGAGCGTACAACACACTTTACGTCTACCATCTCCCCTACTTCTGTTTCCGGGTCTGTAAAGGTGATACTGCCGTCCGCCGCATAAGCTGTCATCGGAACGCATAGTACATAAAATACTAATGCCAGTAAAACGGCATTAATCTTTTTCACTGCTTTCATGTCTTATATCCTCTTTCCTCTTTGGAATTATCTTATACCAGCCTATTTTACCATATACCCGACAGATTTTCTACTGGTATCCGTTATTATTATCATATCCATAGTCATAGTTATTATAATCATCACTATAATCATATCCGCTGTAATCATCATTACTGTAATCATCGCTATAATCATATCCGCTGTAGTCATAACTGCTATAATCATCGCTGTAGTCATAACCACTGTAGTCATCATTGCTGTAGCTGTCTCCGCCAGAATAGCTGTTATAGTCCGTATTGTCACTGCCGGTTCCGTCATCATATCTTATGACTCCGGTAAAATACGAAATTTCATCAGCTATATGCCCAACAGTATCTGATACCACATACCCTGTTTCCTTGGGATATAAAAACTCATGAAGCTCCTGCACATTTTCCCTTAGCCCGACAGGAATTACAACGCTCCCGACATCTGCACGTGTATCATCTGTTTTTTCAATAGGAAATCCTGTATTTTCTCCCAGATTATACTTTGTCAGCCCTGACGCAAGTCCTATAATCTCTGGTAATGTAAAGCTTGTAGAAACCTGCGGAAAGACTTGGTCTATAATCTTATTAATGGTTGAAAGATCTGTTTTTACTCCCTTCTCAAACATTTTCTGAATCACAAGGCGCTGTCTCTCCGTCCGCTTATAGTCTCCCCCCTCCAGTTTTCGAAGACGCGCATAGGTAACTGCCTGAGGGCCGTCCATATTGTATGTTCCTGCTCCCTCTAAATAATGAGCTTCCTTCCCTGCTACAGCTGCTGTTTCGGCCACATATTCATTCAGCATAGCCGCTTCTTCATCAGACACCTCTATCTCCAGTCCTCCCAGCAGATCAATGGTGTCCGATAACGCCTTGAAATCGACTGTCACATAATCCTCGATGTCCAAATCCAGATTTTTGTTCAGCAAGTTAATCGCTTCCTTAGGACCACCGTTAAAGTATGCACTGTTGGCTTTATCGTATGTCCCGTCTGCCTGCTGTAAATAAGTATCTCTATAAACTGACGCCATCCGTATCTCTTTGGATTCATTATCAATTGCCACAATAATAATCGTATCTGCATGTGTACCAGCATCTAGCTGCCCGTCTCTGGAATCACCGCCAAATAATGCAACTGTTGTATAGCCCTCCTGCGCAATTCCATCATTAAATTCAAGATCATCCTTATCAATAGCTACCCTTTGAAATTTGTCGTATTTGGCCATAACATATGCTGTTCCTGCGAGTATAGTAAGGATAAGTACCTCCAGCACTAAAACTGCCACTCTTTTCTTTCTTCTGCGCCTTTTAATTTTTCTGGCCTTCGCCGCCTGTGCTGCTTTCAACTGCTTTTGCTTTTTTTTCGCCATAATCAGCCTCACTTCATCTTTTTCGAACACTTTAATGCTTCTGCAACGATATGATGCATATCATAATAACGATATTTTCCAAGCCTGCCTTCAAATAGTACTCCCTTTTCCTTTTCTGCCCTCTGTGCATATTTTTGATAAAGCTTATTATTTTTCTCATTATTTACCGGGTAATATGGCTCATAACCACGCTCCCAGGTAACCGGATATTCCCTGGAAATCACTGTCTTCGGCTGATTCCCATATTCAAAATGCTTATGCTCTATAATGCGCGTGTATGGAATTTCATACTCTGTATAGTTCACGACTGCATTTCCCTGGTAATTCTGCATATCCAAAACCTCTGTCTCAAAGCGTACAGAACGATACTCTAATTCCCCATGGCAGTATTCAAAATATTCATCTACAGGACCGGTGAATATAACTGTACCTGCCAGTTTCCGAAGTGTCTCTCTTTGTTCCAGATAATCAGTATTTAACCGAACTTCTGTTCCTTCCAGCATCTTCTCTATGATCTGCGTATATCCTCCAATGGGAATTCCCTGATAAGAATCATTAAAATAATTATTATCATATGTAAACCGAACTGGAAGACGCCTGATAATCTCCGGCGGCAGCTCCACAGCCTTACATCCCCACTGCTTTTCCGTGTAACCCTTTACAAGTTTTTCATATATATCCCTGCCTACAAGGTTAAGAGCCTGCTCCTCCAGATTACGGGGCACGTCAACTGCACATTCCCTGCGCTGCTTTTCTATGATTTTTTTTGCATCCTCAGGTGTAACAGCTCCCCACATCCGGTTAAATGTATTCATATTAAAGGGAAGATTATATATCCTGCCCTTATAATATGCAACCGGACTGTTGGTATATCTGTTAAATTCTGCAAACTGACTGATATAATCCCACACTGTTTTATTACTGGTGTGAAAGATATGGGCTCCATATCGGTGTACCTGAATTCCTTCTATTTCCTCTGTATAAACATTTCCGCCAATATGATTCCTTTTTTCCACAACAAGACAATGCTTTCCCTGTTTCCGTGCCTCACATGCAACAATCGAGCCAAACAGCCCTGCCCCTACAATCAAATAATCATACATACTTCTTTCTCCTGATATCTGCACATAAACTATTCCACCGTAACAGATTTTGCAAGATTTCTCGGCTTGTCAACGTCACAGCCTCGTCCAATCGCAATATAATATCCAAACAGCTGAAGTGGTATAATAGCCAGAGAATTTGTGAAATACTTGTTTGTTTCCGGAATGTAAATCACATAATCTGCCGCCCGTTCCACCTCTACATTTCCTTCATTTGTAACAGCCAGCACAAATGCCCCTCTTGTACCTACCTCTACCATATTACTAATCATTTTTTTATACAGGTCTCTCTGAGTCAGAACTGCCGCAACAAGGGTTCCTTCCTCAATCAGCGATATAGTTCCATGCTTCAGTTCTCCCGCCGCATATGCCTCTGAATGAATGTAAGATATCTCCTTCAGCTTAAGAGAGCCTTCCAGCGAAATTGCATAATCAATTCCCCGGCCGATGAAAAATACATCCTTTGCTGCAAGATAACGGTTAGCAAACCTCTGTATCTTACCCTTATTATTCAGCAGCATTTCAACCTGGGCCGGAAGAGCTTTCATGTCTCTGATCAGCTCCTCCATCTCTGAAGCATCTACCATCCCCCGCACATATGCAAACTTCATTGCCAGAAGATATAATGCAATTAACTGTGCAGAATAAGCCTTCGTAGTAGCAACGGCAATCTCCGGCCCTGCCCAGGTATACATGACATTATCAGCCTCTCTGGCAATGGAGCTTCCCACTACATTTACAATACCCAAAACCTTAGCTCCTAATTCCTGTGATTCTCTAAGTGCTGCCAGAGTATCTGCCGTCTCACCTGACTGACTAATAACAATAACCAGCGTCCCTTCCTCTAAAATAGGCCTGCGGTACCTGAACTCTGAAGCAAGGTCTACCTCTACCGGAAGCCTTGCCATATCTTCAAATACATATTTGCTGGTAATACCGGTATGGTAAGCTGACCCGCAGGCAACAATCATAATCTTTTTAATGGCTTTTATATCCTCGTCTGACATATTCAGCTCTTCTATCACAATATTTCCGTCCTTTAACCTGGGGGAAAACGTGTCTGTAATAGCTTTGGGCTGCTCATACATTTCCTTGAGCATAAAGTGCTCATAACCGCCCTTTTCTGCGGCATTAATATCCCAGTCAATCTTAACAGACTCCTTTTCGATAGGTTCCTCATCTACTGTAAAGAACTCCATGGTGTCCCTTGTCATACGGACAATTTCTTCATTCTCGATAAAAAAAACATTACGGGTATATTTCAACACTGCCGGCACATCGGAGGCTATAATATTGCCGCCATCTGTGTGTCCTACAATAAGAGGGCTGTCTTTCCTGACCGCATAAAGCTCGTCCGGATGATCCTGAAAAATAATTCCCAGCGCATAAGAACCCTCCATACGGTGCATAATTTTGGTCACTGCCTGTAATGGATTTCCATTATAATAGTAATCTAACAAATGCGCTACAACCTCTGTGTCTGTCTCTGATACAAACTTATAGCCCTTTTTCTCTAATTTCTTTTTTAGTTTTAAATAGTTTTCAATAATACCGTTGTGCACTACAACAATGCTGTTGTCCTTGTTAAAATGAGGATGTGCATTCTTGTCTGACGGCGAACCGTGGGTTGCCCATCTTGTATGTCCGATGCCTACAGTACCCGGCAAGGTTTCTCCGCCGTGTGTCAGCTCGTCCAAAACCTTCAGACGGCCTTTTGATTTTACCATGTCAATCTTTTCACCATTATATACAGCAATTCCGGCAGAGTCATATCCTCTGTATTCCAGTTTGGATAAACCGTCTAACAGGATTGGCGCTGCCTGCTTATTTCCAATGTAACCAACAATTCCACACATATAATACCTCCATAAATGTAAATATTACATTAATAGAATTAATTGTAACAAATTCTTAACATCTTGTAAACCTTTATAATAGATTTTAGTCTCATAAGCACTTTTCCGCCCGCCTGTTAAAACATAAGCATAAAAAGTGCTTCAATTAATGATAGTGTCCGTATAGCAGCTCCTTGCTAGATTCACCAGACGCCATCTTTTGAAGCACTTACATGTATCACTGTATTTTAGCTATAAATTCCTCTAAAGTCTGTCCATCTGACATACGGATTCGCGGTAATGTATAAGGATTATATCCCGGATAGCTTTTTCCATATTCCGTTGTTACCGCACATAAAAGCCCAACCTCCTGCAGTGCACTAATTCTATCCTCCGTATAATCACCAAAAGGGTAGGCAAATGCATTTCCATTTCCGCACATTTCTATCGATTGTCGTAAATCACTTATAATCTCTTCGTTTGACATAGCTGTATAAATTCCCCCATGTCCTACTGTACCACCCGCCTCATGCATATAATGAGAATGGGTCTCAAAGTTTACATATTCACTTTTATACTGCATAAGTGCTTCTTTACTCTCCCAATAACCAGTAATAACAAAACACGTAACTGGCACCTCATATTTCTTAAAAATAGGAAAACCTAGTTCTATTAGTAATGGATTATCGTCAAAACACAATACAATGCTATTTGATGGCAACAACATCCTCCCGTCTATATAGTCGCGTACTTCCTGCCATGTTGGAAAATAATAATTGTTCTCCTTTAAATATTTCAACTCTTCTTCTAAAACATCCGTAGATATAAAGTTTGAATTCAAATCTTCAGGAGGATTGTTTTTATCATATATGTAATGAAACATACAAATAGGCAGACCAGTCGTATCATACTGCGTATTAGGCAAAATTTCAATTTCTCTTACTGTTTTTGTCTCCCTTCCTTTACTATCTTTTACAGTATAAACAATCTGCTGTATTCCTGCATGGTTAACACCAGTTGTATCTACTTCTACCTGCCCTGTCAAGTCTGTTCCATCTTTATCTGCCGCCTTATATCCTGGCTCTACAAAAGCCTCTCCCAAAAGCAATGTATTCGTTATATTTTCTTCCAAAGTGATAACTGCGCTACTCTTTTCGTCTTCCTTTGTTACAGATAAAGTTTCTTCTTTATCAGCTTGATCCTCCTTTATATCTTCATTGTCAAAATTAAAACTTTTCAATAAAACTGCCACAAAAACAATAGTTACAGATAATATTACACACCCACAAATGAAATGTTGTATGCGTCTGCGCTTTCTTTTGATTCGATCTCTAGATCTCTTTTTCTGTAATTTTTTACGATACAATTGTTCTCTTTCATCCATAATCATTTTAGTATAATATTTATAAAATAGATATCATAATCCTTTCCTTAAGCACGAATATCTTCGCTACACTCCATAAAAATTTGATATGATTGAACCGGTTGATAATTATACAGTTACAAAAAATCAATTATCAACCGGCATAATAATATTATTCTAGCTTTTCATTATATCTTCTCTCATTGAGATGTCGTTCCAGTCATTCCAGTGTTATCTCCAGTTCCATCTCCTATCCCACTATCGTTTCCAGTTCCATCTTCTCCAGTTCCATTTCCTATACCACCATCAGTTCCATCCCCTCCGGTTCCATCTTCGTTCCATAAATTATCTCCAATATTATCTATATTATCTATTCCATTATAGTCTGGTCCCTCTATTGGATCCACTTCGTATATTTGTGTATTTAACTCATCATCACTCATTATGTCTCTCTGACCGATTCTTGCAATAATATTTCCGCTGACAATGTTTACAGTAGAAGATGGAGTATAACTAGTAACTCCGAACAGGAATTCATGCAACTGTCTTACATTATCAGATAAATCTACAGGGATTACAATACTTCCCAATCCAGATATCGTGTCTGTCGTTTTGTCAATCGGAAACCCCGTATTTTCACCCAGTTTATATTCAGCAAAATACTGTGCATAATATAGAATATCCGCAACACTAAAACTCGTAGATATTTTGGGAAATACTGTATCTATAATCTGATTAATTGTCATTAAATCTGTCTGCTGCACTTTTTCTACTATTTTTTGAATTACTAACCGCTGCCTTTCTGTACGAGTAAAATCTCCTCCCGCAGTCGAACGAATCCTGGCATATGTTGTCGCCTGCACTCCATCTAAGTGTTGTAATCCTGGTGCTTCAATTAAGGATGAAGATTTTCCGGCTACATCTGCCGTTTCACCAATATATTCGTTCATTGGTTCAACCTCTTCCATAAGAATCTCAATATCAACTCCCCCAAGCAAATCAATAACTTCTGCTATTGCTGCAAAATCGACAGTAACATAATCTTTTATATCCAAATCAAGATTCATATTCAACATGTTAATTGCCATTTTGGGTCCTCCAAAGCTGTATGCAGCATTACACTTTTGCAACGTTCCCTCTGACAAATCCAATATAGTATCCCGATATACTGACGCCATTCGGACTTCCTTTGTTTCCTTATTCAAACTTGCAATAATAATACAGTCTGTACGTGTACCTTCTCCCAAATCTCCTTCTCTAGAGTCTACTCCAAATAAAGCAACATTCAAATAGCCTTCTCCTAAATCTGCCAGTTTTTCCTCTACCTCTTCATTAATAATAATATCTTCCTTCGGAATATCCTCTGTTTCAATCT
Source organism: uncultured Lachnospiraceae bacterium (assembly GCA_949502235.1). Taxonomy (GTDB): domain Bacteria; phylum Bacillota; class Clostridia; order Lachnospirales; family Lachnospiraceae; genus CAPEBR01. Next base: position 13,740 of record CATBDC010000022.1, on the reverse strand, counting down.
TTCCTAGTTTTGCAGCAACAAACAAAACTCCTGTTACTATAAAACATATCAAGACTCCCCCAAAACATACTACAAACTTTTGGCCCAAGCTCAGTCTTGAAAACCAATTTCCTTTTTTTCTTCTATATCTTCTACCTCTATGTCTTCTCCGTTTCGCCATATCGCACCTCTTTAGTTTTATTATACAAAAATAATACACTATATTTTTAAATTGAACAAGTGGAATCCTACATGTAAAAGCTTAACACCTCCTGAATATATACAATCTAAAATATATGATAACAGCAGTGAACATAAAAAAACGGCTGGTACTATAATAAAATAATATACCATTCTATCTTGCATATATTCTACTGTTGTATTCAGAATAGGATAAAAAGTTGCATCAAAAATCCAAGATGATAAATAGGCCCCAAAACATATTCCTGATATTTTCCCGAGAACTCTTTTCCCCTTTTCAGAGATCCATGAGAAATCTATATGTAATAATAATAGAAATACAAGCATTGTCATTACCACATTAGGTAATGCTCCCCATGTTTGCCAGTCTCCCCACAGAAAAATCCCGCCATAACTGCGATAATAATTGAATGTTCCAAAAATAATAATTGAACCCATAAGTAAAACTAATAATAGACTCTTTTTAATGCAACAACGAAATTCATTGATATAGCATCCGATAAAAAAATAAGTTATGGGATATATATTTTTCCACCATTCTGGAACAAGTTTACTATAATCATTTGATATAATTGGGGTCTTCCACCATCCCACAACACCGAACTCATATATATTTATTATGTTCGGAATCGCTGTCAGCAATAAAAAAGTAATTATTAACAGCCTTTTTTGTCCTTTTGTTTCCAAATTGTTCCATAAAACATTTAAAAAGGGAATCATTAGAAATAATCCTATATACATTTCAACATACCATGCATAGTCCACTGCTGTAAAATTTAAAATTTCACCAATTGCTACTGTAAATGAGAAGTTGCCTCCTGATAAAATTTTATAAATAATGCATACTATACTAACAAAAATGTAAATTACGATAACTTTTACAATTCCAAGATAATATTTTTTGCAAATCCGTTTCTTATTCATCAAATAGCCTGTCAAAACAATAAATAAAGGAACACATATCATGAAAAAAGTCCTCATCAAAGTCATAATATACATTCTTTTGCCCATTATTATTGTAGAATAAAATTCGTTATTTTTAAAGAACTGTACAGAAATCACACAAAATAAAGCGATGACTCTGATAATATCTAATGAAACATTTCTAGAACACTTTTTTTCCACCTTATCTCCTTTGTCTCAAAAATCGATTCTATTTCTTAAACTTTTTTATTATATACTTAACGAGTGGATCTTTAGTATAAATTAAATATATACTATAAATGCTGATACAAATTATCATCTCTAACACTATATTCCAAATATACCCCCTACTCTGTAACTTCACAAAAAAGGAAACGGGGATAAAAGAAAAAGCAGCTAAAAAATACCCGCATATTTGCTTTGAAAAAAATTTACACTTTATGCCGAGCTTCTTTTCCGAATACTTCACTGCAATCAGAACAAAAACACAAACACAAAACATCGTTGTACTAAGTGCTGTAAATGCACTAAATCTCTTTATAAATACAAAAAATAAATTCAAAATAAAATTAAGACCTCCACAGCTCAATAACATAATTGTCAATTGACGTTCCATACCATTTACATACATAACCAAATATTTTATTATCGATTCAAAACCATATATTATTCTTGTTATTGCAGCGCAGGCTAATACTGGATAAACATATGTGTATACGTCTTTTGAATACAGCCACATAATTTCTTTTGCAAGAACAAACACACCAAACGCCATCGGTATCAAAATTGCCATATAAACTCTTGTTGTTTCTTGAAGTGTATCCTGATATTTTTGCTTATTATTTTCTCCAATATACCTTGATAATCGCGGAATTGCAACAGTAATCAACGAAAGAGGAATTGTAGAAATCATTCCTATTAAAGTTGTTGGTAAAGTATACTCCGTAACAGCTATATCATTTACAAATGGGCTCAACATTACCTTATCAAGTTGTCCATATAATAATTCTGCATTTACAAAAATCAGATTAACAAACAACGGAAATAAAAACTTCTTCAGTTTCAAATTTGAAAAATTAAACTTATACTTTTGTTTCAAATATAAAAAACTTGCAAAGTTGTTAAAAAAAACCGTCATACATACAATAAAAGAATATATGATCACATCTGTAGATGATTTTACAAACAAAAAAATTGAAACTAGATATATACCACGGATTATAATTGTTTTTTTTGCTATAAACCCATAATTTTCTACTGCTTCATTTACAAATTCTATGTAAAAAACATTAGAAATCATTTGTATAATCATAATCATATATATATATTTATCTATTCCATTACTTCTCACCAGGAAATAGATAATATAAAAAATTGTAACAAACAAATTCGACAATATACCTATCACAAATAAACTTGTGAAAATATTTTCAAATTTTTCCTTATCATCTTGAACCTTACTAATTTCGCGGACCCCATAATTATAGATTCCAAAAGCGCCTAAAATAAAAAATACCTGAAACTCTGCATAGACTCGATTATAAATACCATACAATTCAGGTGAAAGTAGACCTGCAATATATGGGCCAACAAAAAGGGGAACAAGCAAATTAAACATATTTAGTATTACTTTATATACAGCATTTTTCGCAAGTGATGATTTCACATTAATAACCCTTTCTCTCTAAAACACTTGTCTATCTTTCTCGTCTAATAAGTAGGGAAATTCATATAAATACTCCCTTAAACACGCTTCAATATATGAACTTTCGTCTTTATATCGACTATTCATATTAAAGAGCTGAGTATTTTTTATTGATATCTCTGGTACAAACAAAGTTTTTTTGCCCTTATGCATAGCTTCGTCTAACGATAATATTTCTAAAATTTTCGCAACTGTCTCATCATATTTATACACCATATCCTCAAACTTAATTCGATGAACATGCGGATTCTCAACTTTCGTTTCCATATCACGTAATTTACGATAGTATTCACAATATTTTTTTACATCTGTCGGATATGGTACCAATTCATTATTTTTACTCCAATAATATTTATTCGATATAAATACATCTCTTGGATCTCTTTCTACCACAAAAACTTCGAGATCATCTTCAAAATAGTTTTCGATTCGGAATAGATTAAAGGGTAATAATAGCTGATCTAGAACAATATGCTTTTTATCCTTTCCCATTCTTTCTAAAACCTTATATAAATACTCCTTACTGCATTTATAAAATTCATCCGGATTTATAAATGAAAGTAACATTGGAGAATATCTTAACGCTTTTTTTATATGTTTTTTTCCTCCAGGAATCTTAGCTAATATTTTATTCAGAATAAGCCGTGGCAGCATTTTATATGTCACGTTTTCCTGATAATACCAATAATACGGAGTTTCGAAATCAGTTATTTTTTTTATAAATTCATCTGTAATTTTTAAAAAATCTTCCCCAACATTATCCTTATAATGTCCTACCCACCAATACTTTTTATCGTACAATTGCTTCATTGTATGATAAAAAGAATGTATGGCCTCATCACTACGAACCGCATTATTTCCTATCAATAATTTATCTTCTAGGTCAAATAATCCATTAGGACAATGCAAAAAAACAAATTCAAATGTTCCTCTGCTTACATCGATCCCTTCCATTTCACCTAACAAATCTGTTATCGCTGATGAACCCGACCCCATATACCCTGTTGGAACAATAATCTTATTTTTCATATGATTTATCTCCACCTATTTTTTAAAACATCCTTCCATCGAAAAACCTGTTGCGAGACATTTTGCAAACCGAATCCATTTAAACAAGCAATAATTTGTTGCTTGTTTGAAAATTCTTTAAACACCTTATCTTTCCAAAATCTAGGGTATTTTTTCAGCACATATATCCTCATTCTTTTTATAACATCATTTTTTTGAAGATTCTTTTGTCTAGCCACTCTATTAATTGACGTTATTAAAATATGATATAACACCAAATACTCCATAGTCTCATTATACTTATCAAGCCACTCTTTTTGGCGCAGAAATAAATATAAGTGCTCGAACACCTGTAGCATATCCAAATTTTTCACAGAATTATTATTATTCATAGTTGAGATTTCTCTGCAATGGCAATGATAGAATCCTTTATGAATTACTGAAATACGTTTTGTCTCCATGAGTATTTTCGTAGTAAATTCAAAATCTTCATACCACAATCCTTCTGGGAAAAATTTCCCGTCAACTATATTCTTTCTAAAAATTTTATTACAGGCTGAAGGCGTCACCTTAAATCTGTTGTTAAACTGTGATGAATTGTGATACACATCTTTATCAGGATAATGATCAACCATATCACATATAACAACATCTGTTTGTTCCTTTTCTGCCAATTGAATCATCTCTTTATACATATCGGGGTCAATCCAGTCATCCGCATCTACAAATCCGACAAACTCACCTGATACATATTTCAAGGCTACATTTCTAGCACTGCCCTGCCCACCATTTTTCTTTGTGAAAACTTTAATTTTATCTGGATACTTCTCCTTGTATCTTTCAAGTATTTCTAAAGAATTATCTGTAGAGCCATCATCCACAGCTAATATTTCTATCTCCTGCCATGTTTGATTGATAACAGATTCTAAACATTCCTCTAAATATTTTTCTACATTAAACACTGGAATAATAACACTTATTTTCTTCATTAAATATTCTTCCCTTTCACCTTTGTTTATGACAGAGAAATACCATTCTTTTTGCTAAGAATTTTTAAAGTATATCTAACCATTTCTTCATTACTAGCTCTTCTGAATAATTTAGACACTCTTTTTTACACTTTATTGACATCATGGAACGAATCTCATCATTATCTAAAAGTAATTTTAGCTTTTTATTATATTCTGCTTGATTTCCATCTTCTACTAAATAACCTGTCTCTCCTTCTTTTATAATTGCTCTAGGTCCAACCCGAACATCATATGCTACCATTGGAAGAGCATTTGACATTGCCTCAACTAGTACAAACGGAAACCCTTCTGTCTCTGAAGTCATTGCGTAAACCATTGAATTTTTCATAATATCCATCACTTCATCATGATTTTTTTCTCCTAAAAGCTTTACACTATTATTCAGACTCAATGAATCAATCTGTTTTTGGAGTTTTTCGTAGTCTTCACCATCTCCTATAATCAATAATTTAGCTCTCTTTTGTAAGTCGGAATCTTTCCACATATCAATCAGCAGATTAAATCTTTTCACGGGGTGTAACCTTCCAACCGCTATCACTTGATTTTTACGTTCTATACGCATCTCCTGTTGATAATCTAAATTCAAAAAATTGGGAATGGTTATACACTTTGTTTTCTTATTTTTTTTCAAAACCTCTGATACTTCTTCTCGCAGCTGTTCGGTAAGTAGAACGAAATAGTCAATATTCGTATATTTTTTCTTAAAATCATATAATAACTTTTTGTCATATCTATGATCATGATGAAGCTGTGCTATCTTTTTAACATTTGCCTTTCCATACTTTGAAAGCAATACTGAATGCTCATTTCTGGTGGAAATAACACAGCCCTCTTTAATATTACGCAATGCGTTAATCATAGAATATTTTTTTACACACAAAACATAGAATGCATACATTAATTCTTTGAGAACGGAACCAAATTTTCTCATATGCATCTTTTTTAATAGTAACTCCCGATTTGGCAACACATTTGTCAAATACTCTATAGTTATTCTCTCATCAAGTTTATACGCCGGAGTCCCAAAATTATATGTGCATAAAATAGTAACTTTGTACCCTCTTTTTATCAGAGCATTTGCCAATAAACTAATGGCCATTTCTACACCTCCATGCTTCAAATGGAGACTTGTAATATACACTTTTTTCATTTCAATTGCTCGTCCTTTTTTAAATTAACATTTTTACACTGATAATAAATAAGTGCAATTACTATCGACATATAGATTGATGCATTTGGCCTCCTTAAAATTGCACCTGAAAATTGAGCTAATCCAATCTGCAAAATATATGTCATTATCAGAATGTAATTAAATAAACTAAAAGACTTCTTAAAATGTCTAAATGCTGTTTTTAAGACTAGCAGCAGAAAATACAAGAGAAACAATATATATAAGCAAAATCCTAAATATCCATAATAATAGTATATAGCTGCATAGTCATTTTCTAAATCGTTTTTGCTCAACTTTTCAAAATTAATTCCTACTATTTTGGTAACTATATCGCTTTCATCCCATACAAGTCTTGCGTTAATCCTTTTTTTCATACGTACATCAGCTAACATATAAGAATCCGGCCACCAGCCATATGCTTCAAGGACAACCTCTACTCCAAATTGTTTTACCAGATTTTTATCTAATTCATCTCTATAACACTCGATTAACGCTGCCTTTTTCTCCGGATCAGCTAATATCTCCTCTAAACTCATATTACCATCACCAAGCTTACTTTTTTTCTCATTTAATTTAACGTTTTCCTCTGTTCGTTTACCTTCAGCATACGTATCCATCTTATATCTAGGGGTAATAGGATACACTACCATAGATATAATACTTAAACCAAGAGGAACTACAACAAATAATACTAAAGTCTTTTTATTTCTTTGCCTCTCCATTATACAAATTATTATAAAATATAATGCTATACCTATCATTATTATAAATAGTGACAAATAAGCCGCTTTAGTTCCATTTGCAAGTAAAACAATTTGCGAAATGATTAAAGCTAAAAGTATCAATACCTTTCTCTTACTTTGTATTACTTCATATATAAAAAACGGAATTAAAGTGACAATTATTATACTTTGGGCATTTGCATTTGCGAACCAACCCCTATAACCTATTTTATATTCATCATATGTGTATAACCCTGTGCCACTAATACTTGCAATAAGCATAACTAAAGAGATTATCAAAAAATTAACAGTAAAACCTACAAGTATCTGCTTCTTATATTTTTCATTTTTAAACAAATAACAAAACGAGATACCTAAAACTGGCATTTGAATTACTTTCAATAAATAAGATATATCTTGAAATATCCCGTTATCACCATGCAAAATTCCATTACCAACATGTAAAACACAATAGCATCCAATAATTCCCATTAAAATAAGAAGCTTTTTTTTCCTTTTTGTCGTTAGAAATGCATATAATGGTATTATTATCATAAATAGCAACCTAATATATCCGGACATTGTTCCTATTGTACTGTCATACTGGAAATATGCTACTATATCTAAAAATGGCTGTAATATTATTAATAACAGCAACCAATATTTCCCAATCCATTTTCTCATTTTCAATCTATCTCCTATTTTTCAGCTTTCTCATTATCTTTACATACAATTTAGTTAACCGTTTATTCCTTTTTACTCTCATTTCTAACTTTGTGTTATTTTTAACAAACAAAGAATTATTCTTCCAACTTCTAAAATTCTCATTCAAATATTTGTATCCGCTTTCAATAAAGTCATTAATATACTTTTTATCTTTCTGATACACTTGTTGTAAATTATAAACAGTTATACGATTAATATTAAAATATTCCAAGTAATCTAGTACAATCTCATACTGATTACTATTTCTATAATTTCTATTAACTATATCTAACACTAACAATATGTCAAAAACATCTTTCTTTACTACTGTAGACTCACTTCCATTTCTTGTTCTATAGTATATCAAAGCCTGCTTGACTTGACCCATTTTTGCCCCCTTGGCTAAGACATTTTGAGTAAAAACAACGTCTTCATATTTTAATCTTTCCGGAAAATCAATCTTATTCTCTTTTAAAAAGTTTAAATTATATATCTTATTCCATGGACTTGTATTAATATTAAATAGTAAGCTGGGGTTTTGATAAACTGTACTATTTTTGAAAGGAGCTATCTTCTTTATCCGTCTATCTAAACTATTATCTATAAATTCATAAAAATCACAAACTACAACATCTAATTGTCTGCAATGAATATATTCGTACATAATTTTACAAAAATCTTTATGCAATATATCATCGCTGTCCACAAATGCAATATATTCTCCTCTTGCCATTCGTATCCCTTTGTTTCTAGAAGCACCAATTCCCATATTTTCTTGTTCTATTACCTGAACCTTCTCAAAATATTTACTTTTGTAAGTCTCTATAATTGCTTTGCTTCCATCTGTAGATCCGTCATTAATAATAATAATTTCAATACCCTCCAGTGACTGATTTACCAAACTCTCAAGGCATTCACCTAAATAATTTTCTGTATTATATACTGGAACAATTAAACTTACTTGCGTCATCGTTAAATCTCCTTATGATTTCGTCCGCAATTCTTTCACTTGCTTTTCCATCTCCATATGGATTAGATGCTTTACTCATTTTGTTATATAACATTTCATCATTTAATAATTCATCCACAATTGAAAAAATCCTATCCTCATCTATTCCTGCAAGTTTCAAAGTCCCTGCTTCTATGCCTTCCGGCCTTTCTGTTGTATTACGCAAAACAACAACTGGTTTCCCTAATGAAGGAGCCTCCTCCTGAATACCGCCACTATCTGTCAATATTAAATATGATTTATTAAGTATATTATGAAAATCTAACACATCTAAAGGAGATATCAATCTGATCCTCTCACAATTACCAAATATTTCTTCTGCAATATCCCTCACTACAGGATTCAAATGTACTGGATACACTACCTTTATATCCGAGTATTTATCTACTATTCTTTTAATCGCTGTAAACATTTGACGCATTGGTTTCCCCAAATTTTCTCTCCTATGCGCTGTAAGCATAACTAACCTGCTATCCTTTGCCCATTCTATAATTTCATGATTATACTCTTGTCTAACTGTAGTTTTCAATGCATCAATTGCCGTGTTACCCGTAACAATTATTGTATTTTCTTTTTTCCCTTCTTTAATCAAGTTTTCCCTGCTACTATTTGTAGGAGTAAAATTCAAATCTGCTATTAAGCTTACAAATTGACGATTAATTTCTTCTGGATATGGAGAATATTTATTATATGTTCTTAATCCCGCTTCAACATGTCCGACCGGAATCTGCTGATAAAATGCCGCCAATGCTCCAGCGAAAGTTGTCGTTGTATCTCCATGTACCAAGACAATATTCGGCTTTTCTTTTAATAATATCTTTTCCACACCTTTCAATACTTCCGTTGTAATATCAGATAAAGTTTGTCCTTGCTTCATTATATTTAAATCATATTCTGGAATAATATGGAATGCATCTAATACTTGATCTAACATCTGTCTATGTTGTGCCGTCACACATACAATTGTTTCGATCTCTTTTCTTTTTTTTAGTTCTTTTACCAGCGGAGCCATCTTTATTGTTTCTGGTCTTGTCCCGAAAATTGTTAGTACTTTGATCATTTTTTTCTCCAATCCTGTATTATGCTCATAAGAAATAGAACATTATTCTTAATAAAACGCTTAATTCTACTAGGTTCCCTCATTATCCTATATAACCATTCTAAATTCAACTTTATAAAAATTTGAGGCGCTCTTTTTTTGGTTCCGCTTAAAACATCAAAGCTGCCTCCGACACCAATAAAAATGCCTTTTTTTGCTTTTAGATAGTATCTCCAAATCAATTTTTCCTGTTGCGGAATCCCAAGGGCAACCAAAACTATATCCGGATCTTTATCAATGATATGTTCCATTATTTTATCTTTTTCATTTTCATATCCATTTGCATACCCCAAAATTTCTATCCTTGGATATTCTCTTTTTATCTTTTCAACCAATAACTGAACTACCTGTTCTTTCGCACCAAATAAATATACGCTTTTCCGGTTAGAGTTAGCAGATTTCAACAAATAATCTGCCAACTCAACTCCTGTGATTCTTTCTTTTACATTATATCCTAATAACTTAGCAGCTTTAACAATTCCTATTCCATCTGGCACAATTGTGGTATATGTGGATGATAAAATTTTGTCAAATTCTAAATCTCTTTGTCCAATCATAAAAGTCTCTGGATTTGCTGTAATTATAAATTTTTTATTTTCATTTATTAAATCTTTATGGATTTCCTTTTCAAATGCAGTCTTACCAGATAAATATAATTTTGAAAAATATTTTCTCATTAAATCTTTTCCTTTCAGTCTCACAGCATAGGCCAAAAAAATAGCTATGTTTCTTATATTTTTTTATTATTTAAATCATTATCAAACCCCTCTGTACTTTCTTTCATAAACATTATTTTTATAGTCATAAAAATCAACCGTATATCCATTAGCAAAGAATAATTTTCAATATACATTAAATCAAGCTTCAATTTATCATATGCTGTTGTATTATATTTTCCATAAATCTGCGCAAATCCTGTTAATCCTCCCTTTACCTTTAACCGATACTCGAATTCTGGGATTTCCTCTGTATATGCCTCTACATGTTCTACCCTTTCTGGTCTAGGTCCTACCACACTCATATTTCCCGCAAGGATATCTATCATCTGAGGCAATTCATCCAAACGAATTTTTCGTATAAAACTACCAATAGGTGTAATTCTTGGATCCCCATCTGTTGTTGGAATAACCTTTCCATCCTTTTCTGCATCAACAATCATACTTCTAAATTTATGAATACTAAAGATTCTTCCGTCCACGGTGCAGCGATCTTGACGAAATAAAACAGGTCCCCCATCATATACTTTAATTGCAATCGCAACTATAAGCATAATTGGCGAAGTAATAATTAACACAAGCAGTGAGATAACTATATCCATTATACGCTTAATCACTTTTTGTTCAAAGGTCAAGCCATTATTTCTCATTAATAATAACGGAGAATCAAACAGATGAATATTCTCTGAACCTTTAATAATAATATCTGAAATTTTTGGCGTTGTATATACACGTATTGACTCCGCATAACAGTACTTTAAAATTTTATTTCTAACTTCAGAATGTAAGTCAAAAATCAATACTGCATCATAACCTTTGATTAACTCTGCTAATTCCTTACCTGTTAATCCTTTAATACTTTGCATTAATTCAATTACATATCTGTCATTTCTCTGTTTTAACTTGCGGTTTATATTTATAGGATCATATTCATCATATAGCAATAATAAACGTCTTGGCGGAAATAGTCTTTGAAATATCTGTGTAATAATTTTCGCCAAAATAAAAACTATAATACCATCCACACCTGTCATAATGATGAGCGGGGTAGGATCAACTATTTTTGCCGACAACAACGAAATCACCAAATATATTAACACATTCGTACATACTAATGATAATACCTGTGATAATATTATACTTGAATCTTTTAAATATCCAAATTTAAGCCCGCCATAAATATATAAAAACAGGACAAAAATAATAACATATATTGCCATAAGCAGCCAATGTCCTTTATTATAAAACGGAAATACAATCCCTGTATTATAATACTTTATCCACGTACTTAAAAAAATTAACGATACTATTGCAACAACTACAAAAGCAGCACTCACACGTATTGCTCGTTTAAATTGTTCGAATTTTTTTTTCTCCATCCTTTACTCCTCAAAATTTTTCTTATGTAATCCAATGGTATTATAACAAACTCGTCCAACTATTACAATAATATTAATTCTTTATTTCATGTTTATTACATATTGTTATGATATCCGATAAAAACAATTAAAATATCTCTCCGTATAGTTTTCCCAACTCTTTAAAGATTACTACCCATATATTAATATATAAATTTTATCTTCACTAATTCCAAATAAAAATCTTAATCCCTAATATATTCAGGGAATAAGATTTTTATATAACGCTCCTATTTCTTTCGCACAGATTCTATCACTATAATTGATTCATCAATTTTAAAATTGAATTCCCATATCCGACAGAGGCTGCCCAACCTAGACCAAATGGATTCTCTTTTTGCCCTAACCATTCGACATATGGGGAGCAACCTTTTGTCGCCACATATTGATATCGTACATCTACACATTCCTGATTTAACGGTTCTTTCGATGCATAAGCCTTCAAATGCTGAATCTGCGCACGAACACCTATCCGGACATTCTTAAATGAATTCCCAGGCACTCCATTCCCCGTAGCCCCTAATCCCGCAAAATTATATTGTGATATTGCTACATCTCCCCCAAACTGAAGATATCCTGTTTCTAACATCGCCTGCGCAAAAGCCACCTCTGCCTTAACATTTTCTGCCTTTGCCTCTTCAATGTATATTTTACAAAAATCTTCTAGTGTAGGAGCACCACCTTTTGTCAATTCCTTAGATGGATAGGATTTTCCAGAACTGTTAAAGAGTTTTTCCATTTTATCAACCGTTGTCATTGTCGTCCCCATTATTTCATGCGGTTTCAAATCTGTCAAAACGCCATTATCCTGAAAATAATATGGCACACCCTCAATATCTTTCCAACCCGTATACATGTTTCCACTCGGTCCAAAATAATATTGGGAATTTCCTACGGTCTGCCAGCCTGTCAGCATCTTTCCCTCATCATCAAAGTAGTAATAAAACTGGCCTATATATTTCCAACCCTTCTGCATGCTTCCATCTTCATTATAGTAATACCATACATCCCCTTCCTTTTGCCAGCCTACTGCCTTTTCTCCCTGAAATACACCATCGTTTCCAAAATCACATATCTTGCCATCTATTATCTGTTGGCCTGTATACATGTTTCCACTCGGTCCGAAATAGTACTTTTTACCGTCTATCGTCTGCCACCCTATATACATGTTTCCACTTGGTCCAAAATAATATTTAAATATCCCTACGGTCTGCCAGCCTGTCAGCATCTTTCCCTCATCATCAAAGTAGTAATAAAACCGGCCTATATATTTCCAGCCCTTCTGCATGCTTCCATCTTCATTATAGTAATACCATATATCTCCTTCCTTTTGCCAGCCTACTGCCTTTTCTCCCTGTAATACGCCATCATTTCCAAAATTACATATCTTGCCGTCTATTATCTGTTGGCCTGTATACATGTTTCCACTCGGTCCGAAATAGTACTTTTTACCGTCTATCGTCTGCCACCCTATATACATGTTTCCACTTGGTCCAAAATAATATTTAAATATCCCTACGGTCTGCCAGCCTGTCAGCATCTTTCCCTCATCATCAAAGTAATAATAAAACTGACCTATATATTTCCAGCCCTTCTGCATGCTTCCGTCTTCATTATAGTAATACCATACATCCCCTTCCTTTTGCCAGCCTACTGTTTTTTCTTTCAATACTCCATCGTTTCCAAAGTAATATACCTTACCATTTATCGTCTGTTGGCCTGTATACATATTTCCACTCGGTCCAAAGTAATACTTTTTACCGTCTATCGTCTGCCACCCTATATACATGTTTCCACTTGGTCCAAAATAATATTTAAATATCCCTACGGTCTGCCAGCCTGTCAGCATCTTTCCCTCATCATCAAAGTAGTAATAAAACTGACCTATATATTTCCAGCCTTTCTGCATGCTTCCGTCTTCATTATAGTAGTACCATACATCTCCTTCCTTTTGCCAGCCTACTGTTTTTTCTTTCAATACTCCATCGTTTCCAAAATAATATACCTTACCATTTATCGTCTGTTGGCCTGTATACATATTTCCACTCGGTC
>CATBDC010000021.1 GCA_949502235.1 uncultured Lachnospiraceae bacterium | reverse complement strand
CCAGAATTGCCCTGATTACAGGATATGTTGCGGGGAGGGCCGGGCATGAGAGGGAGACAGCCGAAGGAACGGGATCATTATGTGCTGCGGATAGATATCTATATCAGCTTCTACGCCTACTTTTTTTAAGTTCTCAACGAATGTACAGGTTTCAGAATAGAAAGGCTCTCCATCGTCAACAAAAGTGTATGCAGGCTGCTCTGGACATATGAACCATTTCTTTCATTCCAGTTAGATAACCGCCTCCATGAATCCATAGAATTCCTGGGGCATTCTTTTTTGGGGATTTAGGCGATAGTAAAAGCGCAGATATAGATTTTCCGTTTTTTTGCGGTATTCTTATCTTTGTGCAGTTTATTTCTTTATTAGTAGAAAATTTATACATAGAAAACAGCTCCAATTTTTTCTCTCACAAATATCATCACAAATGTTATCTGATCCGGTAATCAAGATTCACTATTTCGTAAAAATCCCGATTTGCCCAATGCTTTTATTCTATCATATACAAACATTTCTTTCACTCAATATTAGTTCATATACAAAAAAATAAAAAAGTTTTCAAATCTGCTTGTATTTTTCCCTCTCCAGCCTGCTATTAGTGAAAGGGTAACATTTCTGAAAAATTTCCAGCTATCATAGAGGGCATGGAACAGGCAGAAGATACAAGACAGGATGCGGAAATGATTGCAGAGGAAGAAGGCATCCTTCTGTTTGCAGAAGCAAGGCAGACGGCAAGGGCTTCTGGTTCCGCAACAATGGTAAAGGGAAGGAAGATTTATTATCCCGGCAACCTGGGAAATTACTCTACCTGTTATTTCACGGTAAATGGGAAGATCGCATATTGCCTGGAGTCTGCAAAGGGTTCCCCGGATACAGGGAGCTACGCCGCCCAGATCATAGACGGGAATCCGAACCTGCAGAAAGCGCTTTATTATGGCTATGGCGGCACAGGGGATGTGACTGCAAGCTATATGCCGTCCTTTGGAGAGGATTTAAAGTATGTGTTCACCCATATCGCGGCCAGTTATTTTTACTGCGGCATGGATGGGTTTGCCGGATGCACGATGGATGATTTGCGGGAGTGCGGGGTGCTTGGTTGGATCAATTATCTGGAAAGCCTGCCTACGCCGCCCGATCCACAGATCAGTTTGAGCAAGACCGCTTTGAAAGCAGCCTATGATGGCTCGAAGCAGGTGACGGGGACAACGAAGCTGAACGGTGATTCCAGAAATTCCATTACCATTAAGCTTCCAAAGGATGTGACATTCCATAATAAGACAGACGGGAGCAAGCAGACAGGGGGAAATGTCCGTGTTTCCGGTGGGACAAGTTTTTATTTTACTGCCCCGGTGACGGTCAAGCCCTACCGCCTTTCTTTGATTAGCAGACAAACTATTCCATGCATGAGATGATGCTTTTGCCAGTGTATTCCCCGTCCTCAACGGTACGCCCGGCTGAATACAAAATGCATTCTCGCCGTCCACATACATACGATATTTATATTCCCCTGTACCGCCTGCGGTATAACCCCCGATATTTGCACTGGAATTGTACCTCATGGCATTCCCTGCGCCATCATAGGCATTAGCAAAAGAAATCGTCCCAATGTCACCCGCTGCTAACACGGTTGAAGAAGGAACTATAGACAATGCTGTGACCGCCGCCATAGCAGCCGCCGCAACCCTCTTAAATATTTTACGAATCTTCATCGCAACCTCCTGTTTTTTTATGTTGATAAGGAACTGTATTACCGACCGAAAAAAGCCGTCCGTCTGGACAGCTCTTAATCATTCTTTTCTCGGATAGTATTGATAGTATTTACTCCCCTATTGCTTATTTTACCGTTCAAAGGATTTATTTCTCTGCAAATGACGGTTATAGAACTCCAACGCCTTTACTACAAAATCCGTTTCCTGCCCTTTGGGAATGGTTTTCGGTATGAGTTTGGTTATCCGCTCGTCCTTGAACGCAGGTTTTTCTTTCTGGTTAGGCTTTTCCTCCTGCATGATAGACTGAATAACCTCGTCTGTGAGCTTACCCTCCTGCATAAACTTCTTCATTTTGATAGTCTGTGCAAGAGAGGGAGTAGCATCGTTGTAGCTCATGGCTTCTAAAAGTGTGTACTGCTGCCCCTCAGAAAGATAAGAAATCTCTACCGCAGGACGGAAAGCAATCTGACGTTCATCAACCATTTGCAAAATTTCAGGTACAAGCTCGGTTAAACGGATAAATCTCTGAATTTGGTTGCGGCTTTCCCCAACTTTTTCGGCAAGTTCCGCATCGCTCCGTAAATGTGTCCCCATTGGGGACGAATTTTCTTTCGATGGTCTGCCTGCTTGCCGTTTCATCGCTTCAAGCCGCATCTTATAAGCAAATGCTTTCTCGCTAGGAAGAATCACAGAACGTTGAAGATTACTCTCTACCATGACAATGATTGCTTCATCGCGGCTTAATTCCTTAACTTCACATTTCAGTGTTTTAAATCCTGCAAGCTCGCTTGCCTTTTTTCTTCTATGACCGCTGATTACCTCATAGCGTCCATCCTCTTTCTGACGAACAGTTGCCGGAGTCATTACACCAATCCGCTTAATACTGTCTATAAGCTGTTCCATATCCTCGTCTATAAGCACTTTAAACGGATGGTCTGGAAACTCGTCAATTTCAGATAAAGGAATCTCCCTTATCTTACCCAGATTTGCTTCTGCACGGCTTTCGTCAGTTTCAAAAAGGTCATCGTATGCAGTCAGCTCGATTTTGCTTCCTCTGCTTCTCGCCAATCTCTGCCACCTCCTTTGCGAACTGCTCATAGGCTGCGGCTACTTTACCGCCTTTGTCGTAGGCAAATATGCTCTTACCCTCTGCGGTAGCCTCTACAGCGCGGATAGAATGTGGTATTTGGGAATCAAAGACTTTTATCCTCTGCCCATAAGCATTCTTTACTGTAGCAGTAATCTCTTTTGAAATATTCGTGCGCGGCATAACCATTGTCATTAAGATACCGTCTATCCGCAGCTTTGGATTTATCTGCCGCTTAACCTTTGATACAGAGCGAAGCAATAGCTCTAAACCTTTTGCAGAAAGATAATGAGGCTGTGTCGGGATAACCACGCTGTCAGCAGCAGCTAAAGCGTTAATCGTCAGCATTCCTAAACTTGGCATACAATCCACCAATACAATGTCGTAATGCTTCTTTACTTCATTGACACAGGTCTTCAGAACGCTTTCCCGGCTGATAGCATTGATAAGCCTTACTTCCAAACCTGATAATTCAATGTTGGACGGAAGCAGGTCTACGCCCTCTTTATGGTGCAGAATTGCTTTCTGTACGTTAAGCGGATTATCGTCTACCACATCCTGCATAATGCTTGATAGCGTCTCGGATAAATCATCTGGTCTGTTGCAGCCAAGCGACATTGTAAGATTTGCCTGTGCGTCGGCGTCAATCAGAAGCACCTTTTTCCCTTGCTGCGCCAGACTAACGCCCAGATTCACCGCCGTAGTAGTCTTGCCAACGCCGCCTTTCTGATTCGTCAGGGCAATTACTTTGCAATTTGACATAGATACGTCCTCCTTTCGCATAAATTTAGCCGCTTTGTCAAAGCGGCTATGTAAAATAGCAGAGGACATGTCCCAACCTGCCAAAAATGAAAAAGCCGACTGGCTTTTTACCAATCGACTATGTAAAAATTTATTTTGTTTTTGATAAAGCTTCTCTTATCCTCTGTGTATCCCATTTCTCCGGGAATAATACCGCCATAATGTGAAACGCATCAATTAATCCCGCAATATACGCATACGTTCCATACTCAAAATCCTGCTTGTCCCTGTAATCCAAAAGACGCTGACACACCGCTCTCTGTTCTTCTGTCAAATCAAGCCTGTTAAAAGCGTCTTCCGCGTTTCCCTCATCCTTACTGTCCTTTTGATATCCCTCGTCAGCTTTTAATAATAGAAATACCGATTCATCTTTTAATTTCTCTGCCGCAATTTTCACCAGTTCTTTAAATTCTTTATCGTTCATTTTTTCCTCCTTTCTTTGTCCTATTGTATTATAAAAATTCTGTCAGCTTCAACAGTGCAAACAAGCGGCATGGTAATCATTTTGCATACTATGATGGTATGTATGCCGGGAACAGATTCTATCTATCCCCGGCTAAAATGCAAACGCAGTATTTGTCCTCGACATCCCCTGCGTAAAAGCAATATGCTCTGGGAAATCGCTAAGCAGCAGGCTGTTAATCTGCTTCACGGGAATCCCACCCCTCCGAGGAACTCTCGGAGCTGCGTACAGGAGTATCATTATCTTTCTGACTGTCATCGCCATATCGGAACAGCCCGATACTTATAGCAGGGATTCTCGCTCATTCATAAAAACAGAAAGTCCCGGCGTACCTGCTAAGATAGCTAATCATCAGAAATAAAGTCTTAGCGAATGACTTATTCAATTTTCAAGATACAGCAAAGATGTGTTTCTGACGGCTGCCAGAAATCAACCTCTTCACTTATTTGGAATTGAAACACTAAATGACACCCTCTTTTTTGAAAAAACTAAAATATTTTTTCTCACATTATAATTGCTTTGCAAACACAAAAAGCCGCCTGTTCCAATGAAAGAACAGACGGCTGCTGATAATCTACTGCTTTTATTTATTTTTTCTCCATTCATCAAAACGCTTTCTTATAAACGCCACATCATCATCTACATCCGAAGAAATAAAAATATGTATACTCCGAAATAGCTTCTTTATATTTATTGCATACTCTTTTTCACCTTCGTTCGCTCTATAAAGAATTTTTACAAATTTAATCCCTCTCTGTCTGCACAAATATTCTTTTAAGCTGTCAATCTCCTGTGTCCCGGCAAAGGATTCTATGGCAACTTTTTCTTCTGGTATATAGATTTCCATTGGAATTCCGATAGTCGCGTCAGAATTTAACAGCACTTTTAACCCTTTCTTTGCGGCATAATAACTGACTGCTAATTGTGGAAATACACTTTGGTATTCTTTTTCACATTCCCGGCATCCTTTCCCCTCTATAGCTCTTTCTGAAATCTTTCCCCTCCACGAATGTCCAAATCCACATTTCCACCAAACTTTTCGCATTGAGCTTCTTGATATATGTTCAGGGGAAATGTCCGTATTCTTATCATAATCCCACTCTGCAAGCAGATTCGGGTCGGTCGCAGCCAAGTCATTGTATCCAGATAATACCGCACGGTCAGCACATACAGGGCATTCTGCCCCTTTCACCCGTGAAAGAACCACTGCTTTCCATTCATACCCGCATTTTCTACATTTCCACCAAACATTTTTACGTGATTTCTCATTTATCATATCTGGCGTCAAAGACAGATTACGCTCCGACCATTCCGATGCGAGCTTGGGCTGTTTTGCCGCAAAGTCATTGAATCCTTTAAGAAGAATCTTTCCACTGCAATAAGGACATTTGCTCCCATATGAACGAGTTGCAATCAACGTATTCCATTCATGCCCCTTGCTACATTTCCACCAGACTTTACGATTAGAATAGGCTGCGACCATAGTCGGGCGTAACGGATAATTTCTTTCCGACCATTCAGCGGCTATTTGTGGAAACTCTGAAGCAAGGTCATTGAATCCCTCTAACACGAGATTGTGGGAACAATACGGACATCCGCTGCCTTTCACCCGGTTTTTCACGCTTGCCGTCCACTCGTGCCCACAGTTGCCTTTCCATACAATTTTCTTGTGTGAGCCTGCCCCAACCATAGTTGGCTTTAAGATTCCATTTTTATCAGACCACTCCAGTGCAAGCTCTGGCTCTAAGGTATTCAAATCGTTAATACCCTCGACCACCCTCTTTCCCGAACAAATAGGACAATTTTCACCTGAAGAACGGCTTTTGATACTGGCTTGCCATTCATGCCCGCAGGCTCCTTTCCACCATACCTGTCTATTTGAGCCATATGTTACTGTATCGGGTGTAAGCGGTAAATTCCTCTCTGACCATTCATCTGCAATCTCTGGGTGCATAACTGCTAAACTATTCTCCATATTGAACCTCCTGTACTTCTATAGACAGTATAAAAAATATCCTCTAAGAAAAACAGTTTGCAATCATCACGGCTCCACTTGAATCATAGCATCAGCTACACTACCGGCGATTATCCACACTCCGCTTTTTATGTCTTAATTTTAATCCTCCTCCTCATCATCAGACCATCCTGAAATAAAATGAATGTCTCCCGTATCCATATCCATAGCCGTATTGTTCGACATCCGCATCATAAAATTCCCCTCTGAATCAACTGCCATATTGCCAGATATGGACATTCCAAAATCATCATCATCGAAATCGAAAAAACTCTTACTCATATTGCTCCTCCTCAAACTATATATACCACGGCAATCCTAAAGGATTTGTTATTACTTCTATTTGCTCTTTAACCATATTTAGAAAATATCTTCCGTAATTCCATTGAGCTTCATCATAATTTTCCTTATATACCAACTCGCAGTATTCCTTAAAAAATGAATCACAGCCGCTTAACAATTCCAAGATTAGCTCATCTGAAAAATTTACAATACGAAAAGCAGGAAGCCCTTGCTCATATTCTCTATTTTCACAAATCAATTCTGGATATGTTGAACACAATTTTTCGTAAGTCGAAATGCTGTTATGCTTGATAAAATTCCAAAGACAATAGAGTTTATCATAATATTTAAAGGAAGGCAGCTCATCAACTTTTTTATCTCTTCCAACAGCAGTCGCATATAACGTATTCCTATCAAATCGGTCGTGCATTGCATTTTGTTTTGAAAGAACTAAAACAGTAACCGCTTCAATCTGTGATGCCATTTGATGTATAAAAGAAGCGTACAGACTTGCAACCACCTCAAAACATTTCTCAGCATATTCATACTGATTTTTCATATTTTCCCAATTTGACATCATTACCGCTTCATCATATTCCGCTATCCCCTGCATAAACAGCATATTATTTCCCGGTATTAATTCTTTTGGCTCCTTGATGCTTTTATTTGCATAAGTTATCAGTTTCTTATAATGTTCTTCCCAGTAGTTTTGAATATCTCTTATTCTATCCGCGAACATATTACAGCAATAATCATAATATTCACTTTTCTTCGGATAAAAATAATGTGTCCGTCTTCTAATGATGATTTTCGTCTGTTCATCAGATAGCGTACAGTCTACAGTACTTCTCATTCGTTTTGGGTCAATTTTTACTTTGATGTCATTATCCGTCTTTGTATAAAACAAACCATAAAAACGAGTATCATGATATGCAAATTTTTCAAAATCGGCTTTTGTTAATTTTTGATTGCTTCTGTCTTTTTTCATGTCTCCTCCTAAAAAGACACTCCCTGAAAAGAGAGTGTCCCGCCTAATTGATTATTAAGCTAATGCATAAGATATTTACCACTCTAACAAGCGTTTTGTTTATAGGCACCAATTAGAACATAACGCGTTCCAATATTTCTTATGTGTTTCGATTGTAACACATAAGTGAATCTTATACAATTCATTATACGTGATTATGCCGATTTATCAATGTACCAACGGTTCAAAAAAAGAAGACACCCTCAAACGCGGAGGATATCTTCCATTTTCACTTGAAACAAATCAGCAAGGTTATATAAATTTTCGGTTGATGGAAGCTTTTTTCCAGAAACCCACTCATATATAACTCTCGGAGATTGTAAATCTAAATATTCTGCAATTTCTGCATATGTCATTTTAGATTCTTCAATTAACCGATAGAGCCTATGCCCTGTTGCCTTTTTGTCTATCTTGTTTTTGCAGTTCATTGTTGTTCCTCCTTTATATGAAATATCTTTCATATCGGAGCAATAAACTACGATGTAATTATCACACATTTTCACAGTATTGTAAACACCCTTGAAACTTTACACTGCTAATTTTCTCTGGATATATGGCAACAAAAAGAAGGCTTGCAAAATCTCCGATTGGATAATTCTGCAAGCCCTTTTTAATTATAATTCGCATATTTCATTTGTTACAATCCGTATATCTATACAAAATGTGCGATTTTTTGACCTCTGCACAACTTTCTGCATCAAATGATGTAAGTTTGATGTAAATGTGTATTTTGAAGCCTTTGGGGAATCTCGCAACCCCTGATAAACACTGGGTTTTTCGGATGTCTACTTATCGAGGGACTTCATTGTCGGGAATACCGTTTGAGTTAAAGCATTATTCAGTATTATCCCGTATTTAAGCCGTTTTCAACTGTTTTTGCCAATGCATTATCACGCATTATAATGTACTGTTATTTCAAAATTCGTTGCAATTTTGTTGCAAAAACTCTTTTTTGTTACATGAGCCCCACTTAAAGGACTCTCTTCTAAAATACATCGTATTTTTCTGCTAAATTCTTCATTGATTCCGTTTTTTTCGTATCTGTAACTTCGGCATATATGTCCATCGTAGTCTCTATATTAGCATGGCCCATGATAGACTGAATTACTTTGATATTTGTTTCCTGTTCACAGAACCTTGTGCAGAATGTATGCCTTAAATGATGACAGGAAAAATGCGGCAATATAACTGGCTGCCTTCTCTCCTTTTTCGCCTGCAAAATTTCTTCTGCATTGTAATTCTCTGATATACGCCTGATCGTCCGATTAATTGTCTGTGGATTGTGTACATTCCCAAATCGGTTACAAAACACAAACCCGGTCATGCCATCAATCTCTGTACAGTTAAATCCATTTTCTTCCTGCGCTTCGTGTTCTTCCTGCAAAGCATCATACACCGTATCTAACATAGGAATGATCCGGGTACCTGCCTCTGTCTTCGGCAAAGACACCTGCAAGACGCTCGTCCGCTTTTTTGATCCAGGTAATGGATAGTATACAATACTGTGATTAATACTGATCATCCTGTTCTCAAAATCAAGATCCTGCCATCTTAATCCGATAATTTCTCCAATGCGCCCGCCTGTTCCAAGCAACACTGTAAATAACGGCGCCCAATGACAATATAGCGGACTATTCCTGGTATACTCTATAAATGCCCGCTGCTGTTCCAATGTCAACGCATGTCTTACTCCATGATTTCTTCCCGGCTTTTTCTTAACCTGTGCCATCACGCCGTCACTGGGATTGATACGGATAATCGCATCCCGAACTGCTAACTGGAATGTCGGATGTAGCACCGTATGTATCGTTTCTAATGT
The DNA here is from genome assembly GCA_949502235.1 of uncultured Lachnospiraceae bacterium. Classification (GTDB taxonomy): domain Bacteria; phylum Bacillota; class Clostridia; order Lachnospirales; family Lachnospiraceae; genus CAPEBR01. The sequence continues at coordinate 47,994 of CATBDC010000021.1, read as the reverse complement.
ATTTATCTGCAGATTCTTCTCATTCAGCAAATGATAATAAAAATACAATACATCTGAATACTTTATTTCTCCGATCTTTCGCCTGCCAAATTCCTCCCTCACAAAATGATCATACATATACTTGTAATTTGCATAGGTTGTTTTCCGCAGATCCGTCTTTGTCGATAGATACCGGTCAAAAACAAAGTTCAGATCTGCATTTCCCGCTGCATAAACATCCAGTCCATCAAGCTGATCCTTTAACAGCTTATCTTCTTTTTCACGAAGCGACCTCAAATCATTTGCGTAAATATAACGCCTTTTTCCAAAAGGATCTGTGTACGTGTAGACATACCTCATATCCTCTGTCCGTTGGCTTTCTCCTTTCCGTAATGCTCTGCCTTTGTTATCTTTTCTTGCTTTTGCCATCTCTGCTCCTTTATATATGGTAAGAGATTCTGCAAGCACATAAGGCTCTATGAATTCTGGTATAATAACTCCATACCTTTCACAATCGCCTGTGTCATGGTCAAATTATGACTGGCAGCATACTGAATGAACTTTTCGTATTCGCTATCAGAAAGCCGTATTGTTATCGACTTCCGTTTAGGGAACTCCTTTTTCGGCCGTCCCATTTTTGCCATCTATATGCACCCCCATTCATAACTATTACCATTATACTTTTTGCAAGACAGAAAATCAAGTCTTTTAGTCTGACAAAAAATATTTTATGCAAAATCACTATTCTGTACTATTCCCTGACTCTGAATGTCTCCAGGTATTCTTCAAAAATATCACAGTTTACCAATACCAGTTTATCTACTTTATAAATAGCATTTGCATCTTTCGCCATTTGCTGAAACTTTCTCTGACACATGCTATATAGCTCTGCTCCTTCTTTGTATCGAACAAAGCGTTTTTTACTTACGTTACGTTTCATTTTCCATCCTCCTCGAAATATTTCCCCTGTAGTCGGCTATCGGGTATAGCCCATTTGCCATAACATACTGAAAACAGTTCGCTATTTCTCAAAATATTGTCATAATCAGGATGTTTTCAGATTGTATCGCAATCTTTTCAGACCGGATCAGCCTATCTCCGGAAGTATCATTATCAGAAACAGTATCATCGCCGCAAAGTTCCCAATCTTCGCCCATAATCAAATATCTGTCGCTCGTACCTTTACTTCAATGCCCGAACCGGCATTCCTTCATTTCCAATGCCCATAACTTTGCGACATGATGTCGCAAAGTCATAAGCACAGGTAGTCATGGCGTATCCATTACATAGCTCCACTGCTCCATACGTCCTGCAGGATTCTCAATATAAAATTGTCAAGGTACACCTCTTGCCTGTCTCACCCCGATAGATAGAAAGGGCTTTCTGCCTGGAATGATCAGACCCGGATTTTAAAATCCAAAATTTTTGTTATAAGTTTTGTTTCCAGCCGCCGCTTCATGTATTCATCCGTCACATACTGCTCATGCCCGAATTCGTCCACAAACTTCCTCCGGCATCTGGCATTGATATATGGCTGAAAATATGCAATGATCTGGTTAATAGAATCAGCGTCACCCTGTATCGCCGCCTGAATCAGATCAAACTCAACCGGCTCTCTGTATTTCTTGCTCTCCATATGTATTACTCCAAAATATTCTTTAACATCCGCAAAGACTGCGTTTTGTGATAATGCACGGTACTCTGCACCAAATGATAATAGTCGGCAATTTCCTGTTCCGTCATATCCAAGAAAAAAGCCATAAGTATAATCATGCGTTTTCGCTCCGGAAGTTTTTTCAGGGCGTCACTGATATCTTCATCACGGACTGGCACATCTACATCCATTACCTGAAAATAATTCATTTCCAACAACTCGTCGTATGCCTTTAGCTGGCTTTTCTGTTCCGGCGTCAGATCCGAGAAACACACCTCCCGTTCCTGCTGTTTTTCCAACTGGCGCAAATAATATCGCGCCTCGCCTTCCATAACCTGAATGCAATATTTACAGAATTTTCTCCGCACAATATCCTTTTCTTTCTTCGACAATTCCAAAGGGGATCACCTCCCCTCTGCTTAAAAGCCATAGTAAAAAGTGCCTGATTCTCCCTTTCATACCTAGGAGAACCGGTTTTACGGAAATAATCGAAGTTTCGCAAAAATTTCCTATATTTTTTCCGGCGTATCTTTTTCCTCCCTTCATCCGTTTTCATGCGGATGGAAAGGCGAGGAACGGCACTTGCCACTTTGTCGAAAAATGTCTGCAAAAAACAAAACGCCAAGACGCTTATCACGCTTCTTGACGTTTTTCATATAAGAATGGCTATTCAAAATGTACGGTAATATCAGACTGGTTCTCTTTTTTACTGTCCGTCTGCAAATTTTATATCTGCCATATTGCAGGACATAGCAGATATATGTATTTTGATACGGTTTTAAACAGTATAATAATATGTTTTTATGTCCGGCATAATGCCACAGAAGAAATCTGATTTTTTTGACAACACATATTGTCTTATTGCTGCAAAAAGAGAAAGTCATCCATGAATCAAACCCCTACAGCTGATCACAGATGGCTATTGGTAATACAAATAGACCTTGCAGTAAAAAGCTGTTTTTTTTCAGCAAGGCCTTACATATTTAACTTCAAAATCAGTACACTAATTAGCTTTTGCCATTTCAAGCAAGTTGTCCCTGCCTTCCCGGCAGAAAGTCAGACTTTACGGATTCTTGTTAAGTTAAAAAGCGCTCAATGGATTGTAATTCCAATACGAATAAAATGCTTTTCGCGAATCTATTGCTTTTTCCTGAACATAACCTCTTGCATATCCAGGTAACTGTGTTGCTATATACTTCGCACACCGCTCATTCCAAGGTTTTAATAATTCCTGATATCTGAGTACTGCTTTTTCAATCGAATTATTATCAAATGGATCCATCTCTGAAAAGGCTTTCATAGTTTCTGAAATAATATGTGCATTTGATGCAACTGCAACGCTCCCTCCTATATAATATCCTTTCCAGCGGCTGTTTTGTTCCTCTAATGCAGCAATATTCATCCACTTTCTATTCTCTTCCAGCCTTTGGTTGATTCTTCTTTCAGCTGCTGTACTCAGGAGCTCTGCCTGTGTCTCTGTCAGTTTCAGTTCAGGCTTATAAGCATATACCCTTGCCATTCCCATCCTCATATAATCCTCATAACCACAAGGACTGTTTCCTCCTATCATTGTCTGTATATAGTTTCCCGTTTTTTGAATCTCCGAGAGCCGCTTATATGTGAAATCTTTTCCCTCAATGCGAAATTTTGTTTTCAGATTATCCAAAGTGTTTGCAACTCCATTTTTTATGTTCTCTTTCATTTCGTCCGCAAGACTGTACGCGGCATTAAAAAGACTCACACCATAAGTAAGGCTCCTATCCAAAGCCCAGGATACCGCTTTTCCCGCACCGGCTATATAACCATGAAAGTCATATGTACTCATCTCGCCTTTTGCATATTGTTCAAAGATACCCAAATATTGATCAATATTATCTAAAAAATACTTTTCCTTAAGTACCACAACACAGTCCTCTTTTTTATGCTTTGATGCTGTGGGCGTAAGCGGAATATTTTCGTCCACATGAAGCACTATTGTATCCACCCGCATTTCATCCGGCAAACGAATTCCCTGCAATGAGTTTGCTATATTACTCTCCCGAATTGGTTTTATAGCCTTAGTTTCTTTTATCCACTCATTTTTTGTATATGTAATACCCTGTACTCACATCGTATGATTCCCCCAACACATCTTTATTTACATAATGTTCTAAATGATTTTTCATGAGATCCTTTCCAAATTTATATCTATCTTCGACATATATTTGATTTTTACTGATATTATGGACAAATATTAGTAAAATCTTCATCTGTCTCTTCATTTGCCTCTTCGTCTGCCTCTTCTTCAGCAATGCTTATTTCACTATTTTTCTTTATATTTTCTGCCGTCTCTGATACTTTCTTTCCAACCACCGCCATCAGCTCTGCCGATTTTTCTTTCAGTTCTGAAAGTTTCTTCTCTTTTTCTGCCGACACTTCCCCCAAAGGATCATGCATCCTGTCCAGTTCAATTTCAGATTCTAATACTCTGGCTTCACCATCCACTCTCGACTGTACGCCTTCGACTGTCTCTGCCTGCTTTAATCCGTTAGACAGATTGGCAATATCCGCCAGCTTCTGATTCTGAATTTCTTCTTTTGTTTTTGGCTTACTGTTTTTCTGCTCCTTTAATTTCTCCTCTTGCTTTTTGATATCTTCCGCCATAGCATCCGCAATCTGCTTGTCAATATTTTCAAGCTGCTTATCATAAGATTCTAACTGGGATTTAATCATTTCCATAGAACGTCCATCTTTTGTTGCTGAACTCATTAGCGTCTCCTTCTGTTCCATAATATCCATCTTCTGCTTCATAAGAGACTGAATCCGGTTATTATTTCTTCCTTGTAATGAGATCATAACCGTATCCTTCCCTGCGCTCTTCTTTATTCCTGCGTCTCCCTGATTCTGCTTGTTTACGCTTTGATTCATCTGATAAGTATGAAACAAATGATTTTGCACTCCTGAATAAATTCTCATTGTAAGTTCTCCCTTCTCTACAATTTATAAGGATGCACATCTGTTTTTACGGCATCCGTTTGAAAATCTCTGCGGTCAGGTTATGTTCCCTGTTGTAATAGGGAATACAGATTTCCGGACTTTGACCGCTGTAGTCCACATCAACGATACTTCCTCCATCTCCCATGCCTGGTATCTTCGTATAACCTCCGATTCCCAACTGAAAATGATCCTCCTCAAATTCAATTCCCTGCTTCCATAGAAGCTGATCCATGCTTTTGCGATTGATATAAACCCTTGACTCATCCCATGAAACTGCCTCCCTTAATTGACTTCCATCTTGCAGGATTGTTAGTATTTCCCCTGAAGCATCTGCCAGCACAACATCTTTGACTTCAATATAACGCGGGTAGGAATTCTGCAACGCCAATAAAATGATTCCCGTTAGCACAGCCACTCCTGCCATACATAACGACTTTATCCAGCGGTCTCCATAAAGTTTAAATCCTGCAATCCTAAGAAACCTTTGCCTGACACTGCGATACTCCCGTTCCCCCGCAAATGTAACAAATGCACCCGCTTTTCCAAAATCGAGAATCCTCATGCTTTTCAAAAGTATTCTTCCATATCTTTCGCTTCCCCCGCCACTCTTCTTCATCGTAATCCGGTCACAGATATCCTCTAAATCTTCCTGGAACAAGGGTCTGCATACTATAAACATCAAATTCGGCCACAGAATGACCCATAGCATATTCCATATCGCATAAAACCACAAATGTCCTGCATGGATATGCGTCCTTTCATGAAGCAGAATTATCTGAAGCTCTTCTGTTTGAAAATTTTCTTTCATAATCCTCGGAATAACGATCCTGGGATGAATCAATCCCGTCGCAAACGGCGTAACAGGCAATTCATTGATATATACCTGTTGCCCACAGATTTCTTCCTGCTCCATACGACGTATCACTCTGTTCAACCGCCTGCGCCTGCAATATATACCCCCAGCACATAAGACTATGCCAAACACATAACCCAGCCGGACAACCAGCCTCTCACAACAAAGAATATCCCAGTATACAAAGAATCCGCCCAATGAATCCATCTCATGGAGAATTCTAACCTTACCCAGAAAAGGCGTAATCAGAAGAAGTCCCCATAACATCCCCTTCGGGAAAATAGTATTCCGAAAGAACACACAACGCATCAAAAGAATAACCGCAAAAACAAAGACGGAAATTAGCACGCAACGCCCCAGCAGCACAGAAATATAAGCGGTACAGTAATCCAAAAAGCCTAACACCACATTCTCTGTCATTTGTCCTGCCATCACTCAGTTTCTCCTTTTCTCCAGAATTTCTTCCAGTTCCTTCATCTGCCCTTCCGTCAGGTCTGCATTTCTTAATAGCGCCGCAGCCGCACTGGCAAAGCTTCCCGCAAAATAACTGTCTGCAAATCGCCTGCTTTTTTCTGCCAGACACTCCTCTTTTGTTTTCAGAACAGAATAAATATAAACTCTCGCATCATGTTCATCTATAACATAGCTAAGAAGTCCTTTCTGGCACAGTCTGTTCATTAAAACTCTTACCATTCTTGGCGTCATAACCGTATGCTGCCGTAACTCCTGAATAACCTCCAGCGAAGTCATCGGAGCATTCCTTTTCCACAGTATTTCCATAATCTGCCATTCGCTTTCGCTGGGAGCAGTTTCTCGTTTTGCCATCTTTCCCACCTCTCTCGTTTTCATTTTTAATTTCTAATTATATATCGGTTAATATTTGTTATTAGTTAACACTTGTTATTTAATAAAATATAATTTTCCCACAACACTAATAACCTGAGATACTTTTATTAGATGAATAATTCAAAACGCATAGTGGTATTTCTCGAATAAGCTCTATCCCGAAATTCGGGATAAGGGGAAAGCAAGATTCGCCGTGTATTACAGAAACCCCATTTGGGGATTTCTGCATACCAGCAAACTTGATGGGGATTTCGCTCCCCATACCCTCGATTAACGCAAATTTTGAAAAATTTGCTGATTGGCTCCTGTCAAAACAGTCGCAGCGTGATATTGCTAACACAAAAAATCCAAAGATTTTTTATAAAATGTTTTTTCTGTTACCCATGTATGTTTCCAAATCGGCTTATATATAAATACATTTTTACAGAAAGGAATTTTATGGCAAGACCAAGAAAAGAACCAGAAATAACCTACACACACCATATCAACCTCCGGCTCACAGATGTCCAGTACGAAATCATATCGGAAAATGCAAAAGCCGCCGGTCTGTCGCTCTCTGAATACATACGCCGTCAGTTAATAAGGGGAAAAGTCATTGCAAAATATGAACTTGTGGCAGATATGCCGGAACTAAAGAAACTTATTTCAGAATTTGGGAAGATCGGCAATAACCTTAATCAGATTGCCCGCCATTTCAATACTGGAGGCATCCATTCTCAGGAAATGAGGAAAGCAATCGGTCAAAACCTTTCTGAAATTTTTAAGATGAAAGAAAAAGTACTGAAAATGGCAGGGGATTTTCAGCAGATACGAAAACTGTAACCGAAAGGTGTGGCCATCCTCCACTTTTCTCCAAACGCTCCAAACAGGATTTTTAAAATCCTGTTGATTTCATCCCACTGAACGCTTATAATATAAGTGAATCAGATAGCAGCTTTTTTTGAAAGCTGCACATACTATTGAAGGAGGTGTTATCATGGCTACTTCAAGCATCACCCATAATTTTGTTATATCCAATCCAGAGAGTGTCGAGCGGTTTGTTGCGGCTATTGAAGAGGCAGAATATGACCGTACACCAAAGCGGACACTTCCCGGACGTCAGTTGACTGATTCCAATGAAATCTTAGCTCTTATGGCAAAAAGGAAAAAAGCAAATGTCTGAACAGTATTTCACAGTCAACATTCGGGCATATTTGGATAAAGACAGACCAACTTATATCGGAGAGGACAGTCTTTATGAACTGCTCTCCGATTTTTCCTGTCCGAATAATCCGGATGTTGAACATTTTCTGATACACAACGCAATAGATTTTACAAAAAAAGACCAGTCTGTAACCTATCTGGTTTTCAATGCGGGCGACGCCTCTATCGCAGGATATTTTTCGCTTGCCGTAAAACCTATTTCCGTCAATGCTACTAATATCAGCAGGACAATGGCAAAAAAACTGGCAAGAGTCAGTATTTTAGATGAAAATACCGGTTCCTATACTACCGCCGCATATCTGATCGCACAGTTGGGGAAAAATTATTCCCTTCCACGCGAAAAACGCATCGATGGTTCCGTCCTTCTCGAATTTGCATTGGAAGCCATTCAGGGGCTGAGATATTCCGTTGGCGGCGTGATGGAATTTCTTGAATGTGAAGATAACAGATTTCTCATGGACTTCTATAGCCGGAACAAATTTAAAATGTTTGATGTGCGCACTACAACGCCTGTGCATGACGGGGAACCACATCGGTTAAACCAGCTTTTAAAATTTATTTAAGATTTGTACGAAACATGTCTATTTCCCCCATCCACAGCTTTCCCTGTTATGTGGATGGGGATTTTTTATAATTCAGAAATCTTTCAGATACTCTGTTTTAACAATATACCAATTCCTTCAAAACAATCTCCTCTGCCATTTCCTTTAGCCCATTCATATGTGCTGCCCATAACAACTGTGCCGTCTCCTTATCGGGCGCCGGATTTTTTTTCACCAGTCCCTGCATCAATACATCAATCCGTTTATCTGCCGCTTTTTCAATCCGAACCAAATGCTGATCCAACTTCTCGCTCAGCAACATACTCTGATACCATCCTTTTTTATGTTCTTTCAGAAATGTCCGTCTCAGCATCCCATATTTTCCAATTGTTATATCCTTTTCTTCTAACACCAGATTCGGAAACAGATAATCTCCTTTACGATGATAGGTCAGTTCCATCTACAATTCCCCCTTTTACTTTATTGCGTTAATTTGCTAAATTTATTGTTGCATATACTACACCTTTTTACAACAGTTTTTTACCATTTGCTTCACTCTTCCCAAAAAGCGGTATCCTTTTGCCGTATGAACCGTCAAATATGCTATCCGCATTTCCTGAGTTCCTCTACCAGCGCTTCCATTGTTCTTAACACCACGGTCTGTTCACATTCTTTCAGATGGCTGATATGATAAAATACATTCTGAAACCTCCCTTCTTTTCCCACCACCATAACAATCCCATCCAGTAGCTTATTGATATCCGCATCAAGCACATCCACCAGTTTTATAAATATCTCTATGGACATTGCCGTCTGCCCGCCCTCAATACGGCTGACTGTATTTGTGCTGATCTCCGCTTTTTCAGCAACAGTTTCCTGGGACAAATGAAGCTCTGTCCTGCGGTTACGGAGACGGTTTCCCAATTCAATCAGATTCCCTGATTCTGCATATTTCCCCAAAATATATTCCTTTCCATTACTTTAATGCCACTTCTGGACATTTTGTCCAAAAGTCAGATAATGTTCAGGCTGCACGTAAAACCGGCTGCAGTCTATACATAAAAACAGTTACAATCCGCTTCCTGCGTCCTGTAACTGCCCTAAACATTATCTATTGCGTGTTTGCCTGTTTTATTGTATCCCCACATAAGGATTGAAAATACTCTCTCTTTCTCACCAGTTCCTCCTGTTTGTCTTCGGGCAGAAGCCTGAATATTTCTTCATAATCCAGCTCCACAGCCGAAGTTCCAAGCACCGGCATAAGTACATGGTAATCAAACCAGATTTCCCATAAATCGTCAAACAGTTCCCCGCTGTCTGAATAAACCCTTGCGATTTCAAACTCTCTTTCACGAAGCCATTGAAGCCTCACAAAACCATAGTTCCCTGCCTCCACCACAATAATATCCTGTTCTTCATACATTTCCGAAAATGCTTCCATTACTTTCCTGCAACTTATCCGTTCTTCTTCCGTGACATACACTTTTTTCATGACAAATCCCTCCCTTTTCCCGTTTGTATTGACATAGTTAAAACATTTACCGTATTCTTCCTGTGAGGCACATAGGTTCCATGCTGTCGCTTCTATCTGGCGCGCTGACACTTGCCCTGCCGCCTTCCATGTACAACGACAGAAAATATCGGTATTTTCAAGTATTCACGCTCCTGCTCTGTCGTCGCACATTCCAGTTGCCCTGTATCTGCCACATCGGGTACGCTGTTTTCAACCACAAATTTTCTGTGCCGCTTCTGGACATTTTGTCCAAAAGTTGATTATTATTTTTTACAGCCCGACGTCTCTGTAATCACATTTTCTTTAGCTATCCATTCCCACTTTCTTCCCATCCTCCGCCATACAAATCATGCTGTACCTCCTGCTGGTAATAGTGGCTCATTGTTGATGGCGCGTTGTAAAGCGCCGTAATCAGATATGACCTGATATTCGTGATTTTCGTCGTAGTCTTCTTCATACACTCCATCACATATTCCACATGCCCATTGTTAAGCTTCAGAAAACGGGATTTTACAAACTCATAGGGATAGTCCTCCCCATTAATCCGGATTATACTGCGCCTTACACACACAACATCACACACCGTTTCGTAAATCTCTTCAAAAATCTCCCTGTCCCCATATCCGTCATACTTCGTGTGATGGTCATACTCTAGGTTGTTCCTGATTAACTCTATATATTCATTTACTCCGTCAGTCATACTGACCGCATCAGCTCCACTGCACTCCGGAGAATGCTTTTTGCTTCCGTCAATCCTGTCATCTCCAGATTGATTGATAGGATTGATATAATTCATATCCGTATAGTTCTGATTGTTATAGTTATTATTGTTATAATTAGGGCAAAAATCTTTAACTTCTTGAAGTTCAGTTTTTTTACTTCCAGAAGTTAAATTTTTTAATTTCTGGAAATCAAAATCTTTTATTTCTGGAGATTCAATTTCTTTACTTCCAGAAGTTAAAGTTTTTTGCTTTTGGAAATTAAAATCTTTTACCTCTGTTGAAACATCAGCGTTTGCAGGCTCTTTTCCGCCTTCTCCCTCCGGGAATGAGGCGAAGTTCTTCACATAGATGATATCCGGTTTGCCCAGCCCCCTCCGCTTCTTCTCAATCAAACCAATACCGTTATCCGAATCCAGCTCCTTAATCACTTTCGTGCAGGTCGGCTTAGAACATCCCAGATCTTCTGACATCGTATCTACGGCATAAATGATATATGCCCTGTTTTCCTCATCCAGCCAGCCATTTTTCATGGACAATGCCATCCGGTCAAGCATCAGGCCATAAAGGAGCTTCGCATCACTTGATAATCCTTTAAACCGCTTGTCCTTAATCAGCAGCCTCGGCACTCTGTAGAAAGAAAACTGTTCTGCTTCCACGCCATAATAATAATCAAATTTCTGTCTTTTATCCAATCTATTCTGCTCCCTGCCCTTTCTTCCACTCATCCAATAGCTTCAAAATAATATCCTCTATTTCCTCATTACTGCAGTCCTCCGTAAAATAGCGGTTTATTTTATCCGGCCTCAATAAAATTTTCCGTTCTTTCGGCTTATTTTCCGTTAATATCAATTTCACCATTGAAGGAGTCAGTTCTCCGCTTTTCCCATATTCCTTGATCTTAGCAGATTGTACTGTGCTTACCGTACACTCTTGTTCTTCTACAAAAGTCTGTACCCACCACTGTGCTTCTTCTGCCAGAAAAGAAATATCTACCCCCTGTGAAAATCCAAGTTTCTTGTGGTCTACCATATCAAGCAGCCCTTCTGAAAGCCTTGAAAGCCAAATATACCGCTGAACCTTTTTGGCATTCTCTCCTACAATCTCCCCGATTTCATCAAGCGTTGTTTTCCCGGACTTCTTTCCCTGGTGCCGCATCGCTTCGTATTTCATCCGATATGCCTTTGCCTTTTCGCTTGGCAGGATGTCCTCCCGCTGAATGTTGGAATCCACCATGATCACTACCGCCGTGTCATCATCCATATCCCTGATAATCACAGGCATTTCCTCTAAGCCTGCAAGCTCACATGCCCGCCATCTCCTGTGTCCTGCAACCACTTCATATCCGCTTTCCGAATGTGGGCGTACAATCCCCGGTATCAGTACGCCATATTTCCTTACACTTTCCACTGTCTCCTGCATCTTTTCATCGTCCAGCACCCGAAACGGGTGATCCTTAAAGGTATGTAGCTGGCACAGGGGAACAGAGGCAACTGTTTCCCCTGCCCCCACTAATGTATCTGTGCCAAACAGATCATCAAAGGATTTCAGCTTTACTTTCTCCGCACTCTTACTTTTCATCCGCAAGCACCTCCTGTGTCAGCGAAAAATAACCTCTCGCCACAATCCCTTTCGGATCATGGAGATATATACTCTTGCCTTCTGCAGTCGTTTCCGCCGCCTTTACGGACAGCGGGATACAGTTCTCGAAGATATGTACCCTCTCTCCATATACCTCTCGGATCTGCACTGAAATATCCCTTGCAAAGTTCGTCCTGCGGTCTACCTTTGTCAGCAGAATCCCCATAATATCAAGCGCTGGGTTCAGCCTTCTTCGTACCCGCCCTATCGTCTTAATTAACTGCTGCAGCCCCTTAACCGGAAGATAGGCTGCTTCCACTGGTATCAGCACATCATCAGCGGCTACAAGGGCATTTATCGTAATCATTCCGAGTGAGGGCATGCAATCTGTAATCACAAAGTCATATCTCCTTTTCACGCCGTCTAAATATTGGCGTAATATCGTTTCCCTGCTCATAACATTTACCAGAGATGTCTCCAATCCTGCCAGTTCAATATTTGCCGGGATAAAATCAATCCCTTCCTCATGGTGGATAATTCCCTCACCCGGTTCTACATCTTCATCATTAATCACTTTTTCCATGATATTTACAAGCGTTACATCCAGCTCATCCGGTTCTTCTATCCCTAAACTGACCGCCATACTCCCCTGCGCATCCGCCTCTATCAATAATACTTTTTTGCCTGCCCTTGCAAGGCCAATCCCTAAATTTACACACGTTGTAGTCTTTCCCACTCCGCCTTTTTGGTTTGCTACTGCGATCACTCTGCACATATATACTTTCCTCCTGATCTACTTTTTATCTAACCTACTTTTCTATCTGTTCCACTTCCGCATATGCACGGAAATATTTATCTGTTCCCTTATTTGTAAAAATCTCTGACATCCGTAGCACATGAATCCTTTCTTCCCGTTCCATGAGCCGCTGGAACCAGTGAATATCTCGCTTTGTTCCCTGCATTCTAATTTTCAGCATATAAATCCTCCATATCCACGTAAAAACAATATTCCGGATAACGGATCTTGACCGCCTCCCAGAAATACCTTGCATAGCCGCAGCAGAATAATTCCTCTACCGTATAGCCCTGGCACTCCCGGAGTTGTTCCTCTGCATCCTCGCAGTCTAAAACACTGGGCGTTCCATTACAATAAAGGTTAAATGCCATACGGATAATTCTGGCACTGCCGCTGGTCATCCATCCTTCCCGCAGGCAATCTGTCTTCACGCATCCTGTCTTAAAATCATAAATCCTATTCACATTTCTCCTGGTATCACTGTCAATGCCCAGACAATACACCAACGCTTTGTGGTACACATCCTGATATCTGCATTTCTGAAGATATTTCTCATAAAATTTCTCATGCTCTGTGTTTTTGAAAGTAATTGTGCGAGTATCTCTCTTTCCTGCTCTTATCGCTGTGTTTGTCATTTCATTTTCCTCCAATTCATTTTTTGTTTTTTGACCATAACAAAAGGACACCTCTCTAAAATTTCTTTTAGAAAAATGTCCTTAAAGTGCTTGCTTTATTAAGTTGGCTCATGTCTCAATCAACGCATTATCAGGTATTATCCTGCATTATGCGTTGCAAATTTGTTGCAATTTTGTTGCAAAATCTGAATTGAAGTACCGCAAACCCGCATAAACACTGGCTTTATTTGTCTAATGACTTCATCGTCGGAAACAGCAATACATCTCTTATCGCTGCAGAATCCGTCATAAGCATACACATCCTGTCAATTCCAAATCCAATTCCCCCTGTAGGCGGCATACCGATTTCCAGAGCATTGAGGAAATCTTCATCCGTTGTATTCGCCTCTTCATCTCCCTGCGCCAGAAGCTCCTCCTGCGCCTTAAACCGCTCCCGCTGGTCAATGGGGTCATTAAGCTCGGAATACGCATTTGCCATTTCCCAGCCATTCATAAAGAATTCAAACCGCTCCACATATTCCGGATTCTCCGGCTTCTTCTTCGTAAGCGGGGAGATTTCAATGGGGTGATCCATAACAAAAGTAGGCTGAATCAGGTGCTCCTCTGCAAATTCTTCAAAGAACAGGCTTAAGATATCACCCTTCTTATGTCTTTCCTCATATTCTACATGGTGCTCCTTTGCAAGTTCCCTTGCCTGCTCAAGACTCTTTACCTCATTCCAGTCAACGCCGGCATATTTCTTCACTGCATCCACCATAGTGATTCTTTCAAACGGCTTTCCAAGATCCATTTCCACTCCGTTATATGTGATCGTTGTCGTGCCGAGCACCTCTTTTGCCACATGGCGGTACATATTTTCCGTCAGATCCATCATTCCATTATAATCCGTATATGCCTGATAAAGCTCCATAAGCGTAAATTCCGGGTTATGCCTTGTGTCAAGCCCCTCGTTGCGGAATACCCGTCCGATTTCGTATACCCTCTCAAGCCCGCCTACAATCAAACGCTTCAGATAGAGCTCCAGGGAAATGCGGAGCTTAAAGTCCTCGTCCAGCGCATTAAAATGCGTCTCAAAAGGCCTTGCCGCGGCTCCGCCTGCATTGCTTACCAGCATCGGCGTCTCCACCTCAAGAAAGCCCTGGCCGTCAAGATATCTTCTGATTGAGCTTAATATTTTAGAGCGCTTAATAAATGTATCCCTGGCCTCCGGATTCATAATCAAATCCACATATCTCTGGCGGTAACGCATATCTGTATTCGTCAGGCCGTGATACTTTTCGGGCAGGATCTGAAGACTCTTGGACAACAGTCTTACAGCAGAGGCATGTACAGAGATCTCTCCTGTTTTTGTCTTAAATACCTCGCCCTCAATACCTATAATATCGCCGATATCCATTTTCTTAAAATCCTTGTATGCATCCTCCCCAATGCTGTCCCTTGCCACATAGGACTGAATATTACCGCTCTGGTCAAGAATGTTGCAGAAGGAAGCCTTGCCCATCACGCGCTTCTGCATAATACGGCCTGCAAGAGACACCTGCTTTCCTTCCATTTCCTCATAGTTATCCTTGATATCCAGCGCATGGCATGTTACGTCATATTTTGTGATGACAAACGGGTTCTTCCCGTTTTCCTGCAAATCCGCAAGCTTCTCGCGGCGCACCTTTCTTAACTGGTTAATATCCGGCTCCTGTACATTTTTCTGCTCTCCCACTGTTTCCACCTCTCCTTTATCTTATTAAGCTGTCGGCATCAAAGAATATTTGACCCGTATGTTTGTCCCGTATTAAACGGAACCCCTCATATATGAGGGGTTCTTACAAATGATATTTATAATAGTAAACGGCTGATTTATTTATCGTTTCCTATATAATATTACAGGGAACGGCTGATGTCCAGCACTTTATACTGCATCATGCCTGCCTGTGTCTCCACGTCAACAATATCATTCACAGTTCTCCCAAGAAGAGCCTGACCCACAGGAGACTCGTTGGAAATCTTTCCCTCCAGGCTGTTCGCTTCCGTAGAACCTACAATCTTAAACTCTATCTCTTCGTCAAATGTAATATCAAATACCTTTACGGTACATCCAACATTTATCTTATCAAAATCAACCTCATCCTCTACAACTACCTCAGCATTCTTAAGAATTCCTTCCAGTTCTTCAATACGTGCCTCGATATCTCTCTGCTCATCCTTCGCAGCATCATATTCTGCATTTTCAGACAAGTCGCCCTGCTCTCTGGCTTCCTTAATCTTTGCCGCCACTTCCTTGCGCTTAACTACCTTCAAGTTTTCCAGTTCTTCTTCAAGTGCTTTTAATCCGGCATACGTAAGTAATCGTTTTTTTGCTTCCATAGTGCTTTTTATTTCCTTTCTTGAAAATAGAAATCTCCGAATGAGGAGACTTTCACAATTCCATTATTATACCTAAGCCTCTCCGCAATGTCAATATTTTTTGCAAATGAAATCTGTGTTTTCAGAATCAGAGGCCGCTCATAGTAACACATGTCCCATGCACGGTAAAGTATATGCGGAAATATATGATTTTATTATAATTTTAAGAGCAGTTTTTCCAGCTCCTCATATGTCTCTGTCTGGTTTATAAGAGCGCGCAGTCTCGCCGCCCCTTTCATACCTTTTGTGTACCATGACACATGCTTACGCATTTCACGGATTCCGATATAGCTGCCCTTAAATTCCATCTGAAGCCTTGCATGACGGAGCATTGTTTCACGAATTACCTGTATATCCGGGCGGGGCGGAATCGTTTTTGTTCTTTCATATTCAATAAGCTCTGAAAATATCCAGGGATTTCCCTGGGCGCCTCTTCCGATCATCACCCCATCGCAGCCTGTCTGCCCCATCATCAAAAGAGCCTTTTCTGCCGAGTTTACATCTCCATTTCCTATAACCGGAATGGAAACCGCATCCTTGACCTGCCTGATAATCCCCCAGTCAGCTGTACCGGAATAATACTGCTCTCTTGTCCTTCCATGGACCGCAACTGCTGCCCCTCCCGCCGCTTCAATTACCTTTGCAATCTCAACAGCATTTATACAGGAGCTGTCAAAGCCCTTGCGGATTTTTGCCGTAACCGGCTTACGGATGGCTCTTACTGTTTCATAAATAATCTCATATACAAGCTTTGGATTTTTCATAAGCGCAGAGCCTTCACCATTTTTTACGACCTTAGGAACCGGGCATCCCATGTTAATATCCAGAATTTGAAATGGAAGCTCCTCAATACGTTTTGCCTGCTCGCTGATAATCTTCGGGTCAGCGCCAAATAACTGCAGGGATACCGGATATTCCCCGGGATGAATAGAAAGCAGGGCCTTCGTATTTTTATTTTTATACTGCAGCGCCTTTGCACTGACCATTTCCATGCAGAGAAGCCCCGCACCCTGTTCCTTGCAGAGAAGGCGGAAGGGAAGATCCGTAACCCCTGCCATCGGAGCCAGTATATATGGATTCTCAAGCTTTACATTTCCTATATTCATTTTCCAGCACCATAATTAATATCTTTTGTTACCTTTATTATTTTTCTCATATATAATCCTAAGTCCCTTAAGCGTAAGCTGCGGGTCATAGACATCTATCACATTTGTTTCTCCTGCTATAATCTTCCCAAGGCCGCCGCTTGCTATGACCTTGGCATCCTTATAGCCGGACTCACGGCGTATTTTTTCAACAATGTACTCTGTCTGCCCGATCTGTCCGAACACAATGCCGGCCTGCATGGATGCAATCGTTTCCCTCCCCAGTACTGAATCCGGCTTGCGTATTTCCACTGCCGGAAGCATGGCGGCCTGCCCCCACATTGCCTGGGCGGAGGTTCGGATTCCCGGGGCTATAACGGCAGCCTCAAAGGTTCCGTCCGGTCCTACCACATCATAGGTAGTGGCTGTGCCGTAATCAATCACGATGACCGGACCCCCGTGAATGGTATAGGCCGCAACCGCGTCCACAATACGGTCTGCCCCCACCTGCTTAGGATTTTCCGTTACAATCCGTATACCGGTTTTAATTCCCGAAGACACAACCATGGGCCTGATTCCAAAATATTTTATCATAGCGCTGCCAAAGGAATGCATAATATCCGGCACCACAGATGCCACAATCGCTGCGTTAATGTCCGTGCCCTGGATTCCCTGCCGCTCTACAAGCTCCCTAAGCATCACACCGTATTCATCCGAGGTACGCGGCTGCTTCGTCATCATACGGAATGTTCCGAGAAGCTCCTCCCCCCGGAATACACCAAGTGTAATATTTGTATTTCCAATATCAATTACTAAAAGCATACTACTTCGCCTCCTCATCTATCTCCTCATTTATCTCTTCATCTATCTCTCCGCCCAGGAAAAACACCTTGTAATATAACTGCAGAGCCTGCAGCAGATCCTGTTTCTCCTGCTTAAGCTTTTTAATCTTGAGCCGGCTTCCGATCTCATCAAACATGGGGTCAAACTCCTTTGAGGTAACCTCAAAGCACAATTCACCGTCTTCCTCATACACAAGAGTCAGGATCCCGCCTACATCATTTACATACAAAACACACAAAATTTTGAGCTCATCCTTAATGCTGTCAGGAAGACCCTCAAAATCCGGATTCAAATAATACTTTTCCTCATACGAATTCGCGCCGCATAAAACAATCTTCTCCTCGTACATAAACACTCCCTATGTTGGGGACGGAGTAAAATTCATTTTACTCCGTCCCAGATTATTATATCCCTGTTCCAAATTGGGAAAACCCTGTCCCTGATGTCCCTGACTACACATATCCATAAATTCCCCGAACTGACACCTCCCCGGAGAAGATATGCTTTTCTTCTCCTTCTGCCGTTGTGACAATCAGCTCTCCTTTTTCATTTATTCCCATTGCATGTGCATTATACTCACCCTTTGGATCTAAAATACGGACATCCTGATCATAATTTACCAGTATTTTATTATACTTTAAGACAAGTGCCGATAAGTCTCCTCTTTCCGTGAAGGCCGAATAATTTTTCTCATATTGTGCCATTACTGCCGCAACCAGCTTAGAACGCCTGACACGTTTTCCACCCTCTATGAAAAGTGATGTGGCATGTTCCTTTATTTCCTCCGGGAATTCTTCCTGATTAGCATTGATTCCAACGCCGGTAATTATATAATGAATATAATCTATTTCTGTGCTCATTTCCGTAAGTATCCCGCAGATTTTTTTCTTATTTAATACAATGTCATTGGGCCATTTTATTTTTGCCTCCAGGCCGGTCTGCTCCTTCACTGCCTCCGCCACGCTAAGAGCCATCACCAGGGTAAGCATGGGGGCCTTAGCCGGCTCAAGCTCTGGTCTTAAAAGGAGTGTCATATAGATGCACTGCCCCTTCGGAGAATCCCATATGCGTCCCCTTCGGCCCTTGCCTGCGTCCTGTCTGTCTGCTGCCACAAGTGTCCCGTGGGGTGCTCCGTTTTCCCCCGCAAGCTTTGCCTGTATATTGGTAGAATCCGTCTCGTCATAGTAAATAACCTGCCGCCCCGCCCAGTCTGTTTTCACTACACTCTCAATCTCTGCCTGGGAAATGATATCGGGACTTTCCACCAGACGATATCCTTTATTACGCACCGCTTCAATCCCATAGCCTTCCTTCTTAAGCTGCTCAACCGCCTTCCAGACAGCCGTCCTGGACACAGAAAATTTATCACACAGCTGCTGCCCGGAAATATATCCGCCGGTCTCCTTCAATAATCGTAAAATTTCCGCTTTCATAAACACTCCGTCCAATCTGGGACAGGGTTTTTTTAATCTGGGACGGAGTATTTCTAGAAATACTCCGTCCCAGATTATTATATCCCTGTCCCCAATGTTGCTGCCATGACTGCTTTGATTGTGTGCAGCCTGTTTTCTGCCTCATCAAACACAACGCTTGCTTCGCTTTCAAAGACTTCCTCTGTTACTTCTTTCCCCTTTACTGCCGGCAGGCAGTGCATAAAGATTGTCCCCTCTTTTCCTGTCTTTTTCATCAGCTCTGTGTTTACCTGGTAAGGCGCAAGGAGACTGATTCTCTCTGCTGCCTTATCCTCCTCGCCCATAGAAGCCCACACGTCTGTATACAGGACATCAGCCCCGCTCACTGCCTCAGTATCATCCGTCACGGTGATGGTGGCTCCTGATGCCTCTGCATATTCCTCACACAATCCGATCAGCTCCTCCTTCGGCCAAAGGCTTTCTGGAGCTATAATGACAAAATCCACACCCATCTTCGCACAGCCTATCATGAGGCTGTTTGCCATATTGTTGCGTCCATCTCCCAGATATACGAACTTAAGCCCCTTAAGATACCCAAAATGCTCACGCATTGTAAGAAGGTCTGCCAGTATCTGTGTCGGGTGGTATTCGTCTGTCAGTCCGTTCCACACAGGGACCCCGCTGTATTTTGCAAGGGCCTCCACATGTTCCTGCTTAAAGCCGCGGAACTCTATGCCGTCAAACATTCTTCCAAGCACCCGCGCCGTGTCCTCAATGCTTTCTTTATGTCCCAGCTGGATTTCATTCCCTGAAAGATAAGTCGGAATTCCGCCCTCGTCTGCAGCTCCCACAGTAAATGCACAGCGCGTCCTTGTGGACGGTTTTTCAAATATAAGCGCTATATTTTTGCCCTTTAAGCTCTCACCTGTGATTCCCTGTTTCTTCTTCTCCTTCAAATCCGCCGCCAAATCAAGCAGATAAAGTATCTCCTCCGGCGTATAGTCCTTCAATGTGATAAAGCTTCTTCCCTTTAAATTCATAGCCTGCTCCTTCCTTAATGCTGCCAGTGTGTGGACAAACCCAGGTAAACTAAGCCTGCCGCACTCTTTTTCATATTTCTCATATACAATATCATATAACTGCTCATCTGTGTATATCTGATATTTAGGAATTTGAAATATTTTCGCCGCCGCTTCCAGCATTCCCATGAAAAGCTCCTTGTCCGAAAATCCAAGGGAAAGCTTAAGCCGAAGTGCCGTTTCCGCCTTCTGAGTCTCCCTCATACCGCTAAGAAGCTCTCCAAAATACTCATCTCCCCATGTCTGCTCTATATAATAAATAAATCCCGTCAGCCCATAGATTACCCTTTTCGCATCATAATAACCGATCATAAGGTTCTGTCTGCTTCGTTTCCCGGAAAATTCAATAATACTTCCAAGCTTTACCCGGGGCGCTACCTCATATTTTACACTCCCCTCGGGCATTTTCACACGAGGCTCCCTCCCCGGCCCGTAAATCCTAACCTCGATAATATTTTCATAGCCCCTTTTCACCAGAGAATTAAGGGGCACATTATTTACCACGCCGCCGTCAATATATTTTTTACCATGGAGCCGTTCATTTTTAAATCCAATTAAATACGCGCTTGCAAGAAGAAAATCCTCCAATAGTCCTTCAGGAATATCCTCCACACTCAGATCCAGCTCCTTAAAATCTGACACGGAAAACGTAAGAAGAGCAAACAGCATCCCGCAGGAGCGTATTTTCTCCTCATCTATGGTTTCATGAATAAGATTCCTAAGAGGCGTGATGTCAATACCCCCGTCTTTCAGCTTCTTCCGCCCCTCCTCCAGGAACTCTTTTATGCCGATCTCTCCCTGGAACAGGCGTTCCATCCAGTCATCATCTACATCCATCACCGTAGAAAATGTCATTTTCCGCCAGATATCCTCCGCGGTGTCCACATCGCCCATGCAGACAAGGGCACCGTTTAACGCCCCCACAGAAGTCCCGGCCACTGCATTTATCTTAACTCCCGCCTCCCGCAGAGCCTTCCACGCGCCTATCTGATATGCGCCTCTGGCGCCTCCGCCGTCAAATACAAGTCCATACTCCTTTGACAAATCAATCGCTGGCTTCATACTATTTCCTCCTCTGCCTTGCCGCCTCAAACATAAGAACCGCTGCGGCCGCCGCCGCGTTCAGGGATTCCACATGCCCCAGCATAGGAATCCGTACATACTCCCCTGCCTTTTCTGCTACCTCCTTCCGAAGGCCGCTCCCCTCATTTCCAATAAGAAATGCACACGGATGCCGGTAATCCGCCTCATCATAGTCACATTTTCCGTCAAGATGCGCCGCAAAGGTGTGAACTCCCGCCCCATTCAGCACATCCATCACATCCGGTATATTCTCTTCATAACAGAAAGGAACCCGGTAAACAGACCCCATTGTAGAGCGTATCGTCTTGGGATTATAAACATCCGCGCTGTCAGCACTTAAAATAATTCCCGTAACCCCGGCACCCTCCGCTGTACGGATAATCGTCCCCACATTTCCCGGATCCTGCAGGTTATCAAGCACAAGGAAAAACGGACTGCCGCACCTTAATATTTCCTCCAAAGTGTACTCTTTGCGCTTCACAACACACAAAACCCCCTGAGGCGTTTTCGTATCCGACACATAGTCAAATACCTGATCCGAAAGAAGCTCTGCCTCAATGCCCGTGCCCTCAAGCACCTTTTTCAGCGTATCCCTTTCCTTTTTATAAAATGCTTCCGAAACATATATCTCACTTACCCGCTTAGGCGGCACCTCGCGGAACATACGAATACCCTCCACAAGAAAAACCCCCTCCTCCTTTCGGAGGCGCTTCTTCTTCTGAAGCGCCGCAAGACGCTTTACCTTCACATTCGCTGTACTAGTAATCATAATTCCTGTACTCATCATTCACATTCCTCCATGTCAGGGACAGGCAATTTTAAGTTGGGGACGGAGTATTTTGAAAAATACTCCGTCCCAGATTAAAAAAACCCTGTCCCCATGTTTATTATACCTATAACCAGAAAAAACGCCAGTCCTATTTATGGGAATTACCATAAATTTTTCCACCTGTGCGGTTGGAATTAAGAAGCATTTAATGATAAAATAATGTAATATAAGATTCATGTAATATAAGATTCAAAATAAAGTGGTTATTCGGAGGATACACCTATGAAGACAAAGTATACGCACTGCACACTATTAAATGGCTGCATAGACATGGAGCCGCAGCCAGGCATGACCGTTACCGTGGAAAACGGCAGAATAACAGGCATAGACCCTTGCGGCCAGGATGAGAAAGGCGGCAGATTCATTGACCTGAACGGGCGTTATCTGATGCCGGGGCTTATCAACCTTCACGTGCACCTCCCTGGCGGAGGGGAGCCGAAAAAGAAGGAACAGGATAATACAAAAATGGCGAAGCTTGTCATGTCCAACCCGCTGACACGGCAGATTGGAAGAAAGATATGTGAAAATTACGCAAAGACCGAGCTGCTCTCCGGCGTGACAACGATCCGCACCGTAGGGGGACTGGGCGATCTGGATGCTAAAATAAGAGACCGGATCCTCTCTGGCAAGGCAGACGGCCCCCGCATGCTGGTTTCCAATATGGCAGTATCCGTCCCGGGCGGGCACATGGCAGGCTCTGTCGCGTATGCCGCAGAAAGCGAAAAGGAATGTCGGGCATTAGTCCGCCGGATTATTGAAGGAAAACCCGACTGGATTAAACTAATGGTTACTGGCGGGGTCCTGGACGCCAGGGTCAAAGGAGAGCCGGGGGTCCTCAAAATGCCCCCTTCTTACATCAAAGCCTGCTGCGATGAAGCACACAAGGCCGGTCTTAAGGTCGCCGCCCACGCAGAAAGCCCGGAGGGCGTACGTGCAGCACTTCAAAATGGCGTAGACACCATTGAACACGGCGCACAGCCGGATGAAGAAATCCTCACATTATTTAAAGAAAAGCATGCCTGCATCATCTGCACCATTTCTCCGGCGGTTCCCCTGGCAAAATTTGACCGCAGCATTATGCACAGTACCGAAATGATGCAATATAACGGAAATATTGTTTTAAACGGGATCATCGCAGGTGCAAAGGCTGCCCTGGAAAACCAAATTCCCGTAGGCCTGGGCACCGACACTGCCTGCCCCTTTGTAACACATTACGACATGTGGCGCGAGCTTCAGTATTTCCATAAATACGTAGGCGTCACACGGAAATTCGCTCTCTATACAGCTACAAAGAAAAATGCGGAAATCGCCGGAATCAGCCATGAAACAGGCAGTATTCAAGTTGGAAAAAGCGCTGACTTTCTAATAACAGAAAAAAATCCCCTTGATGGCCTTGCGGCGCTGCGCACACCATACATGGTGGTGATGCGGGGAAAAATATACGAAAAACCAGTCATAAAAAAACATCCCGTATGCGAACGGGAACTAGATAAATGCTAGTTGGGGACAGGGTAATTCTTAATTGGGGACGGAGTATTTCTAGAAATACTCCGTCCCCAATTAAGAATTACCCTGTCCCCAGCCTGTCATACTTTAAACCGGTATCCAACGCCCCATATTGTCTCTATATACTGCGGATTCGATGTATCTAGCTCTACCTTCTCACGGATCTTCTTAATATGCACCGTTACCGTTGCAATATCCCCGATAGATTCCATATCCCAGATTTCCCGGAACAGTTCTTCCTTTGTATACACATGGTTCGGATGGCTTGCAAGGAAGGTAAGGAGATCAAATTCCTTCGTAGTAAATGTCCTTTCTTCTCCGTTTATCCATACTCTCCTGGCAGTAGTATCTATCTTAAGCCCCCGGATTTCGATCACCTTGTTTTTAGAAACCGCGCTTCCCGTCAGGCGGTCATACCGCGCCAGGTGTGCCTTCACCCTCGCCACCAGCTCGCTTGGACTAAAGGGCTTTGTCATATAATCATCCGCGCCAAGCCCAAGTCCTCTTATCTTATCAATATCGTCCTTTTTTGCGGACACCATAATAATCGGCGTATTCTTCTCATCCCGAATCTTCCGGCAGATTTCGAATCCGTCAACTCCCGGAAGCATCAAGTCAAG
This sequence comes from uncultured Lachnospiraceae bacterium, assembly GCA_949502235.1. Taxonomy (GTDB): domain Bacteria; phylum Bacillota; class Clostridia; order Lachnospirales; family Lachnospiraceae; genus CAPEBR01. Next base: position 23,843 of record CATBDC010000021.1, on the reverse strand, counting down.
GATAAATAAATTATAATCCTCCCCAAGAGCCTTTAAAAGCCCGCTTTCTCCGTCATTGGCCACCTCTACCTCAAACCCGCTAAGCTCAAGGTAATCCTTCTCCAAATCAGCAATTGTCTCCTCGTCTTCCACAATCAATATCCTATTCATGTACTGGCACCTCCTGATACTTTCTAAGAACAAAATACATCGTTGTCCCCGTATTCTCCCTGCTTGTCGCCCATATCTTGCCCCCGTGTTCTTCTATTATCTTCTTCACAATCGAAAGCCCGATGCCGCTTCCTCCCTTTGAAGAATTTCTCGATGCATCGGTCCGGTAAAACCGGTCAAATATATTCGGCAGGTCCTTCGCCGCGATACCCTTTCCGTTATCCTCAAGCTCCACCTGCACAAAATCTCCCACATCCTTTACACGCAGATTAATCTTCGCCCTCTCTTTATCCATATATTTCGTTGAATTATTAACAATATTATGAATCACCCGCTTAATCTGCTCCGCATCCGCAATAACACGCACCTGCGGATCCACATAATTAAAATATCCAAACTCCACATTCTTTGCCTCAAGCTCAAGGGACAGCTCCTCCGAACAGTCATTAAAATACTCGTTCACTGACAAAATGCTAAAATCATAAGGAATCCTGTTCGTATCAATCTTGGAGTAAAGCGTCAGCTCATTAATAAGCAAATCCATCTCATTTGCCTTGTTGTAAATGGTACGGACATATTTTGCCACCTTTTCCGGCGTATCCGCCACCCCGTCCATAATGCCCTCCGCATAGCCCTTAATCGTTGTTACCGGAGTCTTAAGGTCATGGGAAATGTTACTGATAAGCTCCTTATTTTCCCTGTCAAACTCCACCTTTTCCTCCGCATTAGCCTTAAGCCTTCTGCGCATATCCTCAAGGCTCATGCAAAGCTGCCCCAGCTCATCATCCGAATCCGGCTTAAGGTCAAAATCAAGATTCCCCTCTTTGATGTTACCCGCAGCCACCTGCATTTTTTCAAGCGGACGCATAACGCCCTTATATATCCAGAAAATAAGCGCCAATGCCGTAAGAATAAGAACAGCCACAATGCACAGAAGCATATCTACAAAAAATTCTTCCACCTCCGGAATCACATTGCCCACATCCGTAACAATAAAGGCACTCCCTTCTTCGCCCGTCCCATATGTGAAATCTATCTGCTTCACAAGTGCCTGGGCCTCTCCCCCCAGATAAATGCCGTTCTCTGAGGTTATATCCGATTCCCCATATCCGGGAAGCTGCTCTTTAATATTTCCCACCTCCGAGGAATCCGTACCGATGTATACAAGCACCCTTCCCTTACGGATAAGAAGATAAGCCTTCTTTTCCTTAAGCTTACGGTTAAATTCCTCAAGAAATGTAGCATCCTCCAGATTTTCCGGTGAATTTAAGGCCAGCTCCTCCAGCTCACGGTACGGCTTCTCCGTCACTCTTGCCAATACCTGCATGGGATTCGAAAGGCTTTCCACCGTTGTCCCCGAAATGCCGTAGGCCTTGTCTATAGCTCCAATCTGATAGCGCCCCAAAACCATAATCATAGCAGCAGATAATACGATAGGAATCAGGATAATTGTAAAAAATGCTATTATCAGTCTGGTTTTGAATTTCATACACGTATCCTCCGTGAGTAAAGTATAGCACGAAAAAAGGCGCTTCACACGAAAGCGCCCATAAACTTTTATTAAAATTTTATAAATAGAATGAGACATTTCAAAGACGCAGACAGCCGTGCCTACAGATATGCTTTGAGAGCCTCTGCCTTGTCGGTCCTCTCCCAGGAAAGCTCCACATCCGTGCGTCCAAAATGCCCGTACGCTGCGGTCTGCTTATAGATAGGCTTCCTAAGGTCAAGCATCTTGATAATTCCCGCTGGACGGAGGTCGAAATTCTCACGGATAATTTCCACTAGCTTATCATCCGAAACCTTCCCTGTCCCAAAGGTATCCACCATAATAGATGTTGGATGCGCAACTCCGATTGCATAGGACAGCTGAATCTCACATTTTTTTGCAAGTCCTGCCGCCACAATATTTTTTGCAACATAACGTGCCGCATATGCCGCGGAACGGTCTACCTTTGTACAATCCTTCCCGGAAAATGCGCCGCCGCCGTGGCGCGCCATGCCGCCGTAGGTGTCCACAATAATCTTACGTCCCGTAAGTCCGCTGTCGCCGTGGGGACCGCCGATTACAAAACGTCCCGTAGGATTAATGAAAAATTTTGTGTTCTCATCTACCATGCCCTCCGGAATCACTGCATCAAACACATATTTCTTAATGTCCTCGTGAATCTGCTCCTGGGTTACCTCCGGATCATGCTGAGTAGAAAGAACCACTGCATCAAGGCGCTTCGGGGCTCCGGCTTCGTCATATTCAACCGTAACCTGCGTCTTCCCGTCCGGCCTCAAATATGTAAGCGTGCCGTCTTTGCGGATCTCAGTAAGCCTTCTTGCAAGCTTATGAGCCAGGGCAATGGGGTACGGCATAAGCTCCGGCGTCTCATCAGAGGCGTAGCCGAACATCATACCCTGATCTCCTGCGCCAATAGCCTCAAGCTCCTCCTCGGACATCTTATTTTCTTTGGCCTCCAGCGCCTTATCAACACCCATCGCAATATCAGAGGACTGCTCGTCAAGCACAGCCATCACGCCGCAGGTCTCTGCGTCAAATCCATATTTTGCCCTCGTGTACCCAATCTCACGCACTGTATCCCGGACAATCTTCTGGATATCCACATAGGCGCTTGTCGTAATCTCCCCCATAACAAGAACAAGACCTGTTGTCGTGCTTGTCTCACATGCTACACGGCTCATAGGATCCTTTTCCATAAGCGCGTCAAGAATCGCGTCAGAAATCTGATCGCACATCTTATCCGGATGGCCTTCTGTTACTGATTCTGAAGTAAATAAAAATTTTTCCATAGGTATTCCCCTTTCCTTTTGTCAGCTTTCTCCCTGAGGGTTTTATTATATAGGAAATGGAATATCCTATATAATAAAAACGGTCCGCTATAAGCGGACTGTTTATCTTGCATAACCAATCCTCTTATTGTTCGATTGCTCGCTCAGGCTGGCACCTTCCGGCTGTCCGGGGTTGCCGCAGCTTCACAGATCCTTTGTATCTCCACTGCTCTGAATAAGAGAAAGACTGATATTTATTTGTTTTTACACTAATTACTCTACACCGTTTGGGTAGATCTGTCAATAGTAACTTAAGCGTTTGCCATACTTCCGGATACCCATTGCTGGATAACATTGATATCTACTTCTAAGATCTCCGCAATTACAGCATCCGAATATCCTTTCTTTTTCATATTAAATGCGATCTTCTTTTCGCTTTTCCGAACCCCTTCTTCTTCACACATATCTAATAACAAACACATCCTATCACACGCCTCCTTATTTTCACTGTTTATGTACTGGTTCTTTATCAGGTCGAACCGGCTGTCACCACTTAAGGCCTCAAGCATATCCAAAAGCTGCTCCACATGTACAATTCTTTTAGCATATTTTCCCCGCAAATACAAGCATAAAAGGGTAAAAGTTAATGAGGGACACCCTTAAACTAATCTGGGACGGGGGTGTGAATGACTGGAAATGTTTGACATACTGATTTAAATTGACTATAATACACTTAACAGGAAAGCCGGAAGGTGAGTGCAAGTCACCCGTCCTGGCGAAGATTTACAGCAAATTAATAGAAATAGCCGTCTACTTTGTCAGGAGCAGGACGGCTATTTCTTATGTGTGTAATTCAGAATTGCTACAAGTAAAAGGCACGCAGTCAGTATAGCCATGACTTGTTATAATTCATTCCGCCCCCAATCTGTCCAGTTTTCTAATGAATCCTTTTCAGCAGTTCTTTTTGCAGTTCTTTTATTATCTTTTCTAATTCCTCTATTTTACCATCCTTCTTTTCTAGCATTTCATCCTTCTTTTCCAGTATCTCATCCTTCGCTTCCAGCATTTCATCCCTTTCCTTTACCGTTCCCATCAGCTCGTCTATCGTCCCATCTTTCTCCTCTATCTCCTGCTTCATCTCGTCAATCATATACCGCACCGTGTTCTCATCTAATATCTTCAATGCATCCGAAAACATCCTTATCGCCTCCTCGGGATGGCGGCGGAATTCGCCAATCTCCTCATACATTTCTGCGAACCACGGATAGCTTGTTATTACCCTCTGTATATGCTCCACCTTGTCCGAGCCGATAAAATAAAGCCATGCCTCCAGTTCGCTCACCTTTGCTTCTCTTCCTCTATTATCCATGATATCGAGAAAAACATCAAGCGATATAAAATAAAATTCCTGCAAAAGATCCAGCTTAAGCCCTGAATCGAATTCACATCTTCCCCTGTGGATGTAATGCTCCGATACTGTCTTTAACTCCCGGCTGCTGTTCTCCATGAGTACAATCGTATACACCTTCTTAAGATCCTTGTATGAGAAGTTCTTTCCTTTTACGCTCTTTATTCTTTCATACTGACGCATGACCATATCGGATGAATAGCAGGAAGCCCTGGGTCCCGGAAATAAATAGCCAACCTTCTGAATTTCCACATCCGCCAGCTCCCCGGTTTCGAATTCTACCAGTATATCCATAATCAGAAGAGACCCTCTGTCCGTAATCCGTTTGTGCTCATTAGGTAACATGCGCTTTATCTTAAGGCGGCGCCTCAGTATCTTCGACAGAAATTTTGACAGCCTTTCCGGATGGATTTCTGCATCAAATATCTTTATAAAAAACGGATCGTACGTCATCTGCACGCCCCGCACACCCATGCAGAACTGGATAAACCTTTCCTGAAACTCCGGGCGCAGCTTTAAAAACTCTTCATGGACTGCCGGATTACTCTGAATCTTCACGAGCACTTCACTCCGGGGCTTTACATCTCCGAAAACTCCCCCGGCACACTCCGGCTTCTGGTATACATTTGTCATACACATAAACACTCCTCCTATTCTTTTTGTTAATTTTTGAATCTGCTATTTCTTCAATGCTATCGGGTCATTTCTTCGATGCGAAGCTTCCGAATACATGATGCTAAAAAGCTTAGAATTTCCTGGCGGCCAGAGCGCCGCCCTTTGAATAGTATAATTTTAGATTGGCAAAACATATCCTTTCTTTTTCTGACATCAATAATGTTTTTACTACTATAGCACATCTTTGACAGGCCTGCAATAGGGGACAGGGTGAAAGTCAAAAAGGGACGGGGTAAAATGAATCTGGGACGGAGTATTTTTCATTTTACCCCGTCCCCAATGCTATCTTTGTTTTATGTTTTCTATGATTTTATTGATATCTACTTTTACCTTCTCGCGCATCTTCACTGTCTCTGTGTTTTCTTCCTGAAGGTACTTGATCGGGTCTACTGCCCTGCCGTTCTCTTCTACCTGGAAGTGAAGGTGGTTGCCGGTTGAATATCCTGTTGTTCCAGACAGGCCGATCTGCTGGCCTTTTTCTACCTTCTGGTCTTTTTCTACGTAAATTTCTTCATGATGCATATATTTTGTTACCAGCCCATCACCGTGGTCGATGATGATCAGGTTTCCGGCGCTTCCGGCTTCTCCGGCAAATGTTACTACACCGGCTTCTGCGGCATAGGTCGGAATATTTTCTGTTCCGGTCCCCATGTCGAGTCCCTTGTGGAAGCTGTGGTCAAATGTCCGGTAGCCGAAGGTGCTGCTGATGGATGAGCCTGGACATGGATTGGCAAATCTGCCCATCAGCTTACTAAAGTCCACAAGTGTCATTTCATCCAGCCTGTAGAGGTCATATCTCTGCATGGTACGGATGAGGCTTTTTCCGTAGTTAATGTCTGTAGCCCATCTCCTGCCTATTTTCATGGCAAATGTGTTTGCGTCCGTGACATTCTCGGTCAGGTCGGAATATACCTCTTCGAGAAGCTTGCTGCGGTCTTCAATACATTCTGTGTATGTATGGTAGGCACGGAAGCCTGCTTTTGTGGAATAGGTCTCCCCGGCCGCTGTCATTTCCAGTGTATTCATAAATGCGCTTCCGGCTGTTCCTTTTCCCTTGATTCCAAATAAATTGCAGTACTGGTAGGCAAGATAGGAAAGTCCTTTTCCGTCCTCACCGCCCGGGCCGTATTTGCCGAAACCGGACTCCTGAATGATCTGGGCAATGGTTACGGATGCCGGATATCCCGTCTCATCCTGGGCTTTCAAAGCGCCTACAATCATTTCCTGTGTGATGAAGGATGGAAGCCCTTCTATCGGCACCTCTACATTGTACTGGATACGGTCGCGGATTGCCTTAAATTCCTCGGAGGTCAGATAGCTGATATCGATCTCTGGCTGTTCTCCTATAAGCAGGCTGATGACCGGTGTTTCCTCTTCCTTTTCAGCAGGTGTCTCCGGCCTCTGTACAACACCTGGATTTTCTGGAGCTACAGGTGTTTCCGGTTTTTCTGGTTTTTCCGGGTCTCCTGATATATCCGGGTCAGTTGGCTCTCCCGGATCTCCTGATATATCCGGATCGGTTGGACTGCCCGGATCTCCCGGATTTCCCGGATCTCCTGATATATCCGGATCGGTTGGATTGGCGGGAGCCTCCGGATCTGCCGATGTCCCCGGCTCCTCCGGATTCGCTGGGTTCTCCGGAGCTATGGGCGTCTCCGGCGCCGCTGGAGTTTCCGGTTCTCCCATTGTCCCGGCATCTCCCGGCATCTCTGGCACCGCTGGAGTTTCCGAAGCCTCGGGACTTACTACTGTCTCTTCCGGAAGCTCCTGCGCTTCCGGCGCTTCCGGCTCCGCAGATGTCCCCGGCATCACCGCTGCCTGTATTCTTGGAGAGCCGTCTCCCTCTAATATGACATAGATATCGTCCAGAACATACTCATAGCCTTCCGGCAGTATGTATCCTGTACGGCTTTCATATTCCTCCCGGGTCTCTCTGTTTTCTGTTGCATGAGCCGGCACCGCTGCACATGGCACCGCTAACGTAAGCGCCGTGGCAAGGGTCAGCATCCGTAAAACTTTAGGGTATTTCATTCAAATCATTTCCTTTCTGTCGTTCCTACTCTCGTAAAATATAACCTGCTGTTCACTCCGTTCACAGCAATTCTTCCTTATACCGGGAGCTTAGAATATTCAAAAGCGCCCCAACTATAATAACGCACACCGCTGCGATTTTCCCGTAAAAGGAGGTTAAAATTGTCAATACCTTCCCCATATGCGGAATCGCCAGTACCACTCTGCCGATAAAATCATCGTAGGACACAGGCGTGGGATCCTCCCCGGCATTTGCGTCCCCCTTTGTCCTGAACATGCCGGACACTGCATTATTCTTCACAACGCGGTGGGTAATGATGCCGCCGTCCCCGGCAGAGCCGTAGAAAGCAATAATATCTTCCTCTTCTATGTCTTCCGGCGCCGTCTCATGGATGTAAATCAGGCTTCCCACCCTGATAGCCGGCTCCATGCTGCCGGTGATTACGTTGTACATATGTATCCCAAATATCCCCGGCACCACTAACATAGAACATAGGAGGATTACTATTACTATCAATGCAGTACCCATTATACCACAAACCGATGCAATCCTCCCGTTTTTTTTCGTTTTTTTATAATTTTTTCTCCGTCTGCCCATGATGCTTACTCATCATCTCTTATATTCATATCGTCAGGCATAAGCTCATTTTGAACATTTCCCGCAGATACTTTCCGGCGTTTGTTGAGATAAAGGGCTGCCAGAATCAGTCCGAGCACTGCCGCGGATCCAATGCCCACATAGACAGGCAGATAGCTCATCCGTGTGCCCGGGCGCTCCTGTTTGTCAAGATTCTGGTTAGCCAGAGGTACTTCGCCGTCCTCTTCGTCCAGATCTACCAAATCCTGGGGAACTTCTTCATCCGGCGCTGCCGTAAGATCCTCGCCGCCTTCATCTGCCGCTGCCGGACCCGGTGCTGCTGCCGCTCCCGCATCTGCCGCTGCCCCCGCAGGTGCCGCAGGCGCTGCTGTCCCTGCATCTGCCGCAGGTGTTGTTGTCTCCGGAGTTACCGGAGCTGGTGTGGTCACTGGCGTGTATACAAAGTCAAATGTATTTTCTGCCGAATTGGCTGATAACGTCCTTACAAGGTTATACGCCTGCGGTAAATATCCGTCCACATAGCGGGCAGATACGTACTGCCGCTCTCCTATATTTCCATAATAGGTATCACTGGCGAGCAGCGTATTTCCGGCTGCATCCACATAATTAACCGTGTAAGACACCATGTCGCCGCTGATTCCGTAAGCAATTACATATGCCCTGTCGCCGTCCACATCAAAGGTAGAAGCAACATTTTCCGCCTCTGAATTATCCCTTCCGGAAATCCTTATGCCCTTCACATAATATCTTTCGTCCGCTGCCTTTGCAGCCGCCTGGGGAGAAATGTATACAGTCTCGTCATATTTCAAATTTGCAATTACAACTTCCTTTCCGCCCCCAGTCACATCAGCTCCCGGATTTTCCCTCTGAATAGCTTCCCTGGAAAGCGTTCCCTGATTCCCCGCATACAGCCTCACCGTATAAGTATACTCCTCATCCGCCGCAAATGCTGTCTGGCCGATTGTCATGATAAATACTGACAGAATCAGAAGACTCATCCGTATTTTCTTTAAATACTTCATATTATCTCCGCCTCCTTCTTGCTGTCTTTCCTCTTGTTTCCTCTACCCTGACTACCGCTTCCTCACGGTCACGGCGCAATCTTACCACTGCTGTTATAAGAAGTACAAGGCCAGCCGCAAGAGTCAGAACCACATACAATAAAATCTTTGTCTGGTCACCGGTCTTTACCGCATTACGCCCTGTTCCCGGAGGATTAGTGCTTCCGCTTACAAGCTCCGTAGCAAAATCCATCTGCAGTCTTGCAAGAGTATTCTGATAATCATTTCCCTGTGTCTCGCCTTCCAGCTTTACGATAAGCTTTACTGTTCCGCTGTCATTATTTCCCATGCGATCCAGATAGAAATAGTCATCCAGCGTTGTTGTCGCTCCGTGAAGCCCTACGCCGTTAATCCTTCCGTCTCCGCCGAAAGCCTCGCTGGAGTAAAGCGTTGTTGTCTCGCCCGCCTTATCGGTATAGGTCAGCAGATAATCATAAGCACCGCCCGCCGCATTTCCGGCATCCTCCAGAGACTCCAGGACCTGGTTCTTCATGTACCAGTCCACCTGCCCGTTGTAATTGTTGTTAAGGGCAATGGTAAGCTCAATAGAATCCCCTGGCTGCAGGCCGCCTATCTGCTCATCAATCTTTGCTGTAGAAAAATTACTGTCCATACGCCTGCCGTCAAAGGTTACCCGCCACCCGGCCTCACCCTTAATCACATTATCGGCAAACGCCGTTACCGGGGAGGCGAGAGCCAGAAGCACCGCAAAGCATGTCGCAAATATTCTTTTCTTCATTCTCTCACTCCTCCTTACAGAATCCCAAGAGCCGCCGCGTCTACGCCCCATGCACTCATAATCGCATCCTGGGCGTTATGTGTCTGCACTGCATCCACCTCTACGTCCAGATGGAATTCCACACCGTCATATTTATAAGTAGTCGTAATAATATTGTCCTTCGTTGTTATGGTCACATCTTCTGCAACCTGGCCGTCAATGGTAATCGTATCTGCAAATGCGGCTGTTTTCTGACCCTGCGGAAGAATCCCTTTGTAATAAAGCTCTGTACACTCTTTATTCTTTGCTCCCGCATCCGGATTAATCCACTGTCCCCCGTTAATAAGATTCAGCTTAATCAAATCCGGCGACAGGGATGTTACCTTCTTTTTATTATCGCCTTTGCCCTTTGTCCAGTATTTATAAATCCTTACCCGGACATATTCATCGATACTTCCGCTGTTCTCTACGGTAAGCTCTTCCTCATAGCTTTTGTTCAGAACCAGCTTTTCTTTTGCCTCTTTGTCAAGCATATTTTCAAGCAGCGCGCCGCTAGTTTCCACCCATTTATCCCCGTCATAGTCCCGGCGGGTAACGGTATTTCCATTTTCCAGAAGGCTTACGCCTATCTGTCCTACCCGGATCTGGGCCGTATAGTTCTCACTGTAATAGGTAAGGGCTGCCCTCGTGCTGCCCAGTGCACTGCCAAGAAGCAGTACCATCGCTGCCGCAAGAAGCATATAGGTCATTTTTCTGCTGCGGGATGCTTTTCTACTCTTTTTCATTAGTTATCATCCCCCTCTCCTCTGACCTCCTGGTAATCCGTGTAAATCGTATCCCAGTTGGCGTATGCCTCTCCATTGTCGTCATAAAGCACCGGCGTACACTCCTGAACAACAACTACATTGAACTTATCCTTGATAAATTCTGTCGCCGTATCCGGATCTTCACCCGGCTTTACAAGCCCTGTTGTATCAATCTTTACATCAAGCTGCGTTTTTGTTTCCTGGCCTACCGGAAGCACCGGCCTGTAATACCAGTAGCCGTCCCCGCCGTCATACCAGTTAACATTTCCCTCTTCATCAGGGAGTGACGAATATGTTACTGATATTCCGGCTCCGTAAAATACCTTCACACGTACAAAGCAGTCTCCTCTGTCTGATGTGTTCAGCAATGTAATGTGCTTTGTCATCTCACTTACATCTTCCTGGATCTCTGTCCTTGCTCCCATATTTACGATATGGCCGCCCTCGGCAGATACATAGGTTGTAAAATACGCCATGGAGCTTTCAATCGTAAGCGCTGCCACCAGACCCAGCGCTGCGGCTGACATTGCAGCTACTTTTTTATATTTTCTCATCATCTTCATTCCTGTCGCAGCCCCTTTCTAATCTTCCTGTGCGGGTCCTGATGTCCACTCCCATCCTGCATTTCCATTTGTAAATTCATTCGTCACGCCATAGCCGCCCCGGTTTCCTCCGTCATATCTGTTCTCAAAGGATACCTCTGCAGTCTCAATAGTCTGGCCGTTTACCGTCTGACCCTCTGCCGCATCGGACCATATGAGCACTTCCTGTACCGTATCCCCTACGCCCTCATAGCTGGCGCCGGAATAGACCTCTGTCACTCTCACCGTAACCCCGGCCGGGATATGTTCAAGAGTTACCGTCTCCTCCGCCAGGCCTGCATGTGTGGTGCTTACTACTTCGCTGTACACCGGCTTATTCTCGGCGTCATACAGAAGCTCTCCGGCTTCATCTACAGCCTCAGCCTGGAATACAAACGTTGTCTGGCCCAATGTATCATTATAGTTCTGCAGTCTCTTCCTGATATTCAGCTTCCCGAACTGAGGCTCTGCCTCTGGCTTCAGGCCGATTTCCGTATCATAGATCCACTCATCGCTTCCTGCTCCTGTCAATGCGTATTCATTTCCCGGGAGCGCTGTCAGGTACGGGGTAAATGTATATTTAACCGTGTAGTCCGTATTAAATGTTTCCTGGGGCACTACGAGATACATTCCCGGAGTCAGATTTTCAAATTTCGCTTCCCCTGATGCTGTCACTGCATTTACCGGCGTGGCTTTCTCCAGATTTTCTTCCTTAGACGCCTCTGCCGCCTTGGCAAGCCACTCATCCGCTGTGGTTGCGCTGCTGATATCCGTCAGATTTACATTTTCAAACGGAGCTATACTTATGTACTTCTGTCCTGTCACATCAACATCAGCCACGCGGTAAAGATCAATGTGGATATTCATTTCGTTAAAATCTTCCACATATTTGTCATTCCCGTGTGTGTCTCCGCCCTTTCCTATGGAGACGGATACCGTAATACTGCAATCATTTTTGTTTACATCAATCCCGTCTGCCGCATAGGTCTGCTGCATGGACACTCCGGTCAGTCCCACAAGGGCAGCCAGAACCAATGCGCATCCGGTTTTTCCTTTTCTGCTTATCCTCAATTTTCTCCCTCCTCACGGTTATCTGTTTTGATTTCCGCCTGCTTTATGCTCTTCTTCTTTGCGGCCCGGCGCATAATGAGAATCGCCAGTACCGTCACCCCAAGTCCAATCAGCAGGTACAACATATAGTAATTCTGAATCGCCTGTACCATGGAATCCACAGGCGTGCTTTCAAGCTCTCCGTCATACGGAACCCTGTGCCCCCGCACTAACAGCCGGTGGCTGTTTACTCCATAAGGCGTACAAGTAAACAGGGTTACATAATCTTCGCCTTCCACTATCTTCATGGCTTCTTCCAGGGCATCATAATCGTCCTTGTCAATCATGGGAAGAATCTGATCCACCTCATACGCCAAATCCTCATTTAAAATATGAAGATAAAATCTGTCCTTTTCCTTTAGCTGATCAATATCCGTAAACAGCTTCGCACTCGGAAGTCCTCTGTGGGCTGACAGGACACTATGGTTATTTTCGCCTCCGATTGGAAGCTTTGTTCCGTTCAAATGTCCTACCCCGGTCTGAATCACATCCTCATCTGTTCCGTGGTAAATGGATAAACGGACATTTATTTTCGGTATGGTAAGATAACCCATGATGCCGTCCCCAGCCACATTCAGCACCTTCCAATACTCTGTGCCTTTAAGGTCATCTGATTCCTCGATTCCAAATACATCACTGCGGATGCTGTTCTGCCCGAAGGTCTGGTTATAAGCCTTCGCTGCTTCCCACTCCGCCTCAAAATCCTCCTCGGTCATCTCCTTTACTACACTGTCGTAGTTGGAAATAAGCTTTGACTGCCGGTACGTATTCCACTGATTTGAAATGGTGGGATACGCCAGTATCCCGAAACCAACCAGAAACAGCAGTCCAAATAGAAATGTGGATATCTTTCTTTTCATGTCTACTCCTCTTGCTTCTCTCCGGTATCGGCAGGGGTATCTGTCACCTGCGCCCCATTTTCTCCGGCAGGGGCAGCCTCTGCGCTCTGTGCCCGCAGCGCCTCTCTCTTACGCTCCCTTTTATATAGGAAGAAACTAAATATACCTGTCACCAGTAATCCCACTACAATCCAAAGGATATAGTTGGTATGTAAGCTCATGTTATTAAGCGGAATACTCTCGTCCTCAACCCCCGGAACATAAGGAACCCTGTGTCCACGCACCAGCATACGGTGGCTGTTTACTCCGTAAGGGGTACAGGTAAGAAGGGTCACAAGGTCCTCCCCTTCCTCTACTACCATGTCCTTTGTGTCCTTGGGCTCCACAACTGTTATCTTATCCACCTGATAACAAAGCGTATCATCCAATACATGAATCAGAAAATGATCTCCCTTTTTCAGCTTATCAAGGTCTGTAAATAGTGCCGCGCTTGGAAGTCCCCTGTGCGCGGTAATAACTGAATGAGTATTCTCCCCGCCTACCGGGAGAGAGCTTCCTTCCAGATGTCCCGCTGCCTTTTCCAATACTTCCTCATCCGTACCGTGGAAAATAGGAAGGGTAATCTTAATCTTTGGAATCTCCACGGTTCCCATAATGCCGTCCCCGGCAATGTTTAGGCTGGACATATATTCACCATTATCGTCAGAAGCCTCCGCTACAGCGAAAGCATCCGGAAGGATACTGGGGAGCAGGGCTTCGTTATACTCCGTAGCTGTCTCCCATTCTGCGTCATAGTCAAGAGTTCCTGCCGCTTCCTTTTCTGCGACTACCTGTTCATAATTGGAAATCAGTCTTTTCTGTCTGTAGTTATTCCACTGGTTTGCTACAAAAGGATACAGCAGTAAGGACAACCCGGCTAAAAATAAAATCGCTATTAAGATTTTGCTGGTTCTTTTCTTCATCCGGACTCTCCTTAATGTTGTATCTATGTTTTAAATATGTTGCGGTTCACTCCGCTCAAAGCAACCCTTGTTTTACCACTCCGAGACAACAAGTGCCCCGGAGCTTTTATTAAGTAATAAGTATTTTTATATCTCTGTAATTATTTAGCAGTTTTTCTGCGGCTTGCGAAGAATAATGCTGCTGCAATAATCATGATTGCACATCCGCCGATTGTGAAGATTGTTGTACCAATACCACCGGTTGATGGGAGGGCTGCAAGCTTGGTATTCTTAATTTCAAAAATATCTGATGCTCCAGTTGTCTGGTGATTTTCATCTGGTTTATCCAACTGTGTCCCACCATTTACATACTCGATCTTTGTAATTGTTTCACCCTCATAAGTTGCCTTATATGTTGATGTCTTCTCACCATTAATTGTGATAGTATAGGAATTCAAAAGACCTGTTGTTTCATCTATATCAGATGTAATTACAACTGTAGCAGGTGTATTATTTAATGAATATCCTTCTGGCGCTTTTGTCTCCACTAAAGTATATGTCCCAGCATCCAAGCCTCTGAATTTCAGATATCCATTCTCATCTGTTACTTTTGTATACACATAGTCAGTACCATCCGGTCTCTTCTTATCTGTTCTTGTTAATGTGAATTCTGCTCCCTCAAGTCTTGTTGTTACTGTTGACTGACCACCTCCCAGATCTATAACCTTCTTATCGCCAGTCTTAACGATTTCTTCAGTAAGTTTCTTCCACTCCTCATCATATTTTCCAGTAATATCAGAGTCGATTGCAAATGTATATGTGTATGTCTGATCTTCTAAATGTTTAGCATCTTCTACATTACTCGGATTATTTGTATAATCTAACGTAGCTGTATTCTTATTAAAATCATAGTTTATGTTTGCATCTTTATTTATTGTTGCACTATATTCTACGATAACTTCTTTGTTGCCATTTAATTTTGCATAATCACTAAAGAAATCAATAGTAAAACCAGCAACTGTTACATCATGTGCTGTGTAAGCCACTTTATCATTTGTAACGTCTGTTCCACCTACAGATACTGTAATTGAATTCATATCAAGAGTTAATCCCGGATCCAAAGTATCTGCTATTTTTACCATAACATCTTCATAATCATCGCTATATGACGGAATCTGTGTTTTAATTCTGAAATTAACAACATCTCCATAGTTGTCACCTACAAATGCTACATCATTACCTTTTACTTCTTCTCCATCTTCAACAATAAACTTCTGAAGAGTAGGTTCTGATGATTTTGCAAATGCATTTTCTGTTTCAAGCGTCCAATTCTCTGCAGCATCTACTGGCCCCATTGTTAACTGGCTGTTTGAACCACTCTTGCTGTAGTAAACACCCAACAGCATTGGGTTATATACTTTATTATATTGCGTAGAACCTTTAGACACTATAACCATCCAGTATCCAGCAGGAAGTTCTGCTGTATATGTTGTTAACCCATTTGTATCTGGATCTCCGCCTTTCATCACTACAACATCACTAAATTGGGTCAAATCTAAATTAGCAATCTCTGTAATCTGAGCAGATGTCACTATTGTTGGAGCTTCCTTTTTCTCTGCATCTACTAAAATAGCTTTAACGGCCTCTGTTGTTGCCTCATATCCAGTAATACCATTTGATGTATATGACGGCTTAACAATACGATATGCTGTTACAACTGCTCCAGCCTCTATATTTGATGCTGTTGCTGTTGCCTTATTTTCATCTGATGGCACTTTGCCATCACCGTTTGAAACAACTGGTGCTGCAAATGATGTCAATGACATTCCCAGAACCATTGCTAATGATAAAATCACTGCAAAAACTTTTTTGAATCTCTTCATTTTCTCTTCTCCTTTTCATTTATATTGTCTTAAAACATTTGGGTTACGTGTGCTCTTGCACACAGTTTCCGCCGGTGCATGTTATGCACGCTCTTCTGTGCGGTGCAAGGACCGCCAAAAAGTTTTTTCATACTCTAACTTCTCAGCACCCCCCTATGTTTATTTCTATATGTTATCAGGGCTGCTGCTGACATTAGCAGTATACCGCTGAACATATGCCAGTAAATACCGGAACCGCCGGTGGATGGAAGTTCGTAAAGGACCTCATTAAGGAAAGCGTATTCAAATATCAACTCTCCATCTTGATCATGCCCTACATCTACAGGCTTTACAGGTGTTTTATTTGTGTCATTCAATGTAATAGTCGCCCTAATCGTCGAATTTTCTTCTCCGACAATTTTGCTGACTGTCACAATCCATTTAACATCACTTAACAAATAACCTGCAGGTGCTTCAATTTCTTCCATCAAATACATACCCGATTTGATTTCTGTATCACCCGTTTCTCGATCCGTCCAATTTATTTCACCATTCTCATCTGAAATACCATCATATGTCGGAAGTTGTGGTTCTGTCGGCTCTGTTTCATCTGAATTATTGAGCACCTCTGTCAAATGATTAATTACACCTGTATTTGTTTCTACATAAGGTGTTAATGTAAATTTGGCGCCTTCCACATTGAGTTTTCCTTCTGAGGTACTTCTTTTTACAATTCTAAACTTTGTAAGTAAAGTATTTGTTGCTGTCAATGTGACCGGGTTTCCATCTGCATCGACTGCCTGATTCCCTTCCACATCAACTGCCGGAACTCCTGTAGAATAGCTTACTTTATACCTTGCATTTTCTTTTCCTGCAAGTTGGCTCCCTTCTTCAATCTCCTTTAAGACTTCTTTGCCATCCTCCATCACTTTACACATTTCTCTTACGCTATAGAAAACTTTATCATATGTATAATACGTTCCATCAATTCCTCCCTCATGTAATTCATAATTACAATATTTAGGAAGGTTGGTAATTTCTTGCGATTCCCATATTCCTTCTTTATTAGGCTTTAATGTAACATCTCGGAAATTCCCCTCGGTATCTTGGTAAGCTTCCCATTCACCACTCTCACCTTTTTTAGCATATAATCGCAGTATCACTTCATCAGGACGATATTTTGTTAAATCTTCAGAATCATTCACCCATTCCTTGGCAACCCGCACGCTGACTGGTACCAATTTATTAACCATTTTACCTGGGTGGTTAGGATCAATCACACTCTCATACCCCTTCGGAAGCTGTCCCCCTATTTCTTTCGCCGTATAGGAATAATTATATTTTCCTTGGGTTGATCCATTAACCTCCGGCAATCCCGTCCATTTATATGTCCAACTCTTTCCATCTAGACTATCGTCAGGCAACACTATTTTTTCACTTGTCGGTCTGCTTACTTTTATAGGGTTGCCGTCCGCATCCGTTTCGCCAGTCTCGTATTCTTGCACCAAAGTGATTTCAACTTTTTCAGGTCGGAACGGACTATTGTCGTCCTCCCAAGTTTTTGTCAATGAATATTCTGTCTCTTTCATTGACGGTAATTCAACCGGAACAGACTGCGGTAATGTAAACTGGATAAAGCAAGTAGAACCATATCCACCGCGTTCCATATAAAACACCTTCATGGTATGTGTTTTATCCTTAGGTATCGGGTGTCCTTCCTCATCTGTACCCAAAAGATAATGCTCTTCCATCCACGCCCGCAAATCAATGGATTCTCCTACTGACTGGTGTATTCCACCTATATCAATTGCTAGCTTATCGTCAATAAACAACCAGAAGTCATCATCACCACGGAAATAAAATTCCATTGGCCCAGTATAATCTCCTACAGTAAAATCAACTTGATAAGTCATTCCGAAATGCCAATTATGTGCCACCTTATCATCATTGTGAGAATTCGACAAATTATAATTATTCTGACTGTTACAATCCCAGCCATTTCCATTCTTTTTCAAATAATAATATTCTTTTTCTGTTGCTCCTATATTAGGATCCCTGTTTGCCTTCCCATTCACATTGTCTAGTGGCCAAAACAAGTTTGCCGGAACCTCAGAATAAACACCAAATTCCGTCAAATCATTTGTAAGGGTATTTCCGCTTTTATCATTTACATACTGTAACGTATACGTATCACCTATTTGTTGAAAACCAAGGTCATATTTATATTCTGTTGATCCTGTACCTGCTTTAAACAAAGTTTTAGGCACACTAACATTGTACTGCAAATTCCCGGTCTCATCTAAAGTGTTTTGTACAATGCCTTCTACAATTCTATAATCCGTTGCTTGATTATTATACCGTCCATTACCTCCATTCAGTCTCTTTAGATTATCATTATTTAAGCGATCACCATAAAATCTTGCATCTGTCCACCCACTATACGGAGCCCATGTAATTGCCCCTCTATTATAATGAATTCCAGCCCAATCGCTCGTATTACCCGAACTATTCTGACCAACGCCAAGCTTAGCTGTACCGCTATTTGTAAAATTATCTGGATCATTAATTCCTTGTTCATCCGTTTTTATATACTTATACGTGTCTGTTCTCTTTGAATTCTCGTTTACACCTGTGCTATCCCAATATTTTCCATCAGTGATATCATAATCATAAAAATTCGCCTCTGTCTTAAATGTATTATTCTTTGTTTCTTTCGGTGTATACCAAAAACGAATTAGAGAACCTTCTTGTAAATCCCTTATTTCCACATTGCTGGTTAAGTCATAACTTTTATAATCTGTCCATGTTTCCCTTCCTTCATTGTCCTTATTATTACTAATCCAAACCTTTGTTGCTGTATAATTAACATCTTCCTCTTTTACATTACAAATTTTACTTAATTCAACAATATCCGCATAATACTCATTAGGAATCGAAATTTCATCTGTTGTATAAATCTCCGTTTTCAAATCCGATCTCGTATTTATATGCTTTTCTTTCCATGTATATACTTCATCAATTCCGGCTGAGGCATCTGCCCTTCTTGTACGCATTTCTCCAGTATTTTCATCTTTTATCTGTCCAATTGTAGTAATATTCTCTCCCCAATGTTCTACCTTAACATTAATTTCACCAAACAAATCCGACTCTGTAAGATTTACATACACATACACCGAAAAATGCTCTGTCTCAATTACCACTTCCTTCTCTTCTGTAGGAGCAGCCTCCATATCCGTTGCCTTACCTGTATTCTCATCTACATGAATGACACTTACCTCTGTCTTTTCATTCTCTACAGCTTCAACAACTTCCTGTCCCGAAAACTTCACTGACACCGGTCCTAACGGCTGTACTTCTTCACCGTCTGCCAGAAGCCTGATATCATATGGCTGGAAATTTTCTACCTTCTTCTCTTTTTCCTCTGCCACCTTCTCAACAGCTTCTTCAACCGTTGTAAGTACTTCTTCGTCCTCTACCTTCTCTGCCTGAATCGTATATTCCTTTCCTGCCTCAAAGGAGCTTTCCGGTCCGAATAAAGTAATCGTTACTCCGTCTACCTCTGTAGACAATTCAATAACAGGTTCCTCCTCCGGCTCCTGTACATCTTCGGCCGGCTGCTCTGGCTGCTCTGGCTGTTCTGGTTCCGGCTGCTTCTGTGATTCCTTATATGCCTTCTCCATCTCGCCAATCTTCAGATATTCGAAGATGTGTTCATCGTCTATCTTGTATGTATTTTCCTTAACCTGGTTTTCGCTGTTTCCTTCGATAACCTTAAATTCATTTTTCTCTTTGTCTTCTTTATTATAGGAAGAAACAATTCCCATCTGGAACTCTGTCTCTTCATTTTCCTTCTTAAGGAAGACGATATCACCTTCCTGGGGCTCATAGCCTTCCGGAGCTGTCAGGTAAACTATTTTCTTTCCTTCGTCATCTTTTACGAACTTATCGTACCATTCTGCTGTATCCTTCTCATCCAGGAACATCTGGGATGTCTTAAGTCCCGCATAGTACATACAGAAGTTTACGAATGATGCGTCCCAATCTGCATATGGGTCGCCGTTAAACTGTCCGTAACGGGTATAGCCCTTATGGCTTCCATCCTCTGCCACCGTGTAGTTCGCTGCGCTTTCTTTATAGTCAAGCTGGAGCTTTGCCGCTGTTACCAGGTCTTTGCCCCATGCATTTTCCCACTCGATGTTTTCGTACTGTGCGTTCCATACGGATGCGTCTTCAACATCTGCGGATTTGTCAATGTAACATTCTTCCGTATGCTGATGCTCCTCTGTTCCGCATGCAAGCTGTTCGGTATAACACCCGTCTGTGTGGGTGTGCCCTGCGTACTCTTCCTGTCCGCATACTAACGCAGGTTCTGCGGTCTGCCAGCACTCCTCTGTATGGGTATGCTCCCCGCTCTCTTCCAGTCCGCATACTAACGCGGGCTCTGCGGTCTGCCAACAGTCTTCCGTATGCTGATGTCCGCTGCTTTCTTCTAGCCCGCAGCTT
The DNA here is from genome assembly GCA_949502235.1 of uncultured Lachnospiraceae bacterium. Lineage (GTDB taxonomy): Bacteria > Bacillota > Clostridia > Lachnospirales > Lachnospiraceae > CAPEBR01. The sequence goes on along the minus strand of CATBDC010000021.1, from coordinate 3,782 downwards.
AGGACACTGCTGTAACACCCTTCCGTATGCTGATGCTCTTCCCTTCCGCATCTTGGCTCTCCGGTTGTGGCAATTCCGACCTTTGCCAGGCCCCAGATGACGCTGCCAACCACAAGAACTGCAAACAATACGGCAACAACAGTAAACTGCCTGCGCTTCTTCTGCTTTCTCCCCAACTCATTTAAATATTCTCTCACAAGTTTCTGCATCTTCTCACCTTCTTAACGCATAATTTCTACTCGTGTCAGAGGCCACACCCTGATTACTGTTCTGCCTACAATCTGATCACTCTGTACACATCCTATTGACTTGATACGGCTGTCAAGAGATACTGCCCTGTTATCGCCAAGTACAAAATACATCCCCTCCGGCACCTGGTAAGGAAAATCCAGTTCACATTTTCCCAGATCCTTATTTTTAAGATAAGGCTCTTCAAGCAGTTCATCATTGACATATACATTTCCCTTTTGATCGATATCTATCTGATCTCCCGCTGCTCCTATCACACGTTTCAAAAATATACTTCCTCCGTAGTAAAACCCTATAATGTCTCCGGCCTTGACCTCTTCTGTGCGCTTGAGGATAATAATCTCCTCCGCCTCAAAGGTCGGCGACATGCTGGATCCGTTTACCCGAATCAGTACAAATACCTGGGTCGCAATGAGCGCCGCCACTGCCGCGGCTACGACAAGCACGCCCGCTATGTTAAGAAGCGCCCGGCGGAAGTTTCTCCGAGATTCTACTCTCGCAAGCTCCGCTTTAAGAAGCTCTATTGAGGGTATCTCTATCTCCGGCTTTTCCTTATCCATGAAGCTCACCCGACATGGATATCATCTGCCTCGGCCGGCTCTGGGTTCCCTTCCTTCGGATGCCTGCCCGCCATCCGGCCTCAAAGGGAATCCTTTTTTCCTCTTCCTTTTCCACAAGCGCCGGCGGCTTTATCTTCGCCGGTTCAAGTCTCTTTATATTCATCAGATACTGTTCAGCCGCCCTCTGGGCCGCCTCGAATACCCCGTTAATCCGAAGAGCCGCCTCCGCGATAGAACCAGCTTCATTAAGTTCTATCTCTCTTGACGCCTTCATTTCTTCAATGGTATCCGTAAGCTCTCTTATCTTAGCATCCTTCTGGTTCAGCCGTTCGTCCTTTACATTCAGCTTTCCAATCAGACGGTCATACCGTTCTGTCAGTTCTGAAAGCTCTGCCTCTCTCCCCGCAAGCTCCTGCGTGAGCCGCTCTGTCTCCTGGCACTGTACGAGAAGCATTTTCAAAAGCTCTCTCCGGTTTAGTTTTCTTAATTCTTTATCAGCCATATCCGTTACTCCCTCATTATCTCTGCTGACTCTTCCTTGTTTCCCGTTTCATCCGTCTGTTCTGCTTTGTCCAGCACGCCGTCTATAATCTTAATAAGCTCCAGCACCGAGCGGAAATATACGCTCTTATCTTCCTCCAGCCAGGTAACTCTTCCCTGCCAGCTGCTGTGCTGCCTGTGCTGTACACGGATGACAAATGTTCCGATATCCCCATGTTTTTCCAGCATATTTTCGTCACTCAAAACTCTTGTCATCCCCCTCTTTTTTTGATGGCTGTGTGTCCGCCCTTCTATGTCTCTGTCACCGGCCCCCGTATGGGGAAATCCCAGTGTATTAAATAACTCTTCCGCAGTCTTTATAATGTCTTCATATCCTCTGAACGGATGCCCTTTGCTGCTGTAGCCGTGATACAGCCTTCCTTCAATAATTCCTCCGGTTTTTCTGTCTACACATAACACGATTCCGTTAGGTGTTCCGATGTAACGGCCGGTTCCTGTCATCTGCACCACGTCCTTTTTGGGATTACCGTTCATTTTTGTTCATAGTAGCTTCATTTACACATTTATATTAGCAAGGGAATACTATCCTCTTAACTATCCGATTGATTAAAAATGCTTGTTTTTTTATTTTTTGTCTATGCCTCGCATATTACGCTGTTTATATGGTACTGAACCCCGGTTCTCTGCCCTTCTACAATGAACCTCTGATTAATCCTCCTCTCGATAACAACACAGTTTTCTCTGGTAGTATTAATCAGTAACACCAGGAACTGACCGTTCCCGTACTGGTTAATAATATCTCCGTGTCTTACCGCGCCCCGGATAGCTTCATTCAGCCTCACGGACAATTCGTTCAGTTTTTTTCCTTCTTTCATAGGGTTGCCCTTGCCGTCCACCAGTGTGCACAGCATCAGGTATACACTCTGCCCTCCCCGTTCCATCATGCGGTTAACAATATGGTAAACGCTTCTGAAAACCGGGTAGGAGCACTGGTAGCCGCCTTTGATCTCTTTTGCATCCTCCACAAGGTTATTCTGTATCTGGTCGAGAACCTCATAGGAATGTTTCATCTGCTTTCCCAGCTCATCCATCATTTTAATTATTTTTCCTGACGGATAGATGCCTCGCTCCCGCAGATAGCTGTCTGCCGTGTCTGCATAGAGCTGCCTGGCCTCCTCATAGCGCCTGCTTTTTATCAAAGCCTCCATAGTGATACTCTCCCAGTCTGAAAAGGGAGCGTTCCCTGTGACATAGCGTCCCAGCTTTTCCAGGGAAAACCAGTCCTGCCTCCTTCTTAATATAGAAGCCGTCTGCTGTACGCAGCTGCAGAACATCTCGCTGTAGCGTCTTGCTTCTGCCCCTGCCCACATAACTCCCGCATAGGTGGACAGGAATTCTCCTTTATATGTATAGCAGGCTGACCGGCAGAGTGTATATTTTTCCTCCTCATCCTCTGCTTCATCCGCCTGTCTGTATAGCCTTTCAAATACTGCCGCGTCTTCTTCAACGGGAATTTGCGGGGTCCAGCGGTACATGCCCTCTTCAAAGATGATATAGTTCACATCAGGAAGCCCCATGCCTTTTAGCTTGCGTTTTGCTTTATATATAATTGTCTGCAGAGCCTGGTGCCTGTTTTCTATATCCCGATCCCCAAGAAGTACTTCCTCCAGATAATCTCTTCCCACGCCTTCCTCCACATAATGAAGCAGGATCTGCATCAGGCTGGTAAAATGTGTATCCTTGCGCCTTTCACGGGTTAAGAGTTTTCCGGCGTAGCTCATCTGAAAGTTTCCAAACATTTGAACATAAAGTGTATCTGGTTGTTCCATGTCTTGTTCTACCTCCGTTTTCTCAAATATTTCCCCAAAGCCCCTATACTTTTTGAAAACGTCCCTCCAGATATTCATGCAGAATATGCATAAGCTCCAGCGCACTCCTGAAATATATGACTCTTCCCCCCATAAGCACGGTTCCCTGCATGCTGCTGTGCTCCCGCTTGTTTACAAGAACCGTCATCTGGCTCCTGAAGCCCGTAGGCCTCATGTCCTCCATCTCCTCATCCGTACACAGGTCTGACTGGTCTGGCTTTCTGAAAATGTATGCCTCTTCATCCTTTTTCCCATTAAAGCGGTGAAGCTCCCCCTCCGGCCTCACAAAATGGATCGAATCCATCACATCATCCATAATCATGAACATTTGATCCATACTGTCAAAATGGAAGGGGGTTCTGTAGCTTAATGTCTTAATCTCTCCTTTTGCAATCCGGTCTTTATACGAATCAAAGCGTAACATCATCGCCTTTGAACACAATTTTGTATTACTCATTATGTCCTCCCTTATGTATCTGCCTGGTTCTGCGCCTGCGCCGTGCTTTCCGGCGGCATATTTTCCCGGCAGAGCTGGTATGTAGCCTTCGGTCTTAAAGTTGGCTGCTTTAAGAGACGATAGTCTAGTTTATTATAGCACCTGCGA
>CATBDC010000020.1 GCA_949502235.1 uncultured Lachnospiraceae bacterium | reverse complement strand
GAATCACTTTCTTACGTACTTTGCAGTAAATGCAAAGTACTGTGTGAACAGTAACGCATCATTTTCGATGCACAGGAAATTTTTTCAGGCCTCTTTACATTCCGCACAACTTATGCTATACTTTCCAATTGGAAACAGCCGGTGTTCGGTAACTGGATACTCCAGCCGTTACTTAATATCAGGCGGTACTAAGAGTTTAAAGGAGGAAATCAAGGATGATTTCAAAAGAAAGAAAAGAGCAGATTATTGCTGACTATGGAAGAACAGAGGGTGACACAGGTTCACCGGAGGTACAGATCGCGATTCTTACTGCAAGAATTAATGATCTGACAGAGCATTTTAAGGCGAATCCGAAGGATCATCATTCAAGAAGAGGACTTCTTAAGATGGTAGGACAGAGAAGAGGACTTCTGGCATATCTTAAGAAGACGGATATTGAGAGATATCGTTCACTGATTGAGAGATTAGGACTTCGTAAATAGTGATGATGAGAAAGTGCCTTTGCCCCAGGGAGGGAGAGGCACTTTTTTATAGAAATTGCATTTTTCGGCAAAATTTTGGTAATATTTTTGCCTGAAAAAGTGGTGACAGAAATTATAGAGGACTGTATAATAATGGCAGGGGTAACCGGATGAAGGAAGAAACCGGTCGTCAGATAAAGGAATCGGAAGGCCGGATGAAGGAGGAGATGGGCCGTCAGATAACGGAATCCGAGGGCCGGATGAAGGGGATAGACGGTTTGTAGAATCCGAAGCAAGACATACCAGGCAGATGAGAAACATGGAGTTCCGTTTAAATAAGGAGATGGATAAACGGATCGGTAAATCGACTGCCCGCATCTTGAGAGAGGTGGACAGAAGGATTTTAAAATCTGAAAGCTCCATGCTGGATGAAATGGAGAGATATGATAAGAAGAATGAGGCACGGTTTCGAGAGATTATGAAACGTATAGACGTATACGAAAATACTTACCGCATTGCACATTTAGAGGCGGATACAGTGAGTACACTGCTGAAATCAAATGACAATCTGGAAAAACGTGTACTGGTTGTGGAAAAGAAGGTGGGTGTGGCCTGATGAAAAAAGGAGGGCAGGAATGTTTTGATTCCTGCCCTCCTTTTAAAGATTCTAGAAATTTATGTGGTATATTTACGGCAGGTGTGCTATAATACTAAAGATTGTGGGCAGAGAGATTTTAGCCGAGACCACTGAAATGTATATTTGGGATGAGATATCTTTTAGAAGCAGTATGATAAAGTATATATTTCAGTAGTTTCGGGAAGCTCCTGTCCCGCGGTCATAAGTATGGCTACTGTGAACGAAGTGAGCAGCCGCCAAGTATGTAACAGAAAAGGAGAAAATAATGTATAAGAAGTTTGAAATGGAATTAGCCGGAAGGACTCTGTGTGTAGATGTGGACAGAGTTGCAAAGCAGGCAAATGGTGCGGTGCTGATGCACTATGGAGATACAACGGTGCTGTGTACGGCTACGGCATCAGAAAAGCCAAGGGACGGGATAGATTTCTTCCCCTTAAGCGTGGAGTATAATGAGAGACTCTATTCTGTAGGAAAGATTCCGGGAGGCTTTAATAAGAGAGAAGGAAAGGCGTCAGAAAATGCGGTGCTTACTGACCGTGTTATTGACCGTCCTATGAGGCCGCTGTTTCCCAAGGATTACCGCAATGACGTAACTCTTGAAAATCTGGTGCTGTCTGTGGATCAGGACTGTTCACCGGAGCTTACGGCCATGCTGGGTGCAGCTATTGCAACAACAATTTCGGATATTCCTTTTGACGGCCCTATTTCCACAACCCAGGTGGGACTGGTAGAGGGAGAGTTTGTATTTAACCCTACGGCGGCGCAAAAGGAGGTGTCAGACCTTGCCCTTACCGTGGCATCCACAAGGGAAAAGGTAATCATGATTGAGGCAGGGGCTAATGAGGTTCCGGAGGACAGGATGATTGAGGCCATCTTTGCGGCTCATGAGCTGAACCAGAAGGTTATTGCGTTTATTGATACGATTGTTGCGGAGTGCGGAAAGCCGAAGCATGAATACGAGAGCTGTGCGGTGCCGGAAGAGCTGTTTGCGGCGATAAAGGAGATTGTTCCGCCGCAGGCTATGGAAGAGGCTGTATTTACAGATGAAAAGCAGGTAAGGGAAGAAAATATCAGGCAGATTACAGAGAAGCTCGAAGAGGCATTTGCTGAAAAAGAAGAATGGCTTTCTGTGCTGGGCGAGGCTGTTTACCAGTACCAGAAAAAGACAGTGCGCAAGATGATCTTAAAGGATCATAAGCGTCCGGACGGAAGGGCTATTGATCAGATCCGTCCTCTGGCTGCAGAGATTGACCTGATTCCCAGAGTTCACGGCTCTGCAATGTTTACGAGAGGACAGACACAGATCTGTACCATTACTACCCTTGCGCCCCTTGCAGAGGCACAGAGACTTGACGGGCTTGATGAGGCGGAAACCTCCAAGAGATATATGCATCACTATAATTTCCCGTCCTATTCGGTTGGAGAGACAAGACCCTCAAGAGGGCCGGGACGCCGTGAGATCGGACATGGAGCCCTTGCGGAGCGCGCTCTCGTGCCGGTGCTTCCAAGCGAGGCAGAATTCCCGTATGCAATCCGTACGGTATCTGAGACCTTTGAGTCCAATGGCTCCACCTCACAGGCAAGCGTGTGTGCATCCTCCATGTCCCTTATGACAGCAGGCGTTCCGATTAAGTCTGCGGTGGCAGGAATTTCCGCAGGTCTTGTGACAGGAGAGACGGATGACGATTATCTGGTGCTCACGGATATCCAGGGACTTGAGGATTTCTTCGGCGATATGGACTTTAAGGTAGCAGGAACACACAAGGGTATCACGGCAATCCAGATGGATATTAAGATTCATGGTCTGACAAGGCCGATTATCGAGGAGGCCATTGTAGCTACAAAGAAGGCCAGGACTTATATTATCGATGAGGTTATGAATAAGGCTATTGCCGAACCGAGGCCGGAGGTAGGCCCGTACGCGCCGAAGATTATCCAGATGCAGATTGATCCCCAGAAGATCGGAGACGTTGTGGGACAGCGGGGAAAGACGATTAATGCGATTATTGAGCAGACAGGCGTGAAGATCGACATTACAGATGACGGTTCGGTTTCTATCTGCGGTACGGAAAGCAGGAGCATGGAAGAGGCCCAGAAACTGATTTATATTATTGTGACAGATTTTGAGGCCGGACAGGTTCTGGAAGGAAAGGTTATCAGCATTAAGGAGTTTGGCGCCTTTATAGAATTTGCGCCGGGTAAGGAAGGCATGGTGCATATTTCCAAGATTTCAAAGGAGAGAGTGAACCATGTAGAGGATGTGCTGACTCTTGGAGATAAAGTAAAGGTTGTATGTCTTGGCAAGGATAAGATGGGAAGATTTTCATTCAGTATGAAGGATGTGGCAGAGTAAGATGAGTTTATCAGATATAAAGGAAAAAATGCACAGCGGAGAGATTTATTTTCCAAATGATGAAGAACTGATGAAAGAGCAGTTTGGCTATATTAATATGCTGTATGATTTTAATATGACCCGTCCTACAGAGATGGACAAAAGGGAGCAGCTTTTAAAGGAAATGTTTGCCGAGATTGGGGAAGGGTGCTATGTTGAGCCGCCCCTCCACTCAAATTTCGGAGGTCATCATGTGCATTTCGGAAAAAATGTGTATGCGAATTTTAACCTGACGCTTGTGGATGATACCCACATCTATGTGGGAGACTATACCATGTTCGGGCCTAATGTAACGATTGCAACAGCGGGGCATCCCATCTGTCCGGAGCTTCGGGAAAAGGGACTGCAGTATAATATGCCGGTGCGTATCGGGAAGAACTGCTGGATTGGAGCAAATGCGGTAATCCTGCCTGGAATTACTATAGGGGACAACGTGGTCATCGGCGCGGCGAGTGTTGTAACAAAGGATATTCCGTCAAATGTAGTGGCGGTTGGCAATCCCTGCAGGGTACTCCGTGAAGTGGGCGAGCATGACAGAAAGTATTACTATAAGGACAGAAAAATTAAATGGGATTCATAGTACTTAAGGGCGGACGGTTTTTGTTCCGCCCTTCAAATTAAAAAGGAGGATTATGATGTCTAAAGTAAGAAGATGCGGCGTATTGCTTCCGGTGAGCAGTCTGCCGGGTAAATATGGTATCGGGGGATTCGGAAGGAGCGCCTATGAGTTTGTGGACAGCCTTGTGCGTGCGGGGCAGAGCTCCTGGCAGATTCTTCCTCTCGGCCCAACCAGCTACGGGGATTCTCCCTACCAGTCCTTTTCTACATTTGCGGGGAATCCTTACCTTATCAGTCTGGAGGATTTGACTACAGAAGGAGTCCTTACAAAGGAAGAGTGTGACGCGGCGGATTTTGGGGATAAGGAGACGGAGATTGATTATGAAAAGCTTTATCTTAACAGATTCGCGCTTTTAAGGAAGGCTTATGAGAGGAGCCAGATTGCAGAAAATCCTCGGTTTAAAGAGTTTGAACGTAAAGAGGACTACTGGCTTTCGGACTATGCTCTTTTTATGGCGGTAAAAGGGCGGTTTGAAGGCAAGCCCTGGAGCGAGTGGGCAGAGGATATCCGCCTGCGTTATCAGTATGCATTGGACTATTACCGGGAAGAGCTGTATTTTGATATTGAATTCCAGAAATATATGCAGTTTAAGTTTTATGAGCAGTGGGGGAAGCTTAAGGCTTACGCAAATGAAAAGGGCATTGAGATTATCGGAGATATCCCTATCTATGTAGCAATGGACAGCGCAGACACATGGGCATCGCCCTGGCTTTTTAAGCTTGACAGGGACAACTATCCGGTGCAGGTATCCGGCTGTCCTCCGGATGCGTTTTCGGAGACAGGACAGCTCTGGGGAAATCCTCTTTATAACTGGGAGGTGCATAAAAGCTCCGGCTTTGACTGGTGGGTAAAAAGAATTGCCCACTGCTTTACCATGTATGATGTGCTTCGGATTGACCACTTCCGGGGATTTGATGAGTACTACGCTATTCCTTACGGAGATAAAACAGCGGCAAATGGCTGGTGGGAGAAAGGGCCTGGCATGGACCTGTTCAGAACAATCTCTTACCACCTGGGAGTAAGAAACATTATTGCAGAGGATCTGGGCTATATGACAGAATCCGTAAAACAGCTTGTGCGTGACAGCGGTTATCCGAATATGCGGGTGCTGGAGTTTGCTTTTGATGAGAGGGACACGGGAAACGCCAGTGATTATCTCCCCCACAATTATCCGAGAAACTGTGTGGTCTATACAGGTACCCATGATAATGAGACGCTTGTTTCCTGGTTTCGGAATATTACGCCGAAGGAGAGACGCATGGTGCGGACCTATCTCCAGGATTTTTCCACAGAGGAAAAGGCTCTTGTGAAGAAGCTTGTCTTTCTGGCTCTGGGGAGTGTGGCGGATTTATGTATTATTCCTATGCAGGACTACTTAGGGCTTGATGATACGGCGAGGATGAATAAGCCGTCTACCCTTGGAATAAACTGGAAATGGAGGCTTAAGGAAGGGCAGTTTGATGAAAAGCTCCAAGAGGAGATGAAGCAGCTTGCCGTGTTATACGGGCGTTAATGCCCGGGACAAAAATAGTAAACGTTGGTATTTTCTGTTTTCGTGACAGAAAAGCCGGCGTTTTTTTATATACAGGGGATTTTTCTATCTGTACGGTTGAAATGTTGTTTAAGGGACGGAAGTTTTAAGATGCCCTTCCTTGGATAACGAAAAAAGTAATGCCGGATTGGAATAAATTGAGAGCATGGACATATATTTACGTAAAGAGGTGGTGATTAGATGCAGGGAGAAAGAATCCTGAATATACTTCCGCGCAGTGTCCGGTTCCTTGTAAAGAGGTCGGTTCCTGATTTTGAATTTCTTCAGGAAATCCGGCTTAGGACACGGAAACCTCTTCTTCTTGTATATGGCGGGAAGGAGCTTTTTGTGGAGAGGGTGCGGGGTGAGCCTTATATTGTCACAAAAGAGGACTTAAAGGAAATGGTTGATTATATCAGCAACTACTCTTTATATGCTTATGAACAGGAGATGAAGCAGGGATTTATTACAGTAGAGGGAGGACACAGGATAGGCATGGCAGGACAGGTGATTCTTGAGGCGGGCAGAGTGAAAAATATAAAGCATATTTCTTCGGTCAATGTACGTATGTCCCATGAGGTGATTGGATGTGCGGACAAGGTATTTCCGTATATTACCAGGCAGAAGGAGCTTTACCACACGCTGGTTATATCGCCGCCGCGGTGCGGGAAGACAACCCTTTTAAGGGATATGATACGCCAGATTTCTGACGGGAACAGGTATCTCAAAGGAAAATCGGTAGGAGTGGTGGATGAACGTTCGGAAATCGGCGGCTGTTACATGGGGGCCGCACAAAACCAGCTTGGTATACGGACAGATATCCTGGACTGCTGCCCCAAGGCGGAGGGTATGATTATGCTGATCCGCTCTATGGGGCCCGAAGTAATAGCAGTAGATGAGATAGGTAATGAAGAGGATGTACATGCTGTTGAATATGCCATGCACTGCGGGTGCAAGCTGATTGCCACGGTTCATGGAAGATCGTTAGATGAGCTTAAGAGGAAGCCGGTATTTGACCGTTTAATCAGGGAAAAGAGGTTTGAGCGGTATATCCTGCTGGGAAACCATGCGGGAACGGGCGCAATATCAGCAATCTATGACAACGATGTATCCTGTTTGTTCCACGAAAACGATGCGGAGAAAAAAGTATGCTGAAGATTGCAGGGAGTATTCTGGTTATGGGCGCAACGACCCTGTTTGGCATGAAAAGAGCATCAGAGCTTCGGGAACAGTGCCGGCAGATGGAGTATGTCAGGCATCTTTTTTATCAGCTTCAAAGTGAAATACGCTACGCAAGAAGTCCTCTTGGTGAAATCTTTGCTTCTATAGGAAAAAATGCAAAGGATCCTTATGGAATATGGCTTTTAAGGACGGGAGAAGAAATGAGTAAAAGAGACGGGGGCACCTTTTATGATTTGTGGAGGGCCGGGGTCAGAAAATATCTGGGAGTGTCAGCGCTTTCACAGACTGAGCTTAACAGACTGGAAGAGCTTGGAGGCAGGCTTGGGCTTATGGACGCCGATATGCAGGTAAAGGCGGTGGAGCTTTATCTTTCGGGACTCTCATCTTCTATAGAGGAGATACGTGAAGGGATGAAGAGCAGAGTCAGACTGTGCCACTGCCTGGGTGTTATGAGCGGCATGCTGATCGTTATCCTGCTATTATAAGGAGAGGAATACATGAGTGTAAATATAATCTTTAAAATTGCCGCGGTAGGAATTCTGGTGTCAGTACTAAGCCAGGTTCTTAAGCACAGCGGCAGGGAGGAACAGGCATTTCTGACAAGCCTTGCGGGACTGATTTTAGTATTGTTCTGGATTGTGCCATATATTTATGAGCTGTTTGAATCCATACAGCGTCTGTTCGCGTTATAGAAAAGAGGTGCTTTAGGAATGAATATGATACAGATCGGCCTGATTGGAGCAGCAGGCACACTTCTTGCAGTGCAGTTTAAAGGAGGACGTGAGGAATATGGAATTTATATCAGTATTGTATTAAGCCTGATTATATTTTTCTGTGTTCTTGACCATATGGGAATCATTATTGAAGCTGTAAAGACTATAAGCAGCTACATTCACCTGGAGGCGGCCTACATAGGAACCCTGATAAAAATGCTGGGCATTACGTATATTGCGGAGCTTTCAGCAGGGATCTGCAAGGATGCGGGTTATCAGACCGTTGCGGTGCAGATTGAGATATTCGGCAAGCTTGCGGTGCTTGTGCTGTGCATGCCGGTTCTTCTGGCTCTGCTGGATACGATTCAGGAGTTTCTGTCATGAAAAAAAGGACAGCTGTCTGGATATTCCTGTTTGGGATAAGCCTTTTTATGATGCAGGTAACCGCCAGGGCATCCGGCAAAGAAGAACAGGACATGCAGGCAGCGGCAGAGGAGTTTTTGGGGCAGTTTGATTTCGGGGAGATAGACGAAGAATTAGACGGATTATTTCCGGAGCAGAGATTAAGCTTTAAGGATACAATGATGGGCATATTATCCGGAGATATTGCATTTACCGGGGAACTATTAAACAGGCTTGTGTCAGAGCAGCTTACCTACGCGGTAAAAAGCTGCAGGGAGAATCTGGGGCATATTTTATTTCTGGCGGTAATAGCGGCGGTATTTACCAACTTTGGACATATTTTCCAGAGCCGGCAAATTTCTGAAGCCAGTTTTTTTGTTCTGTATCTTCTGATGATCGCGCTGTGTCTGAATTCATTCAGAACCGTGGTGGAATGGGCATCCGGAGGGGTGGAGAGTCTTGCCTCCTTCATGAAGGTATTCTGTCCCGTCTATTTTCTGGCGGTAACAATTGCAAAGGGAAGTGTAACTGCTGCCGCCTTCTATAATCTGGCGCTGTTTCTGATACTTGTGGTGGAGCTTTTGATTGTAAGGCTTCTGCTTCCTATGGTGCATGTATATATGATGATAAAAATATTAGATTTCCTGTCTCCGGAGGAATATTTAAGCAAGTTTGCGGAGCTGATAGAGACAGCGGTTTCCTGGGCTCTTAAGACATTTCTTACCTGTATTATCGGACTGAATGTGCTGCAGAGCCTTATAAGTCCAGCCATCGATACAGTGAAAAGAAGCGTGGTGACAAGAGGTGCCGAGGCTATTCCAGGTATCGGGGATGTGCTTGGCGGTATGACGGAAGTTGTATTTGGCACGGCAGTTCTGGTAAAGAACGGCATAGGTATGACAGGAGCAGTGATCTGTTTTGCCCTCTGTCTGTTTCCCCTTGTACAAATCGGCTGTATTGTCCTTATGTATAAGCTGGCCGCCGCACTGATTCAGCCGGTGTCAGATAAAAGGATTGTAGGATGTATAGAAAGTGTGGGAGACGGGTGCAGGCTTCTGATGCGTATCATCTTTACATCCGGCCTTTTGTTTCTTCTTACAATTGTCATTGTGTCGGCTTCTACGGGGAATGTTTAGGGAGGAGATATGTTTGATTATCTTTATGAGTGGATACAGAATATTGCGTTCTATCTGGTACTGGTGACAGCGGTTCTGCATGCGGTTCCAGATAAAGGGTATCAGAAATACATCCGCTTTTTTACGGGGCTTGTCCTGATTCTTATGATTGTAACACCTGTATTAAGGCTGTTTGGAACAGAAGCGAAGCTTACGGATCTGCACGAATATATGGATTATGAGGAGGCGGTCTGGAGGGAGATAGAGAAGGAAGATGACATAGGGGTGGAGGAGATTCGGATTGAATGGTAAAAAAAGTGTTATAAAAGATTTTCTTGAGAAAATAAAAAGTAAAAACATAAAAAAGGATCAGCTTCTGATTTTCCTCCTTGCAGGGATACTGCTTCTTATTATCGCACTGCCCTCAGGAGGGACGGGGAAGGAAGAGACATTTCCTGCGGATCGTGCAGAAGAAGGCGGGTATCAGGAGGAGATATATGCAAGAGAGCTTGAAGCGCGTCTGGAGGAAATTCTGTCCGGGATAGACGGGGCGGGAGAAGTGGCGGTGATGGTTACGTTAAAATCCTCTGCAGAGCAGGTCGTGGAGAAGGACAGAGAAGAAAAGAAGGAGAAAGTGACGGAAAGCGACAGCCAGGGAGGGCAGAGAATAACAGAAAATGCGGACTATAAAGAGACGGCGGTATATGGCGGTGATGAAAAAAGCAGTGAGCAGACTCCATATATAAGTAAAAGGCTAAGTCCCAGAGTGGAAGGAGTGGTGGTAATAGCCCCCGGAGGCGATAATGCGGTTGTAGTTAAAAATATAACTGAAGCTGTGCAGGCATTATTTGGGATAGACACGCATAAGATTAGGATAGTGAAAGGTAGGAGGGAAGGTAAGTGAAACGAATATTTAAGAAAAATCAAATTATTATCGCGGCCCTGGCAGTAATGATTGCAGCAGCAGGGTATCTGAACTATTCCGGACGGCTGTTTGGAGACGAGAAGAAAGCGGCAACGGCGAATAACGAGATAGCGAATAAGGAGCTTTTGGATATCTCAGAAGAAGATCTTGCCAGTGCGTCAGATGACATCAAAAGCCAGGACGGAGATGTTGACGGTACACCGGGAGAGGCTGTACTTACATCAGGAGAAGCAGGCGCTGTAGTAGCGGAGGCAAAGGTGACAAGAGAACAGGTCCGTGCCAAAAACAAGGAAACACTTTTAGAGATCATTAACAGTGAAAACTTAAGCGATGAGCAGAAGCAGGATGCTGTAAACCAGATGGTTTCCATGACCGATCTGGCAGAAAAGGAGGCTGCGGCAGAGACAATGCTCTCCTCTAAGGGCTTCAGTGAAACCGTGGTAAGCCTTACGGCGGACTCGGCAGACGTGGTAGTAAATGCAAAAGAGATCGATGATGCAAGCCTTGCGCAGATTGAAGATATTGTGACAAGAAAGACAGGGATTGCGGCAGAAAACGTAGTGATCACACCGGTATACTCTGACGGCAAATAGATTTTTTAATAGGTATTGAGGAAAATCTATCCATATGTTATACTGTTTAGCGGTTTATTTTACAGGGTATACTTTCATTAGGAGTGGTAAGGATAATGTCACAGAATCAAAGTGAAGTAAAAAAACAGATAGAAAAAAGAAGAACATTTGCAATTATTTCCCATCCGGATGCGGGCAAAACGACTTTGACGGAAAAGTTCCTTCTGTACGGAGGCGCGATTAACCAGGCGGGAAGTGTAAAGGGAAAGGCAACAGCAAGGCATGCAGTGTCGGACTGGATGGAGATAGAAAAGGAGAGGGGTATTTCTGTAACCTCTTCGGTTCTCCAGTTTAATTATGGCGGGTACTGTATTAATATTCTGGATACGCCGGGCCATCAGGACTTTTCGGAGGATACGTACAGGACGCTTATGGCGGCAGATTCCGCAGTTATGGTGATTGACGCGTCAAAGGGCGTGGAGGCCCAGACGAGAAAGCTTTTTAAAGTATGTACGATGAGGCATATTCCTATTTTTACTTTTATTAATAAGATGGATAGGGAGGCAATGGATACCTTCGAGCTTCTGGAGGATATTGAGACTGAGCTTGGAATCGCAACCTGCCCGGTGAACTGGCCCATTGGTTCGGGAAAGGAATTTAGGGGCGTTTATGACAGAACAGGCAAAAAGGTGGAGCTTTTTTCTGACACCAGAAAAGGTACAATCCAGGGAGAGGTAAAGAAGCTCCCCCTGTCGTCCCCGGAGCTTTCGGGGCTTATCAGCGAGGGACAGAGAGAAAAGCTTGAGGAGGAGATAGAACTTTTAGATGGCGCAGGCGAGGAATTCAGCCAGGAATTGGTAAGCAGGGGCGAGCTGTCCCCGGTGTTTTTCGGCTCGGCACTTACCAATTTCGGCGTGGAGACATTTCTGCAGCATTTTCTTTTGATGACAACCCCGCCCCTGCCGCGTATGTCAGACAAAGGGTGGATTGACCCCGCAAAAGAGGAGGCATTTTCTGCGTTTGTCTTTAAAATTCAGGCAAACATGAACAAAGCACACAGGGATAGAATTGCTTTCATGCGCATCTGCTCCGGATCCTTTGAAGCCGGCATGGAGGTCTTTCATATGCAGGGAGGGAAAAAAGTCAGGTTATCCCAGCCCCAGCAGCTTATGGCCAGTGAGCGTAAGATGATAGAAAAAGCATATGGCGGCGATATCATAGGAGTTTTTGATCCCGGTATTTTTTCTATTGGAGACACACTCACAACCGCAGGTGAAAAATTCAGCTATGAAGGGATCCCCACATTTGCGCCGGAGCATTTTGCGAGAGTGCGCCAGGTAGACACCATGAAGCGCAAGCAGTTCATAAAGGGAATCAATCAGATTGCCCAGGAAGGCGCCATCCAGATTTTTCAGGAATTCAATACCGGCATGGAAGAGATTATTGTGGGTGTAGTGGGCGTGCTTCAGTTTGACGTATTAAAATACCGTCTGGAGAATGAATATAATGTAGAGATCCGTATGGACAGTCTTCCTTATGAATATATCAGGTGGATTGACAATGCAGACATTGATGTGGGGAAGATAACAGGCACTTCAGATATGAAACGGGTGAAGGACTTAAAAGGACGTCCGCTTCTTCTCTTTGTGAATGAGTGGAGTATCCGTATGACACAGGAGAGGAATGACGGGCTGGTACTGACAGAATTCGCCCGATAGGAAAGCCCCCGGACAGGGTATTTTTAATCGGGGACGGAGTAATTTTAAAATTACTCCGTCCCCGATTAAAAATACCCTGTCCCTACTTTGCAAATCCGCTTTAATTTGTTATAATGGTCTAAAATGATTTAAAATATAGAAATTGACAGGAGGTTTAATGACATGGGAAAAGAAGAAAAGAGTTCCTATACAATAAAGATGGAAGAAAATCTGGGAGAGGTTAAGATAGCGGATGAGGTTGTTGCCATCATTGCGGGCCTTGCGGCTATGGAGGTGGACGGCGTGTCTTCCATGGTGGGAAATGCGACAAAGGAGCTTATCAACAAGTTTGGAAGGAAGTCTTTATCTAAAGGGGTTAAGGTTGATGTTCTGGAGGGAATTGTGACAGTTTCCCTGGCTATGAATATAAAATTCGGCTGCAGCATCAAGGAGGTTACGGAGAAGGTGCAGGAAAAGGTTAAGGCTGCGATTGAGAATATGACGGGCCTTGAGGTTGCGGATGTGAATATCCGGGTTGCAGGAGTGGACGTGCCGGAGGAAGCGTAAGTGAAAAGGTCAGAATTAAGGGAACATGTTTTCAGAATGGTGTTTGCCTTTGAATTTAACAGCGACAGCGAGATGCCGCAGCAGATGCAGCTCTATTTTGAGCAGCTTGAGGAAGGCATGCCGAAGGAAGAGGACGCGGAGTATATCAGGACGAAGGCTTTAAATGTCATCCTGAAGGCAGATGAGGCGGATGCGCTTATTAACAGGTATACGAAGGGCTGGAAGACGAGCCGTATGAATAAGGTGGATCTTAGTATTTTAAGGCTTGCGGTATATGAGATGAAATGGGATGAGGACGTTCCGGAGGGTGTTGCGATTAATGAGGCTGTTGAGCTTGCAAAAAAATACAGCGGACAGGACGGCCCTTCATTTGTAAACGGCGTGCTTGCAAAGCTTGCAGATGAATGACAGAGGTGGGGTTCATGACGCGGAATGTATATACGGTAGGACAGGTAAATTCATATATAAAAAATATGTTCACCCAGGATTATATGCTTGGCCGTATTTATGTAAAAGGAGAAGTGTCTAATTGTAAATACCACACTTCAGGGCATATATATTTTTCGTTAAAGGATGAGTCGGGAACGATTGCCTGTGTTATGTTTGCCGGGCAGCGGGGCGGGCTCTCTTTTCGTATGGGTGAAGGACAGCAGGTGGTGGTATTCGGCTCCGTAAATGTATATGAAAGAAACGGCTCCTATCAGCTCTATGCAAGAGAAATCCGTCTGGACGGAGAAGGAATTCTATATGAGAAGTTCCAGATGCTGAAAAAAGAGCTTGAAGAGATGGGAATGTTTGCTCCCGAATATAAAAAGCCCATCCCCCGCTATGCAAAGAGGATCGGTGTGGTGACTGCGGCTACGGGTGCGGCTGTCAGAGATATCATGAATATAGCAAAGCGGCGGAATCCCTATGTACAGTTAATTCTGTATCCAGCTTTGGTGCAGGGAGAAGGGGCTAAGGAAAGTATTGTAAAGGGAATCAGCCTGCTAGAGCGGCTTGGCGTTGATGTTATGATTGTGGGGCGGGGCGGAGGCTCTATTGAGGATTTGTGGGCCTTTAATGAAGAGGAAGTTGCGAGGGCTGTCTTTAACTGCTCTATACCGGTGATATCGGCGGTGGGGCATGAGACAGATACAACCATAGCGGATTATGTGGCGGATCTGCGTGCGCCTACCCCCTCTGCCGCGGCAGAGCTTGCGGTTTACGACTATTACCGCACGGAGGAGATGCTTAAGGAATATGAATTAAAGCTTTTAAGAGAGCTGTGGCAGAAGCTTCAGATGGGACGGATGCGCATTGAAAAATATCAGACGAAATTAAGCTATCTGCATCCTAAAAACAAGCTTAGGGAGGACAGGCTTAGACTTGCAGAGATGGAGGACAGGCTTAGGGGACTGCTTTCGGCATCCTTTGTGTCATCCCGCCATAGATTTCAGGTTTTTGCCGAAAGGCTTAATGGGCTCTCTCCCCTTAAGAAATTAAGCCAGGGCTATGCCTATGTAAGGGATCAGGAGGGAAGGGCGCTTAAAAGTGTCCGGCAGCTTAAACCTTTGGATCATATCATGATCCATGTGACGGACGGTATGGTGCGCGCTAAAGTAGAAGAGATAAAGGAGGAGCGTCATGGCTAAGGCAGAAGAGCAGACATTAGAAGAGCAGACATTGGAAGAGTTATTTGCAGGACTTGAAGAGGTGATAGACGGGATGGAAAGGCAGGAGGTTTCCCTGGAGGAATCCTTTAAGCTTTATCACAGAGGCATGGAGCTTCTGAAATCCTGTAACGACCGGCTGGATAAGATAGAAAAAAAGATGCTTGTATTGGATGAAGAAGGAGAAGTGCATGAGTTCGAACAATGAGTATAAAATGTTAAAGGAGAAACGATTAAGGGAGATTGAAAATATTCTTCAGGAATATCTCCCGAAGCAGAAGGGCCGCCAGAAAATTATTATGGAGGCCATGGGATACAGCCTGCTTGCAGGAGGAAAAAGGCTAAGGCCTATGCTTATGCAGGAAACCTGCCGCCTGTTCGGCAGGAATTCGAAAGCCCTTAAGCCCTTTATGGCAGCCATTGAGATGATTCATACCTATTCCCTTGTGCATGATGACCTTCCTGCCATGGATAATGACGATTATAGAAGAGGACGGAAAACCACGCATGTTGTATATGGCGAGGACATGGGAATTCTTGCGGGAGACGCCCTTCTTAATTATGCCTTCGAGACAGCCTTCAAAGCATTTGTCACGGAGCCGGAGGACAGCCTGCTCATAGGAAGAGCACTGGGGGTGCTGGGGAAAAAAGCCGGCATATACGGCATGATAGGCGGCCAGGTAATTGATGTAAAGGAGACTGGGCACGCGGTTTCAAAGGAAGTGCTGGATACGATTTACGAGCTTAAGACAGCCGCCCTTATAGAAGCCGCCATGATGATTGGGGCGATTCTTGGAGGAGCCTCTGAAGAAGAGGTGAAGATAGTCGAGAAGATAGCCGGAAATATCGGAACCGCATTTCAGATTCAGGACGACATTCTGGATGTGACAGGAACAAAAGAGGCTTTAGGAAAGCCGCTGCATAGTGACGAAAAAAATGAAAAGACGACCTATGTAACGCTCCTTGGTATTCAGGAGGCCAAAAAGGAAGTAGAAGAAAAATCCTGCGAGGCAGTCAGGCTTTTGAAGAAGCTTCCGGGGAAAAACAGTTATCTGGAAGAGCTTTTTATGGAGCTTATTCACAGAGACAGGTAAAGAGGGATTCGTATGCTTGAGAGGATACAAAAGGAAAATGATATAAAAAGTTTAAACCGTGAGGAGCTTGGAATTCTTGCAGAGGAGATACGGGGCTTCCTCATTGACAAGGTGAGCAAAACCGGAGGGCATCTTGCGTCTAATCTTGGAGTTGTAGAGCTTACAATGGCCCTTCATCTAGTGTTCAGCCTTCCGGAGGATAAGATTATCTGGGATGTAGGGCACCAGTCCTATACGCATAAGCTTTTGACTGGAAGAAAAGACGGGTTTGACGCCCTTAGAAGCTTTGGGGGTATGAGCGGGTTTCCAAAAAGAAAGGAAAGTCCCTGCGATGCCTTTGATACCGGACACAGCTCTACGTCAATTTCAGCGGGCCTCGGCCTTGTTGAGGCAAGAGACATAAAGGGGGAGGAGTACTCGGTTATCTCTGTAATCGGAGACGGCTCACTGACAGGGGGCATGGCGTATGAAGCGCTGAATAATGCCTCCCATTTAAAAACGAATTTTATTATTATTTTAAATGATAATCATATGTCTATCTCTGAAAATGTAGGGGGTATGTCAAAATATCTCTCACATTTAAGGACAGCATCCATATATACGGGACTGAAAAAAGGCGTAACAGATGTGCTTGAGAAGGTTCCGGTTGTAGGAAATACCATGATCGAGCAGATACGAAAGACAAAAAGCAGCATCAAGCAGCTGGTAGTTCCCGGCATGCTTTTTGAGGATATGGGGCTCACCTATTTAGGACCCGTGCCGGGACATAATGTTCCCATGCTCTGCAGAGTGCTAAGGGAAGCAAAAAAGGTAGACGGACCGGTGTTAGTCCACGTAATAACGCAAAAAGGAAAGGGCTATGAGCCGGCAGAAGCAGCACCAGATAAGTTTCACGGAATCGGCCCCTTTGATATTGAAAGCGGTGAAGTGAGCGCCGCAAAAAAGGAGGACACGTATACGGATGTGTTCGGAAAAGTAATCTGTGCGGAAGCGGCTAAGAACCCTGATATTGCGGCCATTACGGCCGCAATGACCGATGGGACAGGCCTTACAAGGTTTTCTAAGCGTTTTCCCGGGCGTTTTTTTGATGTTGGAATTGCGGAGGGGCACGGAGTTACCTTTGCCGCAGGGCTTGCTGCCGGCGGAATGAAACCTGTGTTTGCAGTATACTCCTCTTTTCTTCAGAGAGGATATGACCAGATTATCCATGATGTGGCCCTGCAGAACCTTCCGGTTGTATTTGCAGTAGACCGCGCGGGCCTTGTGGGCAGCGATGGAGAGACACATCAGGGAATTTTTGATCTTTCCTATTTAAGCGCTATTCCGGGAATGACGGTCATGACTCCGAAAAATAAGTATGAGATGGCGGATATGGTCCGGTTTGCCTTAAGCCTTCACACTCCGGCGGCACTGCGTTATCCAAGGGGGACGGCCTATGCCGGTTACAGTGAATACAGAAGCCCCATCGAATATGGAAGGGCCGAATGGATATACAGGGAGAAAGGCCTGGCCATTTTAAGCGTGGGCCACATGTTTGAAGAGGCTGTAAGGGTGCGGGAAAACCTGAAAAAGGAACAGATAGGCTGCAGCCTTGTAAATGCCAGATTTGTAAAGCCGGTTGACGAGGAGATGATTACAGAGCTAAGTAAAGACCACAGCCTGATTGTCACCATCGAGGAGAATGTAAAGACCGGCGGATTTGGAGAGCATGTGCTGGAGTGCGTGCGAAGAAGGCACCTTCCATCGGACGTGCTGATACTGGCGCTCCCGGATATGTATGTGGAGCATGGAAATGTCAGTGTTC
This sequence comes from uncultured Lachnospiraceae bacterium, assembly GCA_949502235.1. Taxonomy (GTDB): domain Bacteria; phylum Bacillota; class Clostridia; order Lachnospirales; family Lachnospiraceae; genus CAPEBR01. The sequence goes on along the minus strand of CATBDC010000020.1, from coordinate 39,973 downwards.
TGCGAAAGGAAAACGGAATCGACAGCGAAGGCATGACAAAAAGAATTTTAGAGGCGCTAAAGGAGCTTAAAGAAAATGAAGGAACGATTGGATGTGCTTTTGGTAAAGCGTAATCTGGCAGCATCCAGAGAAAAGGCAAAAGCAGTGATTATGTCCGGAAATGTATATGTAGAGGGACAAAAGGAGGATAAGCCCGGCACTTCCTTTTCGGAAGACGTAACGATAGAGGTAAGAGAAAACGCCATGCCCTATGTAAGCAGGGGCGGGTTTAAGCTGGAAAAGGCGTTAAAGGTATTTGCGCTTTCCGTGGAGGGAAAGATTTGTACGGATGTGGGCTCCTCAACAGGAGGCTTTACTGACTGTATGCTGAAAAACGGCGCCCGGAAGGTCTATGCTATTGATGTGGGGCGGGGACAGCTTGACTGGAAGCTTAGGCAGGATCCGCGTGTGGTCTGCATGGAGAAGACCAACATCCGGTATGTGACTCCTGAAGACATAGGGGAGGCTGTAGATTTTTCTTCTGTGGATGTTTCCTTTATTTCCCTTTCTAAAGTGCTTGTGCCAATCCGGAATTATCTTAAGAAGGACGGAGAAATCGCGGCGCTTATTAAGCCCCAGTTTGAAGCAGGAAGAAATAAGGTTGGAAAGAAGGGTGTCGTAAGAGAAAAAAGCACCCATATTGAGGTTATAGAAGCAGTGACAGGCTTTGCAGTATCAAATGGTTTTCATGTGGAAAATCTGACCTTTTCCCCTATCCGGGGACCGGAAGGAAATATTGAATATCTGGTACATTTGAAAAAAAGCCAGGATGTGGGAATCATAAGCAGGCAGGCAGATATTAAAAGGATAGTGGACGAGGCATTTGAGACGCTTGCGAAGGGGTAAAGATATGGAACATTTTTTTATTGTGACGAATGACGGAAAAGATAAAGGACAAAAGGTGACAGACCAGGTGATACGGATTCTCGAAGGCTTAGGAAAAAAGTGCACCAGATGCCTTAAGGATGAAAATAAGAGGATTATTTTGTCAAGCATACCAAAAGAGTTTGACTGCGCGGTTGTAATCGGCGGCGATGGGACGCTCATTGAGGCGGCAAGGGCTCTTCACGGAAGGAACATCCCCATACTTGGAATTAATATGGGCGCCCTCGGATATCTTGCAGAGGTAGAGGTGGGTCATATTGAGGAGGCTGTTGCTTCCCTTATTTCCGGGAAATACGAGGTGGAGGACAGGATGATGCTGGAGGGGCGTCTGGGAAAGTCCTTCCGGGATGTGTCTCTAAACGACATAGTAGTGGCAAGAAGCGCGAACCTTCGTCTGATTCATTTCAGACTTTATGTAAATGGAGAGCTTTTAAATTCCTATGAGGCCGATGGAGTCATTATTTCGACTCCCACAGGCTCCACGGCATACAATCTGTCTGCAGGAGGGCCTATTGTGGAGCCTACGGCAGAGATGATCGTCATTACGCCAATCTGTTCCCATGCGCTTAATACAAGCAGCATTGTACTCTCGGCGGAGGATGAACTGGTGATCGAGATAGGAGAAGGAAAGCACAATAAGACAGAGGAGGCTTTAATTGCCTTTGACGGGACTGACGCAATTAAGATGGTCACAGGAGAGAAGGTAATTATCAGGCGCTCCGGTGCGGCAGCTAAGATTATCAAGCTTAACAAAATCAGCTTTTTAGAGACACTCCGCAGGAAAATGAAAGGAAAGTAAGGACATGAAAGCGAGCAGGCACAGAAAGATTATAGAACTGGTTGGCACATATAATATAGAAACCCAGGAGGATCTTGCCCTCCGTCTAAATGAGGCGGGATTCCAGGTGACACAGGCAACAGTGTCCCGTGACATCAGGGAGCTTAGGCTTACAAAGGTTCCGGCAGAGGGAGGCGGGCAGAGATACGCAGTTCATCAGGCCGCGGAAAGCGGAATGAATGAGAAATATATGCGTGTGCTCAAAGACGGATATGTGTCTATGGATATGGCACAGAATATCCTGGTGATTAAAACCGTGTCCGGCATGGCCATGGCCGTGTGCGCCGCCATTGACGCCATGAAATGGGAAGAGGTGGTAGGCAGTATTGCGGGAGACGATACGATTATGTGCGCAATACGGACCGTGGATGATACAGTGCAGGTTATGGATAAGATCAATAAGATTGTTTTGTAGGAGGAACAGATGTTACGTAGTTTACATGTAAAAAACCTGGCCTTGATCGAAGAAATTGAGGTGGAATTTGAGAGAGGTTTAAATATACTGACCGGAGAGACGGGGGCAGGAAAATCTATCATCCTGGGCTCTGTGAATCTTGCGCTGGGAGGGAAATATACAAAGGACATGATAAGAGAGGGCGCGGACTACGGGTATGTGGAGCTTACCTTCGAGGTTGAAAATCCTGTGCACGCAGAAGCCCTTAAGGAGCTTGACATTTTCCCGGAGGACGGGGCAGTGGTATTAAGCCGCCGTCTTATGGAAAGAAGAAGTGTAAGCCGTATTAACGGGGAGACAGTCACCATGTCAGTATTAAAGGCCGCCGCATCTGTTCTGATTGATATTCACGGACAGCATGAACACCAGTCTCTGCTGTATAAAAAAAATCATCTTGGGTTTGTGGATGCATTTGCCGGAGAAGCCGCAGAAGAGAAAAGAGAAAGGGTGGGACGCTCCTTCCAGAAATACCAGAAGCTTAAAAAGCAGTTAGAAGAGGCTGATATGGACGAAGCCCAGCGGGCAAAGGAGATGTCATTTCTTCAGTTTGAGGCAGATGAGATTGACAATGCCTGCTTAAAGGAGGGGGAGGATGAGGAGCTTGAAAGCCTTTATAAGAGGATGACAAACGGCAAAAAGATAGCGGAAAGTACATCGGCAGCATATTCCTATACAAGCGGACAGGATGCAAGCGCCAGTGAGAATCTAAGCCGCGCCATACGGCTGCTTTCCGATATAGCCGGATATGATAAAAAGGCTGCAGAGCTTTATAACCAGCTCTCTGAGATCGACAGCCTCTTAAATGATTTCAACCGGGAGCTGTCAGATTACTCCGATTCCTGTGAGTTTTCAGAAGAGGAGTTTTATGAAACAGAAAAACGTTTGAATGAGATCAATCATCTTAAGACAAAATACGGGAGCACGATAGAGGATATCCTTGCTTATGGAGAGGACAGGAAGGCGAAGCTTGAAAAGCTTGCCAACCATGAGGAATATATTGGAAGGCTTAAGGAAGATTTAGAAAAAGAAGAAAAGGAGCTGCTTAAATATTCCGGTGAGCTGACAAAAATAAGAACTGCCCAGGGAAAGCTTTTAAAACAGAAGGTGGAGGCAGGATTAAGGGATCTGAATTTTGCGGACGTAAAATTTGAAATCGAATTCCAAGGGCTGGACCATTATACCTCTGGGGGCATGGATGAGGCGGAATTCGCAATATCCTTAAATCCGGGGCAGCCGGTAAGGCCCCTTGTCAGTGTTGCTTCCGGCGGAGAGCTTTCCAGGATTATGCTTGCAATAAAAACCGTTATGGCAGACAGGGATGATATAGAGACTCTGATCTTTGATGAGATTGACGTAGGAATCAGCGGACGGACCGCCCAGAAGGTTTCTGAAAAAATGGCGGTAATCGGACGGGGGCACCAGGTGATCTGCATTACCCATCTTGCCCAGATAGCGGCTATGGCTGACACTCATTTTCTGATTGAAAAAAAAGTGGAAAAAAATGGAACCACAACAGGAATCAGAAGGCTTTCAGAGAAAGAAGAAATTAAGGAGCTTGCAAGAATTTTAGGAGGAGCAAAGATTACAGAGACTGTGCTTGAAAATGCAAGAGAAATGAAGAAGCTTGCAAGAGAAATAAAATGATTGAAAAACAGAAAAATGTAACATACTAAGACAGATATCCTTATAAAAAGGGTGTCTGTCTTTTATTTTCAGGCGGAGGTAGTGAAGATGATTAAATACTGGTATCGAAGAATTCTGATCATGATTTTGGTTTTTGTTATTTTTGCGGGAGGCAGCTATATTCTGATAGAAGAGCAGCGCGTAAGCTTAAGGCAGGAAGTAAGCGGGGAGACCCATGAGGATACAATGGTGATCCCGGGAGGCATGCCTGTGGGTATCTATCTGGAGACAGACGGAGTGATGATACTCGGAACAGAAGAGCTTACAGGAATAGATGGAATGAAATATAATCCCGCAGAACATCTGGTAAAATCCGGGGATTATATTGTAAAATTTAACGGTCAGGAGATTAGGGCCAAATCACAGCTCATAGATGCCGTTAAAAACCTTAAGGAGGAAGAGGTAGTGCTTACGGTAAAGAGGAAGGATGAGGAGCTTGATATCCGATTTAAATGTGTCAAGTGCAAAGCTGATGAGTATAAGCTGGGCATATGGGTAAGAGATAACACCCAGGGCTTAGGCACAATTACATTTTTGAACGCAGACAGCACGTTCGGCGCCCTGGGGCATGGAATCCATGACATTGATACAAACGAGCTTTTTAATATTTCTGACGGCACCCTTTATATTACGAGTATTAAGGATATACAAAAGGGTGAGAGCGGGGCGCCGGGAGGCATGGAAGGAATTATAGTCTATAACAATTATAATGTACTTGGCACCATCAGAAAAAATACGGATGTAGGCATTTTCGGCACCGTAGACCGGATAGACGCCCTCTTTTCAGATCAGGAGCCGGTGGAAACAGCAGTGAAGGAGGAAATAGAGGAGGGGCCGGCAAAAATCAGATGTGCGGTAGACGGAGAAATTAAGGAATATGATATTGAGATTACCGGCATTGATTTCTATCCGGGTGAAATAAATAAAGGGCTGACAATTGAGGTGACAGATGAGGAGCTTTTAAAAGAAACAGGGGGGATTGTACAGGGGATGAGCGGCTCTCCCATCCTCCAGAACGGAAGGCTCATAGGGGCAGTGACGCATGTTTTCGTTAATAATCCCACAAAAGGCTATGGGATATTTATAGAAAATATGTTGAATGAAGCAAAAAATTAAGAGAATGTGTCGATATGTGACATGTTTTTGTATGTTTTTACGACAGTAAATTCTTGCTTTGAATTATGACGAATTATATAATATTTTTTGACGGTTTTAGAGTTTAGAAAGGAGGATTTATGTGAAATGGGACAGATAGCCGTGGCAATAGCCGACGACAATGAAAGAATCTTGGATCTGCTTGGCGAAATTATTGATACAGATAAAAGCTTAAGCCTTGTAGGAAAAGCAAAAAACGGGGAAGATGCATATACGATAATTAAGGATAAAAAGCCGGATGTTATGCTTCTTGATCTGATTATGCCGAAAATGGACGGACTTAGTGTTATGGATATGGTGAATCATGACAAAGAAATAAAAAAACGTCCAAGCTTTATTATTGTTACAGCGGTAGGTCAGGAACGCATTACGGAGGATGCATTCAGAAAGGGGGCAAATTATTACATCCTGAAGCCCTTTAATAATGAGATGGTGTTAAACAGGATAAAAAGTGCGGGAAGCGGCCCCTGCCATGATGTGCGCCTGACAGGGGAAAAAGAGCATGAGGCGCTGTCACAGCCGGGGATGAACTTAGAAGCCCGTGTAACCGACATGATACATGAGATTGGAATTCCGGCCCATATTAAGGGCTACCATTACCTGAGAGATGCTATCATCATGGCCATAGAGGATATGGATGTATTAAATGCCATCACAAAGGTTTTGTATCCTACGGTGGCGAAAAAGCACCAGACAACATCAAGCCGCGTTGAACGGGCAATCCGCCACGCAATTGAGGTTGCCTGGAGCAGGGGAAAACTGGATACACTGGATGATTTATTTGGATATACCGTAAGCAATGGAAAGGGAAAGCCCACCAACTCGGAATTTATTGCTCTTATTGCAGATACAATTCGTTTGGAATATAAAAACAGATAATGCTTTCCTTCCGCGCGAAAATGCGGTATAATATAGAATATCGTAGAAATCGGGAGGAAGAAAAGGAATGAAGAAAATACTTTTTGCAACTTCAGAAGCAGTACCATTTATAAAGACCGGGGGACTGGCTGATGTTGCGGGAACTTTGCCAAAAAATTTTGATAAGGAAAAATATGATGTAAGAGTCATGCTTCCGAAGTATATGTGTATGAAAGAGCAGTGGAAGGAGAAGCTTACATACCACAGCCATTTTTATATGGATCTGGGATGGAGGACACAGTACGTAGGAGTTTTAGAGACACAGTACGATGGAATTACATTCTACTTTATAGATAATGAATATTATTTTAACGGCTTTGCACCATATGGGGACATGTACGCGGATATTGAAAAGTTTGCGTTTTTCTCCAAGGCGGTATTAAGTGCACTGCCTGTAATTAATTTCAGGCCGGATATTATCCACTGCCACGACTGGCAGACAGGGCTTGTTCCCATTTTTTTGGATAATTTCCGCTATTCAAATGAATACTACCGCGGAATCAAGACGATTATGACCATCCATAATCTGAAATTCCAGGGCACATGGGATACGAAGAGAGTAAGAGATATTACGGGGCTTCCTCTTTACTATTTTGCGCCGGACAAGCTGGAGGCTTATAAGGATGCCAATTACTTAAAGGGCGGTATCGTATATGCGGACCGGATAACAACCGTAAGCAATTCTTACGCGGAGGAGATTAAGATGCCGTTCTACGGGGAGAAGCTTGACGGGCTCATGCGCGCCCGCTCTAACTGCCTGTCCGGTATTGTGAATGGAATCGATTATGATGATTTTAACCCCGAGACGGATAAATGTATTGAGAAGACCTATAATATCAGCAATTTCCGTAAGGAGAAGGTAAAGAATAAGATTGCTCTTCAGAAGGAACTGGGGCTTGAACAGGATCCGAAGACCATGATGATTGGAATTGTTTCAAGACTTACAGACCAGAAGGGCTTTGACTTAATTGCCTATATTATGGATGAGCTTTGTCAGGATGCCGTGCAGATTGTTGTTCTCGGAACAGGCGAGGAGCAGTATGAGAACATGTTCCGTCATTTTGACTGGAAGTATCATGGAAAGGTATCTGCGAATATCTATTACTCGGAGGAGCTGTCACATAAGATTTACGCGGCTTCCGATGCCTTCCTTATGCCCTCCTTATTTGAGCCCTGCGGCTTAAGCCAGCTTATGAGCTTAAGATACGGAACAGTTCCGATTGTAAGAGAGACAGGCGGACTTAAGGATACGGTGGAGGCATATAATGAATATGAAAAGACCGGAACAGGCTTTAGCTTCTTAAATTACAATGCACATGAGATGCTGGGCACTATCCGGTATGCCCAGAGAATTTATTACGATAAGAAGAGAGACTGGAATAAAATTGTAGAGCGGGGAATGGAACAGGATTTCTCCTGGAAGAATTCTGCAAAACAGTATGAGGCATTATACGATGACATGTAGGATAAGAGATATACTGAAATCGGAGAAACCCCATATCTCCTTTGAGATATTTCCTCCGAAAACAGATGCAGGGTATGAAAGCGTCCTGTCCGCGGCAGAAAAGATTGCAGCATTAAAACCGTCATATATTAGTGTAACCTATGGCGCGGGGGGCGGAACCAGCAAAAATACAGTGAAGATAGCTTCTCACATTAAAGAGCTGGGCGTAACAAGTCTTGCACACTTGACATGTGTGTCCTCTACCAGGGAGGAGGTACATAAGGTAATTGCCGAGCTTAAGAGCAGAGAGATTGAGAACATTCTTGCCCTCAGGGGAGATAAGCCAAAGGACATGGCTTTCCCCCTTCCGGGGCAGTACAGGTACGCCTGTGAATTAATCGAGGATATTAAGGCACAGGGGGACTTCTGCATCGGAGCTGCATGCTACCCGGAAGGGCATGTAGAGACAGAGCATAAGAAGGACGATATCCGGAATCTGAAAAATAAGGTGGACTGCGGGGTAGATTTCCTTACGACACAGATGTTTTTTGATAATAATATTCTCTATAATTTCCTGTACAGAATCAGGGAAAAGGGAATTACTATCCCGGTGCTTCCGGGGATTATGCCTATTACCAATGCCAGACAGATGAAGCGCACCTTAGAGCTTTCAGGCACCGTCCTTCCCCAGAGATTTGTGGCTATATTAGATCGTTTCGGTGAAGACCCGGAGGCTATGAAGCAGGCAGGAATCGCTTATGCAACAGATCAGATTATTGATCTGATTGCCAACGGCATCAACCATATTCATGTATACTCCATGAATAAGCCGGAGGTGGCGGAAGCGATTATGAGCAATCTTTCGGATATTGTGAAGAAGGAACAGGATTAGGAAAAGGATATGGACAGCAGGGTAAAAGAGGCGGTCCGTTATCTTGGATATGGAAGACATGCGGTAGATGAGAAGACAAAAGGGCTTGTCAGGGATTCTTTTGAAGAGCTTGACAGGACTGTACAAGGCCGGCTCGTCTATCGCATCTTTGAGTTGGACGTACCAGATGACGGCAGAGTGAAAATCGAAGATCTGGAGATTGCCAGCAGAAATCTGGCAAAGAACATGAAAGGCTGCCGGCGGGCGGTTATGTTGGGCGCAACCCTTGGAATCCAGGTGGATATGCTGATGAAGCGGTATTCTCTTACGGATATGACGCGGGCCCTTGTGCTGCAGGCATGTGCTGCCGCGGCCCTGGAGGAATATCTGGATGAATGGCAGGAAAAGTTTAAAAACGAGGCCGCAGGGGAAGGGTATTATCTTCGTCCCCGTTTCAGCCCCGGCTACGGAGACTTTGACATTTCCCACCAGAAGGATTTTATCAGGATGCTGGACAGCGCGAAAAAAATCGGACTTACCATGACAGACGGCTGTATGCTTACACCGACTAAGTCTGTAACGGCAGTGATTGGAATGAGCAGAGAAGACATCCCCTGTCATAAAAAGGGATGTGAAGAATGTAAAAAAACAGACTGTATATATCGGAGGCAGTGACACATAGTATTTGGAAAACGGGATACTTACAGATAAAATAAAGGAGCGTGAGCGCATGATATTAGAAAGACTTGGAAAAGAACTGCTGTATTTTGACGGCGGCACAGGGACACTTCTTCAGGAAAAAGGGATGAAGCCGGGGGAGCTGCCGGAGACATGGAACCTGACCCACACGGAAGAGATGGTGGATATTCACAGACAGTACTTTGAGGCAGGCAGTGATATTGTGCTTACCAATACCTTTGGGGCAAACGCCCTGAAATTCCATAACACGGACTATGAACTGGAGGATATCGTAGCCGCAGCTGTGGTGAATGTAAAGGAAGGCGCCTGGATGGGCGTCCATGACGGCAGGGAGGTATATGCTGCTCTTGATATAGGCCCTACCGGGAAGCTTTTAAAGCCTATGGGAGATTTGGACTTTGAGGAGGCTTATGACGCTTTTAAAGAAGTGGCGCGCTGCGGGGAGGAGGCGGGAGCCGACTTAATCCATATTGAAACCATGAGTGATACCTATGAGGTAAAGGCAGCAGTCCTGGCGGCAAAGGAGAACACATCCCTCCCAGTATTTGCCACTATGATTTTTGACGAGAAGGGCAAGCTTCTGACCGGGGGAGATATTCCTTCCGTGGTGGCGCTTTTGGAGGGCCTTCGGGTAGATGCCCTGGGGATTAACTGCGGCATGGGCCCGGCCCAGATGATTCCCTTGCTGGAGGAGATTTTAAAATACGCATCGGTGCCTGTTATCGTAAAGCCAAATGCGGGCCTTCCGAAGCAGAAGGACGGACAGGTCTATTATGATGTGACTCCCGCTGAATTTGCAAAAATTATGCGTGAGATTGCAGAGATGGGCGCAAGCGCCGTGGGAGGATGCTGCGGCACCACTCCGAGGCATATCCGGGCTCTGGTTAAAAAGACAGAAAAGCTTAAAAGTCTTTCCGTGAGAGAAAAAAGAAAGGCAGAGGATTTTACCATTGTATCCTCCTATGGAAAGGCAGTGATTTTAGGGGAGGAGCCCCGCATCATCGGGGAGCGTATCAACCCTACCGGAAAGAAGAAATTTAAAGAGGCTTTAAAGAACCATGATATTGATTATATCCTGCGGGAGGGGATCGCCCAGCAGGATGCGGGAGCCCATATTCTGGATGTAAATGTGGGGCTTCCTGATATTGATGAGCCTGCACTTATGAAGGAGACTGTTACGGAGCTTCAGAGCGTCACAAGCCTGCCCCTCCAGATTGATTCTGTAGATGTCCGGGCTCTTGAAGCTGCCATGCGGATATATAACGGAAAGCCCATGATCAACTCAGTTAACGGCAAACAGGAATCCATGGACGCAGTCCTTCCGCTGATCCAGAAATACGGCGGCGTGGTTGTGGGGCTTACTCTGGATGAGAAGGGAATCCCGGATACGCCAGAAGGCCGGGCAGATATTGCGGGGAAGATCATTGAAGAGGCAAAAAAGTACGGGATTCAGAAGAAGGATATTGTCATTGACGTCCTTGCTATGACCATAAGCTCGGATCCGGAGGGAGCGAAGACCACCCTCGCTGCATTAAGGCTTGTAAAAGAGAGGTACGGCGTATGTACGGTGCTGGGAGTTTCCAATATTTCCTTCGGCCTCCCCTGCCGTCCGGCCATAAATTCTAATTTTTATACCATGGCCCTGCAGGCGGGCCTTAGCGCCGGAATCATCAATCCTCTGTCTGAGGACATGATGCGTTCCTATGATTCCTTCTGCGCGCTTATGAACTATGATAAGAACTGTGAGCGTTATATCGGGCGGTATGCAGGGCAGACAAATACTGCTCCTGCTCCAAAAAATGAGGGGATAACACTTAGGACAGCTATTGAGAAAGGCCTCAAGGAGGAGGCGCATCACCTGGCCGGGGTCCTTCTTGCAGAAAGAAAACCTCTTGAGATTATCAATGAGGAGATGATTCCCGCTCTTGATACGGTTGGTAAAGGCTTTGAGAAGGGAACTGTTTTTCTGCCCCAGCTTCTTATGAGCGCGGACGCGGCGAAGATCGCATTTGCTGTTTTGAAGGATGCCATAAAAGAAACAGGAGATACAGAGCAGAAAAGGGACAAAATTGTTCTTGCTACCGTAAAAGGGGATATACATGATATTGGGAAAAATATTGTGAAGGTGCTGCTTCAAAACTACAGCTTCGATGTGATTGACTTAGGAAAGGATGTTGCCCCGGAAAAGATTGTGGAGACAGTCATACGTGAGGATGTAAAGCTTGCGGGCTTAAGCGCCCTTATGACAACAACAGTGGCCAGTATGGAGGAAACCATAAAAAAGCTTCGGGAAAAAAAGCCGGACTGTAAGGTTATGGTAGGGGGAGCAGTGCTTAATCAGGAGTATGCGGATATGATTGGAGCGGATTTCTATGGGAAGGATGCAATGCAGTCCGTATATTACGCACAGAAATGCTTCGGCCGTCAGGAGATATAAAAAGAACTGGAATATAAAAGGAGAATCAGAACAATGGCACTAGTGATACCGAAAAATTACGACCCCCATCTTACAGTGAGGGAGACACAGGAAGCAATCAAATACATTCGGGATACCTTCCAGAAGGAATTTGGAAAAGAGATGAATCTTGAGAGGATTTCCGCCCCTCTGTTTGTAGAAAAGAGCAGCGGCCTTAATGATAACCTGAACGGCGTGGAACGTCCGGTTCAGTTTGATATGGCAGCGGTTCCCCAGGAGACCATAGAGGTAGTACATTCTCTTGCAAAATGGAAGCGCATGGCGCTTTATGAGTATAAGTTTAAGCCGGGGGAAGGGCTTTATACGAATATGAATGCAATCCGCAGGGACGAGGAGCTTGATAATCTTCATTCCTGTTATGTGGATCAGTGGGACTGGGAAAAGGTCATTACAAGGCAGGAGCGTACGGTAGAAAAGCTTGAGGAGACGGTACGGACCATCTTCAAGATCATTAAGCATATGCAGCATGAGGTGTGGTACAGATACCCCAATGCTGTTAAGCATTTGCCAAAGGATATTACCTTCCTTAGCTCCCAGGAGCTGGAGGACCGCTATCCTGATAAGACCCCTAAGGAACGGGAGAATCTTATTACAAAGGAATATGGCTGTGTCTTTCTGATGCAGATCGGCGATAAACTGAAAAGCGGTATTCCCCACGATGGGCGGGCGCCGGATTATGATGACTGGAAGCTGAACGGAGACATTTTGTTCTGGCATGATACTCTTGGATGTGCGCTGGAGATTTCCAGTATGGGAATCCGTGTGGATGAAAAGTCACTCATGGAGCAGCTTAAGAAGGCAGGCTGCGAGGAGAGATGCAAGCTTCCTTATCACAAAATGCTTCTTGCAGGAGAACTTCCCCTTACCATCGGCGGCGGAATCGGCCAGTCAAGGCTGTGCATGCTGCTTCTTGACCGCGCCCATGTGGGTGAGGTGCAGGCAAGTATCTGGCCGAAGGAGATGCGGGAAACCTGCAGGCAGAATGATATTTTCTTATTGTAAACAAAGCGGCTTCCGGTTTCCCGGGAGTATGTAAAACAGGGGAGGTACAGGTGAGCATATGTTTCGTATAGCAGTCTGCGATGACGAGAAGGCAATGATTCAGGCAAATGTCCGGATTGCAGAGGAATGTCTGAAAAAGACCGGTACTGCCGGTGAAATAAAAACCTATATCAGCAGTGATAACCTCCTCTATGATATTACGGAAGACGGATTCTACTTTGATTTAATATTGCTTGATATTGAGATGCCCCAGGTTACGGGGATGGAGCTGGCGGCAAAGATAAAGCCGGTACTGCCGGAGGTAAAGGTTATTTTTATAACTTCTCATGTTGAGTATGCCATAGATGCTTTCGAGCTGTCCATTTTCCGTTATGTTCCGAAAAGTGACCTGGAAAAGCGGCTTCCGGCGGCAGTTACGGATGCCCTTAAGCTGCTTGCCTTAGAAGAGGGAAGGGTGTACACCATACAGACAAGCAGCAGGCTTGAGCGGATACCCTATAGGGATATCCTTTATATTGAGCGGGACGGAAAAAATGCAGATATCGTGACAAAGACAGGAACCTCAAAGGTACGTCGGACTCTGCAGGGGATCTTTCAGGAGCTTGACTGCGAAGAATTTATCTTCATTGACAGAGGATGCATTGTGAATCTGATTCATATTATGCAGGTGAGCTTGGGAAATGTTGTACTAAAAGACGGAACTGTTCTTGGGGTCAGCCGTTCCCATCTGCCGGAGGTAAAGGAGCAGATTAACAGCTATTGGGGGAGGCATATATGATGGATGGACTGGTTTTATGCTCCCATATGGCAGCTGGCGCTTTACGGGGTGCCATATGCCTGTTTCTTGTATACAGGCTGTTAAAGGAAAAGCTGCCCGGGAAAAAACTGTTTCTGGCCGTATCCTTTGGAAACGGAGTTTTGGGAGCAGTTCTTTTTTTACTGCACGGGACAGAGGCTTTCCTTATAGGGGCGGAGGCCCTGTGGCTTTCATGGTCTCTTGGCAGGCCAGGAACTGCGGGGATCCGGCTTCGGCTGTTTATCAGTATTTTTTATGAAATCGCGGTATATTTCTGGTGGTTTCTTTTTTCATCTGGCTTTGGTATTTTGTTTATGTCGGAGGCTTTCCTAAATAGAGAGCTTTGGGAGGGGCAGGCCGCAGGATGGGCGGCGCATGTGCTGCTTTTGTGCCTGGCGGTATATATAGGGAAGAAGCCGGATATAACAAGGCAGGAGGCATTCAGGCTTTCCTCTGCGGTTGTACTTGCCGGGTTTTTCGCAGTAATCACATTGGGACAGCAGACGAGACTGGCAATACCAGATGATACGATTTATATGTGGGTGATCCTGTCAGTGATTCTGATGATGTCTCTTCTGGTATTTAACATCAGCCGCCAATACGAGGTGGAAAAAGAGCTTTCAGAGCTTAAATCTGCCCAGGCGGAGCTTTTAGAGAGAGACTATACGGCGCTGAATGAAGCCTATGAGGTCAATGCGAAGCTGTTTCATGATTTTCATAATCATATGGGAGCAGTCAGGCAGCTTGTGAGTCATGAAAAATATGAGGAGGCCTTAAGCTATCTTGATGAGCTTCAGGGGCCGGTGCGTAAGATGACAGACACAGTCTGGACCGGGGATGAAGCGGCAGACTATCTGATTAACAGTAAAGCTGAAGCGGCAGCTGAAAAAGGAATAAAATTTCAGGTGCAGGTGGAATATCCCCGCCGCACAAATATCCGCAGCGCGGATCTCTGCGCCATTCTCGGCAATCTTCTGGATAATGCGCTGGAGGCATCAGGGAAGGTGGAGGAAGCGGGGGAAAGAAAGGCTGCCCTGACCATACGGCGCATCCATCAGATGCTGGTGATAAAGGTGGAGAACAGCTTTGACGGAAGGACAGAGAGGGAAAACGGGGAGCTTAAAACAACCAAGACAGAGGGAGGACTTCATGGATGGGGGTTAAAAAGCGCCCGCACTGCCGCCGAAAAATATGACGGAATGGTAGGGATAACATGTGAAGGAAATATATTCTGTGCAGTTGCAACCCTGTCCTATCGCGGAATAGATATAAAATAAAATTCGTGGTCAAAAACCTGCCGTTTGCGGACATTTCCGCAGAGGGCAGATTTTTTGTATATGATAGATTCACAAGGAACAAGAAAAATGAAAAGAGATAAAAGGAGGATTTTATTATGCGTCATATTTATATCAGATTTTTTCTGGGAGTGCTGTGGGCGGTATGTGCAGTGATAAGTGGAGTAACAGGAAGGTTTGAAATGGCTGGCTTATATGTACTTCTTGGAGGAGTGTTCCTGTATTCAGCCTACACTATGTGGAAAAAGTAAAAAGATAGCAAAGGGGGTGTGTAATATGGGAGAAAAACTCCTGACTGTTAAAAATCTAAGTGCATGGTACAGTGAAGAGAAGACGATACTTTCGGATTTTTATTTTGAGCTGGCAGAGCATGAAGTGGCAGGGCTTATCGGGCTTAATGGGGCCGGGAAAACCACATTCTTAAAGGTACTCTCCGGCCTGCTTGCCACTTTCCGTTCAGAGGACATCTGCTTTAGCGGCTCTCCTGTGGATTTCCGGAAACAGGAATTTAAACTCTGCCGCTACACTGTGTTTGCCGAGGACAATTCTTTTTCGTATTTTACCTTCCGGGAATATCTGGCATATGTATGCGCCGCTTATGGCAGGGAAACGCCGGATGTGTCGGAGCTGATAAGGGGATTTCACTTTGAAGAGTATGCGGATACCCTGTTAAGAGAGCTGTCAACCGGGAACCGGAAAAAGGCATTTCTGATTACGGCTTTTGCCCTGAAACCCAGACTGCTTCTTTTGGATGAGCCTGTTAACGGGCTGGATTTTCAGAGTACGGAATATCTGTATCAGCAGATTTTGGGGTATAAGGAATATGGATGTGTCCTGTTTTCCTCTCACATTCTGGAGAGCATCACACTGACATCTGACCGGGTATTTGTCCTGGAAAACGGAAAAGTCCGGCAGACATTTGAACGCGGGCAGATAAATGCCGCAGATATCAGGGAGGCGCTACATGATGAAAACAACAGATAAGGCTTTTGCGAAAAAGCTGTTTGGGGCAAAATACGAGCGGCTTACCCGGACTCTTCTGATTGATTTGATTGTATTTTTGGGCCTGCATACGGCAGGCTTTCAGGTGCAGATTGCACCGTCTGTCAGAATATTGCTGGTAAGCTCCTTTACCGCCGGTGTAATGTGGCAGGCTCTCTCTTCTGAAGATAATGCCATAGAGCTGCAGCATATGCTGATGCTGCCCGTTCAACGCCGGGAGTTTGTCTTCTCCTATATAGCTGCACTGGGAGGATATACAGTTCTTACGAGGACAGGGATGCTTCTGGCTGTTTTGCTGGCTGTTTCAGCATGGAAGACGATAGAAATCATAGGAATTGTTACCTGCATGATTCATGCTGTCCTGATGGCGGCTGCCGTTTATTCCCTGAGAAAGTACTGGTACGCGGGTGCTCTTTGGACTGCTGTTGTGGCGTCTGTCATTGTTCTTCTGGGAAACAGGCCGTGGATGTTTCTGCTGCTGTTCATGAGTGGAATGTCTGCCGCCCTGTTTTTGTGGAGAGCAGACGGATATGCTTTTTACAATACAGGAAGCTGCGTAAAACACGCTGTCCGGCAGAGGAAAAGGGCTTCCCTGTGGCGGTATTTTTTCCGGTATCTATGCTGCCACAAAAATTATCTTGTCAATACAGCTGTGATGTGGTGCGCAGCCATTGTAATGCCATATTTTTTTAGAGAAATGGGACAGTTTGTTATCCCGTTTGGCTTTGCGGTTCTATCCCTGAATACGCCCATCTGTATTCTGTTGTCCTGTGACCGTGATCTGGAGCAGGCGGTCCGTTTCCTGCCCGGCCAGAAAAAGCGTTTTTGCATCCCATACTGCATGTTTATCTTCTTTTGCAATATGGCCGCAGATGTGATATTCCTCTTAAGCTGGCAGATACAAAACGGCGGCGTTACGGTTCTCATCATTGCCGGGGCTGTTTTTTTTGCCTTACTTAGTGCAGCGCTGTCTGTGCTTCTGGAATGGTTTTGCCCTGTCAGGAGCTGGAAGATTGAAAGCGATCTGTGGCATCATCCGCGGAAATATGTTGTCCCTGTAATTATGCTTCTCCTTGCAGTGCTAGGGGTCAAAGCGCTTCCGTTTCTTTAGGCAGAGATATACATTTATGCAGATAACAGCAGACAAAAGGGAGCCTAAGGGTGAGGCAAGCCCCATGGGAAACAGTGTGTCCGGGTAGAACCTGGAGGCCAGATAAGCTCCCGGCACTCTCACAAGGATGATGGAGGCAATATTGTGCAAAAAGGAAATAACCGAGTATCCATAGGCAGTAAAAAAGCCGCTGAAGCTAAAGGAAACCGCTGCAAAAATACAATCCGCCACATAGGATTTCAGGTACTGGCTTCCATATGTAATTACAATGGCATCATCCGTAAATAAGGATAAAACCGGCTCTGAAATAAACTGACAGATCACCGTAAAGAACACACCAAAGCAAAGGGCGGTAAGACAGCCGTATTTAAGAGTCCTGGCCGCTCTTTCAGGCTGCTTTGTACCGATACACTGGGCACATATGGAAGAAATGGAGGACAGCATACTGGAGGGGACCAGAAAGAGAAAGCCGATAATTTTTTCTACAACCCCCACAGAGGCGGCAATATGTACTCCCCTGGAATTCGCGATAATGGTAATTACAATAAAGGATACCTGAATCAGCCCGTCCTGTATGCAGATAGGAAAACCGATTTTAAGCATATCCCCTATGGTTGGTTTATGTAAACGAAAATTTTCCTTTTTTACTATAATGAGCCTTTTCCTGATGATAGCCGTGAAAGCGATCCCCACACTGGCTGCCTGCGACAGCACGGTTCCAAGGGCCGCCCCTGCGGCGTGCATATCGAAATACCCGATGAACAAATAATCCAGCGCGATATTAAAAATGCAGGCAAAGGCTACGAAAATCATAGGGCTTTTTGAATCTCCAAGCCCCCGGAAAACGGAGCTTATGACATTGTAGGCAGTTATAAAGGGGATTCCCATAAAACAGATGGCCAGGTATAATTTTGTTTCCTGAACTGCTTCCGGGGGTGTAAGCATCACCCTTATTACAGGGTTTATACATAACAGCAGTACGACCGTAAGAAGTAAGGAAACCGCCAGAAACAAAAGAACCGTATTTCCGATTACAGTTCTTTTTTCCTCTTCCTTTCTTTCTCCCACATACCGTCCGATCATGACGGTGGTTCCCATTGCCAGGCCCACAATCATGACCGTAAGCATGTGCATCACCTGGCTTCCGATGGATACGCCTGAAAGAGAGGCGGCTCCATTATACTGCCCCACAATAAATAAATCGGCCATTCCGTAAAAGGTCTGTAAAAAATTAGAAATCAAAAAGGGAAATGAAAAAATAATAATATTTTTTAAAGCACTTCCCTGTGTTAAATCCCGCTGCATGATGAATCTCTCCTTTCGATTTGTAATTATAATTCAAAAGGAGAAATTTGTGAAATAGAAAAAAGTGCTTTTATCAGCACTTTTTTTCATTACCGGCCATCCGGCAATGTTTTAATAACAGCCGTAAGGATTCAGAGGGATTACTTTTCATGCAGATCAGCTTTTCTGTCTCTGTAAACCTGCCGCCTGCCTCAAAGGACAAAAGGTTTTCCTCCGCCCTGATCTTTTCCTCCGGAAGAATAGAAAACCCATGTGACAGGCTAAGAAGCAGAAGCTGCTTTGGAAACTCTTTTACGACAATGGTATCGTGAAAGGTCTGGTGAAACTGGCTGTACAGATCTTCCTTGCAGAAATTATGATAATTTTCTTCCTTTGCTTTTGTAATAAAAGGAACATGGCTGATGACATTTTCAATGGTATGGTACCTGTCAATCAGCTTTTTGGAACAGACTAAGGAAACCTTTATGCGTGCAAGGGACAGCTCCTCAACCTGTTCCCTGATGCTGTGATAAAATTCCAGCATATCAGGGCATATGAAAGCATCCAGCTTAGAGGACTTCAAGTCCATAAGAAGCTTCTCCTCATCAGAAAAAACATAGGAGACATACACAGAAGGATACTTTTTTTCGAAGGATTCAATGATTTTAAAATCCGTATAATCAGTAGTTGCAACGCCAATATGTAATTCCCGGGATTCGTTTTTCATAAGCTTCTGGCACAGTCCCTGATACTGTAAAGAGATATCCTTCATCCCTTCATAGAACCGCTGTCCCTGGCTTGTCAGCATAAGGCTTTTCTGGTCACGGATAAATAATTTAAGATGAAGCTCCTGCTCTAAGGTGGAAATATATTTGCTCATGGTGGTCTGTGCGATATGACATTCCTGAGCGGCCTTTGTAAAATTCTTAAGCTCTGCGGCTCTGAAAAAATAGTGTATTTTGTTTAAGTCCATTGTAGTTTAAGCTCCCTGTTACTGTTTACTTTGTCTGCGATTTTTTTATTATACATCATCACTGCCGGACTTTACAGTTTTTTTTAATTTCATATAATGATATCAGCGAAAGGTTACTGAAACTACCTTGAAAATCAGCCGGAAATCAAGTACAATAATTACGTGAAGAAAATAACAGGAGGGACATATGTTATGATACGTGGACTTGATACAACAGTCAGAAGGATAAGAAGGAGAGTTTTTGAGGAGGTTGCAAGGCTTGGCTTTAAAGCAAACGCCGAGACGCTGCACAATGATATGGAGGAAATTCCGTACAGAATGGTAAATGACGAGACAAAGTACCGGGACAGCGTATACCGCGCCCGTTCAATCGTAAGGGAGCGCTTAAGGCTTGCCATGGGCCTGTCACTCAGACCGGAGGACAAGCCGGTGCATCTGACAGCGGGCGTTGAGGCCAGCAATATTTCTGATAAGTATTATGAGCCGCCGCTTATGCAGGTTATCCCATCCGCATGTATGGCGTGTGAAGAGAGGGGCTATGAGGTCAGCAATATGTGTAAGGGATGCCTTGCCCACCCCTGTATGGAGGTATGCCCCAAGGGCGCTATCTCTATGGTTAATGGGAAGTCTTATATTGATCAGGAGAAATGTATCAAATGCGGCAAATGTAAATCAGCATGTCCCTATGACGCGATTTCCAAGAAGGAGCGGCCCTGTCAGCAGGCGTGCGGCGTAGGTGCTATTGAATCTGACGCACAGGGACGGGCAAAGATTAATAATGACAAATGTGTTTCCTGCGGCATGTGTATGGTAAACTGCCCCTTTGGCGCAATTTCCGATAAGTCCCAGATCTTTCAGCTTGCCCGCGCCCTTGCAGAGGGGGATGAGATTGTGGCAGAGATTGCACCGGCATATGCAGGACAGTTTGGGGATAATATTACTCCAAGGAACTTAAAAGCAGCCCTTCAGGAGCTTGGATTTTCTGAATTTTATGAGGTTGCGTTAGGAGCGGATATCGGTGCGGTGGCAGAGGCGCATCATTATGTAAATAAGGTGACGACCGGGGAGCTTCCCTTCCTTCTTACCTCCTGCTGCCCGTCCTGGGCCATGCTGGCGAAGATTTATTTTCCAGATCTTGTAGATCAGGTATCCCAGGAGCTGACGCCTATGGTCGCCACTGCCCGTACGATTAAGAAGGAGCATCCAAATGCAAAGGTTGTATTTATCGGGCCATGTGCGGCGAAGAAGCTGGAGGCCATGCGCAGAACCGTAAGAAGTGATGTGGACTTTGTCATTACCTTTGAGGAGCTGCAGGCCATGTTTGACGCAAAGGATATTGATCTTACAAAATATGAGGCGGAATCCTCCTTCCACAACGCCACAGGAGCGGGCCGCGGCTATGCGGTGGCAGGAGGCGTGGCGGAAGCCATTGAGAAATGTATCAGAGAATATTATCCGGGAACAGAGGTAAATATTGAGCATGCGGAAGGCCTTGCCGAGTGTAAGAAGGTACTTGCCCTTGCGAAAGCCGGAAAGATGAACGGCTGTCTGATAGAAGGAATGGGGTGCCCCGGAGGCTGTGTGGCAGGAGCCGGGACAAATATCCCAGTGGCGAAGGCCCAGAAGAAGATTAAGGACTTTGTAAAGGCGTCCACCAATCCCATTCCGCCAAAAGAGCTTGAAGAGATTGAATTGAAGTAATATTGCTGGATAGTCACCTGGGAAGGGAGGGGATGTATCATAAAACGATTTAATACGACAGGGCCGTGCATTCCCAGGAAACATTATATGGTGGATCTGGAAAAACGGTTAGAGCAGATCCATAAGATGGTTGATGACGGCGCATATTTCACGGTGAACAGGGCAAGACAGTATGGCAAAACAACGATCCTTGCAGCACTTGCGCGAAGGCTTCAGGAAGAATATATGGTTCTGAGTCTGGATTTTCAAAGATTAAGCCACTCGTGTTTTGAAAATGAATGGAAGTTTTGTTATGCATTTTCTTCCGCGTTTGTAGATGAGGCCGGACGTTCCCTGACGGGGCAGAAGGAGTGTGAAGCGAAATTAGAAGAGCTGGCGCGTCTGAAAACAGATGCTGATTTCAATTTGATGAGGATGTTTGAAATATTACGGGCTTTTTGCGGATACCTGGATAAACCGGCGGTTCTTATCATTGATGAAGTCGATTCAGCAACAAATAATCAGGTTTTTCTCGATTTTCTGGCCCAGCTTAGGAACAGCTATCTGGACAGAGATTTAAAAGGGATAGTAACATTCCAGTCGGTCATTCTGGCAGGAGTTTATGATATCAGAAATATCCGGCACAAGATTCGGACAGATGGTGAACATAAGGTTAACAGTCCCTGGAATATTGCAGCCGACTTCGCGGTAAATATGAGCTTTTCCCAGGAAGAGATTGCCGGGATGCTTGAGGAATATGAGAAAGATTACAGGACGGGAATGGATATCAGGCGGATGTCAGAATTATTATTTGATTATACATCCGGGTACCCCTTTCTTGTTTCCAGACTGTGCAGGCTGATGGATGAAAAAATTCCCGGGAGAGAAGATTTCAGGAAGGAAGGTTCAGTATGGACGGATAAAGGCTTTCACGAGGCAGTACGTCTTATCCTTGCAGAAGAAAATTCACTTTTTGATTCATTGATTGGGAAGCTTCGGGAGGAACCAGAACTAAACACGGTAATTTCATCTTTGTTATTTGCAGGGGAAAGTACGGTGTACAATTCTGATAACCCTGCAATCAGCAATGCGGCTATGCTGGGTTTTGTGAAAAACTGTCAGGGCAATGTCGCAATTGCAAACCGTATTTTTGAGACAAGGCTTTATAACTATTTTCTTTCAATGGCAGAAACTGAAGGAATGGAAATATGTAAGGCGTCAAAGCAGGATAAAAATATGTTTATTGTTGACGGTCATCTGAATATGAAGAGAATTCTCGAAAAGTTTGTGGTTCATTTTAATGATTTATACCATGACAGAAAGGAAACATTTATTGAAGAAGCAGGAAGAAAATACTTTCTTCTTTATCTTCGGCCTATTATAAATGGAACCGGCAATTATTATATCGAATCCAGGACAAGAACAATGGGCAGGACAGATGTGATTGTAGATTACAGAGGAGAGCAGTATGTGATCGAGATGAAGATCTGGCGGGGGAATGAATATCATATGCGCGGAGAAGAGCAGCTTACAAAGTATTTGGATGATTACCATAAAAAGAAAGGATACATGTTGAGCTTTAACTTTAACAAAAATAAACAGATTGGCGTTTATGAGATTGTAATAGGAGATAAGGTTTTAGTGGAAGCAGTTGTTTAAAAGGATAATAAGCCCGCCGTTGACAAACGGCGGGCTTGTCATTATAATTAGAAAATAGTTGTAGATTTTAAGTTACTGTGAACGGAGTGAACAGTATATAGAATACAAGGAGGAAATCATGCAGAAATACGGAGTAAATGAACTTAGGAGAATGTTCCTTGAATTTTTTGAGAGCAAGGAGCATCTTGCTATGAAGAGCTTTTCGCTGGTGCCCCATAATGATAAGAGCCTGCTTCTTATTAATTCCGGCATGGCGCCGCTGAAGCCATATTTTACGGGAGAGGAGATTCCGCCGAGAAGACGGGTTACTACCTGCCAGAAGTGTATCCGTACGGGTGATATTGATAATGTGGGCAAGACAGACCGCCACGGGACGTTTTTTGAGATGCTTGGGAATTTTTCCTTTGGGGATTATTTCAAGAGGGAGTCCATCCACTGGACCTGGGAGTTTTTAACGGAGGTAGTGGGCTTAGACCCCGACAGGCTCTATCCGTCAGTTTATCTTGAGGATGATGAGGCGTGGGAGATCTGGAACAAGGAGATTGGCATCGCGCCGGAGAGAATCTTCCGTTTCGGAAAAGAGGACAATTTCTGGGAGCACGGCTCTGGTCCCTGCGGCCCCTGTTCAGAGGTTTACTATGACCGGGGGGAAAAATACGGCTGTGGAAAGCCGGATTGTACGGTAGGGTGCGAGTGCGACCGCTATATGGAGATCTGGAATAACGTATTTACCCAGTTTGACAATGACGGGCATAATCATTATACGGAGCTTGAACAGAAAAACATTGATACAGGCATGGGGCTTGAGAGGCTGGCATGTATTGTGCAGGATGTGGATTCCATGTTTGATATCGATACCCTGCACTCTCTTCGGGAGCATGTGTGTAAGCTTGCTGGGGCAGAGTATGGGAAGGAAGAGGATACGGATATTTCTATCCGTGTCATTACAGACCATATCCGTTCCGTAACCTTTATGATTTCAGATGGGATCCTGCCGTCTAACAGCGGGCGGGGCTATGTGCTTCGGAGACTCTTAAGGAGGGCAAGCCGCCACGGCAGGCTTCTTGGCATTGACCGGGCATTTCTTGTGGAGCTTGCAGGGACAGTGATTGAGGGCTCGAAGGACGGTTATCCGGAGCTGGAGGAGAAAAAGGATTTCATCTTTAAGGTGATTGCAAAGGAAGAGGAGCAGTTTAATAAGACCATTGACCAGGGTCTTTCTATCCTTTCTGGGATTGAGGAGGAGATGGAGAAGAAGGGGGAGAAGGTTCTCTCCGGCGGGGAGGCCTTCCGGCTCTATGATACTTACGGCTTCCCGGTGGACTTAACTACCGAGATCCTTGCGGAAAAGGGCTTATCCATTGATGAGGAGGGCTTTAAGGAGGCTGTAAAGGAGCAGAAGCAAAAAGCGAAGGGAACCTTTGGCGAGCACAGCTACAGCGGGCGTGAGGCAAGTGTTTATGACGAGATAGATGCTCAGATTACAAGTACATTTGTAGGATATGACTGTCTTGAGGCAGATTCAAAGGTTACGGTTCTTACGACAGATACGGAGCTTGTGGAAGCATTATCTGACGGAGATGAGGGAACCATCCTCACAGAGGAGACTCCATTCTATGCCACAAGCGGCGGCCAGGAGGCGGATACCGGCGTGATTACCAGAGAGGACTTCGTGTTCCAGGTGGAGGATACCATGAAGCTTCCGGGCGGAAAAATCGCTCACAGAGGACGTGTGACACAGGGCATGGTAAAGACCGGTGATGTGGTGGCCTTAAAGGTGGACCGCGAGAAGCGTGCATTATCCGCCAATAACCACAGCGCAACGCATCTGCTTCAGAAGGCGCTGCGCATGGTTCTCGGAAATCATGTGGAGCAGGCAGGCTCTTCGGTCAATGCGGACAGGCTGCGTTTTGACTTTACTCATTTCTCGGCCATGAGTCAGGAAGAGATAGAAAGGGTGGAGGCGATTGTAAACGAGCAGATTATGAAGGGGCTTCCGGTTACAGCGGAAAATATGCCCATTGAAGAGGCAAGAAAGACCGGGGCGGCAGCCCTTTTCGGAGAAAAGTACGGAGATATTGTCCGGGTGGTGAGTATGGGAGAATTTTCAAAGGAATTCTGCGGAGGCACCCATGTGGCAAATACGGGCGTGATCACGGCATTTAAGATTATTTCCGAGACAGGCGTTGCGGCAGGCGTAAGGCGTATTGAGGCCCTTACCGCTAAGGGGCTTATGAAATATTACCATGAGCTTGAGGAGAAGCTTCTGGAGCTTACAAAGCTTGTGAAGGCGAAGCCGGATCAGCTTTCTGAGAGAATAGGCCGTCTTCTGGCAGAAAATAAAGCCCTTTCTTCGGAGGTGGAGAGCTTAAAGAGTAAGATGGCCAAGGATTCAATGGGAGATATTATGAATCAGGTTACGGAGGTGAAGGGCATAAAGCTACTCGCCGCGAAGGTAGAGGGAGTGGATATGAACGGGCTTAGGGACTTAGGCGACAGCCTTAAGGATAAGCTGGGTGATGGTGTGGTTGTTCTTGCTTCGGCAGTGGACAGCAAAGTATCACTTATGGCAATGGCAACAAAAGGAGCAGTGGAAAAAGGAGCACATGCGGGCAACCTTATAAAGGAGATTGCTTCCTTCGTAGGCGGAGGCGGAGGCGGCCGCCCGAATATGGCACAGGCAGGCGGCAAAAATCCGGCAGGAATTGAGGACGCTATAGCAGCCGTGAAGGGTGTTCTGGAGGGGCAAATGTAAATTCAGGCTGCAGTGAACGGAGTGAACAGTAACTTAAGAACCTTTGACCGTAATTTTCCAAAAAAATGTTGACGAAAGCTAAATATATGATATAATCTTATGTAGTGCAGTAAAAATACCCGAACAGTCGTATGATGCACAATATAGGACTGGAGGGGAGGTTAGGTGAGTCTATGTCAAATGTAATCGTTAAAGAGAACGAGACGTTGGATAGCGCTTTACGCAGATTCAAAAGAAATTGTGCGAAGGCTGGCATTCAGCAGGAGATTCGTAAAAGAGAACACTACGAAAAGCCAAGTGTAAGACGTAAGAAGAAGTCTGAAGCAGCCAGAAAGCGTAAGTATAACTAATATGTGCAGCGAATGGGGGAGTTCGATGGAACACTCCCGTTTTTAATTTAAAGCCGTTCTTAAGAAAACCTTTTGTTTTAAACCGGGAATATCTTAAGATTTAACTGATATATTAATTACAGCAAATGAAGAAAGGATTACTGTTTACGCAGGACTTTGTATTTACTGCAAAGTCCGTAAGAGGACGATTCAGTAAAAGGACGGAATCTTATGTGGTGGAATAAGGTCATATTCGGATGGAGCGCATACCATGTGGTATTATGGTTTTTAACATACAGTATTTTAGGATGGATTGTGGAATCTATATATATGTCAATCTGTAACAGAAAAATAACAAACAGAGGGTTTACAAAGGGACCCATGTGCCCGATCTACGGCTTTGGCGCGCTGACAGTGTTTTTCCTGTTAAGGCCTTACAGCGATAACCCTGTCCGTCTGTTTTTTATGGGGATGTTTCTTGCCACGGCATTAGAGTTTATAACCGCCCGTATTATGCAGAGGATTTTTGGGGAGATCTGGTGGGATTACCGGGAAAAGCCCTTTAATTACAGGGGGATCATCTGTCTGGAAAGCTCGGTTGCATGGGGCTTTTACACGGTAGGATTGTTTCTGTTTTTACATAATCTTGTAGTAAATATGGTGGACTGTGTTCCGCTTCTGGCAGGAAAGATAATAGGAAGTATTATCCTCGTATTATATATGATTGATTTTATGATAGCCATGTACCGGGAGAAAAAGGATGATCTGCCGGACAGGGTGACAGAGTGGAGGGATAACCTGCTGGAGCGTTTTACGAGGGAATAAGAGCGGTAAGCTCCTGGTAGAGCCGTCCGATAGGAAGCCCTACCACATTGTTGTAATCACCATTTATCCCCTTTACATGAATAGCAAAGGGTCCCTGTATGCCGTAGGCACCGGCTTTATCAAGGGAATCGCCGGACTCTGCATAGGCACGCAGATCCTCCTTTGCAATTTTATAGAGAGTCACATCGGTTTTTTCATAGAAGATACGATGTGACTCTTTTTTGTTTATACACATCATCAGGGATACACCGGTATAAACCTGATGTGTCCGGTCTGAAAGAAGTGAGAGCATGTCATAGGCCTCGGAGGTATCCGCAGGCTTTCCGAGAATCCCGCCCCTGTAGACAACGATGGTGTCCGCACCGATTACGGTAATATCTTCTTCCAGCTGGTTTGTTTCTTTTTCGGATGAGCAGACCCGGCGGTACACGTCCTTTGCCTTCTGAAAAGAAAGCTCCATGACAACATCCCGGGGATCGGTTTTTGTAATTTTCTCTTTTACAGTGGAAGGAATTACCTCAAAAGAAATACCGGCCTGTGAAAGTAATTCCCTTCTGCGGGGGGAGGCAGATGCTAAAATATATCTCATATTCATATCTCCTTGAATGAAATGGTTTTTATATCAGTCGCCTTCGTCTACAATGCATATCACATCGCCGGTCCTAAGCTCCTGCTGGAACATTCCCGGGCTCCCGTTTACGGTTAGCCTTACACGTCCCCTGGGGTGCTTGATGTCAATGCCGGAATATTCAATCATGTCCATCAGATAATAGGGCTCTCCGTTTTCCTTACCGGGAAGGCGTAAGGGAGCATTATTTAAATGAAGAAGGACATCGGGCCGGGGGAGCTTAGGGGCCGGCTTCTGAAAAGTGTCCGGCGCTGAAAAAGGAGCAGCAGGCCGGGACTCCAGATAGGCTTCGTCAGCATCCCAGTCATCCCCGTCTGTCTCATCCTCGTCCCAGCCATCCCAGTCTGCTTCTTCATCCAGGTCTGTTTCATGCCCATCTGTTGTTTTATCTGCAGCGGCGGCTTCAAGGACAGCTTCTTCGGAAGTAATATTACCCGGTATATGATCTATGACAGAAACAACCTCCCAGTCCAGATCATCTGTATCTGCTTTATTCTCGAAATCGAATTCAACAGTGTCTGCTTCTTTGTCTTCCGTGCTTTCCTCATTCTCATGTGTCCGTATGCGGACAATATCCCCATTTCTAAGAGGGGTGTCAAGGGAAGCCGGCTCGCCATTTAATGTGACCTCAAGAGCCTCTGAAGCGCCCTCAAGCTCGCCGAGCCGCCTGCTTGCGGATACTCCGGGAACGGCTGGGGTGAATTCAATGCTATCTCCCGCATGAATGATATCGGAGAGTCTGCCGTCCTTTTTATTAATAAGAAGAGAGGCAGGCTGGGCGGCCATGCCGTAAAATATTTTCCTTTTTCCATTTATTGTTATTACAAGACTTAAGCCCGTCTGCCCTAAAATATCCTGGTAGCTGTAGCCGTTCATCATTAAGAGGTTTAACGCTGTAAAGCTTCCGCTGCGGAACAGCTTTGCGGGCTTTCCGTTTAAGGTTACCCGGAAGCTGTCATTAATGAGATTTAACCCAGAGGATATGACAATTCCAAGAGGAGTCGTATATTCTGGATTATTCAGGTCATACTCATCAGAGTATGCATTTGTCCGAAAATTATTTCCGGCTATGGCAATACGGTTTTCGTCCATCTTAAGGGCTTCGGTAAGCCCTTCTTTTAAGCCGGCCAGCTTGCTGCCGCCGCCGGCAAGAAAGATGGCGGAGGGGGCATTTCCATTCACCTCCAGGATCTTATCGGAGATTTCCTTACATAAAAGCTGGGAGGCATTTTGTATCGCGCGGAGAAGCTCTTCCTGCGAGACAGTCTTTTCAAAGCCTAAAATATCGGTAAAGGTTACCTCCTGCTGTAAATCGATCTGTGCCTTTATAAGCTCCGCAGTAGGAAAATCTACCAGATATTCCTTCATAAGCATTTCCGTAATCTCATCACCAGCTACGGTTGCCATGGTATACCCGATGACGCTTCCGCCTGTGCAGACAGCAATATCGGAGGTTCCTGCGCCAATATCCACCATGACAAGATTAAGGAGCCTTAAATTTTCAGGAATTGCCGCATTAATGGCGGCAATAGGCTCTAAGGTGATGCTGACAACATCCAGTCCCGCTTTATTCATCGTTGTGTACAGGCTTTCCACAACCTCACTTGGAAGAAAGGTGGCAATTAAATCCGCCTTTATGGTTTTTCCCCTATGATCCTTCAGGCTGGAAATCATGTACTGATCCAGATAGTACTGGCAGACAGTATAGCCTGCCAGGTAAAAACGCCGGGAGTCATTCTGGGCAGCATTTTCAGCATCAAATAATTCCTCGGCCCGACTGATGGCGCCCGCCTCAAGCCTGCTTATGATCTCGTCATCAATAAGCTTCGGGCCTGGAAGTGTAAGCTCATAATCGGCGCGTTTTGTCCTAAGCGCCCGTCCGGCAGCCGCGACACAGACACGCTTCAGCTGAAAGCCCAGCTTTTCCTCCAGCCTTTTCTTTACCCTGCCGGCAAGCAGGGATACCCGCCCGATATTTTCAATCTGCCCGTCTATCATCGCGCGCTCCGTATGCTCTTCCTTTTCAATGGCAATAATATCTACCTTTCCGTCATGGACGGTGCCTACCATGCCGATAATACTCCGTGTTCCTATATCCAAGGCAAATACCGCGGCTTCCGGCTGCGGCTTTAACGCTGTGTTCTGTTCTTCTGCCATGTCCGATTCCTCCTATAGCTGCTTAAGTAATCATTTCTACATAGTATTATAGTAAAATTGTTTTCTAATGTAAATCTTTAAAATGAAAATCCGGGAAATATGTATTGCGTATACGGTAAAAATTGTGCTATATTAGTAACAATACCAGTATATGACAGCTCATATACTGGAAAAACATTCTTAAGGGGGTACAGGAGAGTATGAAGCGGAGAATAGCATTTCTGCTTGCACTGGTGCTTATCTTCACATCAGGCCTTCAGGCTTTTGCATCAGAGCCGGATAAAGGAACAGGAGAAGACACGGCAGGGAGCAGTGTTTCTTCGGAGCCGGACGCAGAAGACGTAAAAGATGAAAAAGTTACAGACGAAGACGGGGCAGACGAAGACGAGACGCCGGATGCTGCCATCGTGAAAGAAGAAGAGCAGGCAGAGAATCCAGAAGATGAAGAAAAGTCGTACGGACAGGTGAATGTCACTGTCCGGGCAGCGGTGCGCTTAGAAAAAAGCGTTGAATTTACCATTTCACTTACAGATCAGGAGGATAGGAAGATCGTCCTTGCGGCAGATTCGGGAAAGAGCGGGGAGGAAGGCGGAGTAACCTTTGAAGATCTTTCGGACGGCAGCTATACACTTACCGTAACAGCGCCCGGCTTTGCAGCCTTCAGCCAGGAGATTCTTGTGGAGGGCTGGGCCTACTCCGTGGAGCTGACTACAGGAGTGGTGAAATATGATGAGGGAGTTCCTCATCCGGGTATTCTTTTAATCGGCGATGTGAACGGCGATGGTGTGGTGGATGATACAGATAAGGATATACTTGTGAATGCTGTTGACTCCGGAAACCAGTCACCGGAGTACGACATGAACGGTGACGGTACGGTTGACATTGTGGATCTGGAGTATTTCACAAAAGGATATAAGGTCAGCGGGAACACAGATTCAACAGTTGAGGTCAGCGTGCCGGCAGGGGCAGTTGCTATTAAGTGTGACGGAGCAGCCCAGGGAGACTTAAGCGCCCTGCTGAAAAATGAAAGCAGTGTGAAGATATCACGGGCGGACGGAAAAGAGCTTTCAGCAGATAATCCGGTTTCTATAACCTTTGATTTTCCGGAAAAGGAAGAATTCCCGGTGGATGGAATTGTGCTTGAGGCCGGCGGCGGGGATCAGATAACGAAGGGTATTGTCGGGATTGATTATGTAGAAAACGGGGCAGAGCAGCATATAGATGTGCCCATTGAGGAAGGGGTTAAGTACCTTCTGGCAAAAGAGAGCGTGAAGCCGGAGACAGAGCCGGATGGAGCAATCAGTATCCATCTGGGTTCCCGGATTGCTGTAAAGAAGGTTACCCTCACAATTATGGGAATGAAAAAGAACAAGACACTTGCAGAGATATCAAAGGTGGAGTTTGTAAACGGCATGGAGAACCGTATCCCGGCGCCGGAGATGAATATCCCGGAGAATCTTTCGGCAGAGCCGGGAAATAAGAGCTTTACCGTTACCTGGGATAAGTGCGTGAATATTACGGGATACGAGGTGGAGATTTCCCACGGGGATGAGCAGGAGATAAAAGCTGCAAAGAACAATACCCTGAACGTATCGTCCTTGAACGGCGAAAAGCTCGTAAATAAAGAGGAATATAAGGTAAGGGTGCAGTCTGTAAACGGCCTGTGGAGAAGCGGTTACAGCGATTACATAAGTGTGGTGCCGAAAACAGACAAAAAGCCGGATGCCCCGGATAGTCTAAAGGCTGTGGGGCAGTTCAAATCCATTCAGGTCTCCTGGAAGGCGGTAAAGGATGCGGATACCTACAATCTGTATTACCGGGAAAAAGGAGCAGGGGACTACTTAAAAAGGGAAAACATTACATCAAGCAGCTATGTGCTGTCAGATCTGAAGAACGAGACAGAATACGAGCTTTATGTAACAGGAGTGAATGAGCTGGGAGAAGGAAAGCCATCCCTTACAAGCACGGCAAAAACGATAAATCCCGATCCGGCCCAGGTGCCGAAGTACAGACTTATCAATGCTTCAGAGGAAGGAAAGACAAGTGAGCATATCATCAGCGCCCAGTACCTGCAGGGAGAGATGAAGGACAGTCCCTTAGATACAGAAGGAAAGAGCGCCTGGGGAACCGTAGATAATAATCCTCTTTCCTATCATTATCATGGCTCGTGGGATTCCGGAGGATTTAATCCTGTAGGCGGTAATCTATCTGCAAGTCATGGACTTGTCTATGAATTTGATGAGGCTTATATGATGAAGTCCTTCGCGGTTACGGAGGCAATGCCGGGAAATGCCAGTTATGGCTATGTTAAGGTGCGTTACTGGGATGGAGAAGGCACAGAGACAAACCTGCGCAGCGCGTCCGTTCAGCAAAAGAAAGACTCTGAAAACAGAATTTACTATATGATAACCCTGCCGGAGGCAGCCGCAGTGAAAAAGATCCAGTTCGGACTCGCGCGGGGGACTGCATCGGGCACAAATACCATAGCAGAGGTATATTTTTACCAGTATGATACCCTGGAGGATGACATTATGGCCCTTTATGCGGATGATCTGCATACGGTGCTGCGTGAGGATGTGACACAGGAGATTATTGACGCCTTAAGAACAAGGCTCAATACGCCGGATGCGGCCAGCGGGGAGTATCATCCGGACAGGGAAAAGCTTGAAAGAGAGCTTAGGACTGCGGAAGAGATTCTGAATGAAACGAATCTGGCAGAGCCGTATCTTGTCCATAACGGCATTACTACGAGTGATGTGAACAGGGGCTTTGGCGGCCTGAATGCATGGCAGCCTCTCGGAATCACGGCTGCGGCAGGTGAAGAGATTACTGTATATGTAGGGCATAACAGCAAGAAAACAGGAGAATCCACGAACCTGCAGCTTGTAGTGACCCAGTATCACAGTGAATCAGACGGTGTGAGTCAGGGGGTAAATCCTACCGGGAAAAAAGCGCTTACCATTGGAAAGAATGAGATTACCATTCCTCAGATTAGCTCCGTAGAAGGAGAAAAGGGAGGGGCGCTCTACATTCAGTATACAGGGAACAGCGACAGTGATCAGTATGCGGTAAGAGTAAGCGGAGGAACAAAGGTCCCGACCCTTGACCTTTACAAAGTGAGCGACCGGAATGTAAGGCTTGAGAAAGCGGAGAGCTTCTTAACCGAGCTGGATGAGTATGTAAATAATATAAGCAGCCTTCACACCCAGGTTCACGGGGAAGAGGAAGCGTATGACGCCCATAACTGTATTTTAGGCGCTTCTGATATTATGCTGGATACCATGCTTTTGTCTCTTCCGGCACAGCAGATCTGGGCAGGAACCGGAAGCGGAAGTATTTCTGAACGGGCCCGGAAGCTTGTAGACTCCATGGATGCAATGGAGGGCATGATGCATCTGTTCTATCAGCATAAGGGGCTGAATAACAGTGCGGAAAATGTGATAGACAGATATCCGGTGAGACACTTGAATATCCGCTACCAGAGAATGTTTTCAGGTGCATTTATGTACGCTTCCGGCAACCATATCGGCATTGAGTATAATGAGACTGCAGGTATGGTAAACTGTACTCCGGTGCAGGCGGACGCAGAGGGAAGGTATGTAGACGGCAGGTATTTCGGATGGGGAATTGCCCATGAGATCGGCCACTGCATTAATCAGGGCAGTTACGTGGTGGCGGAGGTGACTAACAATTACTTCTCTGTCCTTGCCCAGGCAAAGGATACAAATGACAGTGTGCGCTTTAAGTACAGCAATGTATATAATAAGGTGACGTCAGGCGAACAAGGCCCTGCTTCCAATGTATTTACACAGCTTGGCCTGTACTGGCAGCTTCATCTGGCTTATGATAACGGGTATAATTATAAAACCTATGAGAACCATGCCGACCAGCTTAAAAATCTGTTTTTTGCCCGTGTCGACAGCTATTCGAGAGCACCGGCAAAGGCGCCGGCGCCGGGGGGAACTGCGCTCTCTCTTTCCGGAGGCACACAGCAGAACCTCATGCGGCTTGCCTGTGCGGCGGCAGAAAAGGATATCCTTGAATTTTTCAGACGCTGGGGCTTTACTCCGGATGAGGATACAATTGCTTATGCCTCCCAGTTCGGCAAGGAAACAAGAGCTATTTATTACGTAAATGACGAGGCCCGCGTATACCGTATGCAGAACGGGGGAAGCTCGTTAAATACAGAAGGTACCGTGGAGGCAGTCGGAGACGGCACCAGAGCCCAGGTAAATCAGGCATCAGCTAATCAGGTAGACTTTGTGCTGGATTCAAAGCTGGTTCCGGCAGAGGACGTTCTGGGATATGAGATTGTGCGGGGCACCACTTCCGGCGGTATTATGATGGAAGAGCCTGTGGCATTTGTAACGGCAGAGGAAGCCGCATCAGGGACCTTCAGTGATTATGTAACGACTATGAATAACAGGGTGGTTACCTACAAGGTTACTGTGATTGATAAATACCTGAACCGTTCGGCGGCTAAGACATTGGAGCCTGTAAAGATTGAACATGACGGAAGCATTGACAAGGCGGGCTTTACCATCAGTACCAGCGATATGACAGCAGTGGGCGAGGCCGTGCTAAAGCCGGAGGATGCGGCGGATCATACATGTGAAAAGGAAAATGAAAATCTGGCAGATAAGGCTATTGATAACAATACGAATACTTCTTATACCGGCACGGCAGGGGCAAATGCAGAGATAATTCTGGAATTCCATAAGTCCCTTACCATTACAGGACTTAAGTATACGGCAGGCGAGGGAACGCCTGTGAAAGATTATGAGATATTTGTCCGCGATGGGGAAGGCTGGAAGAGCGTCTCGGCAGGAAGCTTTACGGAGGATAAGGTACAGACTGTAAACTTTGAAAGTGAAAAGAAAGGAAATATTGCCTCCTACAAGACTACGGCAGTGAAGCTGGCAGTGAAAAATATGTCTGGGAAGGACGTTACGGTTTCAGAGCTTGATATACTTGGCGTGACCGGGGATAATGTGGATTTCAGGCGTACCGGAGAAGGAAAGGCGGCAATCGGAAGACTGGGAAGCGACTTTGTATACGATAAAGAGAAGAATGAAGTGATTCCGAAGGGTTCTATTGTATTTACCGGCTCCTACAAA
Source organism: uncultured Lachnospiraceae bacterium (assembly GCA_949502235.1). Taxonomy (GTDB): domain Bacteria; phylum Bacillota; class Clostridia; order Lachnospirales; family Lachnospiraceae; genus CAPEBR01. The sequence goes on along the minus strand of CATBDC010000020.1, from coordinate 5,898 downwards.
GGCAATCCGGCCTACAATGTGGTAATACTCTATGATCAGGAGGGCAATGTAGTAGGAGGCCTTAATGACAAGGGAGAGCTCAAAGCATACCAGACGATTCTGGCGGATGTTCCGGAAACAGGAAATATCAGGGATGTTTCAGACGGCACATGGATCTACTGGATTGATCCGCAGGATACCGTTGATCTTACGAAGCTTGTGAAGGTGCGCGCAGAGCTGTACCGTGTGGATGATGCCCTGACAAATGAAGGGGAGCGTATGGTCAGTGATTCTTTATTCGAAGGTATGCCGCAGACGCTTCCGGAAATTCAGATAGGGGAGTAGGATATGAGAAAATATGTATTGCGGCTTTTCTTAGCCGTACTGATAATATCCGCGGCTCCGGCGGCACTGGCCGCCGCTGCAGATGCCGGGGAGGAAACCATAGAGTTTAATGGAAACGGGCAGAATGCGGAAGTAAGGCTGGGGGTTCCCAAAGCCGCAGGAGAGGGGATTTCCTCTCTCCAGCTAAGCCTTAATGTGATACCAGAGGGTTCTGGGGCATCGAATGTTTCCTTCCAGTTCAGTGAGGCGTCTCTTGTAAATGCCAAGGTAAAGGAGTACCGGTATCATCCGGAGAGCGGTATTTTGAACCTTTATATTGCAGGAACTGAAGGGATTTTCAGCCAGAGCGGCGAGAAGCTGCTGCTTGGAAGTATTGCAGTTTTAGATAGCAGCGGGACGGGGCAGCCCTTTACTGTCCGTGTTCCAGAGGAAGGAGCCTTAAAGCTCCCCGGGAGGTCTAAGGAAGAGCCTGTAAGCTTTACAGAGCTGCCTGAACTTCGTATAACTCCTGCAGGAGGCGGGGACGTAACAGTACCCGGAGGAAACACGCCCGGAACTAACGGCGGATCCGGCAGCGCCGGGGGAAGCACCGGAGGAAATTCATCCGGGTGGCAGGCTGTGGACGCGGCAAAGGGCTACGATAGCAGCATGTATACGAAGGAAAGCTATCAGGTCATGGAGGATGCACTGAAAAAGGCAGAAAATACCCTGAAATCGAAGGATGCTTCAGAAAAAGAGAAGGAGGAGTCTCTTCAGAATCTTCAAAATGCAATGGGGAATCTTAAGAATAACAGCCCTTCAAGCGCTGAGGAAAAGCATAATAAGAGCCAGAAGGACTCTGACAGCGCAAAGCTTAAGTCCTCTTCACCGGTGATACTTTATGTGATGGCAGGACTTCTTTGTGTTCTTCTTATCATGGCCTGGATCTACTGGATTATATACAGGCAGAGCCAGAAAAGAAGGCGGTAAAAAATAAAAAAGGGATGCAAGGGAGGCATTGAAAAGTGCCTCCCTGTGTTTTATAATAAAAGCAAAGGTTAGGTGTTCATTTGACAGATATTGATATTAATGAAAGAATAACGGAGGTATATGGACATGTATATCAGTGAGATTACAACCACAGCGCCTGAAGATGAGAGGATGCCTTTGGAGAGGAAAATGTATGAGACTTTGGATAAGCTTAAGATCCCTTATGAGAGGGTAGATAATGATCCGGCAGCTTCTATGGAGGAGTGCGCTGCTATTGACAAGGCGATTGGAACGCAGATCCGGAAGAATGTTTTTTTATGCAACCAGAAAAAAACGACATTTTTTCTTCTGGTGATGCCTGCGGACAAGGCCTTTGACACGGCTTCCTTCAGCAAGAAGCTGGGCGTGTCCCATATGTCCTTTGCGCCGCCGGAGAAGATGATGGAGCATCTGGGGACAACGCCGGGCTCTGCAAGTGTCGCGGGGCTTCTTACGGATGAGGATGATTATGTGCAGGTGATTATTGATAAAGAGGTTGCAGAGAGTGAATGGTTTGGGTGTAATCCGGGGATTAACACCAGTCATCTGAAGTTTAAAACCCAGGATCTTTTAAAGAAATTTCTTCCCCATATCCACCACAGGCCCCGGATTGTGGATTTGTAAACGGAAAACTGTGGAATTGTAAATTGAAAAAAGAGAGGGTTTGTTATGCGGAGAGTGTCGGAGGATGAGCTTAGGGGCCGGATTGAGGGAAGGAAAGAGGGGGAGCGGCTGTCGTTTCCATCCTGTGAGTTCAGGGGGATGGATCTGACAGGATGGAGGCTTTCCGATATTGATTTTACTTTAAGCTCCTTTCAGGAGGTTTTTTTAAATGGCGCGGACTTTTCCGGAAGCAGTGTGGAGAACGCCCTGTTTGACGGCTGCCCTATGCGCGGGGCAGATTTTAGAAATTCCCGGATGGTTACGGCGTCCTTCCGGTATTGTGATATGCGAAACGATAATATCTGCGGAGCCAACCTGTTTGGAGCGGTTCTGGAATTTGCCAGACTTGATGGAATTATTTCCGATGAGAGCACGAAGTGGTTCCGCCTTCACTGTCCGGAAAAGGGAGCCTTTCTTGCATATAAGAAATGTGTGAATGACCGGCTGGTGCAGCTTCTTGTGCCTGCGGACGCGAAACGGACCTCCGCTACCCGCCCCTCCTGCCGCTGTAACAGGGCAAAGGTGCTGACTATTAAAAGCTTTGATTACCGTGAAAGCTTTGACGAGGCATGGTCTCTGGTAGATGAAAATTTTGCTTACAGAAAAGGGCAGTGGGTGGAAGTGAAGGACTTTAATGAGGACAGATGGCAGGATTCCACCACGGGAATCCATTTCTGGCTGACGAGAGAGGAGGCAAAAAGATATTAAGTATGAAAACAGCAGAGGATTTGAGGCAGCTATTATACAGTATTGACAGAAAAGGATATCCGGCATATAAGGGAACGAAGGGGAGCTACCGCTTCGGGAAATATGTGCTGGTAATTGACCACGTACAGGGGGATCCGTTTGCGGCTCCGTCTAAGCTTCATATTGAAGTGCCGGGGAAAACGGCGGGATTTCCAGAGAGACTTTATGACAGGAAGCATAAGCGTGTTGCCCTGCAGGACTACCTGACCAGATGCTTTGAGAGGCAGACGGCAGAGTACTCCTTTCAGGCGAAGGGTTCCGGCAAAAGCGGGATTCTTTCTGTTACAAGATGCGGGCAGGAGATTTTAGAGCGGAGCGCCTGCACAGTGAATCCGGCAAATGGAGATGTAACGGTACGTTTTGAGGCAGGTTTCCCTGCAAACGGGAGAACCATTAACGCAAGAGAGCTTATGAAGATTTTGTTTGATTTTCTGCCGGATTGTGTGGAAAACGCGCTGATATACAGGAATCAGGATCGGGCGAAGGCGGAAAAGGTGATGGAGCTCTCCGAGGACAGGGAGTATATCAGGAGCCGCTTAGGAGAGATGGGCCTTGTGGCATTTGTGGCAAATGGTTCTGTCCTTCCCCGGGAATCGGGAGTGTCCCAGAGGCCTATGAAGGGAGCGGTAAAATTTACTTCGCCAGAGTCTATGGAGGTGTCTATGAACCTTCCCTATAAGGGAAAGATTACCGGGATGGGGATTAAAAAGGGAATCACCCTTATTGTGGGCGGCGGCTATCACGGAAAATCCACCCTTCTTAGGGCCCTTGAGGCAGGAGTATATCCTCATATTGCCGGCGATGGCCGGGAATATGTGGTGACAGAGGACTGCGCAGTTAAGATCCGCGCGGAGGACGGGAGGAGCATTAAGCGGACAGATATTTCCATGTTTATTAATGATCTCCCCAATGGAAAGGATACGAAGGCATTTTCTACGGAGGACGCAAGCGGCAGTACCTCCCAGGCAGCAAATGTGATTGAGGCCATGGAGGCCGGGGGAACGTCATTTTTTATTGACGAGGATACGAGCGCTACCAATTTTATGGTGCGGGATGAGCTGATGCAGCAGGTGATTCACCGGAATATGGAGCCTATTACTCCTTTTATTGAAAGGATGCGGGATCTGTATGAGGTTTTGGGCATTTCTACGGTTCTTGTGGCAGGAAGCTCCGGCGCTTACTTTCAGGTGGCGGATACGGTATTACAGATGGACCGCTATATTCCCCGGGAGATCACGGCGCGGGCAAAGGAGGCGGCGTCAGGATATCCTTCCCTTGAACTTCCAAAGGATCGGGCAGAGATGCCTTCCTTTGAGAGGAGGCCGCGGAAAAATCCGGGGATTGTCCATAAAGGGCGGATTAAGATCAAGACAATGGGAAAGGACGGCGTACAGCTGAATCACGAGACAGTGGATCTGCGGTATGTGGAACAGCTTGCGGACTATGAGCAGCTTACCTGTCTCGGATATATCTTAAAGCATATGGAAGAAGAGCTTTTGGATGGCAGAAGGACAGTCCGGGAGCTTGTGGAGGGCCTGGTTTCTAATATGGAGAAAAAGGGCTTTGAAGCGGTAAGCGGCGAAGGATATCTTTCCGGCAATCTGGCGCTTCCCAGAAAGCAGGAAATCTATGCCTGTGTAAACCGCTACAGGGGATTAAAGCTGTGATCCTTAAGATTATCGCGCGCATCCGTACGGATTTTCCCGAGAAGTTCGGCGTGCCCAGACAGAGCGGCCTTGCGGATACAAAGGGAGTGATTGTATTTGAGCCAAAGTACAGAGACCCGGAAGCCTTAAGAGGGATAGAGGGCTTTTCACATCTATGGATTTTGTGGGGCTTTTCAGAGGTGCCGGAGGGAAAATGGAGCCCTACGGTGCGCCCGCCCAGGCTTGGGGGGAATAAAAGAGAGGGCGTGTTTGCCACCCGCTCACCCTTCCGCCCGAATCCTGTAGGATTATCCTGTGTGAAGCTTGAGAGAATAGAACAAAGGCAGGAGGGTCTGGTTCTGTGTGTGTCGGGTGTGGATATGACAGACGGAACGCCGGTTTTTGACATTAAGCCCTATCTTCCTTATGTAGATTCCCACCCGGAGGCGGAGGACGGATTTACCAGGGATATAAAGGATTACAGACTTTCCGTAGAATTTCCTGGGGAGTGGCTTAAAAAGGTGCCGAAGGAGCACCAGGAGACGTTAAGGGAGATACTAAGCCAGGATCCCAGACCCTCCTATCAGGAGGATAAGGAGCGGGTGTACGGGATGGCATATGCGGGGATGGAGATACACTTTACCGTGGCGGAAGGGCTCCTGACGGTGTGCGGTGTAACTGCGAAGACCATCGGACAATAACTGCGCAGCCCGGGGAAGCGGATTGTGCCTTTAAATGGAACAGGGAAGCAGGGGCGCTAACGGTAAGCCGCGCCAGATATCATATGCTAAAAAGCAGGCCGGCAGTGCGTACCCTGCCGGCTTATTTTATACCAGTGAACATTTATATCCTTTATTCCACATATGCTTTAAGAAGCCTGTAAGTATTCATCATTCCGTTTGTGTGGGCCCGCTCATAATTATGGGAGGCGTATACACCCGGACCGATCAGGCCATAGCGGACGTCATGGCCGCTTTTAAGAGCAGCCCCCGCATCAGAAGTATAATGGGGATAAATGTCAACCGCATAGTCAAGCTCGTATTCCTTAGCCAGGCCGATTAATTTTGCGGTAATCTCATAGTCATAAGGGCCGCCGGAATCCTTTGCGCAGATGGAAACCATATGCTCGTTACATTCCAGGCCGTCTCCTACGCATCCCATGTCTACAGAAAGGATTTCCGCTGTATCTGCAGGAAGGAAGGAGGCTCCGTGCCCTACCTCCTCATAGACGGTGAAGAGAAGTGTTATCTTACGCCTAAGAGAGAGGGGTTCTTCCTTTACTGCTTTTGCCAGTCCTAAAAGGATGGCTGCAGAAAGCTTGTCGTCTAAAAAGCGGCTCTTTATATATCCGCTTTCCGTAATGACCGTCCGCGGATCCATTGCAATGAAATCCCCGTTCTGTATCCCCAGCCTTTTGACGCCTTTTTTTGAGTGGACATTTTCATCCAGAAGAATTTCTGATTATTCTAATGCTTGAGAGCCACCAATTTAATCCTTGGGAGCCGCTTAT
>CATBDC010000019.1 GCA_949502235.1 uncultured Lachnospiraceae bacterium | reverse complement strand
CATTTCAGGCAGTTCGTTACTAACTTAATGACATTGCGGAGTGAACAGTAACAATTGCTTCTTTTCACAATTACTTGGTTTTAGACTTGCTTTTTTATATTTCAGGTGCATAATATTATCAAATCACGATTTAGTAAATCACGATTAGAGAATCGGAGGGGTCATATGTTTATTGGACGTGAAAAGGAATTACAATTTTTAGAAAATAAATACAGCGCATCCCGGGGGCAGCTGATTGTGCTATACGGACGCCGCCGCATAGGCAAAACCGAAACATTAAAAGAGTTCTGTAAAAATAAACCACATGTGTTTTTTCATGCCGGGAATGTACTGACCAGATGCAGCTTAACCGCTTTTCCGAAAAATTATTAAAGGAGAATATTCCTGCCAGACAATATATCACCACTTTCTCTGACTGGGAAAAAGCATTTCTTGCCGTATTGGACTTACCTTGTCATGGCAGAAAGAAGCTGCTTGTAATTGATGAATTTCCTTACATGTGCAAAACCAATCCGGAAATTCCTTCAATATTGCAGAATTTATGGGATGAGATTCTGAAGGATTCTGACGTTATGCTTATCCTTTGCGGAAGTGCTATGAGCTTTATCGAAAAAGATCTGCTGGCTGAGAAAAACCCCCTTTACGGAAGGGCAACCGGAATTTATAAAATGACTGAAATGAGCTTTTATGATGCAGTAAAATTTTTTCCGGACTATTCTGCGCGGGACAAGGTACTGGCATACTCTGTTCTTGGCGGAATTCCCCATTATCTCAGCCAGTTTAATCCCTCACTGTCTTTGGAAGATAATATCAAACAAAATATATTAACAAAAGGATGTATTTTATACAGTGAAATTGACTTTTTACTTCGCCAGGAGCTTAGAGAAACTTCCATTTACAACTCATTAATTGAAGCTGTCGCCCTTGGCAGCACCTGTTTAAATGATATCAGTCAAAGGTCTCTTATAGGAGATACCTCTAAAGCCAGTGTGTATTTGAGAAATTTAATTGAACTGGAAATAATAGAACGTGAATTTCCTGTAAATACTTCTTTAAAAGAAAAACTAATATAAATCGCGGAATTTATAAACTGGCTGATAATTTTTTCCGCTTCTGGTATGCCTTTGCTTTTACAAACTATTCTGACCTTGAGACAGGAGATATAGATGGCGTATATGAGTATGCAGTCAAACCGTCCCTACACGAATTTGCATCACTCACTTTTGAAGATATTTGTAAACAATATGTACAAGAGCTGCAGAAAGCAAACCAGCTTCCTTTCCGCTATTCCAGAATAGGCCGCTGGTTTAGGAAAACTACTGTCAGGAATACTTCTAAAAATAGCAGCCAGAAAATTACTGAAACAGAAATTGACCTCCTTGCGGTCTCCCGGCAGATGGATAAATATCTGGTCGGCGAATGTAAATTCAAGGGGCGCCCTTTCCGCTATTTAGAGTATCTTGACACTGCCGCAAAATTAAATTTGCAAAAGGAACATGCCGAATTTTATTATATTTTATTTTCAGAATCAGGATTTGATAATAAAATGCTAGATGAGGCCAGGGGGAACTCTCATTTACGTTTATGCGGCCTGGAGGAGATCGTGGATTACAATCCCTCCTCCCCTCCGCCTTTCTGATACTCCCTGGGTGTACACTTCATATACCTCTTAAATATCTGCCCATAATACGCCGGGCTTGAAAATCCCACAAGTCCGGCGGTTTTCGTCACGCTCTCCCCCTTTTTCAGATAAGAAAGACTGTTCTGAATCCTAAGGAACAGAATATACTCCATAATTGTCATACCCATATGCTTTTTAAAAAAACGGCAGCACTCGCTTTTACAGATATTTACATGCCCTGCCACTTCGTCAAGTGTGAGCTCCCGGCTGTAATTTTCCTGTATATACGCTATGATATCCTTAAGCCTTTCCAGATGCTTCTGGGGCTTTTTCTCCTTCTCCGGAAGGGACAAAAAGAAACGGTACAGTCTCTGCCAGATTTCAAGCAGAATTATATGCACCTCCAGCTCGTAATCTGCAGGAGGCTCTTTAGACAGCTCATAGATTTTCTTCAGTCCCCCGATAATCTCCTGATGCCACGCAACATGCTTTTCAAGCTTCAGGGAGTGCCACATATCATTTGCTGTTATGTAATCCACATATTTAGTCTGAAGCACGCTGTTCTCATAGCCATACAGGAACCTTGGGTGAAATGTCACCGACAGATACACACATTCCTGCCCGTCCTTCCTGTACCCGGAATGTAATGTATTACTGTTTCCAAAGAGGCCCTCTCCCTTTTTCAGAATATACTGCCTGTCATTTACATGATACTCGATCTCCCCTGACATTACCCAGGTAAGCTCAATCTCTGGATGCCAGTGCCACAGAAATGTCCCCTGTTCGTAAGCCTGAATAGCTTCCACATTGATTCCCACTGGAAACTCATAATTTCCGTGTGCCTTTATTTCCTTCTGGTTCTCGCTAATATTTATCTGCATTTCCTCAATATCCTTATAATTATGTGTAATATTCTTATTGCTATTTCCTTATTTTCTCATTATCATTATAATCATAAAACAAAACGCAGGTTCCCGCAAGGGAAACAAAGAATTTATGATGTAGATAAGGAGAAGGGAAAATGTTAGAGAAATTGATGCAGAAATTTAAAGAGCTCTACGGAGAAAAGGGAGAACTTAGAACCTACTTTGCACCGGGCCGCGTAAATCTCATTGGGGAACATACGGATTATAACGGCGGCCATGTATTTCCATGTGCGCTGACTCTTGGCACTTATGCAGTGGTACGGATCCGCGAAGACCGCGCCTTACGCTTTTATTCTATGAATTTTGATTCCTTCGGCGTTGTAGAAACAAGCCTTGATGATCTGGTTCCCAGTAAGGCTGCTGCCTGGACTAACTACCCGAAGGGCGTTATGTGGGCATTTGAAAAGCGGGGAATGAAGATTGGCCACGGGCTCGACATTGCCATTTACGGTGATATTCCCAACGGCTCCGGCCTTTCCTCTTCCGCCTCCTTAGAGGTGCTGACAGGGGTGATTTTAAAAGACATTTACGAATTTGACGGGGTATCTATGGTAGATATCGCTCTTATCGGACAGGACGCGGAAAATAATTATAATGGCTGCAACTGCGGAATTATGGATCAGTTCGCAAGCGCTATGGGCAAAAAGGATCATGCCATCTTCCTTGATACAAACACCTTAAATTACGAATACGCTCCGGTAAAGCTTCCTGACGCTAAGATTGTCATTACAAACAGCAAGGTAAAGCACAGTCTGGTGGACTCTGCCTACAATGACAGAAGAAATGAATGTGAAACCGCATTAAAGGAACTGCAGACGGTTGTAGATATCAACTCCTTAGGCGAGCTTACAGGAGAACAGTTTGAAGAGTATAAGCATGCCATTAAGGATTCCATCAGGCAGAAACGTGCCGGCCACGCCGTTTATGAAAACCAGCGTGCCATCCGTGCCGTGGAAGCCCTTAAGGCAAATGATGTGACCTTGTTCGGAAAGCTTATGAACGATTCCCACATCTCTCTTCGGGATGACTATGAGGTTTCCTGTGAGGAGATTGATATTCTTGTAGACCTGGCATGGCAGACAGAAGGCGTTATCGGCTCCCGCATCACCGGAGGCGGCTTCGGAGGCTGTACGGTAAGCATTGTAAAAAATGAGGCTGTGGACACATTTGTAAAAGAAATCGGTAAGGCTTATCTTGACAAGGTTGGACACGAGGCTGAATTTTATGTGGTCGATATCGGTGAAGGTGCAAGAAGATTAGGTTAAGGAGGAGATGCTTTTATGCTATACGAAAATATTAAAAAATTAGTAGAATACGGAATACAGACCGGACTTACCCCGGAAAGCGAACGCATTTATACAACAAATCTTCTGCTGGAGCTTTTTCATGAGGACAACTATGAAGATACCGAAATCGACACTTCTTCTGTGACAGAAGAGCTGGAAGGCATACTGAAAAATCTTCTGGATGAGGCTGTAAAGCGTGGGCTTATCACTGACAGCGTTGTTTACCGTGATTTGTTTGACACAAAACTGATGAACTGCCTGATGCCAAGACCTTCCCAGGTACAGGCTGAATTTGCCCGCCGCTATGAAAAGTCCCCGGGGGCCGCCACCAATTACTATTACAAGTTCAGCCAGGACAGCGACTATATCCGCCGCTACCGTGTGAAGAAGGATATGAAATGGAAGGTGGATTCTCCCTATGGCGAGATTGACATTACCGTCAATCTTTCCAAACCGGAAAAGGACCCGAAAGCAATCGCCGCCGCGAAAAATGCAAAGGCAAGCAGTTATCCGAAATGTCTCCTGTGTATGGAAAACGAGGGGTATGCGGGCCGCGTAAATCATCCGGCAAGGGAAAATCACCGCATTATCCCGGTGACCATCAATGACAGCGCATGGGGCTTCCAGTATTCTCCATATGTGTACTACAATGAGCACTGTATTGTATTTAACGGACAGCACACTCCCATGAAAATAGACCGGGCCGCATTTACGAAGCTGTTTGATTTCGTAAAGCTGTTCCCCCACTATTTCCTTGGCTCCAATGCGGACCTTCCAATCGTGGGCGGCTCTATCTTAAGCCATGACCACTTCCAGGGCGGTCATTACACCTTCGCCATGGCAAAGGCACCTATCGAAAAGGCCGTAACCATCCCGGGCTATGAGGATGTGGAGGCAGGCATTGTAAAATGGCCTCTTTCCGTGCTTCGTATCCGCCACAAGGATGAAAAGAGACTTATCGGCCTTGCAGATCATGTGTTAAATCACTGGCGTTCCTATACCGATGAGGCCGCATTCATCTTCGCGGAGACAGAGGGCGAGCCCCACAATACGATTACGCCCATTGCGAGAAAGATCGGCGATACCTTCGAGCTGGATCTGACACTGCGCAATAATATTACTACAGAGGAACATCCGCTGGGCGTATATCATCCTCATGCGCAGTATCATCATATTAAGAAGGAAAATATAGGGCTTATTGAGGTCATGGGTCTGGCCGTGCTGCCCTCCAGATTAAAGGGTGAGCTTGAGCTGCTGGCGGAATACATTGTTGATAAGAAAGATGTAAGAAGCAGCAGCGATATCGAAAAGCATGCGGACTGGGTGGAGGAATTCCTTCCCAAATATGACAGCATCACGAAAGAAAATGTGATGGATATTCTGAAAAAAGAAGTGGGCGAGGTATTTGTCCATGTACTGGAGGATGCGGGCGTCTATAAATGCACGCCGGAAGGCAGAGACGCATTTATGCGGTTTATAGAGACATTGTAAAGTTTAGGCAGGGGAAGCGCTTTCCAAGCGGTTTTCTGCTGTCAGACCTACCTACGGAAACGGCAGGCCGCCGCATATGGTGATAAGCCATAAGCGGCGGCCTAATCTTAATATCCTTTACATACATCTACCCATCCTATATAGCCAGAATATTCCTCCAATTCGGTAATCGTGAGTTTTATTGCACTATTGGAACTCCCGCAGGCAGGGAATACCGTCTCAAAGCGTTTCAACGATATATCCAAATACACATCTACTCCTTCATTGACTGCAAAAGGGCATACACCGCCCACTGCATGGCCTACAATCGTTTCTGCCTCTTCCCGTGAGAGCATTTTTGCCTTTGTGCCAAACTGCGCCTTATATTTTGAATTGTCAATCCTCGCATCCCCGGCAGCCACTACCAACACCGCATGGCTATCCACCATAAAAGAGAGTGTCTTCGCTATCCTCTGCGGCTCACAGTGCAGGACTGTGGCAGCAAGCTCCACCGTTGCGCTGGACACGTCAAATTCCAAAATTCTTTCTTCCATCCCGTATCTTTTGAAATATTCCTTTACCTTTTCTATTGCCATTTTTCCTCACATCCTTCTATGCCCTCTGCCAAAACAGTATATGATGAGTTTTACCCCTTTTACCCCACCTATGCGGAATTTACCCACCCAAATTGCGGTTCGACAAATCGACAAATTGCGCTTTTGCTGATAAAATCTATACTTTTCATCTCAGAGCAGCCTTAAAAGCTCTACCAGTCGGAAAGCAACTCAACCAGTGCTGGCTCTCCGGCTTCTTCATCATTCCCCAATGCCAAATACTCACGGATATTGACTGAAAAGAATTTATCATTTCCCGGCATGTTCTTGGCAGATTCTTCAATCGCATTGACAAACATCTCCACCTGTTCCTTGCCCTCTCCATGGAATGTGGCTGCATCAGCCATGAACTTCTGAAATATTTTTATTTCCGGCCAGAGGAAGTCCCTACTGCTTCCGCTTTCAGCCAACAGCGGGCCAAACTTCTTCTGGAAACCTTCTGCCACATCCTCAGGTAGTTTAACTTCCATTTCCCCGTAAAGATGCTCGCCTAACTGCTCCCAGAGTCATTTTATATTTCCCATTTAATGTGATAGATCTTCGTTGGCCGCCCCCGCATATGCTCGGACTTATGCAGCCGGGCCGTTGCAAAGCCTGCCGTCTCCAAATGCTTAAGGATACGGCTTGCCTCCCGTACTGTAATGTGAAAATTTTCTGCCAGCTCGCGGCTCGTAATCTCCCTTTTATCAAGAAGACACAGCAACCGGTTCAGTCTGTGAATCACCATCGTAGAAAGTGACGCACGTTTTGCCGCCTCCTGTATCTGCGGACCTATCATATCACTTGTAAGAACTGTCCTGTCTTTATCCAGAGGACCCTTTAAGTGCTTCTTCTCATCTACCAGATAGGCATCCTTAGTATTTCCGGATGCTTTTTTTGCATATGCCGCATTTTCCAAGGCCTCCTCTATGGTATGGCCTATCCCATAGGAAACTGTCAGGTCAAAACCTGCCCTTTCTTTTAAATATTCAGAAAGCGCGCTATTCTGGAAGGATTCTGTAACATAAGATATAACTGTTTTTTCTGTAATTACTAAAAGACCCTGCCGTTTATTTTGTATAAGAAACTTTAAATCATGCTCCCTCGCGAAATCCATCAGCCCCTTCTGTACATTAAGCTCCTGATATTCATTCCAGAGATCTCCATCCCCCGATACCGGTGCAGTGAAAATAACCGCCGGCAGATGAGCTGTTATTTTCTCAAGCTTTATTTTTTCAAGAAGATGCTCTACCATCTGATGGGCATATTCATCTGACGCCGAGGCAAATGCGCAGGGAATCCCCAGGTCTTTAAGCTGCCTGACAATACTGCTGAAACGGCAGATTACCATATCAATTTTATTCTCCTCCCAGAGCCTTCGTATCTGCTCCACAGACCTGTCCTCAATCTGACAAAGCTCCCCGGCAGTGGCAGTGCTAAGCCATTTATGAAAATCCGGAAACATTTCATTTACACTTTTATTTTCTATAAGATCCCTGACAGATGCACCTGGAGATGTACAGACAAATACATCGAAAATAATCCTGTCCGGGTCAAGCTGCCTGTTCTCAATCAAAAGCATAAGCGGAACCTTGTAAAAGGTTTCATTATCCGTGTCAAGAGATAAGATAGGCTTTAATCTGCCCTTTACCTCCCGCCTTATCACGGTCTCCACTACAATACCTGTCGTCATAACACCATCCGCCCATTGCTCATGCTCCTGATATAAGGCGCCAATCTCTGAAAAATGCCTGTATTTTACAATCCGGTAAATAATGTCATGTGAGTGTTCCTTTAATATATCATCCATATACTGCGCAAGATATTCCGATGTAAGAACAAGAATCTGATACATCCTGTAAGCCTCCAGTTAATCTTTATTTCATCATATAATCTATTATTACTTATACTGTTCTAAAATTCAACAATTATCTTCCTAAAATATAAGCTGATAATAATTTCACGGTTTTTTTTATGTATATTAACCAAATATTTTTTAATAAAACAAATAAACTTGCTTAATTTATAGAATCCATGTATAATCCATTAAAAGAACTGTTCTTTAATTATTCCTTAATTAATTAAAATGAAAAGGGGGAAGTTTTATGACAAGTGAGCAATTACTTGCCGAAGCCGGTAAGCTTGAAGAAAATCTGCTGAAGGACCGCTGCTATCTTCATTCACATCCGGGAACCGGCTTTGATTTATCCGAAACAATTGCATATGTAAAATCAGAGCTGACTGCAATAGGCTGTGAACCGCAGGAGTGCGGACAGGCAGGACTTATTGTAACGATAGGGGGCAAAAGGCCCGGGAAGGTTTTCTTAATCCGCGGTGATATGGATGCTCTTCCCATCAAAGAGGAAGCTGATGTTCCATTTACATCTGCAAACGGAAAGATGCATGCATGCGGACATGATATGCATACATCCATGCTGCTGGGTGCAGCAAGGCTTTTAAAGGATCATGAGGATGAAATCAACGGAACTGTCAAGCTGATGTTCCAGCCTGCGGAAGAAATTTTTGCCGGTGCAAAGGATATGATTGATGCCGGCGTATTGAAAAATCCCGATGTTGATGCTGCACTTATGATTCATGTTATGGCAGGACTTCCGCTCTCTGCCGGAACTGTAGTAGCCTGTGACGGCGGTGTGAGCGCACCGGCAGCCGATTATTTTGAAATCAAGATTCAGGGAAAAGGATGTCATGGATCCATGCCTAATGCCGGAGTCGATCCGGTTACTGCCGCCGCACATATTATTACTGCGCTTCAGGAAATCCACGCAAGAGAGCTTGCACTCATGGACGAAGCTGTCCTGACAATCGGAACGATTCACGCGGGACTTGCTGCAAATGTAATTCCTGACACTGTAGAAATGAGCGGAACGATCCGTACATACGATGAAGAAGTAAGAGCATTTATTAAAACACGAATGGAAGATATTGTAAAGAGCATTGGCGCCGCCTTCCGGGCTGATGCACAGGTTATTCACGGTAAGGGATGCCCTGTACTTGAGAATGACGCTTCCCTGTCTGCATGTACTGTACGCTATCTTCAGGAAATCTTAGGTCCCGGGAAAGCATTTTCACAGGGACAGCTGACAGCTATGGCTGGCGGAAAAGCACCAAAAACGACAGGATCTGAGGACTTTGCATTTGTAAGCCAGAAGGTGCCTTCTATTATGCTTGCACTTGCAGCCGGACATCCGGACAATGGCTACTGCTACCCTCAGCACCATCCAAAGGTTAAATTTGACGAAGAAGTGCTGGTACCGGGAAGCGCCGTTTATGCGTACACTGCCATGCGGTGGCTTGAGGAACACATATAACCTAGATTTAAAAATCGAAAGGAATGAATTATGAAAGAAATTATTAGCAGCCCATTGTTAACAGGTATGATAGTGATCGGGCTCATTTATATCGCTGCCTTTTCACTTATCTATCTGAAAAAGGCATATACACACTGCCTGGAGCTTGGAATCAGTAAGGAAAAGCTTAAGACAGTTATCAAATCCAGCCTGTTTTTTTCAATCGTACCAAGCCTTTCTATCGTAGTGGGCTTATTTGTCCTGATACCGGTTCTCGGAACCGTATGGTCCTGGTGGAGACTTTCCGTAATCGGCTCTCTTTCCTATGAAACCATGATTTCCAGCAGTGTTGCCTCTGCAATCGGCTTTGAATCCAGTGTTCAGATGTTAGAACAGGCAACTGCAAGACAATTCGGTGTTGTTATGATCCTGATGAGCGTAGGAATGTTAAGCGGATTTTTCGTATTAATTCCTCTGGGCAAAAAGCTTTGCATGAGCGTACAGAAAACTGAAAACGCCAGCACCTGGAAATATGTTTTAAGCGGTGTTTTCATGATGTGCCTGTTCTCGGTGTACGTACCGGTACTTTTAATCGGTGATACAATTCAGGCTCTGGTTATGGTTACAGGCCTCATCATTGCAGTAGTACTCGGTATCCTGTCCTCCAGGCCCGGCCTTAAATGGCTGAATGACTTTATCATGGCGTTTTCCATGATTGGAGGTATGGTATCATCACTTCTCTGGGTTAAATTATTTTCATAAGGGGGTTTTATCATGGGTAAAAATAAAGATAACGGAACAATGGATTCTTTTCAGAAATGGTCTCACAGCTGGGGCCGCATCGGAACCGTAATTGCTTTAGTGTATATGGTTGCAATCCCCTTTGTTGTGCTGAGCGTTTTTGATGCTGTTCCATCCTTCGGAGAGGTTTTCAACGTAGCAACCTTTAGTATTCTGCTGATTTATATTCCTGTCGGAATCTCAGAAGCAATCAGTTACACCCCTATTATGGGAAGCTCCGCATATCTGGGTTTCATCACAGGAAACATCATGAACTTAAAGCTCCCCTGTGCAGTAAATGCCATCAAGCTGGCTGATACAGATCAGAATACACCGGAGGGCGATGCTGTGGCATCTGTGGCAATCGCGGTATCTTCTATTATGACAGTCATCATACTGGCAATTGCAGCACTTTTAAGCACACGAATCAGCTTTTTCTTCGAAATACCGCAGGTAAAAACTGCCTCAAATTATATTATTCCCGCCCTGTTCGGATGTATGACTCTGGGCCTCTTCTCCAGTACAAGCTCCGGAGATAAGGTAGTAAAGGGAGGCGTAAAGGGAGTACTCCCGGTTATTATCATTATCTCCCTTCTTGCATTATTTGTACGCATAACAAGCGGCGGCTCCTTATTCGGAATGGTAGGATTCCTGATTATCGGTTCACTGCCAATCGGAATCATTACCTCACGTATTTTGTGGAAAAAGGGGATCATTACTGTAGAGGACAATCCACAGGTTAAAAAAAACGAATAATATTTTTTCCTGGACTTTGCTATTGCCCTAATTACCGGCTAAATTTTATATTTCCTTATTGCATCACCCGCTGCATATATGCTATAATTTGTTCGTGTTCAGCAATGCTGTACTTTCAGAGGTCTTTTTGGGGCTGATATTGCTGATATGACACGGAGAGTTATCGAAGTGGTCATAACGAGCCGCACTCGAAATGCGGTTGTCCTTTACAGGGCACGTGGGTTCGAATCCCACACTCTCCGCCAGACGCTTACGTCCACAAGCGGTTTTGCCGCTTGTGGGCTTTTGTTTCTATTCACGGCCTGGAAGGCCGCTCATAGTAACGGTTCGGGGCGGCATTTAAAGTTTTGCTACGCAAAAACCGCCCCTCACACCTGAATCATGTTCTTACGGACTTTTCTTCTGATTTTCTTAAATTTTCTTAAGAAACTTTATAAATATTTCTGTTTTTTGACACATCCGATTCACATTTTCAAATTATAATAAATATATCAATTAAAGAAGCCGGTAGTCGTACTTATCACTTACATAATCTGTATGATTACCGCACTTCGCCTAACAATTAGTTTACATTTAGATAGATTGTTTTCATTCCTCTCCAATTGGCCGGTGCCCGAAAGACACCGGCCACTCTCTTGTTATTGCCCTCCGGAAAGCTTAAAATTCTGATATCTTCTCAGACCTTCATAAATACACTGCTGTTCACTCCGTTCACAGTAACATAAATAAGATCGTATGTCCTTCATGCAATAATTTGTATTTGAATATATTAGGCAGGTTTGCTATAATCAGAGCAATAAAAACAAGTGTTTTATGCACTATATACAAACACGGAAATTGGAGGATAAAGAATGAAACCCTTGCTATTAATAAAAAATGTTGATTTATACGCTCCCGGGCATATGGGAATAAAGGATATACTCATATGCAATGAAAAGGTTATTGAGATACAACCGGAGATTAATCCTGATACTATCGGCCTGCCCTGTGAAGTAATCGATGGACAAAATGCAGCTGCTGTACCCGGCTATGTAGATCAACATGTACACATCACAGGCGGCGGGGGCGAGGCTGGTTTCTACAGCCGTGTACCTGAAATTATGCTGTCGGAAATAACCAGCGCAGGAGTTACTACAGTAATCGGTGTTTTAGGTACAGACGGCACGGCAAGAAGCCATGAGTCATTACTCGCAAAAGCAAGGGGATTGGAAGAAGAAGGAATTACCGCTTATATCATGACTGGTTCCTATGAATATCCTTTAAAAACAATTACCGGAGACGCCCGTAAGGACATTATCCTTATGGATAAAATTATTGGAATCGGTGAAGTTGCTGTTTCAGACTACCGGTCATCTGAAATGACATATGAAGAATTCAGGCGTATTGCGACTCAGGCCTTTCTAGGGGGAATGCTGTCTGGAAAATGCAGTCCCTTACATCTTCACATGGGAAGCGGACAAAACGGGCTCAACTACTTATTCAGGCTGATTGATGAAACAGATATACCTGCTTCCAGGGTTATACCAACGCATATTAACCGAAGTGCTTCTTTATTTAAAGAAGCAATGGAGTATGCGAAAAAAGGCGGCTATATTGACATTACTGCAGGAGTCCGTCCGGAGAGCGGCTTTTTAAGCTCTATATCATTACATGAAGGATTAAAGGTTTGTATTGAAAACAATGTACCAATAGATAACGTTACGATGAGCTCTGACGGTAATGGAAGCATGAGCGTTCCTCAGGAAAATGGAAAAGCAAAATTACTGACCACAAAGCTGTCTACTCTGCATGAGGAAATACGCATTGCCGTAAGAGAAAGCGGTATTCCATTGGAAACTGTACTTAAGCTATGTACCGTAAATCCGGCCAAGGCATATGGCCTGTACCCTTCAAAGGGCTGTATCCGTACCGGCAGTGACGCGGACATCCTTCTCTTAGACAAGAATATGTATATAGATTCCGTGATTGCAAGGGGGCAATTCCATATAAAAAATAAAAATATAGTTATTAAGGGTACCTTTGAAAATTAGGATTCCACATTTTCATTCATGAGGAGTATATATTAAATATCCATAAAAAGTTTGCCTCTTTCCTTATATCATGTTAAGCTATTTATAGACAGCCGTTTCACATGTATTATAGAAAGGACTATCTCCTCATGAATGATTACCGTACCAGGTTTGCCGAAAAGCTTAAGGAAGCCTTAACCGCCGTATTTCCTATCATTGGAATCGTGCTGGTTCTTTCCTTTACAATTGCCCCTGTCCCCTCAAGTATTCTGCTTCTTTTTATTTTCGGATCGTTTCTGCTTATTATTGGAATGATGTTTTTTACTCTGGGGGCAGAGCTTGCCATGTCGCCCATGGGCGAGCGTGTGGGTACGAAGATGGCTTCCACCCGGAAGCTTCCTGTGGTGCTTCTTTTATGCTTTATTCTCGGATTTATCATAACAATTTCAGAGCCAGACCTTCAGGTTCTTGCAGAGCAGGTTCCTTCCATTCCCAATATGACGCTGATTCTGTCCGTTGCCTGCGGGGTGGGAATATTTCTGGTTGCCGCTATGCTCCGTATGCTGTTTTCAAAAGCACTGGCACCTCTTTTAATTCTGTTTTATATTTTTGTATTTATACTTGCCGCTTGTGTACCGAAAAATTTTCTGGCGGTGGCCTTTGACTCAGGAGGGGTTACCACAGGTCCCATGACGGTTCCATTCATCATGGCTCTCGGCGTAGGCTTTGCTGCGGTCCGAAGTGATAAGCATGCGGAGGACGACAGCTTTGGTCTTGTTTCCCTCTGCTCTATCGGTCCCATTCTTGCGGTCCTTATCCTGGGCCTCCTTTATCATCCGGAGGAGACAGGCTACACCCCCAAGACACTGCCAGAGCTTGAAAATTCTGTAGAAATGTGGCATTATTTTGCATCAGGCTTTCCTGAATACATAAAAGATATCGCTGTATCCCTTCTCCCGATTGTCCTGTTTTTTGCCTTTTTTCAGGCAGTATCTTTAAAGCTTAAGAAAAAGACGCTTTATAAAATTGGGATTGGTATTCTATATACCTATATCGGCTTAGTCCTCTTTCTCACAGGAGTAAATGTAGGCTTTATGCCTGCCGGAAACTATCTGGGACAGATTATGGCGGGGCTTCCCTTCCGGTGGATTATCATTCCTGTCGGAATGCTGATCGGATTCTTTATTGTAAAAGCTGAGCCGGCAGTGTACGTGCTGATGGAACAGGTGGAGGAAATCACCTCTGGTTCCATCTCCGGAAAATCTATGGGGCTTTCCCTGTCCCTTGGCGTTGCCGTTTCTGTAGGGTTAGCTATGATTCGTGTACTTACGGGCATCTCTATATTCTGGTTTATTATACCGGGTTATGTACTTGCTCTGCTATTATCCTTTTTTGTACCGAAAATATTTACAGCTATTGCCTTTGACTCCGGCGGTGTTGCCTCCGGCCCTATGACTGCCGCCTTTCTTCTTCCTTTTGCTATGGGAGCGTGCCAGGCAATAGGCGGAAATATTGTGCAGGATGCGTTTGGGATTGTAGCTATGGTTGCCATGACCCCGCCTATTGCAATTCAGCTTCTGGGCTCTGTATATCGATTTATGGCTCTGAAAAATGAGCGCAGAGAGGAGCTTTCCGTTTCCTATCTTGACACATGGGATGAGGATGATATCATTGAATTATAAACTTGTAAATTATCCCTTAAGAAAGGATTTTAGCCATGAACGAGCTCTATATTATGGGAATTATAACAAACCGGGGAATGCGCGACAAATTTATTGCATTCTTTAAGCACTGCAAAATTCACGTAACACTGTCCGTGCTTGCGGTAGGCACGGCAAACAGCGCAATTCTCGATTATCTGGGCATGGAAGCTACAGAAAAAGTAATTTATATGGCTTTTGTCACCCCGGGTACATGGAAAATAATAAAAAAGGAGCTTTATCACAAAGTAAAAATAGATATTCCCGGCAGGGGAATTGCCTTTCTTATCCCATTCAGCAGTATTTATGGAAAAAAGGCGCTTCATTATATCACCGATGGACAGGATATTTCCATAAAGGAGGAAAGCACATTGAAGGGAACAGAATATGAACTTCTTATTACCATTGCAAATGCAGGATACACCGATACAATTATGGATGCCGCCAGAAGCGCCCATGCTCCCGGCGGGACTGTCATTCATGCAAAGGGAACAGGAATGGAGCATGCAAAAAAATTCTTCGGCATTTCGCTTGCCGAAGAAAAGGAAATGATATTTATTGTTGTCCGTTCTTCTCAGAAAAATGACATCATGAAGGCTGTTATGGCACAGGCCGGCCCCAAAAGCCCGGCCGGAGGGATTATCTTCTCCCTTCCGGTTACAAGCACCGCCGGGCTTAGGCTTCTGTCCGAGGAGGAATAAGGGTTACTGTTCACACGGCACCGTGCACCACACTGCACGGTGTCCGGCCAAAGAAGTAGTGGCTGCCTTGCATCCGGCCCCTCACCGAAGGTGACTTTCAATGGCCGGATGACGTTACTGGAGCACCCGCAGGGTGTGAACAGTAACGAATAAGGGTTACATCCATACTTCCTGAACGGAAGCCTTCAAGATCCAGGGTAACATAGGTGTAGCCCAGCTTTTTTAAGCAGTCAGTGATTTCTTTTCTGAAGTGAACTACTGTCAGCAGTGCGTCAGAATCCACCTCAATTCTGGCTACATCCTTATGCACCCGCAGACGCACATTAAAAAGCCCCAGTTTCTTCAAATGCTCCTCGCCTTTTTCTACCCGTCTCATATCCTCGTAGCATAATCTGGTTCCATAGGGGAATCTTGTGGCAAGACAAGGGGAGGAGGCCCTGCCTGATACGGAAATTCCATATTCCCTTGCAAGGCTTCTTACCTCCTTCTTTGTAAGTCCTGCCTCTGCCAGAGGGCTTAGAATCCCTAATTCACGCACCGCCTGAATCCCCGGGCGGTATACGTGCAGATCGTCCTCATTCGTCCCTTCTAATATCCGTCTGACTCCTAACTCTTCCGCCTTTTTCCGAAGCTCTGTAAATAAACATTTCTTGCAGAGATAACATCTGTTCACAGGATTGTCCTCTATTCCCGCTGCTGCAAGCTCATCAACCTTCAGCACAACAAATTCGGCCCCCGCCTCTTTTGCAACCCTTTCTGCGTTTCCGGCATCCTCCGCCGGATGAAGCATTGTATGAAGAAATATGCCATATACCTTCTGCCCCGTCTCCTTTGCCCCATCACAGGCCATTTTGAGCAAAAGGCTGCTGTCCACCCCTCCGGAGAATGCTACCGCTGCAGCCTCTGATGAATAGCCTTCCATTCTCCTTTTTAATTCTTCCACTTTCTCCCTATAGCTCTTCATCAGTCACCTCACGGCAGATTCTTTTTAATATCTCCTGATAGGAGAACCCGGTATTCCTGCAGATTGCCGCAGCGCTTTCATATTCCGGATAGATGCGCCTGCCTTCCTTAAGGCTGCAGATTTTCACCTTCACTTCTCCAAGGGATGTGTTTACTTTTTTTATCTCCCGATCCAATACCGTGCGCTCCATCTGCACTCTCCGGATTCCGATAGTGGTAGTTTCCGCAAAAATGATATCCTCAAGAGCCTCAATCTGCTCTTCCTTACAGATAATATTAAGCTGATAAGCAGGACGGTTTTTTTTCATAAACACCGGCATATAATGGACATCTCTGGCTCCCGCCTCAAGAAGCCTTTCCATCACATACCCCAGTGCCTCTCCCGTACAGTCATCTATATTTGTCTCCAGCTTATAAATCGTATCCGGGGAGCCCTTTTCTTCTTCAATCAGCATTGCCCGAAGGATACTCGTCCTTCCATAGTCCCGCTTTCCCGCACCCAGCCCGGTCTTTAAAATCCTGTATCTTGCCGGAAGCCTGTCCGATGTGCGGACTGCCGCCGCAATTGCCGCGCCTGTGGGGGTAACAAGCTCTGCCTCTGTCTCTGTCATGTGCAGGGTGAGATGGTGCATCTGTGCAATATTTGCCGTTGCCGGAACCGGAACCGGTATCAGCCCGTGCTGGCAGCGGATCACCCCGCGTCCTTCATAGAGCTCCGGCACAATCACCTCCGTAATACCCAGATTGTCAAGACAGATAGCAGCGGCAGCAATATCCACAATAGAATCCACGGCGCCTACCTCGTGAAAATGTACTTCCTGAAGGCTTGTCCCGTGGGCCTTCGCTTCAGCCTGGGCAAGAATATGGAAAATATCTGATGCTGTTTTCTTTGCCCCCTCCGTCATCCCGGAGTTCTCAATAATTTTTAAAATCTCCGGAAGCCCCCTGTGGGCGTGGTCATGGGAGTGGCCGTGAGGATGTTCATGGTCATGATTGTGGCCGTGAGAATGCTCATGGTCATGACTGTGCCCGTGGGAATGTCCATGGTCATGTATATGCTCATGTATGTGGCCGTGGGAATGTTCATGGTCATGTATGCAGTCGTGATCGTGTCCGTGCTCTTGCCCATACAGATATTCATTGTCATGATCGTGATTCTCATGTTCTTTGTCGAGAACCACGTTAAAATCACAGGCCGCAAGCCCTGATTTTTTCACCCTGCTTATGATAGTCTCATACCCTTCCACCGGAAGACTTTTAAGCTGCTCCTCCAAAACAGTCTGATCCGCTCCAAGATCCAGAAGCGCTCCTACTGTCATATCTCCGCTGATTCCGCTGTAACATTCCAAATACAATGTCTTACTCATGTTCTACCCCCAGTTTATTAATCTGTGCAGCCATATATCCTGCCCCGTACCCATTGTCAATATTTACAACCGCAACTCCGTTTGCGCAGGAATTAATCATCGTAAGAAGGGCTGAAATTCCCTTCATATTAGCTCCATACCCTACAGACGTGGGCACTGCAATGACCGGCTTATCCACAAGCCCTCCGATAACACTCCCAAGAGCGCCCTCCATTCCTGCAACTGTAATGACACAGTTCGCCTTCTGTATCGTCTCCATACTTGAAAGAAGCCTGTGAAGGCCGCTCACCCCCACGTCATAGACACGTTCCACATGGGCCCCGAAATATTCTGCCACCTGGGCCGCTTCCTCTGCCACTGCAATATCCGCCGTCCCGGCTGTGCAGACCGTGATACATCCCACACGCTTTTTATCTGGTTTTTCGATTTTTATTATTTTTGATACTTCGTCATATTCAAGCAGCGGGTATCGTTCCTTTAAAAGCGCATACTGCTCCTTCGTGGCCCTTGTACCCATCACCTCGCCCGCTGCCTCATAAAGCCTTCCAACGATTTCTAAAAGGTGCTTATCTGCCTTTCCCATACAGAAAATCACCTCCGGGAAACCGGAACGAAGCTTCCTGTGAGTGTCAAGCTTCGCATAGCCCAGCTCCTCGAAGGGCTGCCTGCGGAAATACAGCTCCGCCTCCTCTACCGTCATTTCACCATTTTTTAATTTTGTTAAAGCCTCTCTTGTGTCCATAGATTCCTCCACATTTTAAAGCTGTCATTTATTATCCACTTTATTACCCACCCACACTATAACACATGGGTAATAACCTAAGCAATAAATATTTTCCATCTGTGCAGTTGATTAAGTGCTTATAGTTATTGTTCACATGGCACCGTGCACCACGCTGCACGGTGTCCGGCCAAAGAAATAGCGGCTACCTGGCATCCGGCCCCTCACCGAAGATGACTTTTAATGGCCGGATGCCGTTACTGGAGCACCCGCAGGGTGTGAACAGTAACGCTTATATTGAAATCGCCGTTTCCCAGATAATCAGTTATCTAAGAAACGGCGCTTCTCTTGCTAAACCTTTATCAATGACTCATACATTTCTGTCTTTCCAGAATATATTTCATCATATTACATGCTTTTAAAAAATCCGTCTTCCATTCCGGCTTTCCGGATATAACTGCTGAATCTAATTATTAGGGGCAGCAAGCTTTGTCAATAGAGCAAGCTGCCTCTGTAGCTGCGCAATAGTATTATCCTTTTCCGCAAGAGCAGTATCAGCAGTATCCTTTTCCCGCTGTAGACGTACAATAACACTATCCTTTTCCGCAATCACAGCATCCTTTTCCGCAATCGTCTGCGCACTCCGTTCCTCTCCTATGCGGATACCTTCCTCCCAAATTGTGTGTCCAAATCCGATCATACCATCACCCTCCTTCCGCAATTCCTGATTGTTAGAAAAATCAATATATTCTTTCATTGTATCCATAAAGCTGTCTTTATGAGGATACATTAGCACGCTCAGAAAACGTAAGAGTTCATACCCTTCGTCCCCTTCTTCTCCATTATACACCTCATTCCCCAATTTGATAACAATAAGTGTCATTAAATCGTAATTTTCTTTTCCCACACTGGAAGCGCAGGTATTCTTGGTGTTTACAACTTCATAAGTCGATATGCTGTAACGCATACCCTGAGGGACATCATCCCGGCAGATCCAAATACTCAGGCATTTCTCTAGTCCGCTGTAATCCATATTATTTGTTACCAACGTTAATTGGGATGATAAGCTCCTGGCAAGATAATACATCCCCCTCTTCTCAATAGGATACCCTGGCTTATAAGTTTTCTGCGACTCTACGTCTATGTGAAGATCTATCTGCATATCCTCTGTAGAAAGTTCCGGATTCTTCGCCCGGAACAGCAAGTCAAAAAAGGACACCTTCTCATTCAGCATGGCAAATTCCGCGCTGTCTCCTTTTACCGTGGTATTTGTCCTTCCAGGAGAAACCTCCTTCGAACCCGTAATGGAGTCAGCCTCAATAAACTCCATAATCTCTTCTTTAGAATAATCCTTATATTCCGCCACGGTTTCCTTGAGAATGATTGCAAGCACTTCCTTGCTGTGTAAGATAAGCTTGCTCTGTGCATCCAGCCCCTCCATATCTGCTGTAACCTGCATGGCACTAAGGATCTCCATACTGCCATCCACTTTTTCCATACTTTTCCTCCCTTGTATATATTCTGCGGTTTTAATAATTTGTTTTTACGATTTGGTATTCCAGCCTCGATATGAAGCACTGAAAATACGACACTTTAAGATAAAGATTCATGAAAGGCAGAAGGAACGCTGCCTTTGGAAATTCAGTTGAAACAAAAATCCTTGTTGCTAGTTTACTACACCTTGCCACAAAACACAACTTAATTTTTCCTTAAACAGAACAGTAACATAGGCAGTCTGCCTTCAATTGAAAATAGCTCCCCGGGAATTATCTTTCCGATACTCCCGGGGAGGGTTGCTGTTTATCAAACACGGCGTGTTTCAAACCTGGCTTAAGCTTTACGATTAAAGCAGCCCGCCGACTGATAAAAACAGCGGTGCAAATACCAGTGATACAATAGTCATAAGCTTAATCAGAATGTTAATGGATGGTCCTGATGTATCCTTAAATGGATCTCCCACCGTATCCCCTACAACTGCTGCCTTGTGAGCATCGCTGCCTTTGCCGCCGTGGTTGCCGTCTTCAATATATTTCTTCGCATTATCCCATGCGCCGCCTGCATTTGACATAAAGATTGCCATCATAACGCCTGTTACAAGAGCGCCTGCAAGAAGTCCGCCAAGTGAAGCCGGTCCCAAAAGAAGTCCTACAACCAAAGGCGCTGCAACTGCCATGATGCCGGGAATAAGCATCTCCTTAAGGGCCGCTGTGGTAGAGATAGCAACACAGGACTTGTAATCCGGCTTTGCGGTTCCCTCCATAATGCCGGGCATCTCCCTGAACTGGCGTCTTACCTCCTCAATCATCTGATAAGCTGCCTTTGACACGGATTCCATTGTCATAGCTGAGAACAGGAATGGAAGCATGCCGCCGATAAACAGGCCGATGATAACACGGCTGTCCAGGATATCGATATTCTTAAGCTGCACTGCTTCCGCGTAGGATACAAAAAGTGCCAGCGCCGTAAGGGCTGCGGAGCCGATGGCAAAGCCTTTTCCCATGGCTGCTGTTGTATTTCCTACTGCATCAAGCTTATCTGTAATCTTGCGGACGGATTTGTCAAGACCTGACATCTCTGCTATACCGCCTGCATTATCTGCAATAGGGCCGTAAGCGTCAACAGCTACTGTAATCGCTGTTGTAGACAGCATGCCTACTGCTGCCAGCGCGATTCCGTAAAGCCCGCAGAACTGGTATGCCGCAAAAATACCGATACAAATAAGAAGGATCGGGATCCCCGTGGATTTCATTCCTACTGCGAGTCCGCTGATAATCGTTGTAGCAGAGCCGGTCTCTGACTGGGACGCAATCTCTTTTACAGATTTGTAATCGCCGGAGGTATAAACCTCTGTAATGAAGCCAATCAGAAGGCCTACGATCAGTCCGGAAACAATGGCGATTGCTGCATTAAAATTACCGAACAAATGTTTACCGAATACAAATGCCGCAATAAGCACAACTACACTGGCTGCGTAGGAGCCTGTCTTAAGGGCCTTATGAGGATTTGCATTTTCATCACCCTTTACAAAGAAGGTTCCGACAATAGACGCCAGAAGCCCCAGGCCTGCTATCATAAGCGGATAAACGGCTCCCTCTGCCTTATAGTATACGATTCCAAGGGTCAGCGCCGAAATAAGAGCGCCCACGTAGGATTCAAACAGATCTGCTCCCATGCCGGCAACATCGCCTACGTTATCGCCTACGTTATCTGCAATAACTGCCGGATTACGCGGGTCATCCTCCGGGATTCCGGCCTCCACCTTACCTACCAGGTCTGCTCCTACGTCCGCAGCCTTTGTATAGATGCCGCCGCCTACACGTGCAAATAATGCGATGGAGGAAGCGCCAAGGCTGAAGCCTGAAAGCACATCTACGTTTTTTGTAATGAGATAAATAGCACTGACACCGAGAACTCCTAATCCTGCCACGCACATTCCCATAACTGCGCCCCCGGAAAATGCAATGGAAAGAGCCTTGTTCATACCGCCTTCCTTTGCCGCATTCGCGGTTCTTACATTTGCCCTGGTGGCTACGGTCATTCCGCAGTAGCCTGCCGCTGTGGAGAATAATGCACCTACAACAAAGCAGATGGCTGTAACCCAGTTTCCGATTCCCAGCCCGATAAGCACGAACAGCACAACAACAAAGATAACAAGAATCTTATATTCTGCTGTCAGAAATGCCTGCGCGCCCTCGCTGATTGCCGCCGCAATCTCCTTCATTCTGTCTGTCCCTGCACTCTGCTTTGTTACCCTTGCCGCAAGATATGCCGCAAATAATAACGCCGCCGCCCCAAAAACAGGAACAATGTTTAATAGCATATTCATAAAAAAGCCTCCCAACATATATATATTTATTTTATCTATCGTATCACAAAAGACTGCATTATGGCTACCTTGTTTTCATTTTTCAGTAAATTTAGATAAATTGAGTGTCCCTCCTTTGGTATTAATAGACAAAAGAAAAAGCCGGGTTTACCTCGACTTCTCCTCTGCCAGAAGGGCTGCACCAAACGCTCCGGCATATCTTCCATTTTCCGTAGAATCTACAGTCTGTCCGATTTTGGCTGACAGCGTCTTTGTAAAATACTCACTGTGGCTTAGGCCTCCGGTTAAAATAACCTTTTCCGGGAGATTCTTTCTCTGGCTTAGCTGCGCTACCTTCGCTGCCACGGAATCTACTACCCCTGCGGCAATATCCTCCCGTTTTCTTCCCTCTCCGATATAATTTATTACCTCGGATTCTGCAAATACGGTGCACAGGGAGCTTATGGGAAGCACTGTCCCTGCCTGGGCCAGATCGAAAAGCTCTCCCAGTGTCACTCCTAAACGGTTTGCCATGATTTCCAGAAACTTTCCTGTTCCTGCAGAGCATTTGTCATTCATCAGGAAATCCTGCACCATGCCATGATCCACAAGGATAACCTTCGTATCCTGTCCGCCCACATCTATAATCGCACAGTTATCTCCCGCCAGCTCCCTGCCGCCTCTTGCATGGCAGGTGATTTCTGTTATGACATAATCAGCGAAATCTACCGCTATCCGGCCGTATCCGGTGGCAACCACCTTTGTATTATCCGACAGGACATCGATTCCATCCTCCAGTAATTTATCCTTAATCGTCAGTGTTGTCTCCCTGCTGCTCCACCCGGTAGGGAGTACAAAGCGAAGCTCCTTTTTCCCCCGCACCGCAACCTTGGACGCTGTAGAGCCTATATCAATTCCTACGTAATTCATGTTTCATTTACCTCTTTAACAGTATTTATCCCGCATAGGATTTATGTCTCTTTCTATGGCCTCGATTTTCAAAACCTCGATTCCATGCTCTTTTATGCATTGCTGTATCCTTTCTATGTCTTCTTCCTCAATAAGAAGAGAGACACCGCAGCACGTACTAAGAACTCTGGGAGTCGGGGCAATAACGGCCCGGACCCCCATTTTTTTTAATTCTCTGTAAAGGCGCATGGCATTATCGTGGTTTGGGAACAACACATAATGCTGAGTTTTCTGCATATATCCTACTCCTAATTATTTAACATCTCAATAAATGCGCTTACTCTTGTACGGAGCTGCTGTGCATCGCTGTCTGTGTAATCTGTTTCGATTCCAAGTACCGGGATGCCTGCATCCTTCATAGCACGTTCTACAAAATACCCTTCTGTGTCATAGAGGTTACAGAACTTAAGATTTACATCAATGATTCCGTCAACCTTGTATTCCTTTGCCAGACGTAAAATATCATCAATGCGGCCCTCATTCGGAGTAAAGCATGCACAGTTGATCCCCATATACCTCTCTGCAAGTGCTGTGATCTGCTCCTCAACCGTCTCCCTGCTCTCATCCACCTGTCTCTCAAAGTAACGTGTACCTGTACACATTTCTTCACAGACAATTGCGCCGCCGCTTGTCTCTACGATGTTATGCAGCTTCCAGTTCGGAATCGCAAGGGGAGTTCCTGTCAGCATAATACGCTTTGTCCCTTTCTCAAATACGCTGACGCCGTCTGCAATCCTCTGCTCCAGCTCGTCACACAGCTTATTGGTCATCTGGGTAAATCTTCCCGGGTCGTCATAGAAGGCAATCTGGGAGATAAGCAGTGCATCACAGCCGCTGATAGGGATGTTTTCACTCTTGCGTGTCTCATACAGTCTCTCTAATGCCCGTCTCTTTGCATTAATAAGCTTAATGCTCTGGGCAAGCTTCTCTGCCGTCACCTTATTTCCCGTGAACTCTTCTACTACATTTTTAAACTCCTCAATCTCCTCTGCCCAGGCCTTAACGTCCTTTGCGCGCTTCATCTGGGGAAGGTTCATTACATGCACCGGCACATCCTCTGCGAGAATCTCCCATGCTTTTTTCTTGCCGTCACAGGTGGTTTCGCCTACATACATGTCTGCGATTCTGAAAAACGGACATGTGCGGTCAATTCTTGCTCCTACAGAAGCCTTAATCAGCGGACAGGTGTTAGTTGGAAGAACCTTTTCACCGCCCGGAACCCAGAACTGGGAGCCGCCGCACAGGCCTGTCGCAATGGCGTCTGCCGCAAATACTACCTCGTCCGGCACGTATACACAGAATGTACCGAATACCTTTCCGCCTTTCTTCTGATGCTCGATAAGCTCTGCCGGACGGATGCCGTGGATATCCGCTACTACCATGTTATAGTAGTCCATACCCTCCGGACGGTTCTCCTGTGACAGATAGACATCCCCAAATGCCTGCGGAAGCACTGCGCACAACTGATCGTGCGTCTCCACATCCATGCCTAAATCTTCCCACATTTTACGATAATCAGCCATTTTACTTTTCCTCCTTTGTATTCCATTGTTTTACTGTTCACAACGTTCACAGTAACCGTAATTTAGCTGTTCTCTTTAGATAAAGAGTATGATATTACCGTAACATTTTTTGCCATTTTGGACAATGAAATCGGGCAGAATAAGGTATTGATTTTTATCATGAATATATGGCATTTATTGATATTATCTATATCAATCTTTTTATCCCTTCTATACAAATATCAATCTCTTCCTTTGTATTCGATGCACTAAAGGCGAACCGCACGGTTCCCTGGGGATATGTGTGAAGGGTTTTATGGGCAAGAGGCGCGCAGTGAAGTCCCACTCTTGTCATGACGCCATACTCCGACTCCAGGGTAAAGGCCGCGACTGCATTGTCTGCCTTCTCAAAATCCAGAGATACGACCGCTGTACGCCCCTCTGTTCCCTGTCTCCCCACAATACGTATATCTTTAAGCTCCTTTATTTTTTCTATAAAATATCCGGCCAGTTCCATTTTCTTCCTATGGATTTCCTCAAGCCCTGTTTCTTCTATATAAGAAAGGGCTGCGTGAAGACCGATGATTCCGGGCAGGTTCATGGTGCCGCTCTCGTATTTATCAGGCAGCTTCTCTGGCATGTCAAAGGAATCTGACTGACTGCCTGTTCCTCCTGCCACAAAGGGCTCCATAACGCTGTCAAGAGCCTCTGAAATGAGGAAGCCGCCGATTCCCTGGGGACCTAAAAGCCCCTTATGTCCGGTAAAGGTAAGAAAATCAATGCCGCATTTTTCCATATCCACATCAAGGGTTCCCGCACTCTGGGCCGTATCCACTACAAAGAAAATGTGCCGGCGGCGGCAGATTTCCCCGATTTCCTTAATAGGCGTCACTGTTCCGCACACATTTGACGCGTGGGACACAATGACCGCTTTCGTACAGGGCCGCACAAACGCCTCAATATCCTCCAAAAGAACCGTACCCTCTGTATCTGTCCGGGCCACATCATAAGTAACTCCGAGCCTTTCCATCTGCCGCAGGGGACGCATGACTGCATTGTGCTCAATGCCTGTTACAATCACATGGTCGCCCGGCTTTAAGAAGCCCTTGATAAATGTATTCAGCGAATAAGTAATTCCGGGGGAAAACAAAACCCTCCTGGAATCCCTGGCATGAAACAGCCTTGCAAGCTGTTCCCTAGTGTCAAGGACAATGCCTTCCACCTCGTAGGCGCCCTCATAATTTCCCCTGTTAATGTTAAAAGCACCTTTCATAAGAAGCTCTGACATAGCCTGTGCAACACCCGGCGCTTTTGGCCAGGATGTGCTTCCATTGTCAAAATAAATCTGTTTTTCCATAATCAATCCCCACTAGCACTAAACCATTTGGCGGAGCTGTCACACCGTCCGCCGTTCTCTCCTTTGCTTCTAATATATCCTTAATCCGCTCCGGCGTATAAAACCCCCGTCCCACGCGGATCAAAGTCCCCGTAATAATCCGTACCATATTATACAGAAAGCCATTTCCCGTCACACGTATGGTAATATCCGGCCCCTCTGCCGTAATGCTGATGTCCGTAACCGTCCGCACCGTGTCCGCAACATTTGTCTTTACATTACAAAAGCTGGCAAAATCATGCTCTCCCACCAGATATGCGGCGCCCTCCTTCATTTTCCCAATATCAAGCGGGAAAGACACAAAGGTACTGTACCGCCTTTTCAGGGGATTCTGAACCTCATGATTATAAATATGGTACTCGTAGGTCTTCGTAATCTCCGGCCTGTATCTCGGATGCCAGTCAGGCGGAACCTCCTGTGAACGCACAATCACAATATCCTCCGGCATACGCTGGTTGATAGCGTACGCCATACGCTCCGGCGGGATCCGGGACTTCGTATCAAATACCGCCACATTGCCCAGCGCATGCACCCCTGAATCCGTCCGGCTTGCGCCGATTACACGGATATCCTCGCCTGTCAGCCTGCTGATTTCCTTGTTCAGCACCTCCTCAATTGTAATACCGTTAGGCTGGAGCTGCCAGCCGCAGTAATCCGTGCCGTCATAGGCAACAACAATTCTCACTCTTTTCATACAATTCTCTCCCATTCTCGATGGGGACAGGTTTTTTTTAATTGGGGACGGAGTAAAATGAATTTTACTCCGTCCCCAACTACAATTAAAAAATCCACACCCTTAGTGGTACGTACCTTCCGACTACGAACACTAATATTACATAAACAATTACAACAATATACGCAATTTTATCGCTCGTACGGTAATGGAGGGGTTTCATCTTTGTCCGTCCTTCGCCGCCGCGGTAGCATCTTGCTTCCATTGCCATTGCGAGATCGTTGGCGCGGCGGAAGGCGGATACGAACAAAGGCACAAGTATGGGGATCATGCTTTTTGCCTTTTGAATCATGTTTCCGCTTTCAAGGTCCGCGCCCCGGGCAATCTGCGCCTTCATAATTTTATCTGTTTCTTCTAATAGTATGGGGATAAACCGCAGCGCTATGGACATCATCATAGCTACCTCGTGTACTGGGACGTGTATTTTGTTTAACGGATATAACAGTTTTTCGATTCCGTCTGTCAGCTCGTTGGGCGTTGTGGTAAATGTCATGAGGGATGAACCGATAATCAGGTATATCAACCGGACTGCCATGTACACTGCTGTGCGAAGTCCTCCTTCTGTTATGGTGAATATCCATTTGTGAAACAGGATGTCTCCGTCTTTTGTTAGAAATAGATTGAAAATAACTGTAATCATCAACAGCATGATGATGGGCTTCAGACCCTTTACAATATGTTTAAATGGTACTCTTGAAGCACGAATAACTGCCGCAAGAAATAAGGTTGCCACCATATATCCAGGAATACTTCTGAATAAGAACAAGGAAATCAGGTACAATAATGTGGACACAAGCTTCACCCGCGGGTCAAGCCTGTGCAGTATGCTTTTTGCCGGATAGTATTGTCCTATCGTAATGTCTCGAATCATTTTCTCGTCTCCAATATGCGCATAATCTCATCTGCCGCTTCTTCCACAGTTGTCACATCTGTATTTACCGCAAGGCCGTGCTCTTTTAAATCGTGCATGATATAGGTGACCTGGGGCGCCGCAAGTCCCACTTTTTCCAGCTCCTTAAAATGGGCAAATACTTTTTTGGGCTCATCGTTAAACATAACCTCTCCATGGTTCATAACGATGATCCGATCCGCGAATCGGGCGATATCCTCCATACTGTGCGATACCAGAATTACTGTCATATCTGTCTGCTTATGCAGATATGCAATCTGTTCGAGAATGTCATCTCTCCCCTTCGGGTCAAGCCCTGCCGTGGGCTCATCAAGCACCAGCACCTTCGGCTTCATAGCCAGAACCCCTGCGATTGCCGCCCGCCGCTTCTGACCGCCGGACAGCTCAAAGGGTGACATACTGTAATATTTTTCCTTAAGTCCTACAAGCCTTAAGGCTTCTAAGGCACGCTCCTTACACTCCTCATCTGAAAGTCCCTGGTTCTTTGGCCCGAAGCATACATCCGTCATTACGTCAATCTCAAAAAGCTGATGCTCAGGATACTGGAACACAAGCCCAACCTGGCTTCGAAGCTCCTTCATATGATAGCCTTCCTGATAGATGTCTTCTTCATTGTAATAAATTTTCCCGGAGGACGCACGGATCAGGCCGTTCAGGTGCTGAATAAGGGTTGATTTCCCTGAACCCGTATGGCCGATAATCCCTACAAACTCTCCGTGGGGGATCGTAAGGTTAATATCCTTTAAGGCATGCTTTTCATAGGCTGTGCCCGGGCTGTATATATAATTCAGATGCTCTAATCTAATTGACATAAATAATCCACCAGCTCTTCTTTCCTAAGTATTCCTTCCGGGACAGACAGGCCTCTCTTTCTAAGCTCGTCCGCAAGCAGCGCTGCCTGCGGAACATCAAGGCGATAACCTTTAAGCTCCTCCACCCGTGAAAATATCTCCCGGGGCGTTCCCTGCATAACCACATGCCCGTGATCCATTACGTAAATTTTATCTGCGTCAATCACCTCTTCCATATAATGGGTAATAAGAATCACCGTGACATTTTTCTTTTCCCGGAGCCTTTTGACGGTTTTTAATACTTCCTTTCTCCCTGCCGGGTCAAGCATGGCGGTTGGCTCATCAAGAACAATACATTTCGGCTCCATTGCCACCACGCCTGCAATGGCTACCCGCTGCTTCTGGCCTCCTGACAGCTTATTTGGCGAATGATGTCTGTAGGAAATCATTCCTACAGCCTTAAGGCTCTCCTCTACACGCTGCCAGATCTCGTCTGTGGGCACGCCTAAATTTTCCGGGCCAAAGCCCACATCCTCCTCCACAACCGTGCCGATAATCTGGTTGTCCGGATTCTGGAATACCATGCCTGCAGACTGGCGGACATTCCAGAGCTCTTCCGGATCCTTTGTGTTGCGGCCGTCCACCCACATAGTTCCTTCGGTGGGAACCAGAATTGCGTTCATATGCTTGGCAAGCGTAGATTTTCCAGATCCATTATGTCCCAGGATGGCAATAAATTGCCCTTCTTTTACATCTATATCTACCTGGTCGATAGCACGGGAGGTTCCGATAACGCTGCCCTCTTCATCACGCTTCTCATATTCAAATATCAGTTTTTCTGTCTGAATCATATTCATGGATGTTATGACCTCCGCATCCGCACTTTTCCACTATTGTACGACACTGCGGAACATTTTTCAAGAGGGCAAAAAAACCATAAAATGATACAAGCGTCAAAAGGTTATGTGTTTCATGCTTGCATGAAAACACATGGCCTTTTGACGCTTACATTATAAAATTTCTTGCAGAATTACATTTGTTATGCCAATCCTTGTAACTGTTTACTGTGTTTTGATACTACCTTTTTAGTAAGTCTATATCAGTAAGTCCTTCTTCCATTTTATCTGCACTGGATCTATAACGCTCATACGTATCTGTATAGCATTTTTCTATTGTATTCAGACGGGGAAGAATAACATTCTCCTGAAACAGTTTTAAGTTGTGAACCTCTGTCTTGACATTCTGGATATCCGTCTTCATATCCTGCATTTCGGCCTTCATTTCACGGATGTCAGATTCAATTGGTTTTAATCTTGTGTCTAATTTTTGATCCAGCATATCGGACATTGCTGATAACAACTGATTGTCTGTCATACTATCCCCCCTTATATCTCTTATTATGAAAATCTTTACGTACCGACCAGCATAATCTCTGTGATAAAAGAATACTATAAATACACAGTATTGTCATTGGACAAATAGTCCAAAATTCTATGCTATCCTTTTTAACCTCTTCCAGTATGCCATAATTCTGTCTTCAAAGCAGCGGTGTTTTTTCTGTTCAGATATCGGGGGAGCTGACACTATAAGGTCTTCCATCTGTACATCAAGCAGCCGGCTTAAAGCATACAGATGATTCACCGATGGCAGTGCCTTACCTTTAAACCAGCGGTAAACCGGCTGGGGACAGGAAAGCATCAGATAATTCTGAATATCTTTTACCGCATAACCTGCCGCCTGTATTTCTTTTTTTATCCTTTCTCCGGTTTTCACTATATTAATCTCTGGATAGTCTGTATGCTTTTTCATATATCGCCCACTCCTTTTATGCCAGCACTCCGTCCATAAACTCTATAATCCCTGCCTCTACCTCGTCCTTGATTGCAGCATAATTGTGTATTTCATGGCGGTATCCCGAATATACCTTTGTCTTTACCGCATGTCCGGTCTGGCAGAGCCAGTTTGTCACCTCATAGATTCCTTTGCCGTACTCTCCTACCGGATCCTGATCTCCCCCGATATTATATACCGGCAGGCTCTGGGGAACCTTTTTGGCCCATTCTTCGCCGTTGATCGCATTCATCATCTGGGTAAAGTAAAGCATTGCCTGATTAGAGGTTGGTTTCGTAAATGCGTCAAAGGGATCCTCCGCGTGATCCTTCTGTACATACGGATCCGCGCAAATCCATTCGTTCCCTATACTGATTTCTCCGCACCTTTCGCACATCCAGCCCATAAGCTTTCCTGCAAATTCGGGGTCAGATTCTTTCCCTCTCCCTGCCTCTACTGCCTTCTCAAGCTCTGCGGCCGCTTCTTTTGCACCGCGGAATATTCCTGCTGTACCGCAGATCGTAATACCTGCCAGCTCTTCCCCATATTTTGCCGCGAAGTCTCTTACAATAAAGGAACCCATGCTGTGTCCGAACAGGAAATACGGAAGTCCGGGATACTTCTCACATACCAGCTCTTTTAGCTTATGCTCGTCCTCCATCATGGTATGAAAGCCCTTGTCTCCCCAGTCTCCCCAGGTATCATTCTCCATGGCAGTCTTTCCGTGCCCTACATGATCGTCTGCCGCTACAATGTAACCGGCATCCATAAATCCTACAATCATATGCAGATATCTTCTGGAATGTTCCCCGAAGCCATGGATGACCTGTACAATGCCCTTTGGCTTTGCAGCCGGAACATAAATCCATCCATAAACCTCATCTCTTTCATTAAATGACTGAAACTTTACTTCATGTAACATAAATAGCACCTCCGTCTTCTTTTTCCTGTAATCCTAACACGTAGCGCCGCCCACCACGTTTTTCTTTAAAATCTCTGACTTGTCAATCTTACTGTTAAGAAGCTTATCCTGCACATATTCAAATCCAAGCCGTGCAATGGTATCTGCAAGCCGCTCCCCTGAGAGTCCTTCATCCCTGAAGAAGAGAATCACACGCTCTGTAAGTTCAACAACCTCGTCCTCAGAGGTAAAAAGCCTGTCTAACATTCTTCCTTCTGCCACCTGCTTGCCCCAGCGGCCGCCGATATAAACCCTGTATCCAACTGCAGATTCATTTACCGCGCCAAACGGACATTTGGCAATACAGCGGCCGCAGTGGTTACATGCCTTCGGATCAATTGTAATCTTATCATCCTGCATCTTCGCTACATGGATGGGGCACGACATTTCAACCTGGCATTTCTTGCAGCCCCTGCATTTGGAACGGTCGATCTCCGGCACGCGCTGTCCGATAATTCCCAGGTCATTCAGGTTCGGTTTTACACAGTTGTTAGGGCATCCCCCTACGGCAATTTTGAATTTATGAGGCAGGGATACGCCGTGATAGCCTGTATAGTACAAATCGTGAAGTCTCTCTGACAGGGCAAATGTGTCAATCAGCCCATACTGGCAGGTTGTACCTTTACAGGAAACAACAGGGCGCACCTTGGAACCAGTGCCTCCGGTTTCCAGTCCGGCTTCTTTAAGAAATTCCATCACAGGCTCTATGTTATCATAAGGCACTCCCTGGATTTCCAGTGTCAGGCGGGTTGTCATGGTCACCTCGCCGGAGCCGAATTTCTCTGCCGCCTCCGCAATTTTCTGCTGCTCCTTAGCCGTTATTTTTCCGTTTCTTGTAATGACCCGTACATTAAAGACATCCTCAAAGCGCTTATCCTGAAGGCATCCCAGGCCTTTTACTCTCTTGATTTCCTCCGCAGAGAGCTTCTTTCCATTTCGGGGAACCTTTACTTCGTTAAAAACTGCTCCGCCCTCTAAAACCCGTGTATTTGTATACCCATATGCTTTGAGGCGGTTCTGGAGGAAATATCCCCGTTTTCCTTTTGCACAGACAAGAAGAAGCTTCGCATCCTTTTCCAGCCCGTCAATAGGCCCCGTCACTTCCGCAAGGTTGATATGCCGTGCGTTAGGAAGCGCCGGAGATGGCTGAACATCGAGAACCTGATACCCTTTTGCCGCCCCGGCTGCATATTCTGCGGGGCTTATACTCTCAAGCTGGCCGTCAAGCTTATTTTCCAGTATGTAGCATGCGCTTACAAAAGGATGAATTGCCGTGGAAAATGGCGGCGCGTATGCATAGTCCATAGTGTCAAAATCATCTATTTTCATTCCCTGGGAAATTCCTGTCACGGCGATATCAGCCATCTTATCTACGGCGCCTGCTCCCAAAACCTGAATTCCCAGAAGCCTGCGGCTTTCTCTCTCTGCCGTCAGCTTAATATAAAATGAGGAAGCGCCCGGATAATAGTGTGCCTTGTCGTCTAAGACACAGACTACAGAAACCGCGTCCATGCCTGCCGCCTTTGCCTGCTCCTCTGTAAGTCCCGTACGCCCCGCGTTAAGCTCCGGGAGAAGCCGGACCACGCCCGTACCCATACAGCCGCCGTAGCCCTTCCCTGCCCCATACATCTTCTTTACCATCGCACGGGCAGCAAGGTTGGCAGTGGAGCCCATAGCCGACCACTGGGGCTTTCCCGTCAGTGCATTTTTTACCATTGCGCAGTCGCCTGCCGCATAGATATCCGGAAGGTTCGTCTGCATATTTTCATCAACAAGAATCGTGCCCTTAAACATTTCAATGCCGGTTTCCTTAAGAAAACCTGTAGCAGGGCGTACGCCGATTGCCATAACAGCAAGGTCAGCCTCAAGATTTCCGTTGTCTGTGAGAACCTCCTCTATATGATCCGTTACCCTGATCCCCGTAAGGCTTGTAGCAGTCAGAATCCTCATTCCTGCTTTTTTAAGCTGGCGCTTCGCAAAATCTGCCATTTCTGGGTCAAATGCATTGGGCATAATCTGGGGCATGGCATCAATCACCGTCACCTCAAGACCCTGGGCCATCAGATTTTCCGCGGCCTCAAGACCGATAAAGCCCGCGCCGCATACCACCGCTTTCCGGCATTTCTTTTCTTCAATGTATGCGCGGATATTTACTGCGTCCTTTGGGGTACGCAGGCAGAATACGCCAGAAAGCCCTGTTCCTTCTACCGGAGGTACAAAAGGAACCGCACCTGTAGAAATAATAAGCTTGTCATAGCTTTCCGTAAAGGTTTCCCCGGAAGCTTTCGTAAATGTCACTTCCTTTTTCTCCGGGCTTACTCCCACAGCCTCGCAGCCGGTATAAACTGCCGCACCTGTAAGTCCTGCATATTTCTTTGGAGTATTAACAATCAGCCCCTCCTTTGCAGGGATATCTCCACCGATATAGTAGGGAAGGCCGCACCCGGCATAGGAAATGTCCTCCCCCTTTGTAAATACCTTTACCTCCGCCTTGCGGTCACATCTTTTTAGCTTTGCCGCCGCCTTTGTCCCCGCGGCAACACCGCCCAGAATTACATATTTCATATGTATTTCCTCCTTAATTTATATTGTATTTTGATCCTTTCCCTTAAGATTCACTATCAATATTCCCACACTGACCAGTATAAGCGCGGCAAGATTTTGCAGTGTCCATATATTTTCCTTAAGAAAGAGCGCAGAGAGGGCTACCCCAAATACAGGAATACTAAATCCGAAAATAGCAACCTTTCCTACCGGATTGTATTTTATCATCTCTGCCCATAATGTAAATGCTATGGTTGATAAAAGAGCCATGTAGATGAGCAGAAGCATCGGTTTCACCGCAAACCCATGTATACTCCCTCCTGCTGCCAGTCCGGTAAGAATCAATATAGCGCCGCCAAACAAAAGCTGATAAGCCGTAATGGTTGTAGGCGGCTCTTTATCTGAAATCATCTTAAGGGTCACAGAGCTTGTTCCGTAGGCAAAAGCGCATAAAAGAACCATCCCCTCCCCCATAAGGCTAAAGCCGCTGCCCCATGCCCCGGGAGAAAGGTTAATAACAATTACCCCCGCAAAACCAATCAGACAGCCGACCGCTTTTTTTACAGTCACCTTCTCTGCTTTCAGCAGAAAATGTGCTACAATAATCGTAAAAAATGCATTGGACGCATTAATGACCGAACCCTTTGCCCCTGTTGTATGCGCAAGCCCGATATAAAAGCACACATACTGTACGGTTGTCTGCAAGAGTCCCTGCGCAAATATATATGGCACCGATGACCGTTTCATTACAATGATCCTCTTTTCCAGGATGCAGGACATAAGAAATGTAAAGATTCCTGCCAGAAAAAACCTGCAGCCCGCAAAGAGCACCTGGCTGCCCGCTCCTTCAACATGAAACCATTCATATCCTATCTTCACACAGGGAAAAGCGCTGCCCCACAGAGCACAGCACACCAGCGCCAGAATACATCTGACCTTTGTATTTTTGTAAAAGCTTTCCATTACTCCTTCTCCGGCTCGGGATAATCCACGCCGTTTGTATCCACCGTAACCCTTTTCATCCTCTGATCCTCAAGAGGCTTGTCACTATAATCCGTATCAGTCCCGGCAATCTTATTTACAATCTCCATACCCTCTGTCACCTTGCCGAAGGCCGCATAGGAACCGTCAAGGTGCGGAGAATTCTTGTGCATAATAAAAAACTGAGAGCCCGCAGAATCCGGATGCATTGCCCTCGCCATGGAAAGGACGCCCTCCGTATGCTTCAGATTGTTCTCAAACCCGTTCTGACTGAACTCCCCTTTAATATTATACCCCGGGCCGCCCATGCCTGTTCCGTCAGGACATCCGCCCTGAATCATAAAACCCTGAATCACACGGTGAAAAATCAGGCCGTCATAATAGCCCTTCTTAACCAACGAAATAAAATTATTCACCGTATTCGGCGCAGTTTCAGGATAAAGCTCTGCCTTAATAATATCTCCGTTTTCCATCTCAAAAGTAACAACTGGATTTTCCATAGTATTCATTCCTCACTTTTCGTAATAATCTATTGGGTATATTGTAGCGGAAAATGGCAGGTTTGTAAATGGGAAGTGCATTGGGGACAGGGTAAAGTCAAATCTGGGACGGAGTAAAATTAATTTTACTCCGTCCCAGATTTGACTTTACCCTGTCCCCAACCGTATCATCCCGCCTTTTTCTTCACATCCCGTATCCCAAAGCTCTTTTAAGGAAAAGGTATCGCTCTCTCCATAGGTAGCTGTCTTCACCAGCAGGTCATCCCCTTTATCTTCATATCCCACCAGAAGAAACCAGTGCCATATATAATCCTTGAAGGTTTCTGTATTTTTGTGCCTGAGCAGAAGGCAGGGAATGGGATATCCGGCGTCTATCTGGGATAAAACCAGCTTCCGCGCCTCCTGATAGCTTTTTTCTCCCGAAAATTCTTCCATATTTATACTTACACTCTTATTTCTATCCACATTCTTACTGATATTTTCATTTTCTGTGTCTCTGATATATTTTTCGAATCCTTCTATAAACCAACTAAGCTTTTTTACTCCGCCGATTCTTGGGCGGATATAGGGCTTCATCCTCTGGCTGAAGGCAATGTAGTCTTTTTTTGTAAGCTCGTGTACGAAATATGGGTACAGACTTTCCATTCCCTTCCTAAGCGCCAGATAAATGCAGCAGTCGCATGCTGTCGCCGCGGCGCAGCCTCCCATATTCATGATCAGGTTAGTAAACCACTCCTGATTTCCGCCGAAAGAGCCTTCTATTGTAAAATATTTTAGTTCCTTTTTCATTGTTTTAAAAATCCCTTCTTGCTTTATATGCCGGGACGCGGTATGCGTTTTCCCAGTCAATTTTATTACCCAGATATTTAAAGCCTCCGTTCTCCTCCATGCGCAGGGTTACCACATGGGCAAACAGGCAGTCTCTTCCTTCTTCCACATAGACAGCCTCCACCCGGGCTGACAGTGTGCCGTCCTCATTTTCCGTACAGGAGACAACCTCCGGAAATGGCTGCATCTGCGGCACACGGTTCCATCCATTTACCGCAAGCCACGGATAGGTTCCCGTCTCTTCATTATATGCCCCGTACTGTCTAAGTTGTTCTGCTGTTGTATGAAAATACCGCCCGGTTATATTTTCAAACTCTTCTGCCGGAATACCGTTTTCATACCTCTTCTTTTCTGGTTTTGTACCCGTTTCCATAGAATAAAGGAAATCAAACAGGTCGTTAAATTCTATGTTTTCCAGACTGCCTTCGTCCCAGTCTGTGAGGAACAGATTATTTCCGAAATAATTTACCGGCCTGATGCACTTTTCTGCAACTTCCCGGCATTTCTCGTCCAGGGGCAGGATCCTGTAAAAAATGTGCATGTCCATCTCCGGATTCCGGGACAGTGCCTTCTCCCAGATAAGCCATCCTTTTTCTGTATATTCCCACGCGTAGGCCTGGATTTTTTCGATCTGCTGAAGCACAGGCTTCCCGTTTTTATCAAAGGTAGCACCTGCAAATGTAACAAACAGTGTTCCTCCCTCAAACATAAGTTTATAATAACGGAAAATACCATTGATATTCACTGAATAAAAATCAGTCTCTGCTACCTCTTTCTTTTTCGCTTTTTTCAGGCAGGCATCCACCCTTTCATAATTTTGCATATTTTCGTCACGGCTTCCGCAGATTACTGTGAGATCCTCTGCGGCTATCTGTGCTGTCATCTTGTGCACATGCTCTTCCTCTAAAACAATGTTGTGCACATCCTCTATCCTTGCTCCCTCATAAATGGATCTGCAGATTTCCATAGCGGAAAAAAGCTTTTCTGTTATATACTTCTTTTCTTCGCTTCCCATATCGAGAGTTTTTACTTTGTAATCCGGATTGTCCTCTTTAGAAGCATCCGTCTCTATATCTGCCAGATCCTCCTGATCTGCCATCTGTTCCTGCTTATATTCCTCCAGGCCTTCGCCGCCTTCCCTGCCTGCCCCGCATCCTGAAAA
This sequence comes from uncultured Lachnospiraceae bacterium, assembly GCA_949502235.1. GTDB lineage: Bacteria > Bacillota > Clostridia > Lachnospirales > Lachnospiraceae > CAPEBR01. The sequence goes on along the minus strand of CATBDC010000019.1, from coordinate 25,778 downwards.
CCAAGCAGCGATTACGGCTGTTATTATAATAGCAGAGATACCCGTAAATATTTTTCTTTTCTTCATTCTCTCCGTCATTCCAATCATTTTCTTACGAACTAAACAGTAACCCACCATATCAATATTGTCAAGTTAGTGTTGACTTCATACATAGGAAGTGATATATTTATTTCAGCAGAAATGTATACATAAGTATATAATGTATACATTCAGGATTAAAAGTAAAGGATGGTATGCAAAAATGAAATTAGGATTTATCGGAACCGGCAATATGGCATCTGCAATTATGGGAGGCATTATTAAAAATCAGATTATCCCTGCAGAGGAAATCATTGGAGCAGATTTATCTGCACCGGGAAGGGAACGGGCGCAAAAGCAGTTCGGCATCCATGTGACGGCAAGTAACAAAGAGGTAGTGGAGAAAGCAGAGGTTATCGTCCTGTCTGTAAAGCCCCAGTTCTATGCTGACGTAATCAGGGAAATTAAAGATGATATAAGGGACAGCCAGATCATTATCACCATTGCACCGGGCAAGACTCTTGCATGGCTTTTGGAGCAGTTTGGAAAGGATGTAAAAATCGTCCGCACCATGCCCAATACCCCTGCAATGGTAGGCGCAGGCATGACAGCCGCATGCCCCAATGAGCACCTGACAGAGGAGGAAGTTTCTTATGTGCGTACACTTCTTGAAAGCTTCAGCCGTGTGGAAATTATTCCTGAACGCCTGATGGATGTGGTTGTATCTGTAAGCGGAAGCTCACCGGCTTATGTTTTCATGTTTATCGAAGCAATGGCAGATGCCGCTGTTTCCGGCGGGATGCCCCGGGCACAGGCCTATCAGTTCGCGGCTCAGGCAGTTCTTGGAAGCGCCAAGATGGTACTGGATACAGGAAAGCATCCGGGCGAGCTTAAGGATATGGTATGCTCACCGGCCGGAACTACCATCGAAGCAGTCCGTACACTTGAGGAGCGCGGTTTCAGAAGCGCCGTGTTTGAGGCTATGAAGGTCTGCGAAGAAATGTCCAAATCCATGTAGGTATTTCCTGTTATGGCAGAAAAAACAGCTTCTCTCGCAGGCCGGGCCTATGAGAGAATCCGACAAAATATTTTGAACCTGACGTATCCGCCGGGGATGCCTCTTACCGAAGCCATGCTCACCGAAGAGCTTAACATGAGCAGAAGCCCTGTGCGGTCCGCCATCCAGAGGCTTGAGGCAGAGGGGCTCATTATCTCGGATTACCACAAATCCATGACTGTCAAGGAACTTACGGATCAGGATATCAGTGAGATCTACCAGTTCAGAGAGCTTATGGAAACTGCTGCCTTAAAGCTTATTTTTTCCTCCGGCCGGAATGAGGAATATTCCTACCGGATTGAAGAAAAGGTTGTGCGTATGTGCGCCCTTGAACATGATCTCTATGAATGGCAGCAAACTGACAATGCTATGCACATGGAAATTATAAGCATTTTCGGGAATTCTAGGATCAATAAAATTTATGAAAATAATTTATCTGAGCTTCTGCGGATCGGCCAGTATTCCGTAAAAAACGGAATGAATATTTCTAAGACAAACGAAAGCTTAAGAAAAATGGTCCGGTATATGCGGGAAGGCAGCTATGAAAAATCCTGCAGGGTTTTGCGGGAAGGCCACCTGATAACCGGAAGAGACAGTGCATTAAAGGAAAGAGGATAAGGAAAAATTATGCTGCGGGACATAGATTTAAATGAAATATCGGACGGTAAGCTTTATGGAAATAACGATATGGTAAAGGCTGGCTGCGGCGGATGCACCGGCTGCAGCGACTGCTGCAAAGGGATGGGAAGCTCTATTATTCTGGATCCCCTGGATGTCCACAGGCTGTGCGTATGCCTTGGCAAAAGCTTTTATGAATTAATGGATGAGGCTTTGGAGCTTAATGTGGCTGACGGTGTAATTCTTCCTAATCTTAAAATGACAGACACAGATGACGCCTGTTTCTTCCTGGATGATAAGGGGCGGTGCAGCATCCATGCCTGCCGTCCGGGAATCTGCAGGCTCTTTCCCCTGGGCCGTTTTTATGAAAATGATTCTTTTTCGTATTTTCTCCAGATACATGAATGTTCCAAAAAGGACAGAACCAAGGTGAAGGTACGTAAATGGATTGGCATTACGGATATAAATAGATATGAAAAATATATTCTGGACTGGCATGATTTTCTAAAAAGGCTTGGAGAGCATATCCTGTCACCGGGCGGGGAAGAGGACGTGAAGAAGACAGGCATGTATGTTCTTAAAACCTTTTATGTACAGCCCTATGAGGAGAAAAAGGATTTTTATGAGCAGTTTTATGAGCGGCTCCAGGCGGCGGACAAAAGCCATCTTTACTCCTAATTTCATACTGATGACTGCGCGTCCGTTGGACACTGTGAAATTTGGGATGATGGTTTAAAAAAATGCCATGCAGCCAAATAGCTTCTTGCATAGCATTTTTATTATTCATTTACCTGACATTAGCTATAATTTTGTGAATGGTTCCCCGCCTTTGCTGCAGGGTATTTGACCTGTCGTTTACACAATTACCGGCGCATCATAATGGGGCACAATATACTCCTCCGAAAGAGGCAGCTCCACCCAGGAATTGGTCTCCATAGATTTATATGCACCCACCAGCACATCTGTCACAATCGCACTGTCCTCCGGTGTGAGTGACGGCGGAACATCCTTTTCAATACAGTCTAAAAAATGCTCCAGCATGGATTTATACGCCCATCCGCGTTTCGGATAAATGGGCACCCAGCGCTTTGGCACATTTCCGTCCGGCTGCATAATATCCTCTGACCAGAACAGCTGGGGATAACGGTATTCCTTTACAATCTCCGGCAGCTCGCTCTGTTTAAAATCTTTATTTGTAAACACAGCAAGAGGCGCTGTCTGATAGGGATTTGTCGCCTCCGAGCCTGTGAAAATCGTACCCTCTGTGCCGTATACCTCGGAAATATTTGATACACAGGGTGAGTATCTGTCGCCGCTTATTACACCGGTTGCGCCGTTTTCAAACTCAATGGTAATCCAGAAGGAGTCATCTAACACCGTATATTCCTCCGGGGTTCCCAGCCTTTTAATAATACCCATAACCCGCTTTGGCCTGCTGCCCATAAGGAACATCAAAAGGTCCGCCCGGTGCGCTCCCAGGTCGAATAAAGCGCCTGCTCCCGCAAGCTCCGGTTTTGAACGGAACGGCGTAAAGGACAGCTTTTCATGATAAAGCCCCCAGCCCTCGTGCAGAGAAGAGCGGCCCATCATCGGCTTGCCTATAAAGCCTTCGTCCATAAGCTTTCTTGCTATCTGATTCTGCTCCCAGAACCTCTGGTTTGTCCCGGCCATTAAAAAGACGCCTTCCTTTTTTGATACCTCCACCATTTTCCATGCCTCATCATGCGTACATGCAAACGGCTTTTCCACGATTACATGCTTTTTTGCCCTCATAGCATCGATTGCCTGCTGCGCATGGAATCTGTTCGGGGTTGCAACAATAACCACCTCTACATTTTTATCCTCCAGCATCTGCCCGTAATCTGTGTACGTTTTTTTTGGCTCCCACTTTTTTGCCATTCTTTCCAGGATACTTAAGTCCGAGTCGCAAAGTGCGGCGAGTTTTGCATTTGGCAGCGCCGCAATGGACGGGCAATGGCCGATCTCGGCAATTGAACCAGCCCCGACAATCCCTACACCAATTTGTCTCATAGTATTTCCTCCTTACTTCTAACAAAATATTTTCCAGAATTCTGTTAGTTTTATTATAAATAAGACATATTGGTTTTTCTTTCATAATCGGACTGCAAAATAGCACAATATAACCAAATATCATTATTCTTTATTTTTCCACTGCATGGCACAAGGTATACATAAGGGCCGCCGCCGCAAGAGACAGCACAGCCGGCAGCACCATCCCGGCAGAGATGGAAGCTTTTGAAATTAGCGCCCCCATTATCAGGGGTGTAATAATAAAACCGGCATAATGTGCCAGAAGTACCATAGAACTTCCGAGTGACGTATGCTTCATTTCGAAATGGCATCCCATATCCAGCGTAAGAGGAAGTATCATCCCTTCCGCAAGCCCGGAAATTCCTGTGCAGATAACCATTACCAGGCCGTCTGCGGACAAAACTCCTGCAAGAACTGCCAGACCTGATATGAGATGTCCTGCCCAGAGCGCTGTTTCATTTTTCCATTTAAATCTTGGAAACACCAGGCGGGAAAATGCCACGCATACCCAGAACACAGACAGCACAACCCCGCCTGGTGCCGGTTCCTTGAGATAAATAGTTATATATCTTGTCATCCACACCGTAATTCCTATCTGATGTGCGCCATATAAAAATGCACAGCAAAACAGGCCCCTCTTTCTTTTATCCCTCAAAAAATCTGCCATGTCACCTGCTGTTATTTTCTCTTCCACCCTGCATCCAGCAGACATTTCCTTAGAAAAAAATACCGCCAGTCCGTAAAATGCAAATGCCGCTGCTGCCATCACCCCCGCTGCAGTCAAAAGCTCATTCCACTCAAGCCCTTTAAGTGACAGTCTCTTAAGTATCAGCGGACCCGCCAGGCCGCCCAGACCATAGATGCCGTGAAGAAGATTCATATAAAGGGATGAATTCTCAGGATACAAATCCACCATCGTTGACGATGCAAGAGAATCTAAAAATCCAAACACCACCCCATAAACAAAATATCCGGACAGAAAAAAGGGAAGCTCAACTCTCATTCCAAACATAAAAAATACGCACGGAATCAAAACAGCCGTAATCATAAAAATCTCCCTTTTCTTCAGTTTTCTAAGCAGTACACCGAGAAAAAACAACGCTGCCAGATTCCCGCCGCTTTGGAAAGCGCTCATAAGGCCCTGCTCAACGGATTTAAGATCATAATACTCAATGTACTGAGTCAGCATAACACCCTGCGTAGTCGTACAGACAGAGGCAGTAAACATCATAAAATAAATAGCCGCCGTATAAAAGCCTTTTCTCCCATTTCCCTGCATCTTCATCTCTCCATTTCATCTCCAAAATCCCCAAATCTTCCAACTGTACGATTGGAGCATTATTCGAAGGACGACAGTTCGGGGCAGTCCTTCCCCACACAGGCAGGGCAACACTCCGGTGAGCTAACGACTAACTGCGACTAAGGAATTCAGGAGAGCCTTCATTCCTAAGTCTTACGTAAGTCGTGGATCTCACCTTCGCTAAAGACGCCCTTTTAATGCCTGCTTAGGGGAAGAACTGCCCCGAACTGCCTGTGCACTGAAAAAATCTCCATCTGTGCCGCTGGAACATTCTTTTCGATGCACAGGAAGTTTTAAGATGCCCTTCCTATAAGCAGACATCAGGGGGCGTTTTTAACGAAGGTGAAATCCACCGCTTACGAAGACTTAGGAGTGAAGGCTCTCCTGAACTCCGTAGTCTACGTTAGCGGTTAGTTCACCGTAGTGTTGCCCAGTCTGTGTTAGGAAGGGCATCTTAAAACTTCCGTCCCTCGAATGATCTTCCACCGTACAGCTAGAACATTTTCAAAAATTAATCAAGTGATATCTTAAAGTCATATACTGCGTCAGGATTTGTTACTTTGGAAACGCTTGTCCAGTCTATCGGAGCATCGCCTGATAAGAACTTATCCTGGAACTCTTTTAAATTCTCCTGCGACACTGCCAGAAGCTGTAATTGTACCTTCGCTTCTCCGTCATATTCGTTTCCGTTTGCCACGTCATATGCTACTACTGCACCGAAGGCTGCCTGGAGGTAATGTCCGCCTGTGGAGAACCACAATTCCTTTGCCTGCATGGATTCTACTGCAGGATTCAGAAGATCCATACCGCCTACCTTGACCTCTGAAACCTTATTTTCTTCCTTGAGTACATTAACGGATGCTAATGCCAGGGAATCGTTATAGCACCATACGCCGTCTACATCAGGATGTGACTGGTAAATGTTACGGAAAGCCTTGTCGCCATCGTCCCAGTTTTCTCCGGCATACTCGAACTGTAATAATTCTACATCTGTATTTTCCTTAAGAGCCTTGTCAAGTCCGGCTTTTCTTCCTTCTGCTACAGAGGTTCCCTGATATCCGCCGATTCCTACGAGCTTTTTGCAGCCTGCATCAATGAGGGACATTGCCACATTATAGCCTGCAACCTCATCATCCGGCCCGATAAAGCATACATAATCGTCTCCGGCCTTTAAATCATCTCCCGGCCACCGGTCGATAATGACAAGCGGAATCCCTGCGGACTTGCAGGATGCCGCGATTCCCGCGCACACGGATGCATCCTGGGGACCCAAAACCAGCGCGTCAATGCCGCTTGAAATCATGCTGTCCACATCCTGTATCTGTTCAGCCTGGTCATTGTTACAGTCATCAGCCGTTACCTTAAAGCCAATGGTATCTGCTGCCTGTTCTACATATTCAAGGGCATTTCCCCAGAACTCATTGTTTGCCGTAGGATAGGAATAACCGATTGTAAGCTCTTCCCCGCTCTTTTCGGCAGGCTCTTCTGTCTTTTCTGCCTCCCCCGTATCTTCCTTTTCTGTTTCCTGGCTGCCAGAGCTGCAGGCCGCAAGGCCAAACACCATACATCCTGCTAATAAAATCGCCAAAATTCTTTTCTTCATACTGTTTCCTCCTTTTTTAGACTTTTAGCTTTGTTAATATATATTTCATTTTACAGGTAATTTCTTCTAATTTCTTTCACTATATGACCATATAATAGGACAATATAGCCAAAAAAACAGTCGCTATCCTGCGTTCCTGCAGCTGCTTCGCGCCTCTTTGGGTGTTATTCCATACACCTTCTTAAATATTCTGGTAAAATAGCTGCTGTTTACAATACCTACATTTAAAGCAATCCGCATAATAGAATCCTCGGTGGTCTCAAGCTCTATTCTGGCCCTGTGCAGGCGGTACTGATTCAGATACTCAACCGGAGACATCTGCATCCCCAGCGAAAAGCAGCGGATGGCTTCGCTTTTACTTATGTTTGCCGCCCTTGCAATATCCTCAAGATATATTTTTTCCGAATAATTTGTTTCAATATATTCCATCATTTTCCGCAGACGGGACTGGGATCTAAGGGAAATCCCCATTTTTTCCATTTTCACTATTTCACTGCTGTGCCCTGAAATCAGCATCCATAAATCACAGATTCTAATATGAACATCCAGCTCACTCATCATGCCCTTTTTCCTGCAGACGGCAAATACTCCATCAAGCTTTCTTAGAATCTCCTCCTGCCATTTTTCATCACGTTTTAAAACAATATGGGAGCTGTCGGATTCCAAAAATTCCTTAATGTACTTTTTATGAATTACCGATTTATCCGCCGCAATCAAATCAGGGGAAAATAAAATATTGGAAATAACTCCCTGATTGCAATTCTCAATACTGTGAATAATCCGGGCGTTAATAAATAAGCCCTCCCCTGTATTAAGCAGTATCCTCTGGTTCCCGATCAGACAGAATACGGCTCCTTTCGTGACTACAACAAACTCAAATTCCTTATGCCAGTGCCATTCTATTTTTCCCTCGTCATATTTCCTGATTTCCTCCTGATTATACTGGAAGGGAAATTCCTCTGTACCATGCGCCCTAAGCTCTCTTAATGTTTCATCTGTAATAATTTTTGTAATCTGCATGTATCACCGCTCCTTTTTCCTCGGTCATCACGGTTTCACAGTTACCATTTCCAGCCTATTCCTGGTAAAACTCGATCATTGTCCCATCCGGATCCTGACAGAAACCGTATTCCCTGCCTGTACGCAAATCCTTTTTCACTCTGGACACCGGAACTCCTCTCTCTTTCAGGTATGTTAACATTGCTTCTACATCTGCTGTAAGAAACGCCGCATGGTCAAGACCTGCCCTGCTTTCTTCATGACTTCTGCCATCCCCGCCTCTTTCTTTCTCTGCAATTTCCTTTGTCTTATCTTTTACAAACAGCTCAATGACGTATTCACCCCGGCAGTACAGTTCAAGCTTTCTGGCGTTTCTGTTATAGGAATATGACTCTCCGTAAACCTTAAGCCCAAGATAGTCCACATAAAATTCTACTGCTTTTTTGTAATCTGACGCAGTTATGCATATGTGATGAAAGGCCAGCTCCTGTTTTCCTTTTTCTTGTTTCTTCATTTGCTTTTTCTCCTTTTTAAAAAACACCCTCCGTCCTGCTAAAAACCGAAGAGTGTTTTTTATCATATCTTAATTTTAATCAGGCCTTCCCCGCACAGCCCAGTACGTTTTCTATCTTATGCTTTACCAGTGTCCTTACATAATCCCTTCCTAAGCGAAGATACTGCCTTGGGTCAAAGTGGGACGGATTTACAGCGAGATCCTCCCGCACTCCTGCCGTCATGGCAAGCCGCAGATCAGAATCTATATTTATCTTGCATACCGCGGATTTTGCCGCCTGTCTAAGCATTTCCTCCGGGATACCAATGGCATCATTAAGGGCACCATTATATTTCTGTATGATATCTACATACTCCTGATTTACAGAGGATGAGCCGTGCAGGACGATAGGGTAATTAGGAAGCCTTTTTTCTATCTCCTCCAGGATATCAAACCGGAGCATAGGCTTTTGTCCCGGTTTAAATTTAAATGCACCGTGGCTCGTCCCGATAGCGATTGCCAGGGAATCTACTCCTGTCCTCTTCACAAACTCTTCTACCTGGTCAGGATTTGTATAAGAGGCATCCTCTGCCTTCACATTGATATTATCCTCTATTCCCGCAAGCTTCCCAAGCTCGCCTTCTACGACCACGCCTTTACTGTGGGCGTACTCCACCACCTTCTTTGTAAGTGCGATATTATCCTCAAAGCTGTACTTAGAACCGTCTATCATGACAGAGGTAAAGCCTCCGTCTATACAGGATTTACAGATCTCAAAATCCTCGCCGTGATCTAAGTGGAGTGCAATCGGAATATCTGTATCAGCCACTGCCGCCTCTACAAGCTTCATGAGGTAAATATGCTTTGCATACTTTCTCGCTCCAGCGGATACCTGCAGGATGACGGGGGAATGTTCCTCCTGTACCGCCTCCGTGATTCCCTGCACAATTTCCATATTATTTACATTAAACGCGCCGATTGCATAACCGCCGTCATATGCCTTTTTAAACATTTCTGTTGTTGTTACTAATGCCATATTTCGCTCCTTCCATATTTATATTTACATTTATCTTACAATCATGTTCTGCTTTCTCTCTGTAGATACTGCAACTGCAAAGATCACCACAAGGCCCTTAATCAAAAGCTGTACCTCTGACGGCATGCCCCAGAGAATCAGTCCGTTAGCCAGAATCCCGATGGTAAGAACGCCGATAAGAGTTCCCCTGACGCCGCCCACGCCGCCGGTCTGCGCTGTTCCGCCAAGAACAACCGCTGTGATAACATCAAGCTCATAGCCCTGGCCTACGGAGGGAGATCCGGAACCGATGCGGGCCGCCATGACAATGCCGCCTATAGCTGTCAAAAGACCTGCAAAAAGAAATACAAGAATCTTCTGTTTTTTCACATTTACACCGCTTAAGCGGGCAACATTCTCATCTCCGCCTACCAGCCTTGTAAATCGTCCGAAAAGCGTAAATTTTTCAACAACCCACACGATTACAAATAAACCAATTGCAATAATTAAGATCCACGGCCGCAGTCCGAAAATCTGCTTGATCTTTCCATTATAATCTATCATTGTGATAGAACCGCCGCTGACCATTGTTACAAGTGCCCGGGCAATGGACAACATTCCAAGCGTGACAATAAAGGTAGGCACCTTAAGCTGTGTATGTATCACACCCATAAACAGATAGCATGCAATGGATACTAATACGGCCGCAAGCAGTGTAACCACGATACTGTTTGTAGACAAATATATCTTAGCGGCAATTACTCCGCAAAGGCTGATCATAGAGCCTACGGAAAGGTCGATGCTTCCCATCAGAATAATAAATGTGGCTCCTAAGGAGCATATCAGCAAATCCGTGGAGGCAGTAAGTACGCTTAAAAGGTTACTGACCCGCAGGAACTTTCCGGCTGTTGTACATGAAAAGAGTACAAATAAAATCACAAAAGCTGCCAGAGAAATATTCTTTTTTATAAATACTAAAAATGTGTTATTCTTTTCCATTTTTTTATATTCCTTTCCGCCCGGATCAGACCATCTGTCCTGCTAACCGTTCTTCTGTAAAAACGTCACGGGTAAATTCACCGGAAATCTTTCCTTTTTTGAAGCAGTAAACTCTGTCACTCATGCCAATCAGCTCCGGCAGCTCATCGGAAATTAAAAGAATCCCCTTGCCCTGGTTCTTTAAGTCCTCCAGAATTTTATAGATTTCGTACTTCGCGCCTACATCCACGCCCCTGGTAGGAGAATTTACAATCAAAAATTCCGAATCATTTACAACCCATTTGGAAATAGCAACCTTCTGCCTGTTTCCTCCGCTTAGGTCAGAAACAGATGTTGTCTCCGATGGTGTTTTAATCAGAAACTTTCCTATGGACTCCACTGCGATTTTCTGCTCTGTCTTATGATTGATAACTGCATGCTTACTTACATTTTTCATATTCGCGGCAGAAATATTTACAACAGAATCATAGATTAAAAATAACCCTTCCTTATCTCTGTCCTTGGGTATATATCCGATTCCAAGCCTCATAGCATCAAGGGGAGAATTTAGCTTTACGGGCTTTCCTTTAAAATACACTTCTCCGCCGCTGATTCTTTCATATCCGAATAAGGCCTTTCCAAAGCTGTCAGAGCCGCAGCCTCCGATTCCCGCAATTCCTACAATCTCACCAGAGCAGACGCTTAGGTCAATCCCTTCAAATTCCCCGTCCTTTTTAAGTCCCTTTGTCTCCAGCATAACCTCACCGATAGAATGATTTTCTTCACTTCGGTAAACTGCGTCTGAAACATCGCGGCCCACCATATTCTGTATAATAAAATCCGGGGATACGGAATCATTAATCTCAAGCCTTGTGATCAGCCTTCCGTCCCGCAGGATGCTTACCCTGTCGCAGAGCTCATGGACCTCGTCTATGAAATGTGAAATATAGATAACCGCGCAGCCCTTGTCTCTCTGCTCCTTCAAAAGCTGATACAGGGTATCCACTGAGCTTTTCGATATGGCTGCTGAAGTCTCATCCACCAAAAGTACCTTCGGGTCACTGGAAAGAGCTCGCGCAATCTCCACCTGCTTTGTCTCCTCAAAACCCAGCTCGGATAAAAGTGCCGTGGGGCTTATGTGATCAAACTTAAATTTCCGTAATACCTCATCCGCTGCTTCAAACTGCTTTTTCCAGTTAATCATCCCTGCTTTATTCAGAAACTTTTTATCCTGCCCCAGGAAAATATTCTCTGCAACTGTTAAATTATACGCAAAATTAGGCTGCTGCATAATGATAGATAATCCTGCTTTTTCTGCATCGTATACATTTTTAGGCCTATAAGGCTCTCCGAAAAGCTCCATACTTCCATCTGTCATATCATAAATCCCCATTAAAATCTGAAATAACGTGGATTTACCGGCTCCATTTTCACCTACCAGCCCGTGTATCTCCCCTTGGCGCACTTCTATAATGTCATCCTCATCCCAGTCAAGCGCCCTTGTACCGGGGAAATACTTTTTTAGTCCGCGCAGTACAACCGCATTTCTCTTTTCTTCCAATATTACCCTCCTTTCAGAATAAAGCAATTTTCCTTAATGTACGTACATCCGATAAGCTTCGTTATCGTTATAGTTAACGTTAACTTTTTGTAGTAAAATTGTACGACATAATTCGACAAAAGTCAACATTATTTCTGACTTTTTATCCGTTAATTTTTGACTGATACTCTTTTATAAGCTTTTGTCCCAGCGCTCCGCCCGGATGGCTTAACGCGAAATTCTCTTTCTTGAACTCTTTTATTTCAGAAACAATAACAGCCAGGGCATCTCCTGCGGCAAGGGCTCCTGTAGAGCTTGTGGTAGGCGCAAGTCCCATATGGTCGATTTCTTCTCCGGGGTTTACTAAAATAGCAATATCCGTTTCTTTTGCAAGCGGGGAGCTTTTGTCCTTTGTAATGGAAACTGTTTTTGCCCCAATAATCTTAAGCGGCGGAAGCATGTTTAATATTTCCTGTGATTTTCCGCTGTTAGATATCATGATTACTACATCATCCTTTGTAATCATCCCCATGTCCCCGTGAAGGGATTCACAGCTATGTACAAAAAACGCCGGCACTCCAAGGCTGGCAAAGGACGCTGCTATTTTTTTGCTTACGTGGCCAGTCTTCCCCAGTCCGGTAATAATCAGCCTTCCTTTACAATCCAGAATCGCCTTTATTGTCTTTGCATATGCTTCATCCACCTGTCCTGCGACCAGCTTCAGCGCTTCTGCCTCTTTTAATATTTTTTCCTTTGCTTTATTTACAAGCTCTGCATCTGTATAGTTTTTCATCCTTATCTCCTCCACATATTACTCGTTACCTTCCTGTCTTAATCCGTTCCTTTACCCTGTCTGCAGCCGGCATCCGGCCGAATGTGCAGCCGCCCGATTTCTGAATTACTAAAGAAGCCGTTGCGTTTCCGTTACGGGCTGCCTTGTACATATTCTGTTCCTTTACATAGGATGCCATAAAGCCTGCGCCGAAGGAATCACCGGCGCCTGTAAAGTCAAGTGTCCCGTCCTCTGTCTCACTTTTCGCCTCAAAAGGCTCTAGATAAACAATATCTGCCGCGCCTTCTTTATAAAGAACTCCTCTGCTGCCTAAGGTCACAACCACGTTTCTTGCGCCTGATGCCACGAGGTACTGTACTGACTCTTCGGCTGTTCTCCCCGGTATAATAGAATGAAGATCCTCCTCGCTGGCTTTGATAATGGTACTGTTTCTGCAAAGAGTATCTATCACCATTTTCCCGTATTCTTCCTCTATAGAATGGCGGACATCACTGGTAGCGCCGCCGTATCCGCCCAGATCCACAAAAACTGTCTTGCCCATTTTATAAAGCTTTTTTACAACATCCGGCTGCACCTCATAGTTCATGGGGCAAATTTTAAAATAATCTGCCTCAAGATAATCCGGGTGAATTTTCTCAAACTCTATATCCGGAGCCGCCTTTTGGTATTCCACGTATTTTGTGCCGTCTTCCCTGTACACCAGCAGATTTGTCGTTGTATACTCATAAGGCATGACACCCTTCTTATCCAATGCATCCATCTCGGAAAAGATTCCGTCCATATCATTTCCATAATATGTTACGATTCCAACATTTCTTCCCTGCGCAGCCATAACAAGACTTGAATAGGCAGCCGGACTTCCCAGTACAGGCCCTATGGTTTTTGTGGGAAACTGTATCGTCTCTTTAATAATTGTCCCGATTACTACAATGTCCAATTTCTGATTCATCTTTCTACCCACTTTCTTTGGGGACGGGGTAAAATTAAAAAGTGCCTGTCCCAGATTAATTTTACCCTGTCCCTTTTTTAATCTGGGACAGGCACTTTTTAATTTTACCCCGTCCCCAACTATTTATTTGCTCACACCTGAATCACTTTCTTACGGTCTGCGCAGTAAATGCGCAGACCTGTAAACAATAGCATTTATTTGCCTGCGATAAAGTCTTCAAGCATAGCCCGGCACTGGTCATCAGGATGCTGCACTGGCGGGTGCTTCATAAAGTAGGAGCTTGGCTCTTCTATGGCTCCCGCAAGGCCTCTCTCCTTTGCAAGCATGCAGCATCTTACTGCGTCTACGCTGATTCCGCCGGAGTTCGGGCTGTCGATGACATCAAGCTTTAAGTTCAGGCTTACCGGAGCCCCGCCGAACTTCTGCCCCTCAATGCAGATGATGGCTGTTTTCTGGTCACCCTGATTGTCTACAAATGCGAAGCCCGGCGCTATCGGCACATCATGCTTTAAGATGCTGGCAATAGCGTCATGCTTCGTCACATGCTTTGTCTCGCCCCTCATAACAAGGTTGATAAAATCTGTGTTTCCTGCATAATTAAGCTGGTAAGATTTGGTAATCTTGATTCCTCTGTCCTCAAAAAGCTTTGCGAGCGCACGGTGTACGATGGTAGCGCCAAGCTGGCTCTTCCAGTCGTCCCCGATAACAGGAACCCCTGCTTCCTTGCACTGTGCCGCAATTTCCGGGGTACTTGCAATAAGCTCCGGGATACCGTTAACAATACCGCAGCCGGCCTTGCATGCAGCGTCAACATAGAATCTTACCGCGTCATGGGAGCCTGTAGGAAGATTAATTAAAATAATATCAACCTTATAATCCTTAAGAGCCTTGACAACATCAACCGGCTCCTGAGACTCATCAATTGTAAAATAGTCCTTGCCATAGTAATGTCTTAAGTGTTCCGGAGCACCGTCAAGGACAGGGCCGCGAAGGACAGGAGCGCCTAAATTCGGCACATCACAGATTTTGTATGTACAATTAGGCCATTCTAAAATAGCCTCGCTGACATCCTTGCCTACCTTTTTGGAATCAATATCAAAGCCTACAACAACCTCAATATCGGAAGGGATGTAGCCTCCCAGGTTATAATGCATGAGTCCGCCGGCCTCCTCCGCGATTTCCGGGGTCTTGTAGAACTGGATGCCCTGAACGAGAGAGCATGCACAGTTGCCCACACCAATGAGGGCTAGTCTGATTTTCTTGTCTGCCATAGTTTTATCCTCCTAAAATTTTTATTTGTAATCGTTATAGTTAACGTTTAAGTGGATGCCTATAAAAAAATAACGTTTACTTTAACGTTTACTTTATGATATGAATTTTACCACAGAAACAAAAAATGTCAAGAAGTATTTTAAAGGGGACAGGGAGATCTGAATCTGGGACGGGGAATTTCTAGAAATTCCCCGTCCCAGATTCAGATCTCCCTGTCCCCTAAGAGGTTTCTCTTATAATGAGTTCTGGTTTCATTACAATATGCTTTTCTTCTTTTTTTATCTCTTCTTCAGTCTCTTCCTGCCTTGATTCTAAAAGCTCTATCAGAAGCTCCGCGCTTGCGATGCCCATCCGAAGCTTTGGAGCGCCGATTGTTGTAAGTCTTGGTTTTACGAAGGAAAGAATCCCTATATCATCATTCCCGCATAATGCCACATCATGGGGCAGATGAAAGCCTCTTTCCTGAATGGCACAGATAGCGCCGATGGCTATATAGTCGCTGTAGCACATGACGCAGAAGGGAGGCTTGTTTTTTTCCAGTATTCTCTTCATACTCTCGTATCCGTCCGTCTGGTTTGTACATCCTGACACCACCATATTTGATTCATAAGAGAACCCACATTCCTTCAGGGCTCTTTTATAACCCGCCAGCCGGTTCTGCGCGGAGGAGACTCCCGGCAGGAAATTCAGGAAAAATATTTTGTCATTTCCATAGCTGCACAGATGTCTGGCAGTCATATAGGCCGCCTGTTCGTCATCCAGTACTACATAGGTATCCTCATCCCTCTCAATGTAACGGTTCACCAGGACATAGGGAATGTCATAGTTTTTAAGGAGCTCACGGCTCTTCTTGTTTCCTGACGCAGGTGTTAATATCACTCCTGCCACATTGAGGCCTCTTAATTCTCCGATAAATTGTATCTCCTTGTCCACATCCTCGTGACTGTTCATAACAACACAGTGATAGCCGTGTACAGACAGTGTTTCCTCGATTCCGCGGATAACTCTTGCATAAAAGGGATTGGAGTTATCACTGATAACAATACCGATCATCTTTGTTCTCTGCTGTCTGAAGCTTCTTGCTACCTGGTTAGGTATATAATTAACTTCCTTCGCATAATCCAGAATTTCCTTTTTTCTTTTTGCAGAAATATCCGGATGATCATTTAAAGCCTTTGACACTGTCGTAATACTTACTCCCAGGCCTTCTGCCAGATCCTTTAATCGTGTAACCCTCTTCATACTATAATTTTCCCTCCATCCGAAGCCTTACCATGCGGTCAATCGGCATCCTTGTTTCCACACATCCGCCCTTTTCCTCCAGAATCAGGGACGCCATGCTGTTTGCATACCGAACCGCCCGTTCTATGTCCTCCTTGTCTTCATCCATAGAGACAATGAGGCCTGCTGAAAATGCATCCCCGGCCCCTGTCAGGTTCTTTTCCTGGCTCTCCATTGTAGGAAAGCTGCCTGAAAATACTGTCTTTTTGCCCCTGCTTAAATATGCAGCTCCCCGGGAACCCATAGTGACAACCGCATGGGCCGGCCCCCTGGAAACCAGATATTCCAGACATTCCTCTATCTCCATATCCGGCATAAGATACCGCAGATCGTCCTGGCTTGCTTTTATAATAAATGCATTATTACACAAATCTTCAATCAGCTTTCTTCCTCTGTTTGTCCCAATAGAAAAATGATTATAGGAGGTTGTCCCCCCATATCCCCCCAGGTCCGCAATCACTTTCTTTCCGGCCCTGCTTAGCTTTTCACAAATCTCAACATCAACCTCAAAATCCATGGGACAAATGAAAAAAACGGATGCCTCCAGATATTCTTCTGGTATGACATCATAATGAATAACCGGCGCCACTTTGAAATATTCTACCCTGTTTCGTTCCTCCTCCTGGTAAATCAGGTGGTTCTCCGTTGTATACAGATACGGAATACATCCTGTCGTATCCACAAGCCTTAGCTCTCTTGTAATGACCTTCTGCATCTCTTCCCCGCAGTAAGTAACAATTCCCACTGCCTTCCCGGCCTTTGCCAGAGCAAGACTTGTGTAGGCACAGGGGCTTCCCAGCACCGGGCCTATAATTTTATCTGTCAGAAAAATCGTTTCCCTCACAATATTGCCGATAACAACAATATCGACCTTCTCATTTCTCATGCTATCTCTTCCTCCGCAGTTACTGTTCACTCCGTTCACGGTAACCTTCCCAATCCCACCTAAAATACGCTTTCCGGATGGGATTTCCTTTTCCTAAAATATCAAGGAACATTTAAGTTATCGGTAAAGTAATTTCTACTACCAGTACTTAGAATAGCCTAATATGGGCTAATTGTCCAGTATTTGTATGAAATTTGCCAAAGGCAATTTTAATTGAATTTTTGCAGGCTGCTGTGAACGTAGTAAACAGTAACGGAATTTTGTGCATAAGTGCTAATTGACATTTTAAATTCCTGGCTTTAAAATATTTTTATATTATATAGTTAACATTAACTATATTGATTAAGTATTCAACTTAAGGAGGAAACAAATGGATAAACAGAAACTTATGATGACTGCAAATGAGGTGCGGAAAGGTATCCTTACTTCGGTCCACAGTGCAAAGGCAGGCCATCCCGGGGGCTCCTTATCCTCTGCGGAGCTATTTACCTATTTATATTTTGAAGAAATGAATATAGACCCCGAAAATCCAAAGGATCCGGGGCGTGACCGCTTTGTGCTCTCGAAAGGGCATACGGCTCCGGGGCTCTATGCAGTGCTTGCGCTTCGTGGATATTTTCCTGTATCCACCCTCACTACGCTCCGTCAGCCCGGCTCCATCCTGCAGGGACATCCTGACATGAAGCATATCCCGGGGGTTGATATGTCAAGCGGCTCCCTGGGCCAGGGAATCTCTGCCGCTGTGGGCATGGCGCTGGCTGCGAAGCTTTATGGGGCTTCCTACCGTACCTACACGCTCCTCGGAGACGGTGAAATCCAGGAGGGGCAGGTATGGGAAGCGGCCATGCTGGCAGGACACCATAAATTAGATAATTTTGTTGCGATTATCGACAACAACGGACTTCAGATTGACGGAGCCATTGAGGATATCAATTCTCCCTATCCTATTGACAAAAAATTTGAGGCCTTTAATTTCCATGTGGTGAATGTAGCAGACGGAAATGACTTCAGCCAGCTGAAAAAAGCTTTTGATGAGGCAAGAAATGTAAAAGGTATGCCAACTGCCATTGTCATGAAAACGATAAAAGGAAAGGGCATTTCCTTTATGGAAAACCAGGTTTCCTGGCACGGAACCGCACCGAATGATGAACAGTACCAGAAGGCTATGGAAGAATTAGAAAGGGCAGGTGAAGCATTATGTCAGAGGTAAAGAAAATCGCAACACGGGAAAGCTATGGGAAGGCCCTGGCCGCGCTCGGGAAAGAGCATGATGATATTGTTGTTCTTGACGCGGATCTTGCTGCCGCGACAAAAACCAGCATCTTTAAGAAGGGATTTCCTGACAGGTTTATTGACTGCGGAATCGCAGAGGGCAATATGATGGGCGTGGCCGCAGGACTTGCTGCCGCAGGGAAGGTTCCTTTTGCCAGCTCCTTTGCCATGTTCGCCGCAGGACGCGCCTTTGAGCAGGTAAGAAATTCTGTCGGCTACCCTCACCTGAATGTAAAAATAGGAGCCTCCCACGCCGGTATTTCCGTAGGTGAAGACGGCGCCACCCACCAGTGTAATGAAGATATTGCCCTGATGCGCACAATCCCCGGCATGGTTGTCATAAGCCCTTCTGATGACGTGGAGGCACATGCTGCCGTAAAGGCGGCCTATGAGCATAAGGGCCCGGTCTATCTGCGCTTCGGACGGCTCGCTGTTCCGGTCATCAATGATCAGCCTGATTATAAATTTGAGCTTGGAAAAGGAATTACCTTAAAGAGGGGAAATGACGCGGCTATTGTTGCCACCGGATTATGTGTCTCTGCTTCCTTAGAGGCCGCCGGAAAGCTTGAGTCTGACGGAATCCATGTAAGAGTCATTAATATCCATACCATCAAACCGCTTGACGAGGAACTAATCATTGCAGCTGCAAAAGAGACAGGACGGATAATTACTGTTGAGGAACATTCCGTTATCGGCGGTCTCGGAAGCGCTGTATGTGACTGTCTAGGCGAAAATTACCCCTGCAGAGTGCTTAAAATCGGCATCAATGACGTATACGGCGAATCCGGTCCTGCCCCCGTGCTGCTTGAAAAATACGGGCTTGACGCTAGTAATATCTACAGACGGGTTAAAAATATCTTCCAATCTATGCCAAAGGATAGAGACTAACAGAATGACGGCGGGGCTGCTCCAATAGGAAGCAGCCCCGCCGTTCTATACTTTTTCCTCTAGCCTTCCGCGTATTTCTTAATGTTCGATGCATTCGTCAGCTTTTCCACTCCTCCATCGCTTATTAATACAAGGGTGGGCGCCTGCATGATCTTATATTTCTTCGCCAGATCCTTATGCTCCTCGGCATCAATCACTTCATAATCCACATGTGCGTCATTGAGCGCATTTTTTGCTATCACACAGTTGGGACATGTCTTGGTAGTAAACAAAAGCTTCTTTGTCTCTCCTTCTGACGGTATCTCCCTGATATCCGCCTCCATAGCCTTATCCTTTTCCTTTACCGCAGGCTTAACATGTGTAACATCATATACCTTCCTGTCCTTAAATTCCTGTGCCTTCCCGTCATTCCAGTTCTGCACCGGACGGTAGTAGCCGGTAATCCTGCTGTAAACCTCTGTCGTCTCCCCGCACTCCGGACAGGTATAGTGCTCGCCGGTAATATACCCGTGATTTCTGCAGATCGAGTAGGTGGGCGACATGGTATAATAGGGCAGCCTGTAATTTTCGGCAATCTTGCGCACCAGGGACGCCGCAGACTGCCAGCCCGGAAGCTTTTCTCCGAGGAAGGCGTGGAATACGGTTCCTGATGTATACAGGGTCTGCAGCTCATCCTGAATATCCAGCGCTTCAAAAATATCCTCCGTATAGCCTACCGGCAGGTGGGAGCTGTTTGTATAATAAGGCGTGCCGTTACATTCTGCTGCAGTGATAATGTCAGGATATTTCTCCTTGTCATGCTTTGCAAAACGGTAGGTTGTAGACTCTGCCGGAGTTGCCTCCAGATTGTACAGATCTCCGTATTCCTCCTGATAAGAGGACAGGCGCTCCCTCATGTGGTTCAGCACCTTCCTGGAAAATTCCTGTGTCTCCTTATGAGTCATATCCTTGCCGATCCATTTTGCGTTTAACCCGGCCTCATTCATTCCCAGAAGGCCGATGGTGGAGAAATGGTTCTCAAAGGTTCCAAGATAACGTCTTGTATACGGATATAAGCCCTCGTCAAGAAGCTTTGTGATGACCGTACGTTTTACATGAAGGGAACGGGCGGAAATATCCATCAGCTTATCAAGCCGCTTGAAAAATTCCTTCTCGTCTGCTGAAAGGTAAGCAATCCGCGGCATATTGATGGTAACCACACCTACAGAGCCCGTACTCTCGCCGCTTCCGAAAAAGCCGCCGGATTTTTTGCGCAGCTCGCGCAGATCCAGGCGCAGGCGGCAGCACATGCTTCTGACATCGCTTGGCTCCATGTCGCTGTTAATGTAATTTGAGAAATAAGGCGTACCGTATTTCGCTGTCATTTCAAACAAAAGGCGGTTGTTTAATGTATCTGACCAGTCAAAATCTCTGGTAATGGAGTAGGTCGGTATCGGATACTGGAATCCGCGGCCGTGGGCATCACCCTCTATCATAATCTCTATAAATGCCCTGTTGACCATATCCATCTCTTTCTTGCAGTCCGCATAGGTAAAGTCCATTTCCCTGCCGCCCACAATTGCAGGAAGAGCCGCCAGATCATTCGGCACGGTCCAGTCAAGGGTAATATTTGAAAATGGAGCCTGTGTGCCCCAGCGGGACGGCGTATTTACCCCGTAAATGAAGGATTCGATACATTTTTTCACTTCGGGATAGGACAGGTTATCCGCTTTTACAAATGGCGCCACATAGGTGTCAAAGGAGGAAAATGCCTGTGCGCCTGCCCATTCGTTCTGCATGATACCAAGGAAATTTACCATCTGATTGCAGAGCACGCTTAAATGCTTTGCCGGTGAGGAGGATATCTTCCCCGGGATGCCTCCTAAGCCCTCCTTAATCAGCTGCTTTAAAGACCAGCCGGCACAATATCCTGTCAGCATGGACAGATCATGGATATGGATATCCGCCTCCCTGTGGGCCTGGCCTATTTCTTCGTCATAGATCTCCGACAGCCAGTAATTTGCCGTGATAGCGCCGGAATTGCTTAAAATCAGCCCCCCAACAGAATAAGTGACCGTGGAATTCTCCTTTACACGCCAGTCTGTGACCTTTACATAGCTGTCCACAATGTCCTTATAGTTCAGCATAGTGGAATTCAAATTGCGGATCTTCTCCCTCTGCTTTCTATACAGAATATAGCCCTTGGCCACATCCGCATAGCCCGCCTTGATTAAAATCTCCTCAACACTGTCCTGAATGTCTTCTACTCCGATAAGTGAGTTTTTTACCTTCGGCGCAAACGCCGCTGTTACCTTTAATGCAAGTAAATCTATAATATCCTGATTATATTCTTTATCCTGCGCCTGAAAAGCCCTCTCAATCGCGACAGATATCTTCGATAATGCAAAATCTGCAATCTGTCCATCGCGCTTTGCAACCTGATACATAATCCAGTTCCCCTTTCTGTTTGCTGTCTAAATGATGTCTAAAATTCGTCTGCCTATCTATAATAACACTATAAGTTGTTCCCCGTCAATACAAAACAACAATATATTGTACACATAGAAATACTTGGTTTCTGTTCACACAGGACTTTGCATTTACTGCAAAGTACGTAAGGAAGTGATTCAGGTGTGAGCAAATCCCATTCGCGAAGCGAATTTTAAATGGATTTGCGAAGGTTACTGTGAACGGAGTGAACAGTAACATACTTGGGTTTCTGTTCACACAGGACTTTGCATTTACTGCAAAGTACGTAAGAAAATGATTCAGGTGTGAGCAATAACCATACTTAGTCAGTTGATACCGTATAAAGAATTGATTATAATAAATGTTGACATACGGCGTCAGGATTTTGCTAGTATTCTATTATCAAAGGAGGACTTGGCAATGCAGGAAAGCAGATTATTTAAGATTGTGTATCATTTACTTGATAAAGGACAGGCTACTGCTCCAGAATTAGCAGAAAAATTTGAAGTATCTGTAAGGACAATTTACAGAGATATTGATGCTTTGAGTGGTGCAGGTATTCCTATTTATGCAGAAGCTGGGCGAAACGGTGGCATTCATTTAATGAGTGATTTTGTTTTAGATAAAGCAGTGCTGTCTGAAGAAGAAAAGCAGGAAATTCTAACAGCCCTGCAAAGCATCAATCTTACTAACAATATTGGCATCAATCAAACATTGCAAAAGCTTTCTGCAATCTTTTGTATCAGTTCGGAAAACTGGCTTGAAGTAGATTTTTCCAGATGGGGCAACAAGGGAACTGACAATGAGAAATTTGAATTGCTAAAATCAGCGATAATTTATCAAAAGTGCGTAAAAATAACTTATGCAAATTCCTACGGAACAATTAGCGAAAGAGTTGTTAGGCCGCTAAAAATGTCATATAAGTCTATGTCATGGTACTTAAAAGCATTTTGTACGGAAAAACAGGATTATCGTATTTTTAAGCTGACCCGTATCATAGATTTTGAAGTTCTCACGGAAGGCTTTTGCAAAAGCTCTTTTCCAGAATTAGATGAAACATTGAAGCATACTTACAATACAATCGTACTGCGTTTCCCGAAAAATATGTCATACCGTGTTTACGATGAGTTTGACAAAACGATGGTAAGCAAAAAAGAAAATGGGGATTTAATCGTATCTGCCCAAATGCCAGAAGATGAATGGCTCATAGGGTATTTATTGTCATTTGGAACGCAGGTAGATATTATAGAGCCTGTATATCTGAAAGACATCGTGGCAGAACAGGCACAGAAAATCTATGAAAAATATAAAACTTGACATAGGGTGTCAGCATAAGCGTGATATAATTTGCCTGTAAATTTTATTTGAGAAAGTGAGGGCTGAAAATGAAACATGAATGGAAAAAGCATGAGAAAGAAATATATGGTGTAAAAGCAAAACCTTGCGTGCTTGATATTCCCGCTCAAAAATATATCATTCTTTCTGGCAGAGGAAATCCTAATGATGAAATCTTTTCAGATAAGGTTGCCGCCCTGTTTTCGGTAGCTTATAAAATTAAGATGGCATATAAAGCAGCTGTCCCAAAGAACAACGAAATAACAGATTATACCGTATATCCATTAGAGGGAATATGGAGCATGGATTCTGAAAAAGAATATTTGGTAAAAGAAGAATTGCAGTATCGCATCATGATACGGCAACCGGATTTTATTTCCAGAGAAATGTTTGATAATGCGTTAGAGACAGTAAAGGCGAGGAAAAATATTCTGTATCTGACAGATATTTCTTTTGAAACAATCTGCGATGGCAGATGCATTCAAATATTGCATAAAGGAGCGTTTGATGATGAGCCTGCGTCATTTGAGATTATGGACGGATATTGTATGGAACTCGGATATAAGCGTATGGGAAAAGAACACCGTGAAATATATTTGAATAATGCTAACCGTACAGAGAAAACCAATTTAAAAACTATCTTGAGATATAAAGTTACAGATATGGAGAACTAGCAGCATGTTCTCTCACCTTTGCTTTTCTTCCTCTATTATCCATGATATGATACAAGTGTCAAAAGGTCATGCGTTTCATGCCTGCATGAAAAAGCATGACTTTGGGACGCGAAAACACCGAAAAGCAGCCATTTTTCGTAGAAAAATGAGCAGAGCCCTGGAGTTTTAGGATTTCGGAAACGAATACCTCCGAAAGAAGCCTTGACAGCCTTTCTGGGTGAATCTCTGCATCAAATATCTTTATAAAAAACGGATCATACGTCATCTGCACGCCACGCACTCCCATGCAGAACTGGATAAACCTTTCCTGAAATTCTGGCCGCAGCCTCAAAAATTCCTCATAAACCACCGGGCTGCCCTGAATCTGCTCAAGCACCTCGTTCCGGGGCTTTACATCACCAAAAACTCCCCGTGCGCCGTCCAGCTTCTGGTATACATTTGTCATACACATAAACACTCCTCCTTCTTTTTCTGTTTAATTAATAATTAAATTCCTCAATGTTATCGGGTCATTTCTTCGATGCGAAGCTTCCGAATACATGATGCTAAAAAGCTTAGATTTTTCTTGGCGGCTAGAGCACCGCCGTTTGAATCGTGTATTTTTATCACTATAGCATATCTTTGATATACATTTCATTCAGGGACGGATCCTTTTAATTTGATTCCGCCCCAAATTGCCTGGTTTTCTAATGAATCCTTCTCTGCAATTCTTTTTGCAATTCTTTTACCATTTTTTTTAATTCTTCTATTGTTCCATCCTTTTCCTCCAACATTGTGTCTTTTTCCTCCAGCATTGCATCTTTTTTATCCAACATTGTATCCTTTTCATTCAACATTGCATTTTTTTCATCCAGCATTGCATCTTTTTCATCTATCTCCTGCTTCATCTCATCAATCATATACTGCACCGTGTTCTCATCTAAAATCTTCAATGCATCCGAAAACATCCTTATCGCCTCCTCGGGATGACGGCGGAATTCGCCTATCTCCTCATACATCTTAGCGAACCATGGATAGCTTTTTATCACCTTCTGTATATGTTCCACCTTATCCGAGCCGATAAAATAAAGCCATGCCTCCAGTTCGCTCACCTTTGCTTCTCTTCCTCTATTATCCATGATACGAAGAAAAACATCAAGTGAAATAAAATAAAATTCCTCTAATAGCTCCATCTTAAGCCCTGTGTCGAACTCGCATCTGCCCCTGTGGATATAAAAATCTGGTACTGCCTTTAACTCTTTGCTGCTGTCCTCCATCAGCACTATCGTATATACCTTTTTGAGATCCTTATATGAGAAATTCTTTCCCTTTGCGCTCCTTATCCTTTCATACTGGCGCATTACCATATCCGATGAATAACAGGAAGTCCTCGGTCCCGGGAATCGATACCCCACCTTCTGGATCTCCACATCCGCCAGCTCTCCGGTTTCAAACTCCACCAGCATATCCATAATCAGGAGAGACCCTCTATCTGTTATCAGTTTATGTTCATTTGGCAGCATGCGCTTTATCTTTAGACGGCGGCCCAATACCTCCGATAGAAACCTTGACAGCCTTTCCGGGTGAATCTCTGCGTCAAATATCTTTATAAAAAACGGATCATACGTCATCTGCACGCCACGCACTCCCATGCAGAACTGGATAAACCTTTCCTGAAATTCTGGCCGCAGCCTCAAAAATTCCTCATAAACCACCGGGCTGCCCTGAATCTGCTCAAGCACCTCGTTCCGGGGCTTTACATCACCAAAAACTCCCCGTGCGCCGTCCAGCTTCTGGTATACATTTGTCATACACATAAACACTCCTCCTTCTTTTTCTGTTTAATTAATAATTAAATTCCTCAATGTTATCGGGTCATTTCTTCGATGCGAAGCTTCCGAATACATGATGCTAAAAAGCTTAGAATTTTCCGGCAGTTAGATTATCGCCTTCTGAAAAATGAAATACATTTTATACGTGTTTATCACTATAACATATCTTTGATGACGGTACAATAGGGGACAGGGTAAAAGTCAAAAAGGGACACGGTAAAATGAATCTGGGACGGAGTATTTTTCATTTTACCCCGTCCCCAATGCTATCTTTGTTTTATGTTCTCTATGATTTTATTGATATCTACTTTTACCTTTTCACGCATCTTCACGGTTTCTGTGTTTTCTTCCTGAAGGTACTTGATCGGGTCTACGGCCCTGCCGTTTTCTTCTACCTGGAAGTGAAGGTGGTTGCCGGTTGAATATCCTGTTGTTCCGGACAGGCCCGTGTTTAGGAGTTAACGCCATATTTTTTAGGAAAATACAGTCAAATAAA